>NZ_CP019893.1:655091-1310182 GCF_002156705.1 Natrarchaeobaculum aegyptiacum
GAGAGGCAGTCGAGACGAACGACGTCGTCACGATGGAAGATTACTACGACCCGGTCGACAGGTGGTTCGACAACGCCATCTATCCGTCCAAGACGGGGCTATCGGTCTACTTCCGGGAGATAACCGACCAGAAACGACGCGAACGCGAACTCGAGCAGTACCGGCAGGTCGTCGAAACCGTCGACGACGGCATCTACGTCCTCGATGACGATCGCCGATTCGTGATGGTCAACGAGGGGTTCGCCGCCACGACGGGGTACGACCGGGAGGACCTCATCGGCGAGCGTGCCGAGACCGTCTTCGGCGACGAGTTCGTCGATATCGCGAACGAGTACCAGGACGCCCTCGAGTCCGGCGATCAGGACGTCGCCGTGCTGGAGGAGGCGCTCTACCGTGCCGACGGGACGACGATCACCGTCGAGAGTCGATTCGCCCGCTACGAGTTCGACGACCAAACGACGGGACGGGTCGGCGTCACCAGAGACGTCTCCGAGCGCCGTCGGCGAGAACGACAGCAGCGGATCGTCGCCGAACTCGGCCAGTTCGCCCTCGAGTCCGACGACGTCGACGAACTGATGGGCGAACTGACCGCCAAGCTGTCGGAGGGCCTCGACGTCGAGGGCTGTATCGCGTTCGAGTTCGACGGTCGCTCGAGACTCACCTGCCGTGAGCAGGTCGGCTGGGATGACGTCCTCGCTCCGACGGAATCGATCGACGCAACGGCGCTTTCGGTAGACAGGATCCTCGAGACCGAGCGCCCCGTCGTCGAGGACGTCGAGTCTACATCGGCGCCGAGACGCCCCGCCCTCCTGGAACGCCGCGGTATCAGGAGCGGGATTACTACCGTCATCGGATCGCCCGAGGACCCGTGGGGCGTTCTGGGGGGCTACGACTCGAGACAGCGATCGTTCACCGCTCAGGACGTCACCTTCGTCCAGAGCGTGGCGAACGTCCTCGCGGAAGCCATCGAGCGCCAGCAGTACCAGCGGCGACTCGAGGACCTCGTCGACGACCTAGAGGAGTCCAACGAGCGGTTAGAGCAGTTCGCATACGTCGCTTCACACGACCTGCAGGAACCGCTCCGGATGGTCTCGAGTTACCTGCAACTCGTCGAAGATCGCTACGGGGACGCGCTAGACGAGGACGGCGAAGAGTTCATCGCGTTCGCGACCGACGGCGCAGATCGAATGCGCGAGATGATCGACGGCCTGCTCGAATACTCCCGGGTCCAGACACAGGGCCAGCCGCTCGAGCCGGTCGCCCTGAACGACGTGGTCGAGACGGTCCGCCGGGACTTGCAGGTCTCGATCGACGAACACGAGGCCGAGATCGTCGTCGAGGACCTTCCACGAGTCGTGGGCGACACGGCTCAGCTCCGCCAGCTCTTCTTGAACCTCCTCGAGAACGCGATCGCCTACAGCGGGGACGAACCCCCGCGTGTTCACGTGTCAGCCGAACGTGATCGGACCCGTAGCGGCGACGAGTGGGTCGTCTCGGTCCGCGACGAGGGTGTCGGGATCGATCCCGATCATGCCGATCGGATCTTCGACGTCTTCGAGCGACTCGTCAGCCACGACGAGCACCCGGGGACGGGCATCGGCCTCGCCCTCTGTAAACGCGTCGTCGAACGCCACGGCGGTGAGATCTGGGTCGAATCGGAACCCGGCGAGGGATCGACGTTCTCGTTTACCCTGTCCGCTGTCGACGAGGCGTAACTCGAGGTACCCACGGTGGACTCCCGTCATCACCCACGTTCATGGTCTCCCGGCGCGACGCGTCGGTCATGACAGACCTGTTCGACCTCGAGGGACGGGTCGCCCTCGTCACGGGGGGCGGCCGCGGCATCGGCCGAGCGATCGCCGTCGAACTCGCCGCTGCGGGGGCGACCGTCGTCCCGGTCGCGCGCTCGAGTGACGAAGTGACCGCAGTCGCCGAGACGATCGACGCCGACGGTGGGGAGGCGATGGCGATGACGGCCGACGTAACCGACGAGTCGGCGGTCGACGACCTGATCGAGGAGACGGTCGACACCTTCGGCGGCCTGGACGTCGTCGTGAACAACGCCGGGATCAACCCCGCGTCGGCTCTCGGACGCCCGGAGACCGTCTCCCGGGACGGACTCGAGTCGGTGCTCGAAGTCAACCTCGAGGGTGCGTTCTCGGTGACGGCCGCCGCGGCCGACGCGCTGAAAGCGAGTGACGACGGCGCGGTCGTCAACGTCGCCAGCGTCGGCGGCGTCGTCGGCCTGCCGCGTCAGCACCCCTACGTCGCCTCCAAGCACGGTCTCGTCGGCCTCACGAAGAGTATCGCCCTCGACTGGGCACCCGACGTCCGCGTCAACGCCGTCGCACCGGGGTACGTCTCGACGGCCCTCACCGAGGAACTCGAGCGAGACGACGACCTCCGACGATCGATCCTCGAGCGCACGCCGCTCGAGCGGTTCGCCGATCCCGAGGCCATCGCCGGTCCGGTCGTCTTCCTCGCGAGCGACGCCGCGAGGTTCGTCACCGGGACCTGCCTGACCGTCGACGGCGGGTGGACGGCCCGATAGCGGTCGATCTGGACGGTATCGTCGTTCAGACCAGTCGTGAACGCCGCGTTCACGGTGGGTGAGGACGCGAGCGTCGGTACCAGCCTCCACCGTTGCTGTCGCCATCCAAATATATTAGGGATCAGGAACTTCTTCGTTCACGAACAATCAGTGATGTTGGACGAGTGATGAGCATTCGGAGACAAAATACCATGAATAACCATAGGAATCGCGGTGAAATAATCCCGATGTACAAAGTCGATCTGGAACACCACATCGACCAATCGACGAGCCATACGGTGGTCAGCAGTGTCGCGTCCCTTGCCGACACGGAACCGGACCAGCTCGAGCCCCTGTGGTACAGCGTGAATCCGGAAGCGCTGGATTCGTTCGTCGCTCACGCTACCGACGCGGGGACGTCGTGCCGGGTCGCGTTCCAGTACGAGGGCTACGACATCGAAATCGTTGGGGACGGGTCGCTTCGAATCGCGCCAATCGAAGACCGATCGACGAGACGCGTGTAGTCACATCCTCCCGCCACAGCCACGTTCTTTCGTATCATCTCGTCCCTTCCTGACAGCACTGACTAGAGTGGGTATTTACACTATCTCGAAAGTATAAAATATACAGTGACAATTTGGAACCGAGTCGTTCACGGCGAGCCTCTGGGGTGGGGACATGCGTCGCTGTATTTCGTCACTGCACTGGTCTCGTTCTGTCTGTACGGCTACTCGCTTTTCTTTACCACTGGCGGAACCGTCGTCGCGCTCTTTTTCGGGGCTGCATTCGGCCTGATGGGGGCAGCCGAAACGCCGGCGACGACGCGACGGGTCGCAGGAATACTGCGAGTTGCTGCACTCGGAATCTGGCTGTTGCTGCTCGCACTGACGCTGACCGATCCAGCACTGCTCTGGGGTACCTAACAGGAAGACGGCCGCGTTACGGACGCTCCTCGAGGACGACCCGATCACCGGGTTCGACCGCAGACGCCCGACCGGCCGGCAACTCGAGGATGAGGTCCGCCTTCGCGCGGGCGAGTCCCAGCCAGGGGCGGAGCCGTTCGACGCGTTCGACGACGCCGTCGGTGACCCAGATCACGTCCAGCGGGACGAAGACGAACAGCATGTGGACGTCGCGCGTGGACGCCGAGTCGAAGGGAAACGCCAGCGCGTAGTCGTCGGGGAGCGACCGCCTGAACATCAGACCGCGGGTCTGGCTGACGAGCGTGTCGGCGACCTCGACCTCGCTGGCCAGTACCGAACCGTCGCTCGACCCCGCCGCCGGATGGTGAACCACGCGCACGACCTCGAGTCGGCAGCGAGACGACAAAAGTGTTCTCGCCTTCTCTCCCCGTCGCGTGACCGATCCGGGCGATACGTTCAAACCGACGCGTTCGCAACGGCCCCACGAGCACATGGAAAAGACGCCACGGGGTACGTCGGTGGGGGTCGACGACCCGTACGCGTTCGTAGGCATCTGTGACCACCTCACGAGCGAGGGGCGCTGCCGGTACGCCTACGATCACTACGGCCACGACCCCGAGTTCGCCCGCGAGCGTGCGATGGACGACTACCAGTGTCCGATCGTCGATCCGGAATCGGACCAGGACCTCGCGTCCGGTCCCCGCGCACCTCCGCTCGAGTCCGGGCCCCCCGAAGACGTCGACGCCGAGACTCCGGACGACAGCATGAACTCCAGCGAGACACCACACTGGGGCGATTGCCCGCACTTTCGCTGTCGGAATCGCGACCGCGAGTGTGTCCGCTGTGGTCTCGAAGAAAAGCGCATCGCCCACGACGACGAGCGCCCGCTGCTCGAGGAACACCATCTATCCTACGCACGCGACGGCGAGACGCTCTCTCACGAGATCACCGTCTACCTCTGCCGCTGGTGTCACGCGAAGGTGCACAACTCCTGGGCGCGGATCACCGACGACGCCGTGCCAGACCCGGAGGCGATCGCCGAACTCGAGGGTCGGCGGAGCCGCGAGCACGACGAACTGGGGTTCGAGTCGGCCGCAGAGCGGTTCGAGACGGGTGCGGATCGTGAACGGCGTCAGTGAGAACGGCGAGCGCCGTGACGCCTACTCGAGAATGTCGCCGATGCGCCGGGGTTCGCCCTGCAGATTGGGCTGTTCGGCAACGATCTTCAGCACTTCGTGATCGGTCACGTCGTAGTAGGACTTCTCCGTAGCTTCCTCGATGAGGTCGCGCTCGAGGCGGAACTCGGTGCCTTCGTAGACGACGTCGACGCCCTCCTCGTCGAAAGCGAGCGTGGTCATGTTCGAAGATACGTGCCGGCCCGGTAAAAGGAGGCCGAAAGGGCTCGAGCGCCGCTCGTGTACCGACCGTCCACGGTTCTCGTGACCAACCCACATTGTGTGTCACACTCATCCCGAATGTGCCGGTGGCTCGAGCTGTCGTCGTAGGAGTGGGAGATATTTTCCGCTATCGGCGACGGAATCGACAACCGTTAACTGTGCGAGGTGCCACCTGTCGAACGAATGCCGACCGAGCTGTGGAGACGGACCACGGGCGTGGTCCAGGCGCGCTGGAACTCCCTCGAGCGGGACTGGCAGAGCGTCGCCATCGGTGCGATGATCGTCGTCTCCGTCGGACTGTTCGACCTGCAGATCCCGTGGTGATCCCGTGGCGGCGCGTCGATACCTGCCGGGCCTCGCGATCCTCGTTTTCGGTGCAATGGTGGCCCGTGCCATCGAGGGACTGGGCGGTCCCAACCACCTGCTCGTCGCGATCGGCCTCGGGTTCGTCCTCGCGAACACAGTCGACCTCCCAGAGTCGCTCGAGCCGGGAATCGCTACGCACAAGCTCTGGCTCGGGGCAGGGATCGTCCTGCTGGGCGCGTCGCTGTCGGTCGACTCGATGCTCGCCGTTGGCGCGCCGGTGCTGGCGATCGTCGTCGGCGTCACCGCGGTGACGCTGCTGGTCGTCGAGGCGCTCGCGCGGAACGTTTTCGGACTGGCCGACCGCCTCTCGTCGGTGCTCGCTGCCGGTGCGAGCATCTGTGGCGTCTCGGCGGTCGTCGCCGTCGCCGGGACGATCCGGGCTCGAGAGGAGCAGGTCGCCTACGCCGCGGCCACGGTCTTGCTGTTCGACGCGATCACGATCGTGGTCTTTCCGATCGTCGGCGATCTGCTCGACCTCTCGGGGGTCGTCTTCGGGATCTGGGCCGGTGTCAGCATGTTTTCGACCGGGCCGGTCGTGGCGGTGGGGTTCGCCCACTCTGAGGTGGCCGGCCAGTGGGCGACGACAACGAAACTCGCGCGCAACGCCTTGATCGGCGTCGTCGTCCTCGCGTATGCGAGCTACTACGCACGCGGGGAACCCGGCGGCCAGCAGGGCGGTCGACGGTCGCTCGTCCTGCTCTGGCGGTCGTTCCCCAAGTTCGTCCTCGGTTTTCTGGCGCTCGCTGCGCTCTCGTCGCTGGGGGTCTTCACGGCCGGCCAGCAGGCGTCGATCGAGAACGCCTACGGCTGGCTGTTCCTGCTCGCGTTCGTCGGCCTCGGCACCGAGATCAAACTCGCCGACCTTCGCCAGACCGGGTCGACGCCGGCGATCGTCGTTCTCGTGGCGCTGCTCGTGGCAAGCACCCTCTCGCTGGCGGCGCTCACCGTGGTCCTGTGACGTCCCAGTCGACGAACGAAGCCTCGGTCCGCACAGACCGGGTGTAAGACGCACGCCGGTACCGGTAGCATTCTCCGCATCACCTTCAACCGACCGTGGAGCGGGTAATCACGGCTATTTTCCCCCTCTCCGATGGCGTAACCAATCTCATTTCAGTGGAATCCGTCGTCGCAGGCCAGTGCCGACGATATCTCCCAGCGGCGACAACCGGCCACGCTGGGCTGCTGGCGGGTTCGAGCGGTGACTGCGTGTCTCTTCGCCAGGAGTGGGTGAGGATTTCTCACACGCCGTGGAGAGTTTTGCGACATTCGCGTTGAACGCCCCAGATTTGCTGGCTCAGAAGCTGATACAAGTAGATAGCCAACAAGGGGTAGTATGACGCAGAACTACTCTCGACGTTCTGTGGTACAGCTCGCAGGTGCCGGCTCAGCGCTCGCGCTTGCCGGCTGTACCAGCTCTAACGGCGGCTCGAGCAGTGCCGTCCGTATCTCTGGCGGCGTCGGCCCGCTCCCGATGGTGGAGGTCTGGGCAGACATTTACAGCGACGAGACGGACACGACGTTCGACATCTCCGGCGGCGGCACCGGCGTCGGCGTCTCGGACCTCTTCAACGAGCAGGTCGACATTGCGATGATGGGCCGCGATCCGTACGACGAAGAGGTAGAGCAGGGGCTGTTCGCCGTGCCGATGCTCATCGACACCGTCGTCGGGACGATCAACGAGAACAACCCCGTCTTCGACGAGATCCAGGAGAACGGCCTCACCCGCGAAGACCTCGAGGCGGTCTTCACGAAAGAGATCACGAACTGGGGCGACCTCGTGGACGCCGACGTCGACGAGGAGATTACCGTCTACGGCCGCTCTGACTCCTCGGCGGCGTACGAACAGTGGGGCGACTTCCTCGGTGGGGAAGACGACGCCTGGGCCGAGAGCGAACTCGAGAACCTCGCCGATGCCAACCACAACGGCGACCAGGCGGTCGCCGAAGCTATCGGCCGGGAACCGAACGCTATCTCGCTGAACAACATCAACTACGTCTACGCGCTCGACAGCGGCGAACTCGAGAGCCCCGTCCGCCCCATCCCGCTCGATCAGGACGGTGACGGTCTCTCCGACGAGGAGGACTTCTACGACACCCGCGACGAGTTCCTCGCCGCAGTCGAGGAGGGTCGATACCCGGCTCCGCCAGCCCGCGAGATGTTCCTCGCCGCGAACGGCGGATTCGAGGACGAGGCCTACGACTTCGTCGAGTGGGTCCTCTCTGACGGACAGGAGTACGTCCGAGACAACGGCTACGTGCCACTCGAGGAGGACCGCCTCGAGGAGGCCCAGAACAATCTGGCCGGGGAGGCGTGACCTGATCGATGTCGGCTTCGACGGAATCGGGGGATGGAACCGACGGTGCGACGGCGAGCGACGAGCGCATCGGCCGTCGGCTGCTCACCGAGCGGGTGAGCAGCCTCTGGCTAACCGGTGCCGGCTACTTCGCTATCGCGCTGTTCGTCCTCATCGTCCTGACGCTGGTTTACCAGTCGCTTCCGCTGCTCTCTGAGTACTCGGTAGTCCAGATGCTGACCTCCTCGAACTGGAGCCCACAGCAAAACGAGTTCGGATTCCTCCCGGCGATCGTCGGGACGATCTACGTGACGATCCTCTCGATGCTGATGGGCGCGCCGATCGCGATCCTCGCGGCGATCTACATCGCCGAGTTCGCCGAGGGCCGGACGAAGACGATCGTCTCGTCGTTCATCGACGTACTTGCGGCCATCCCGAGTGTCATCTTCGGGCTGGTCGCGCTGATCGTCGTCGTTCCGCTGGTCGGTGACTATATCGCACCGGCGGTGGGCTCCGGTGCGACCGGCCTCGGCATCTTCACCGTTTCGCTCGTGATGGCGATCGTCGTCACGCCGTTCATCATCTCCCTGTCGGTCGAATCGCTCGAGGCGCTGCCGGACGAACTCCGGGAGACGTCGCTGGGTGTCGGCGCGACCCAGTGGGAGACGATCCGGATCGTCCTGCTCCGTGCAGCGGGGCCGGGAATCTTCTCGGCGATCCTGCTCGGGTTCGGTCGCGTCTTCGGGGCGACGATCGTCCCGGCGATGCTGATCGGCGGACAGACCCAGATTCCCGACTCGCTGTTCGCGACCGGCCAGACCCTGCCGACGTTGATCGTCAACGACTTCGGTGAGTTGATGTCCGTACCGATTCGCCAGTCGGCGCTGATCTTCGTCGGCCTCGCGCTCGTGATCGTCGTCTGGCTGTTCAACTTCGGCGCGATGCTCCTTCGCAAGCGACTCCAGCAGAGGTGGCAGTACCAGTGATCGACCGCCACGCCAGACAGCGACTGTTCGGCTATCTCGCACGGGGTGCCGCGGCGCTCGTCGTCGCCGTGATGGTACTGGTCGTCGCCGTGACGATCTACCGCGGTGGTCGGGTGTTTATCACCGATCCCGCGATCATGATCACGCCGCCCGGCTCGCGATACATGCTCGAGGGCGACGGTGGCTTCCTCCACGCCGTCCTCGGCAGCATCTTCATCGTCGGGCCGGCGACGGTCGTCTCGATGACGCTCGCGGTCTCGACGGCGATCTACCTCCAGAGTGACTACTCGAGCGAACGCTTTTCCGACGCGGTGAACATGTTCCTCAACGTCCTCTGGGCGACGCCGCCGATCGTCTACGGTGTGTTCGTGCTGACGATCATCATCGCGGTCGGCGCGCGGACGAGCCTGTTCTTCGGGATCGTCGCCATCGCGATCTTCCAGTACCCGATCATGACGCGCTATACGGACGAGGCGCTTCGATCCGCCCCCGATGCGGTGAAGGAAGCGACCTACGGTCTGGGCGCGACGCGGTTCGAGACCGCGCTGATGACCGTCCGCGCGGCGCTACCGGGCGTCATCGCCGGGGTCATCATGGGATTCGCCCGCGGAATCGGCGACGCCGCGACCGTGCTGTTCACCAGCGGCCGGAGTACGAACATGCCTGCAGGACCGTTCGAGCCGGCGACGACCCTGCCGGTACTCATCTTCGATCAGGCGATGTCGTTCAACGCCGAGGTCCGATCGCACGCCTACGCGGCGGCGTTCGTCCTCATCGTGGTCGTCCTCGGCCTGATCGTCGTCTCGAAACTGCTCGCCGGACGCTACGCCAGGTACACGCCAGGAGGGAGACACTCATGACGAACGCTGCACTCACCACCGACGAACTCGCCGTAACGTACACCGGAAACAGAAACGTAGAGGCCGTAAACGGCGTCAGCCTCGAGTTCAACGAAAACGAACTGACCGCCATCATCGGCCCCTCGGGCTGTGGGAAGTCGACGCTGTTGAAGTCGCTCAATCGACTCCACGAGATCCAGCCGAACGTCGAAATCGACGGTGACGTCAGGCTCGACGGCCAGTCGATCTACGACACCGACGAGCCCGTGCCGGAGATTCGTCGGCGTATCGGCTACGTCCCACAGGAACCGACGGCGCTGCCGCTGACGATCTACGAGAACGTCGCCTACGGGCTGCGGATCACCGGCGACTACGACTCGAAAGCGGACCTCGACGACCGCGTCGAACGTTACCTCCGGACGGTCAACCTCTGGGACGAGGTCGCAGACAGACTCGACGAGCCGGGTGCGGAACTCTCCCGTGGCCAGATCCAGCGGCTTTGCCTCGCACGCTCGCTGGCCGTCGAACCCGAGGTACTGCTCTGTGACGAGGTGACCTCTGCGCTCGACCCCATCTCGGCCGACCGCGTCGAGGAGACCCTCGAGTCGCTCAACGAAGAGTACACGATCGTCATGGTCACTCACAGCATGGACCAGGCCAGACGGCTTGCCGACCGCGTCGCGTTCCTCTACCTCGGTGACCTCGTCGAGGTCGACGAGACGGAGTCGTTCTTCGAGAACCCGAGTGACGAACGGACGAAACGATTCGTCGCGGGACACACCGCCGTCGCCAGCGCAGACGACGCGACCCCTGCCGACGATCCAACCCGCGAGGGCGAACGGTCGGTCGTAAACCCGGTCGAACGGTGATCAGACCGGCCGAACGACGGTAACTGCTTTCACAGGATCGAACGTTCAGTCGTCGCCCGTGGAAACGAGATCACCGCCGCCAGCCACCGCGGACGCGTCCGCGCGCGTCTCGAATCGTGCCAGCTGTGACTGCAGATCGGCCGCCTGCTCGGAGAGCGATTCGGAGCTGGTCGCGATCTGCTGGATTGCACTCGCCTGTTCTTCGGAGGCTGCAGAGACGTTCTGTGCTTCCTGGGCTGCCTGATCGCTGACGGCTGCGACGTCGTCGACGGTCTTTGCGACTTCCTGGGCGGAGGCCGCCTGATCGCTGGTCGCGTCGTCGATCGTCTGGATCCCCGAGTTCGTCTCCTCGATCCGATCGACGATCTGTTCGAGCGTCTCGACGGTTTCGTCGATCGTCTCTCGGCCTTCGACGACGCCGGATTGCATCTCCTCGAGGTCGGCCGCGACGGACTCGGTCGACGTTTCGACGGCGTCGATGAGACCTTCGACTTCGGTGGTCGCTTCGGCAGTTTCCTCGGCGAGGGATTTGACCTCGCTCGCGACGACGGCGAAGCCGTCACCGTTTGCGTTCGCGGTGGCAGCCTCGATCGAGGCGTTGATCGCGAGCAGGTTCGTCTCGTCGGCGATGTCGTCGATCAACTCGACGACGTCGCTGATCCGCTCGACTTCTTCCCGGAGCGCCGCCATCTCCTCGACCGTCTCCGTCGCTTTCGACTCGATCGCGTCCATCGTCTGGATGGCGTCGTCGGCTTGCTCCGTCCCGTGCTGGCCCATCCGCTCGGCCTGGGCCGACTGGTCGGCGACGGTTTCGGACATCGACGTGATCTCCTCGATCGTCGCCGAGAGGTCGCTCATTTCAGTCGCCGCCGTCGCGAGCTGTTCGTTCTGTCGGTCGGCACCCGCCGAAATCTCCTCTGTGCTCTCGGCGACTGCCGTACTCGAGTCTTCGATCTCCCGGGTTGCGACGGTCATCTCGGCGCTCTCTGCCTCGACCTCGCTGGCCAGCGCCTGGACGTCGACCACCATGGTCTCGAGGTCTGTGAGCATCTGGTTCAACGACTCGCCGATCTCGGTCATCGCCTGACTCTCACTCGCCGTGTCGAGTCGACGCGTCAGATCGCCGTCGGCGACGGCCTCGATCGTCTCGCGATAGTCGGCTGCTTTCTCCTCGAGGTGGCGACTCAACGTTTCCGCCTCGGCTTTGGCCTGCTGGGCTTCGGCCTGGGCGGTTTCGGCTGCCTCCTTCGACTCCCGTGCCCGCTCGCGTTCGCGTTCTGCTTCCTCGGCTCGCTGCTCGACCTCGTCGAGCTGTTCGCGCAACGTGTCCCGGATCCGCTCGAACAGCCCCGACAGCTGGCCGAACTCGTCGGTTCGGGACTGGTCGATCTCTACTTCGAGGTTGCCGCGTTCGATCTCCTCGGCGTACTCGGTAACGTTACCGAGTGAGTTGTTGACGTCTCTCGAAACCAGTCCCCCGACGAGGACGAAGCCGACGACGGTAATCGCGAGCAACAGAACGATGCTCTGTCGAACGTCGTCGAGGGTGCCGTACACCGTCGATTCAGGTGCGAGAACGGTCACAGCCCAGTCGAGTTCCTCGGTCGGGACGGTCGCGACGACGACCGACTCCTCCTCGACCAGGTCGTGCTTGATCGTCGCCGCGTCCATCCGGGGTTCGTCCAGTTCGTCCTCGAGTTCCGGGAGTTCGTCGAGCACTCGATACTGCTCGAGCAAGCTGTCCGTATCCGGTGAGGTGGTCAACTTGCCGGTCTCGGTCGAGTAAATCTCCATGGCGCCGCCGTCGACGGGCGCTTCCAGCAATTGACCGCGCTCGGTGATGTCGGTCGTGATGACGACCACGTGGCTCTCCTGGCCGTCGACGGGACTGGCGAACCCGATGAGGTTCTCGTCGCCGAGTTCGTAGGGTTCGAACGCTCGAGCGTCATCTGCACCATCGAATTCATCAGGGTCGACAGCCCACGTCTGGACCTCGGAATCGATCTCTTCGCCCTCGCGTGCGGTGTCCGTGCTGAGTTCGATGACTCCCGCCTCGAGGTCGACGTAGTGGACCGCATTCGTCGTCTCAGACGCGTGCTCGAAATAGTTCTCGAACTCGGCCCGCATCGCGTCTTCGTCACCCTCGGCCACGCTTCTCGAGGCTGACATCCGTGCGGCCTCGTCATTTCGGCCCGCGAGCAGGCTATCGATCTCGGCCGCCTCGGCCTCCGCGGCGGACTGAAGCGTCTCCTCGGTTTCGTCCTCGACGCTCGCCTGCACGTCACCGAGTGTTACGTATCCTACGCCCAGCAGGACGAGCGTGACCACCAGAAATGCGACACCGATCTTGAATATGTACCGGCTTCGGAATCCCGCGGTGAGCCTCCCCACGAGAGACTCCCCCGTCGTCTCCGACTGTGCCCTTTTCATGATGGGAACTCCCGTAGTTTTTTCTTAGTTCTACTGGCCAGAGAATAGGAAGAAAGATAATAGCATTTCCGAGAGCGGTGCCATCCGATGGGCACCCTGATCCGTCGGTCCGCGCGAGGTCGTACTCGTTTGCCCGGTCGCTCGAGCGCGGTGACAGAACGTACTTGGTGGTGTACTCGCTACGGGGCGGTATGAGCGATGGTGAATTCGAGGGATACGGTGGACGATACGTCCCGGAGATGCTCGAGGACCCACTCGAGGAACTGGCTGATGCTTACGACGAGGTCGCGGCGACCGAGGAGTTCCAGACTGAACTGCGCGCCCTGCTCGAGGGCTATGCCGGTCGGCCGACGCCGCTCTATTACGCCGAAAACCTGAGCGAGCGCTACGGTACCGAGATCTACCTCAAGCGCGAGGACCTCCTCCACGGCGGCGCACACAAGATCAACAACGCGCTCGGTCAGGCCCTGCTGGCCAAACAGTCGGGCCGCGATCGACTGATCGCCGAAACTGGTGCCGGTCAGCACGGCACGGCGACCGCGATGGTCGGCGCGCTCATGGGCCTCGAAACGGAGATCTACATGGGCGCGAAAGACGTCGCCCGCCAGGAGATGAACGTCTTCCGGATGCGCCTGATGGGTGCCGAGGTCAACGAGGTCACTCGCGGCGATCAGGGCCTCGCCGACGCCGTCGACGCCGCACTCGAGGACTTCGCGAAGAACGTCGAGGACACCCACTACCTCGTCGGGAGCGTCGTCGGCCCGGACCCGTTCCCGCGGATGGTCCGTGACTTCCAGTCGGTCATCGGGCAGGAAGCACGCGAGCAGATCCGGGACGCGACGGGCGACCTTCCAGACGCCGCGGTCGCCTGCGTCGGCGGCGGCTCGAACGCCATCGGCCTCTTCCACGCCTTCCGCGACGACGACGTCGACTTCTTCGGTGCCGAAGGCGGCGGGAAGGGTGCCGACTCGAGCGAACACGCAGCCCCCCTGGCGGCAGGGAAAGACGAGGTCATCCACGGGATGAAAACGCGCGTGATCGACGACGACGTCTCCGTCCACTCCGTCTCCGCCGGACTGGACTATCCCGGTGTCGGTCCCGAACACGCCATGTTCCGCGCTGTCGGCCGCTGTGAGTACACCGGCGTCACCGACGAGGCCGCGCTGGCCGCGTTCCGCGAACTCGCAGAGACCGAAGGGATCGTTCCCGCCCTCGAGTCGAGTCACGCCATCGCTCGCGCGATCCAGCTCGCCGAGGACGGCGACCACGAGACGATCCTCGTGAACCTCTCGGGACGGGGCGACAAGGACATGGAGACTGCCGCAGAGAAGTTCGATTACTGAACGCGAGCAGGTCCGTCAGTCCGTTTTCTCGCGCACCTCCTCGGCGAGCGTCGCCGCCCGGTCGTCGTCGAGCCCACGTCGAGGGAGCGACAGCGACACCTCGTCGTCCGTAAACCGGGGCACGAGGTGAACGTGAGCGTGGTCGATAGTCCCGACGAGCGGGCCGGTGGTGTGGAAGACGCTGAACCCGTCCGCCTCGAGCGTCGACTCGAGAGCCCGTGCGACGGTCTGAACGGTTTCGAAGACGGCGAGCCCAGTTTCGCCCGCTGCGGTCAGGACGCCGACCTCGTGGGTTTTCGGGACGATCAGGCTGTGGCCCCGGACAGCCGGCTGGTGATCGAGGAAGGCGATCGTCTGCTCGTCTTCGTAGAGGACGTGAGCGGGCCGCTCGCCGCCAGCGATCTCACAAAAGTTACACTCGTCGGCCATGTTGGTTTTCTGGACCGAATCACTATATATCCTCTCACGGCCGCCGAACGCATCGGTCCCGGATTGCACCTGTGGTCCTGTCAGAACAGCCCCGCCGACTCCTGGACCGATCGGTAGATCGTCAGGTAGCGGTCACGAACGGTCGCCTCGTCGTAGTCGGCGAATCGGTCGTCGAAGTCGCGCTGTTCTAGCTGGCCGGCGTCGACGATCGCGTCGGCGAGTTCCTCTGCACTCGTCGTCCGGAATCCCCGGTCCCAGCCCTCGACGAGTTCGTGAGCACTCGAGTCGGTGTGATACTCGACGATGCCCACGCAGCCGGCGGTCAGTGCCCACAGCATCTCGGTTGGAAAGACGCAGTGTTCGGCCGTCTGGACGAAGACGCGCGCGCCCCGGTAGGTGGCGATGCGGTCTTCGAGCGAGCAGTCGCCGGCGAAGGTGACCCGGTCGTCGATCCGCAGGTCGCTCGCGAGGCGTTCGTAGGCGTCCCGCTCGGGCCCGTCGCCGATCACGGTCGCGCTCCAGTCGCGGTCGCGGAGTTCCGCGAGCGCGAGAAACAGGCTCTCGAGGTTGGCGTCTTCGTCGAGGTCGCGGGCGTACACCACGTCGACCGGGTCACCGGGGTCGACCGATCGAATGCGAGCGACGTCGATGGGGTTGGGGACGACGTCGACGTCGTCGCCGTCGGCACCGAGTTCCCGGACCCACGTCCCCACGAGTTCCGATGGGGTGACGATCCGGTCGGCCCACTTCGCCGCCCGTCGGCTCCACCAGTCGTTCGGGACGCCGCCAGCACCGTACCACTCGAGGACCGTCGGCACGCGGGCCAGCGTCGTCCCCGACCGCGCGGCGAGTACCTGTTTGGCGGGATCGGCGCTCAGGTGGACGACGTCGGCGTTCGTCCGTGCGAGTTCGGTCGGCAACTTCGCGAGGAATTTGCCCTGGGACTCGAGGTCGGGGGCCAGTCCGTGGTAGGTAATGCCGTCGCGTTCGAACGTCGGCAGGTCGCCCTCCCAGAACCGCGCGCAGTAAACGTCGATCTCGTGGTCCTGATCCTGGAGTAGCTGGAGGATCCGGTGCAGTCGCCGGTTCGTCTCGGCGTCACGGTGATAGACCGTTTCGAACGAGACGACGGCGATCTCCATATCGACACGGGACGAAGCGGTAGCTTAAAAATCATCTCCATTCTGAACGCGTCGACGGCGTTTTACACGACCGGACGGTGCTGGACAGTGTCAACCACCGATAGAGTGGTTTATATTCTAACACGTATAGTTCCGTACTAACTGATGGCGAACGCGCTTCTCGAGTCGGTTCGAGACGACGATGGGTGGACGTTTCTCGACGGCCGAAGAGCGGAGCTGGGCTGGCTGCTCGCACTTCTCCCGCTGTACGGCCTGTGGATCACCGTCCGGGTCGGGCTGCCGCGACTCGAGGACTGGTGGGTCGTGCTCGTGCTGGGATGTGTGCTCGGGACGCTGTGGACCACTACGCGTCGAGACGCGATCGTCGATCGACTACCGTCGATGCCGGTCGCCCTCCCGGGAGTGTTCTCTATCGTCTCGTTCGTCGCCGGCGTGTTCGGGAACCCGCTGTTCGAGGCCGTGCTGACGGCAGACCCGTTCGTCGTCTTCGCTCTCTCCTGTGGCGGAACGGTCGTCCTCGTGTACCTCACCCGACTACTGTCGCCGTTTCATCCCGGCCTCGCCGACTCGACCCGCGGCCTCGAGTCCCCGCCACCGCTCGGGATCGACGACTGACGGGACCTGCGCTAGCTGACTGCCCCGTCGATGCGCTTTTGTCAACCGCGCGTAACCACAGCGTATGCCCTCCAGACGACGCGTTCTGCTGACGACCGGAGTCGCGTTCGCCGGCCTGTTCGCCGGCTGTGTCGAACCCGGCGGTGCGCTCGAGATGGTTCCCGTTCCGACGGACGAGGGAGTCGGTCGCGAGGCCACCCGGCCGATCGACGAGACCCGCGACCCAGATCTCGCGGCGTTGGTCGCGGACGCCCTCGAGAACGACGGCACGAGCGTCGAGGGCGAACGACCCCCGTTCCGCCCGGATCGGCCGATTGCGTTCGGCGGCGGCGTGTACGGCGTCGAGTGGACCGTCGAAGACGAGCGGACGGAGTCCGGATACCTCGTCTCGGCCGTCGTCGGAGACGTAGACGACGAAGACCGGGGAGCCGAGGTCGGCTTCGAGGACTTGCCTGCAGTCGACCAGAAGGCGCTTGCCGACCTCCCCGACCTCGTCGCGGAGTATCGACGAGACGATCATCCAGCGGACCAGCCACTCGGAACCGACGGCACGTTCACCCACGAGGACGACCGCGAGGACTCGGTCCTCGTTCCCGATCAGGAGTACGAGGTGATCGTCGTCGACGGCGAACCAGTCGCCCTCGAGATCCGCCCTCACGAACGGGTGGTCGAGACATACCGGTACGACCTCGCGGTGCTCGGGGAGTCACTCGCGGACTACGGCGCGACGCTTCGGGAGCGAGAGTTCGCACTCGAGGGGCTGACCGACGACGAGCGTGAACTGGTCGAGGAAGCGATCGAAAACGGACAGGCCGTCGTTGGGAGAGACGACGGGGCGTTCGTCGGCGTCGGCGAGAGGCTGCTCGAGCACGAGCCGATCTACGAGGACGACTACACTGGCGAATGGCTCGTCAGTTACGAGGGAGCCTCCTACTGGACGATACTCGATGCACTCCGGACGCAGGAACTGGTCGACCGGCTCGGCGGAGACGGCAACTGATCGGAACTCTAGAACAGCGAAAGCTCGCCGGTCACTCGATCCACGCGGTCGTCTGCTGCCGGCCCGACGGCGAGTGCAGTGACGGTTCCCGGCTCGAGTTGCGTGTGGCCAGCGTCGCGGACGACCGCGTTGGGGATCCCTTCGCTGTCGGCGATTGCGGCGAGTTCGTGAAGCTGGCGTTCGCTCTCACCTTTGAGGACGACCTTCTTCTGGCCGCCACGTTTCCACTGGTCGCGAAGCTGGGCGTCTGCCTTCTCGTAGGCCGACAGGGAGGCGTGGGCGACCTGCGCGGCGAGCTTCCCTTTCCCCATGCCGATATCGGTGCGAGCGACGATGGCCTGTTTCATGCCGACAGACTCGAGGGCGGGGGCTAAAGCACCGGCGATCCAGCGGTTCCGGGAGCGACAGTACCGGTTCGGACCCACGGCAGGCGTCCGCGAGGCCCGGTGCGTCATCTATTTCCGTCGCGGCTGGATAGATCAGAATATGCAATCGACGCGGCGCGCGTTTCTCGGGGCCACGGCTCTCGGCCTCGGTGCGTCACTCGCGGGCTGTCTCGGCAGCGACGAGCCACCAGAGCCACCCGTCGCTGGCGACCCCGACGCAGACGTGACGGTGACCGTCTACGAGGACTTCTCCTGTCCAGCCTGCCGGGACTTCAAACTCGGTGCCTACCCGACGCTCCGGGAGGAGTACCTCGAACCGGGGCTCGTCCGCTACGAGCACCGCGACTTTCCCGTCGTGGACGACTCCTGGTCGTGGTACGTCCCGAGTGCCGCACGCGAGGTCTACGAGACCGACGGTAACGAGGCGTTCTGGGAGTTCTCGAGCGCGATTTACGAGTATCAACGCCAGTACTCCTTTGACGTGATCGAGGAGGTCGCCGACGACCTCGGACTCGACGGCGCGGGCGTTCGGGAAGCCGCCGAAGACGAGACCCACCGGGACGTGATCGAAGCGGACTCCTCCTACGGGCAGTCAAACGGCATCCAGGGGACCCCGACGGTACTCGTCGACGGCCAGGCCGTCGAGTTCTACCAGAGTCAGGACTTCGGCCAGATGGCACTCGAGGAGACCACAGCGGCAATCGACGCCGCCCTCGAGTGACCGGCAGTTCTCACAGTTCCCCGATGCGTTCCGGAACGTACCGGGAGATTTAGGCCACCGCCGTTCGATCCGTCAGATATGATCCTCTCCGACGCGGACATCCTCGAGCGCCTCGAGGACGGCGACCTCGTGGTCGATCCCCTCGACGATCCGGAGCTACAGATCCAGCCCGCGAGCGTCGACCTCCGACTCGGCCGCGAATTCCTCGAGTTTCGGCGGACGAACATCCCCTGTATCCATCCGAATTCGGAGCGCGAAGTCGACGAGTACGTCACCGAAACGGTCGTCGACGACGGCGACGACTTCATCCTCCACCCGGGAGACTTCGTGCTCGGGACGACCTACGAGCGCGTCGAGATTCCCGCGGACCTGCTCGCCCACGTCGAGGGGCGGTCTTCGCTCGGTCGACTCGCGGTCGTGGTGCACGCAACAGCGGGTTTGTGCGATCCGGGGTATAGAGGCCAGATCACCCTCGAGCTCTCGAACCTCGGGAGCGCGCCCGTCGCGTTGACGCCGGGAATGCGTATCTCCCAGCTCACCTTCACGGAACTCAAGACGGCCGCCGAGCGCCCCTACGGGAGCGACCGCGGCTCGAAGTACCAGGACCAGGACGGACCGCAGGCTTCCCGTATCGGCAACGACCACGAGTTCGGGGGCGACCAGCTCGATCCCCGGGACTGATTCGTTCTCGGGACCCGAGTCTGCGCAGTTTTCAGGCCGAAGACGGCGGTCACGTATCCGGGTTCGGTCGCGGAAGTGCCCGTTGCCGTCGCGGCGGAACGAAATAGTCCCCCCAGTGTCGCAATCTGACGTACCTGAGGATGCCGTTTCCCTGGCGGGGTCCGACGCCGTACTGGCGGAACTCGTCGCCGGCCATCGCTCGTCGCACGCGTCTGAACTCGGATAGCTCTCGCTGGAGAGAGACGAAGTGGAGCCCGCAGACGTCGCCGTCGGTCGTGTTCACGTCGCGACGCAGGAGGACGGGGTCGCCGTCATCACGGGCTCGAGCGAGTTTCTGCGCGTGGCCGACGATGCCGCGCTCGCGGGCGTCATCGGCGATCCGATCGACGGTCTCGAGGACGCCGGGATCAGTTCCGAGTCGGTCGCCGTACTTGCCGACTGCCTCCCTGTCGGCGTGATCCGGGCTGAACAGTCGCGCGACGCGCTGGTCGTGACTGCTCGCTTCGAACCAGCTTCCGAGCTCCAGCTCGAGCGTCTCGACGTGCTGGGTCGTTCCGCCGGCGAACGGGCCGTCTGCGATCGTCACCCGGTCCTCGGTCGCCTGGCTCTCCCGGAAGCCCGACCGGAAACCCATGAAGAACGGTGCCTCCTCGGGGACGGGGTCTCCGTCTGGGAGCCCCTCGAGTCCCTGCTGTCGTTCGGCCGGTAGTCCCGGCCCGACGAATCCCGTTCGCCGGTCGACGCGCTCGAAGACGTCCGCGAGCGACCCCGATAACGAGGTGCCGTCGAGGCGTTGGCGGTCGCCGAACAGCGCTTCCTCGACGGCGAGGACGACGGCAGCATCGTCGCTCGCGAGGTGCAACAGGGCGTCGTTCGTCGCCACGGTCACGTCGCTCTCGGCGGCGAGGACGGGCATCGGGTCGGGCTCCGGCAGGGAGACGCCCTCGAGCGACGCGTCGAATCGGTCGACGTAGGCTCGCGTGTAGCCGAGCGTGAAGAGGACCCCCTCGGGACCCCACGCGACGGCGCGCTCGAGATCACGGAGCGTCGTCTCGACGGTCTCGCGGGCCGAACCGTCGGGACCGCCCCGGAGCGAGAGCTCGAGAAAGACGTGATGGGCCGGCGGACGGACGTTCCCGTCAGCATCGTGAGCCAGCGCGTCGTTCCAGGCGTGCTGGCCGTCGGGAAGCGAAGTCGGATCGTCGACGCCCGGTGGGACGTCAACCGAGCTGTCGGACTCGAGGCAGGCTGCGAGTGCGGCGCTGGTGCCAGCTGCGACTGCCGCGGCTCCCGCGCGCAAGAGGGCTCTGCGCGATTGCCCGTCTGGCGACGGCGGGGTGACTGCCGTTCGATCGTCTGGGGCTGGGTCCATCGTTGTGCTGTAATTCGTCGCTCGCAATCGCTCGTCGCCCGATCAGTACCCCGAGAGGTGTATCTCCGCCGCCGTGACGAAGTTCGACACTCCCGACGGGTACGGAAGCTGGTCGATCGGCCCGATCATGAGCAGCCAGACGACGAGGCGTTCTCCCTGGATAGACCGGGCGTCGACGTACTGGGCCGGGTGGGCGAACTCGAACGGCGGCTCCGGTTCGGACAGCCGGTGAGCGGGGTACTCACCCGGCCCGATTTCGGACTCGTCGCGCCGGACGACGACGAGCTCGAGGTCCTCTCGGAGCGGAATGTCGATCGTTTCAGCCCCGTCCGGATTCCGAAAGCGGGCGATCGTTCCGGGCTCGCCCTCGAGGTAGAACTCCGAGTCGGGGGTCGTCCACTCGTCGCCGTCGAAGAGTTCGACCGCGGCGCCGTCGTCCGTGCCGGGAGTCACGTCGATCGCCTGCGCCGAGACGTAGTGCTGGACGACGGGTGGGTCGTAGCTGCCGTCGTCCTCGTAGGTGTCTGCGTTCGCTTCGAACTTCTCCGTGAAGTGGGTGAGAAATCCCGGACCCGCCCGCCGGAAGATCGGCGAGAACACGCCGTCCTCGTAGAACTCGTAGGCGATGTCGTAGTTGTACGGCCCGAAGCGCAGTCCGGAGTGAAAGTCGACGCTCTCCGTGCCGATCGCACTCGAGTGGTAGTGCGTTTTGAGCTGAAACCCGCTGGGGACGTCGCCGCGGGCGGGGAAGTCGAGCCGCCCGAGCATCCCGGGACCGCCGGATTCGTCGCTGTGGACGTCCCAGAAGAGAAGGTCGCCGTTGAACACGGTGTCGCCGTCGGGAAAGTACCACTCGTAGGTGTTTCGCCCGTCTCGTGGTGGCATGTAGTAGCCCGTGAACGTGACCGGGGTATCGAGTGCCTCGAACACTGGGGCCCCCTCGTAGGACGCCGACATGGAGACGCCGTGGGCCGTCGTCGGCTCCCACTCGATCGCCCAGCCGTCTCGATCGAAGGACTCCGGCGGGTGCTCCATCCGGTGGAACCCCTCGTTGGCCGTGTAGTAGGGCCGTAGTTCGGTCGGCACGTCGGGGACGGCCTCGAGTACCGACTCGGAGGCCGGCTGAACGGTGTCGACGAGGTCGTAGAGCGGATACTCCACGGCGTGGTCGAGAACCGAGACGTCCACGAGTTCGGGTCGCTCCGGGTCCGAGCCGTCGATGAGTGCGCTGACGACCCGGACCGCGTCGCCGTCGGCGACGTGCAAGACCGCAGAGCCACCGTTGCCGTGCGGGAGGTCTGCCAGACCGAGCCCGGTGTAGCTGCCCGAGGCACCCTTCCAGGACGGGTACCACTCCAGGTCGCTCACGTCCCCCAGGGACTCGCGCACCACGCCGGTCTCGAGAATCGCCTGCCCGATGGCCATCTGGTAGGGAGTCTGGGTAACCGTCCAGCTGACGTCCTGTGGATCGGTGATCTCGAGGGCGACGAGGTCGTCGCTGCGCCGGTCGACGACCCCGAAGACGGTCTGTCGGTTTTCCGCCGTCACGTCGAAGGTTGCCTCGTCGCCGTCGGGAAATCCCTCTTCGACCACGCTGAGGCCGGTCGGCCCCTGAATACTGACCGTCTCGAGGTGGTTCGTGAGTACCTCGTAAGCTTCGAAGCCTCCGACCCAGTCCTCGACGATGGAGTGGACTTCGGGATCGGCAAGCAGGGTTTCGACCGCCCGTCGTTTCCGGCCAGCGTGGATTCGTTCGTACGTGTCTCCCTCGAACTGCCGGACGGAGGCGAACTCGGCGGTGTCGAACCTGAGACTCGAGCCGTCGCCAGCCGGTGGGTCGCCTCGATCTGGGCTGCTCGAGGGATCTTCGGTCTCGCCAAACTGGCTGCACCCTGCGAGCGCCGTCACACTCCCGGCGAGTACGGCCCCCTTCACGTACCCGCGTCGAGATATCTCGCTATCGGTCATCGTGGCTGCGATATGTCATCCCAGTATAGGTGGTTTTGGTCGTTTCTCAGTTTCCCAGTTTGCAGCTCCCCGTGACACCCGGTTCGTGGTCCCACCAGCACGATCACCCTACAGTTATCCCAGCCCCGACCGTACCCGTCGACAGGAATGCAATTCGTCGAAGAGATCGTCGTCGACGAGTTCCTCCCCACCGTCCGATCGTTGCTGGCGGGGGAACTCCGCGAGCGGGGACTCACCCAGAGTCAGGTAGCCGAGGTGCTCGGGATCAGCCAGAGTGCCGTCTCGAAGTACGCCCACGGCGAGGTCGCGACCAACGACCGGATCGCCGACGACGAACGCGTCGAGGCACTCGTCGCCGAACTCGCCGAGGGGCTGGCCTCCGGTGCCGTCTCTCCCGTCCAGGCGCTGATCGAAATCGAGGTCCTGATCCGAGACCTCGAGAGCGGCGGCGACCTGCTCGCACAGCTCCACGAGGAGGCCGTCCCGGAACTGGCCGATCACAGTGCGAGTTTCCGCGTTCACGACCCCGAAAGCGACCTGCGGACCAGCGAACGGGTCCTCTCGTCGCTCCGACGGGGCCTTCGCATCCTCGAGACGGCAAGTGGCTTCGCGAGCCTGATCCCGGCGGTGGGGTCGAATCTGGTGGCCTGTACGCCCGACGCCGAGGACGTCGACGACGTCGCCGGCGTCCCCGGACGCATCTTCGACGTCAAAGGGCAGGCCTCGATCCCGGCCGACCCGGAATTCGGCGTCTCCGAGCACGTCGCGACCGTCCTGCTGGCCGCCCGCGAGAACGGCGCGGACGTCTCGGCGGCGGTCAACATCCGGTACGACGAGGACCTGCTCGAGGCCCTCGACGACCACGGAAACGTCACCGCGGAGTTCGACGAGTCGGGAGACATCGCCGAGAGTATCGCCGACGCCCTCGAGGCGGAACCGGAGGCGACGGTGCTGTACCAGACCGGCGGCATGGGCATCGAACCGCTGATCTACGTGCTCGGGACCGACGCCGAGTCGGTCGCCGACGCCGTTCGCGAACTGCTCTGAGATGCCCCTCGATCGGCTCGCTGAACGCGTGGGCGCAACCGACGAAACGACCCAGGAGTTCTACGGCCGCTGGGCCGGCCTCTACGACGTGATCGCTCGTTACACCCCCGGCGTCCCCGCACTGCGACGGCGAGCGGCCACCGCCTGTCGACTCGAGTCCGGCGATACCGTCGTCGAGATGGGCTGTGGAACGGGTGCGAACCTGCCGTCTCTCCGGAAGCGCGTCGGTCCCGAGGGGACGGTCATCGGCATCGACGTCACCGGGCCAGTGCTCGAGCGGGCGCGCGACCGGACGGCCCGCTACGACAACGTCCACGTGCTTCGCGGTGACGCGACGCGACCGCCGCTGCCTGACGAACTCGAGGAAGCCGGACTCGACGTCGACGCCGTGCTCGCGACGTTCGTCGTCGGTATGCTCGAGGACCCGGCGGGTGCGGTCGACGACTGGTGCGACCTCGTGGGTCCGGGCGGGCACGTCGTCCTCGCGAACGCGGCCCGGAGCGAGGTGTGGTACGCACCGCCGATCAACGCGGTGTTTCGGGCGGTCGTCGTCCTCTCGACGCCGCCGACGACGAAACTGCGATACGAGGACGACCCACATCTGCGACTCGATGCAAAGATCGACGCCGCCCATCGCCGGTTGCGGGACCGGTCGGTTGCCATCGCAGACGAGACGCACATCTTCGGGGTCGTTCGGCTTACAGGTGGCAGGCTCGAGTGAGTGCCGGTCAGAGCAGTACCTCGGGGAGCAGTCGCTCACGACCGTCCACGGCCCGTGGCATCATCTGGTCATCTTGTCCGTCCAAGCAGGAGGTACAACACCACCCCGAGGGGTGGTGCGAGGACCACGGCGAGCGCCCAGAGCGTGGGCGACTGGTCACTCCGTTCTGTTGCGTCCTGATACGTCCAGATGATCGCACCGAGGTACGCGAGTCCGAGCAAGAGGAAGAATATCGATCCCTCTCCCGTTCCAGGTCGTGTCTCGAGTGCGGAAGCCGAAATCATTAGTATCCAACCACTAAATTAATGGCATAATATTTCTACTGGGCGAAAATATGTCGAGTCGGATCACCTCTTGAACCGCTCAGTAGAAAAGATGGTCCTCAGCTGGAACCTATCCGAACTCAGGCAGCCGCCTCGAGCCCGTGGTACGCTCGAATCGCGTCTCGAGCCTCCTCGGGGAGCGGTGCAGACGTGCCCGAATCTGGGTCGATGTGAACCAGCGTGGTCTCGGCGGTCGCGGCTACGTCGTCGTCGACGCGGATCTCGTAGCTCATGACGATGCTCGAGGTGCCCAGCCGTTCCACCCGGAGGGCGACCGTCGGCTCGTGGTCGGCGAGGATCGGTCGCACGTAGTCGATCTCGAGGTTGGCGATGACGAACGAGAGGTTCTCGGCGGCGATTCCGAGGACCTCGTCGAGGTAGGTGGTCCGGGCCGCCTCGAGATAGGTTGCGTAGACGGCGTGGTTGACGTGGTTCAGGGGGTCGAGATCGCGAAAGCGGACGGAGATGTCGTAGGTAAACTCTTCACTCATGTGCTGTTGGAATCGACTCGCACAGATGAGGTCACCGATTGCAGTCGGCAGCTGGGTTCCAGCCGGCATCCCAGAGACACGAGTCTGATCGCGTTCGGCCTGTTGTCACGGTCCCCGCGAATACGAATATCTGTCTTGCCACCGAAACACCTGTATGTCCAAATCGGAATCGGAGAACGTCGATATCCTCCGCGAATCGATCGCGTACCACAACGATCCAGAGAGCCGGGATCGGTACCTCGAGTGCTACGACGAAACCGTACGCATCCACGGTGCCGACGTCGACGGTCTCGAGGAACTGCGGGAGTTTTATCGTTTCGTCTGGGATACGATTCCCGATCTGACGGTCACGATCGAACACGCGATTGCCGACGACGACGAGGTCGCGGTCCGGTACACGTGGCGTGGCACGCACGCAGAGACGGGCGACCCCGTCGAACTCGACAGCGGTCTCACGTGGTACCGGTTCGAGGACGGCAAGATCGTCGAACGATGGATCGCCCGGGGGACGGCAACGGCGATCGCCGACATCGTCGACCCCTGACGACGACTGGCCTGCTCACTCGAGTCCGTACCGGGCCTCGTGGGTCGGACAGAACTCGGGGTCGCGTAACTGCGCACCGATCAGGTCCTCGTGGTAGTGGGCGTTGAAGAGTCGACAGCGCTCGTCGTCACAGAACGGCTCGCCCGTCTCGAGGTAGTCGACGGCTTGCAGGAGGTATCCCTTCAGCGCGTCGGTCGTCCGCGGGTCGTCCTCGACCAGGAAATCGCCGTCGACCTGATTCTCGAGGACCTCGCGCGGCGGGGCGTCCCCGGAGAGCAGCGCGTGGCGTTGTTTTTCTTTATAGTAGGCCTCGGGCTTCGCCGGAGCCTCGTAGAGGCCGGGCACGGAGACGATCGCAGGCTGGCCCAGTACGGTGACTCGCTTGTGCCAGCGCCCGTCGTGGTCGCCCCAGGTCCCGATCGCCCGGTCGAGGACCACCACGTGGAGCGTCTCGAGTCCTCGTTCCTCGGCCGGAAGCGCGGCGTTGAGCGCCCGCTGGACCTGAATCCCGTCGTAGAGGACGCCCCCCTCGCGCTCTGGATGCTCGAGTGCGCGTTCCTCGTACCGGACCGTTCCGAGCATCGTGTTCCCCGTTCGGCGATCGTACGGCGAGAGAACTCGCGCCTCGGCGAATCGCTCCGGGAGGTCGTCGGTCCGATGGACCTCGAGGAATCGGTCCTGGACCTCGATGGCGGGGTCGATGCGAGGCTCGAGCCAGTCGGCGACGGCGTCGACGTCGACGACGGTCGACGGGGCACGGTAGCAGACGACGCGTTCGGGCATTCGTTTCTGGGAGTGATGTGGGTAGTGTCAGTCGACGGACGGTGCGTGTCGGTGGTGCCGGAACCGTTCCCGTCTCGTGTCAGTCGTCGGCCGGCGCGGCCCGCGAGGTGATGTCGACGGGGTCGGCGTCGACCTCGAGTTCGTCGAGGGCGACCTGTGCGGCGCGTTTGCCGGAGACGAGCATGGCACCGAAGGTCGGGCCCATGCGCGGGAGGCCGTAGGCGGTGGCGACGGCCATGCCGGTGGCGATCAGGCCGTCGTGGACGAGGCCGGTGTGTTCGACGACGGCGTCCTCCGATTTGCCGACCCACATCGAGTCGTGGCCAGGGGAGTCGTGACCGGGGGCGCCGTAGGTATCCGCGTCGGTCTGGTCCATGACCTGGCCGCGTTCGCGGGCGTCTTGCACGCCCGGCGCGTTGAGCACGCCGCGCTCGTCGAGTTTCGTGATCGCCATCGCGTCGTGGCCCGTCGCGTCGATGACGAGGTCGGCCTCGACGGCGATGGGGTCGACGCAGGTGATCTCACGCGGGAGTGCGTGGACCGGCGTCCAGTTCATCACGATCCCCGAGACCTTGTGGTCCTCGCGGATGACGATGTCCGTGAACTCGGTCATGTTCTGCATCTTCGCGCCCGCGTCACAGGCGGCCTTGATGAGGCCGGAACAGGCCTCTGGGCCGTTGGCGACGTACAGCCCTTCGCTGTCCTGGGACTGCTTGTAGGAGACGTCGAGTTCCTCGAGGACGTTCTGGGCCGGGTCGCGTACGGTGACCTTGTTCATCAGGAAGCCACCGAGCCAGAAGCCGCCGCCGAGGTAGTTGTTCTTCTCGACGACCATCGTCTTCACCCCGCGTTCCGAGAGTTCTTTGGCCGCGGTCAGCCCCGACGGGCCGCCGCCGACGATGATTACGTCCGAATCCGAGAAGTCCATGAACTCCTCGGTCCACTCCTGGCCGATCGCTCGCGTTACGTCCGCTTCACCGACGTCGCTGAACTGGTCGAAGTCGCTCATACAACTAGGTGGTACGATTGGGTGGTGAAAAACCTGTCGCGTTCCCCTGCCGGTTGCCGGTACTCTCGTTCGACTCGAACGGCGATCCTACGGGTTCACGCGTCGCTACTGGCCGGATCAGAACGAAGAACCGAGATGGAAACGTGAGGCCGAAACGCGAGAACCGACCGTTCAGAGCGGTTCGTCGCCGTCGATAATCCGCTTTGCGCGGGCGGCGAGTGCGGGGACGCGCGCTTCCATCTTCGGGTACATCGGGTTGTCGCTGTTGCCCTCGAGGTACCGTCGGAAGAACATCTCGCCGAGGCCAGCGAGTTTGTAGACCGCGAGCGTGCGGTAGAAGCGTTCGTGTTCGAACTCGAGGCCGGTGAGTTCTTCCCACCGAGAGACGAGTTCGACGCGGGTCGGGTAGCCCTCGCGGGTCATGAAGCGATTTGAGAGCTCCGGCATCTCGGGATCCGGATCTTTGGCGTCGTACCAGTAGGAGAGCATCCAGCCGAGGTCGGCCCGTGGGTCCCCGAGCGTCGACATCTCCCAGTCGAAGACGGCGACGAGTGCTGGCTCCTCACTGGGACCGAACATGACGTTGTCCAGTTTGTAATCGCCGTGAACGAGCGTGTGTGGGTGTTCCTCGGGGACGTTGTCCCGGAGCCAGTCACCGACCTCACGGAGGTCCGGAACCTCGCGTTCGTCTTCGGTGACCTCGAACGCCCACGCCAGTTGCTTGCCCCAGCGGTCGACCTGGCGCTGGGTGTACCCCGCAGGCTTCCCGAACTCGCCGAGACCGATCTCCTCGTAGTCGAGCCGGTGGATTTTTGCGAGCGTATCGACCAGTTCTTCGCCGATCCGCTGGCGGTGGTCGGGATCGGCGAACCGATCCGGTTCGTCGTCACGGAGGACGTCCCCCTCGAGCCGTTCCATGACGTAGAAGTCGCTGCCGATGACGTCGTGGTCCTCGCAGGCGAGGACGGGATCGGGAACCGGGACGTCGGTCTCTGAAACGGCGTTCATCACGCTGTACTCGCGGATGACGTCGTGGGCGGTGTCTGCGGTCTCGCCCGGTGGCGGCCGGCGGACGACCAGATCGCGGTCCCCCCAGGTGACGAACAGCGTCTCGTTCGAGTGGCCTTCCTGGTGTCGGTGCACGTCGTAGTCGTCGGCCTCGCCGAGGTTGTCGGCGAGGTACGCCGCGAGGGCGTCCTCGTCGACGAGGCGGTCGTAGTAGGATTCGTTCTCGGTCATGGTGGCTGTTTTCGTCCATCGCGGCGGGCGGAGCTGGGACCGCCCCCGTAGGACGATCCACAGTCGCCATGATGGGATACGATATCACTAGTATCCCGATTAACGAAAATAGTTTTGTCTCGTCTCGTTTCTTACAACGTTCATCTCGTGTGAACGTGTCACACCCGAGAGCGTTCGGTTGGCGTGAGTCCGCGAGCGTGGTCCTGACCGGCTTCGAGAGTGGCTCTTCCAGACCACGCCGAGTCCGTTTGGGGCCAGGATTATTGGCCAGCCCTCCGATGGAGGACTATGGCCGCAGACAGTCCCGAGAACCACGAGAACGCCGCCCAGCAGGTCGTCGCCGTCGACGCGAACGACGAACGACGCGATGTCGTCAACCGGCTCGAGGCCCACACCGGTGAGGGAATTCGCCACCGGGCGTTCACCTGCCTCGTCTTCGACCGGGAGGACAACGTGTTGCTCGCCCAGCGCGCACCGGGGAAACGCCTCTGGGGAACCTACTGGGACGGCACCGTCGCCTCTCATCCAGACCCGGGACAGTCACAGACGGCGGCGACGAAACAGCGACTCGAGGAGGAACTGGGCGTCACACCCGACCAGTACGACGACCTTCGGGTGACGGATCGATTCGAGTACAAACGGTACTTCGAGACCGCAGGCGTCGAACACGAGGTCTGTGCGGTCCTGCAGGTGACCCTGTCCGACCGTACGCTCGAGCCGGACGAATCGGAGGTCGCCGGGATACTCTGGGCACCGTACGAGCGACTGGCATCGAACCCGGCGTGGTACCGCCAGCTCAGACTGTGCCCGTGGTTCGAAATCGCGATGCGGCGGGACGTCCAGTGACCACCTGACAGGTAGCTCTCTGCCGACGACCCACAGTCGTCGTCTGACACGTGGCGGACAAATCGACAGACGGCAACTCGTTGTGAAGTGGTATCACGCAACAAGCCTTATTAGCCCCCCGTCCGTATCGTCGTGTGAGGACCGACGAAATCGGTCCGTGTGACGAAATGAGTTCCCCACCACCGGAAACCGAGACACACGAAGTCCCGCTCTCGAGAGACGAGCAGTGGGTCGTCCACCACGTCCTGGTCTCCCGGGTCGACGACGCCTACGACGCCGACGAGTCCCCGCCGACCTGGGCGCTCGAGGCGCTCGAAACGGTCGAGGCGATCGACTCCGACGAGCAGTCAGAGACGTTTACCGGACGACAGACCCGCGAACTCGCGACACTCCTCGAGATCTATCTCGACGGGGACGTCCCCGAACGGGACGCCGTCCACGGATCGACCGTCTACGACCGACTCGAGGCTACACTCGAGTCCCCAGCCTGATCGCTCTTTTTGGCGACGTCGCGAAAATTGCGCTTCGGCTGCGATCGACCGGTCAGCGACGGCCCAGGCTCGATTCCGAGGGCCGTCGCTTTCGGTGATCAGGGACGATGGGGCCGGTCTGAGAACTCGCGTCGGTCAGGGTCGAGTCGTCGCCCAGACAGCGACGATCCCGAGGAAGAACGCCGGGAACAGCGGGAGGATAATCAGCGCGAAGATGTAGCTGACCCCCGGCGGCCAGAGGTATATCGCGAGCGGTGAGACGACGAACGCGAAGACGATCACGCCGACGAGGACCCACCCGCGCCAGTCGAACTCCCGGTCTGCGGTCTCCGGGTGGGCCGGATCGTCGACCCAGTCGTCGCTCGAGTCACCGTCGCCAGGCGTCTGGGTCCGGTTTCCCTCCTCGTCGAACGCCGACGGATCGTGGACGTAGCCACCGTTGTCGCTCGAGGTCACGCCCGGCCGTTAGGAGTGGACGGTCAAAGCACTCACGGTTCTCGACCCCGCCAGCGACGACCTCGAGACCGGACGAGCCTGCTTGCACCGGTAGACGGTGACCGTCGCTCGACGGGGACCCGCCAGTGTTGTGCCGAGCACAAGCTATTTTGCTGCCCGAACGGCTTCGTCCACTATGGCGCGGAAATCCTATCAGGAACAACTCGCGGCCCTCCGCGAGGACGTTCTCTACATGAGCGAGGTCGTCCTCGAGCGACTTCGCATGGGGCTCGACGCTCTCGAGCAGAAAGACGAATCGCTGGCTCGAGAGGTGATCCACGGGGACGACGAGATCAACGAGATGTACCTCGACTTAGAGCAGGAGTGTATCAACCTGCTGGCGCTCCAGCAACCCGTCGCGAGCGACCTGCGATTTATCGCCTCGTCGTTCAAGATCATCACCGACTTAGAACGGATCGCCGACCTCGCGGTCAACCTCGGCGACTACACTCTAGAGGCCGACGAGGACCGCTACCCCGACGTCGACATTCAGGGAATGGGCGAGTTGACCCTCGAGATGATCGAGGACGCGATGGTGGCCTACGAGACCGAAAACACCGACGCCTGCCGGGAACTCGCGGCGCGAGACGACGACCTCGACCGGTACGCCGAGGCCGCGAGTGAGATCGTCGTCCGGGACCTCCTCGAGCGCGAACTCACCTCGACGGATACGGCCGAAGACCTCCTGCAGGACGTTTCACGGCTCTTGCTCACGATCCGGGACTTAGAGCGCGTCGGCGACCACGCAGTCAACATTGCCGCGCGAACGCTCTACATGGTCGAGAACGACGACGAACTGATCTACTGATTTCGCGTCGTTTTTCAGATCCGATGCAGGCTGAGGGGTCGGCGACGGTTCGTCGACAGTGACTGTGCGCTTCTCTTGCGGTCGTACTCGAGCGGGTAACCGGTCGAACGCGTGACCGGTAGCCGTCTGGGATCTCGAGCGACCGGATTGGTGGGAAGGAGTCGACCTGCCGATTACCGACCTGCCGACCTGCGATCGACCGACGCCGACGTAAAAACGGAGGACTCGGTCAGGTGACCAGATCGCCGATAAAGCCAGCGACGATCATCACCACGACCAGTACGGTCGCCAGCGCGCTGACCTCGGGAGAGAGGCCGGTCTGGATCTGGTCGTAGATGTAGATCGGGACCGTCGTCGAGGTCGCGCTGTCGAGAAACTGGGTGGCGGTGAACTCGCCGAAGGAGATCACGAACGCGAGCAACATCCCCGCGAAGACCGCCGGCGAGAGGATCGGCAGGGTCACGTTGAACGTCGTCTCGAGGCCGTTCGCCCCGAGCGTCCGAGAGGCGTCCTCGAGTCTGTCGTCGAAGGTGAGCAGTCGCGCCCGGACGATCAGGAAGACGAACGGGAACGTCAACACGGTGTGTGCGATGATCGTCAGGAGGTACCCGCGCGTCAACCCGACGTCGGTCCCGAATCGTAAGATTGCGACCCCGATGATGACCGGCGAGATCATGATCGGCAACAATAGCACCGTCGCGATCGTCTCTTTGTACTCGAGATCGCTCCTGACGATTCCGAAGGCAGTCGCCGTCCCGATGATCCCCGAGAGGATCGAGGCGCTGACGGCGACGATCACGCTCGAGACGATCGCGTCGAAGATTCGCGGATTCTGGAACAGTTCGACGTACCACTCGAGGCTGATGCCATCGTACGGGATAGTCGGCCGCGACGCTGGCGTCAGCGACGTCAGGACGACGATTACGACCGGCATCAGCAAGATGGCGTAGACGACCAGCAGGATCGGCAGGTAGCCGAGTCGAGAGAGTCGGTCGCTCATAGTTCGCCGAGCACCTCCGAGACGTTCGCGAAGTGGTTGAACAGTCCGACGAGGACGAGTAACGCGCCGGTGAACATGACCGACATCGCCGCCGCGACGGAGATGTTGTACCCCTGGGCGCTGGCGATGGCGTTGGCCATCATGTACTCACTCTGGGTGCCGAGGAACGACGGTGCGAGGTACGATCCGGCCGACAGGATGAAGACGAACAGCGTCGCCGCGACGATCCCGGAGTAACTCAGCGGGAGGATCACCGACCGGAGCGTCTGGAACTGACCCGCCCCGAGGGTGTGTGAGGCGTGGATTAGTTCCTCGTCGATCGAACGCAGCGAGTTGTAGATCGGTAACACCGAGAACGGCAACAGCGCGCTGACCAGCCCGAGGACCACCCCGCGACTGGAAAAGAGGATCCCGAAATCGGTGCCCAGCAGTAGCTGGAGGGGACCGGAGTCGAGGAAGAACAGCCGGACCCCGAAAAAGCGGATGATGATGGCGACCCACAGCGGCAGGAGGACCAGCGCCAGCAGCACGAGCGGACGCCTGGCCTTGAACGCGATGTAGTAGGCCGTCAGGTAGCCGAGCACCAGACAGATCGCGGTGGTCACGAAGGCGTACCCGAGCGTGCGGAGCATGATCCGGGGGTAGGGATCGCCGAAGGAGTGCTGATAGTGTGCGAGGAGATGCCCCTCGCCGAAGTTCAGGCTCTCGTAGAGCAACACCAGCACCGGAACGACGAAAAACACCATCAGCCAGAGCAGCCCCAGCCCGACGAGCATCCGTGGGGAGAACCGCCGACGGAGTCCCGCCGGAACCGCCGTCGATGGGAGTTTGATGGTCCTCATAGCAGGATCACGTCCGCCGGATCGAACTGGACGGTGATCTCGTCTCCCGTACCAATGTCGATCGAGGCGTCCCCGTAGACTGTCAGTTCCGTCCCGTCGCGCAGCGTCGCATCGATCTCGTTGCGGTGACCGAGGTACTCGACGTGGGTAATCGTCGCGGGGAACGTGTTCGGTACGTCGTCAGCGCTGCCCGATTCGACGAGCGAAATCCCCTCGGGACGGACGTACAGCGAAACCTGCTGGCCCTCGAGGCCCTCGCCACCCGCCTGTCCGGACCGGGGAGTCGCCTGGATCTGTATCTCGCCGACGTCGACGGTCAGGGTCTCGGCGGCGATCACCTGGCCGTCGCCCTCTTGGCTGGCGCTCGAGGCGCTGGCTCCGGGACCGGTGACTGTACCCGTGAACTTCGTCGACTGACCGACGAACTCGGCGACGAACTCCGTCTGTGGGTTCCGATAGAGTTCCTTCGGCGACCCCTCCTGTTCTTTCTTCCCGTCGTTCATCACGATCACGCGGTCGGACATCGACAGCGCCTCCGCCTGGTCGTGGGTGACGTGTAGCGTCGTCACGTCGACTTCCCGCTGGATCTGCTTGATCTCGTTTCGCATGTCCTCACGGAGGACCCGATCGAGCCCCGTCAGCGGCTCGTCGAGCAGGAGGATGTCCGGTTCGTACGCGAGCGCGCGGGCGAGCGAGAGTCGCCGTTGCTGTCCGCCTGAGAGTTCGGTCGGCCTGTGGTCGCCGTGGTCGCCGAGCTGGACCATCTCGAGGAAGCGCTGTGCTTGCTCGTCGTGGTCTCGGCCCTCGAACTCCTGCATCTTCAGCCCATAGGTGATGTTCTCGAGGGCTGTCATGTGCGGGAACAGCGCCGAGTGCTGGAAGACGAACCCGAGGTTCCGTTCGTTCGTCGGGACGTCCGTCACGTCGTCGCCCCGGAGGCGGATGGAGCCCTCCGTGGCCTCACGGAGGCCAGCGATCGTGTGCAGGGTCGTACTCTTGCCACAGCCACTGGGGCCGAGTAGCGTCGCGAACTCCCCCTGTTCGATCCTGAACGAGAGGTCGTCGACCGCGACGAGTGACCCGTAGGTCTTCGTCAGTCCGGTTACTTCGAGCATGATTGTGAAATGTCTGAGAGTCGATTAGCTGGCCAGAATCTGGTCGAACCGCTGCTCGATATCCTCGATGTTGGCGATGACGGCCTCCCAGTCGAACGAGACGACCGCGTCGGCGTCGAGGGACTCGAAGCGACCCTCGAGTTCCTCGTGGTCGCCGGTCAGCGGAATCGGGTAGTAGTGCTGGTCGACCATCTCGAGGGCGACGTCTTCCTGGTAGATCCAGTTAAGCAGGTCGTAGGCTTCCGCTTTCATATCACTCTCCTCGAGGATCGAGAACGCGACCGACCACTGGACACAGCCTTCTTCGGGAATGGTGTAGTCGACGGGGACGCCGTCGTGGTACAGTGACTCGACGCGACCGCCCCAGGCGCTTGCGACGTGGGCCTGCTCCTCCGAGAGGTCGCCCATGAACTGGTCGCCGGTCGCCCAGTACTGGTAGACGTTCTGGTGCTGGGCTTCGATTTCCTCGAAGACCTCGTCGAACAGGTCGTCGTCCTCGAGCGCCTCGGCGACGTCGTAGCCGAGGGCGGCACAGCACTGTCCGAATCGCGTGGGTGCGCTGCCGAACAGGGTTACCTGCCCCTCGAGGTCGGGGTCTTTGATGTCCTCCCACGATTCGATGCCGTCGACGTGTTCCGTGTTGTACGCCAGTCCCTGTGCGGAGACGTGGTAGAACAGGCCCTTGTCGTGACCCTGGAGGAAGTCGATCTCGCGCCACTCCTCCTGGATGTTCTCCTCGTAGTTGGGAACCTGATCGTAATCGATGTCGGCGAAGTACTCCTCGTCGCTATACTGCGGATGGACGGCGTCGAGTCCGTAGCCGTACGGCGACAGCGTTACGATGTCGTACCCGCTCGGATCTGCGGCGATCGATTCCATCATTTCGCTGTCCTCGGCAGCCGACTGGAACTGGATCTCGACGTCGTTTTCCTCTTCCCACTCCGCGAGGACCTCCATCTCGGCGTCCTGAATGGCACCGCCACGGTTGAGGTACGTCAGCGTGTTCCCACCGCTTCCACCCATACATCCCGCCAGTGCGACGGCAGACGCCCCAGCACCGAAGTTCAGGTACGATCGTCGCGAAACCGTACGGCTGGGGTTGTCTCCCATACTTGCGTCACGCATAGCTGAGGCTTTCCGTCGCCACACCATTAATCTTCCGTGATAAATATAAACAATGGTAGGTCGTAGAGGGCTTTCACTGAGCGACGATAACCACAGTCCAGAATACTCCGTCCAGAGGTCCGTAATAATGCAATAATCGGAGTCGTTGTAAATCAGTTCTCTCTGGATGAGCGTTAATTCGAGGAGGAGACGGCCCGAGCAGTACCGGCTCGACCCCATCACACCGCCCCGCAGTGAGTTGGTCTGACCGACTGGATCCGTCGAATTGTGACGTCCGACACGACAGGTGCGGCTCCCGTCGAGACGATTCAGTAGAGCGATCCGTAATTGACCTCGGGGTCAAGCCCCGTGGCATCCGCCTCAAATCTGTGAATCCGACTTCGTTTTCGACCGACTGTCCGACTCGAGGCCCGTGGTGGCGGCTCTGGACGGCTCGCCGTCTCCAATCGGTCAGTGCTGTCGCTCCGGAACGCCCGTCAGTAACTGGCCGACGTCGTGGACGTTTCGCGTCTCGAGGAGCAGTTCAGCGGCTACCCTGAGCGAGACGTCAGCGTCGAGGTCGACGTCGTGGGCGAGCGCGTAGCACTCGAGCCAGGCGTTGACAGCGTCGGTGAGCGCCTCGAACTCGGCTTCTGAAAAGGGGACGAGTCGGCCGCCGGTCCGGGCCTCGACGTAGCACCATACCGCCGGTCCGACGCCCTCGCGGAGATATTTCTCGGGGTCGTCGAACCGCGGGTTCTGGCGCTCGTCGTCGAACGCGGCCCGGTCGCGCTCGGCCTGGCGTGCGAGAGCAGCGATGCGAGGCCCGTACCGACTCACGCTCAGCCCTCGCGGAACTCGACGCCCTTTCCGCCGCGGGGGTGTTCCCACGCGGTGTCGGCGACGACCGCACAGGTCCCACACTCGACGCAGGGCTGGGTATCGAGGCTCACGACGGTCTCTTCGGTGCCGTTGCGTTTGACCTCCTCCGAGCGGTAACAGCCGCCACCGAAGTCCTCGGCGCTGACCGGACAGGCGGTGACGGCCGTCCCGCTGGCCTCGATGGACTCGTCACGCAGTTCGATGTGGGGGTTCCCCACGTCCGTGTCGTAGGTGAGGTCGCCGATGCGCTCTTCGAGCGTCGGCGGTTCGACCTCGTTGTCCCAGTGGATCGCCTTCCCCTGGGTCTCGCCGATGACCGTGGGGACCGTCACGTAGCCCGTGCGCGTGTCGGGGAGCATCCCCACGAGGAACGGCGAGTTGTACGCGCGCTCGAGCAGCCCGTTGGCCATCCGGTTCCCGAACGCCAGTCGACCGACGGGTGACTCGAGGACGGTATCGACGACGCTCGTGATCGGGTCGTGTTCGGCGAGCGTCCGAGAGAGTTCGTACCGTCTTGGCCTGAGCTTCGCCATGGTGCCGGACTCCTCGAGCAACTGGACGTAGCGACGACCAGCGGCGGCGGGATCTGCGTTCCCGCGAGTGACTGCGAACGCGTCCGCGGCGAGTGCCCCTGCGGTGACGGCGTGGTTCATGCCCTTGATGATCGGGCCCTGCGCCTGCATCTGGCCGGCGGCGTCGCCGACGAGCACGAGCCGTCCCTGGTGGGGGTCGGGATGGGCGACTTTCTTCGAGTCGGGGACGAGTTTCGCGGCGTACTCGCGTTCGTCGTACTCGTTGCCGAGCCACCGGGCCATCATCGGGTGGGTGAGCAACGCGTCGAGTAACTCGTGGGGTTCGGCCTGCTCGGCGACGAGACTGTCTAAGTGGAAGACGGTCCCGATCGACAGCGAGTCCTCGTTGGTGTAGAGGAATCCGCCGCCGCGGACGTCCTCGAAGAGGTCGCCCGAGAACAGGTGAGCGACCCCTTCGTCTGGCTCGAGTCCGAATCGCTCGTTGATCCGGTCGGGGTCGACGTCGACGACGGCCTTGACACCCTGGAACCACTCGTCGGGTTCGTCCCAGTCCATCAGGCCGGCGTCGCGGGCGAGTTCGGAGTTGACGCCGTCGGCGGCGACGATCAGGTCGGCCTCGATCGGGTCGAGTTCGTCGCAGGTGACGCCGACGATTTCGCCGCGTTCACGGAGGAGACCGTTGACGCGTACGTTCGTCAGGACGCCCCCGCCGGTCTCGCTCGTCTTCTCGTGGACGCGCTTCTCGAGCCAGGCGTCCATCTCCCGGCGGAGCACGGCGTCACACCACTCGGTGTCGTGTTCGTGCAGGTCGGTGAGGTCGTAGGTCTTGACCCTGTTCCCGGCGACGTTGTGGATCCGGTAGTCGGTGACCGGGCGCTCGGCGGCCTCCTCGCGGAAGCCGTCGAACAGATCAGAGAGCGTGTACGGTGCCGACTCCTCGGCGTAGACGAGCCCACCCGAGACGTTCTTCGAGCCCGCTTCGGTTCCACGCTCTAACACGAGCGTCTCGATGCCGTGGTCTGCCAGTCGCGCCGCCGCGGCCGCTCCGCCGGGCCCACAGCCGACGACGACGGCTTCGTAGTGTTCTCGGTCTCCGGTCGCATCCGCACCCGCGCCCGTCACGGCGTCACCGGTGCTCATTCGTCATCACCTCCGCTGCCGTCGGCAACCATCTCGGGAGCCATCTCTCCCTCTTTGACGGCCTCGGTGAGTCGCGGCAACACCTCGAAGAGATCACCTTCGACGAAGTAGTCGCTGAAATCACGAACGGTGGCCTCGGGGTCGGTGTTGATCGCGACGATCGTCTCCGATTCGTCCATGCCCACTTTGTGCTGGACGGCCCCGGAGACTCCCGCCGCGACGTAGAGGTCAGGGGCGACGACCTGCCCCGTCTCGCCGATCTGGCGCTCCTCCCGTGAGTACCGTTCGACGTGGCCCTCGAACTCGTAGGAGGAGGTGACGATTCCCCGGGTAATTCCGAGTTCGGCGTCCTCGAAGGCGTCGACCAGCTCGAGGCCCAGTTCCATCCCCCGGGTCGGGTCGTCTGCGATTCCCCGTCCGAGACAGACGATCACCTCGTGGCCGGTGAGATCGACGCCAGCCTCGAGTCGGTCCCACTCGGTGATCTCGACGCGGAACCAGTCTTCGTCGAGTTCCATGTCGTGTTCGATCACGAGTCCCTCCCGGTCGTAGTCGGGTTCGATCGGATCGAAGCTGCCCGGGATGACCGAGGCACCCTGTGGGTGGAAGTCCCGCCCGGGGTTGTCCAGACAGAGGATCGTCGAGTACTCGAAGCCCGAGAAGTCCGGCCGCTTCATGTGCAGGACCTTCTCGAAGGTCTTCTTGACGCCCGGTTCGCCGGTCTTGACGGGATTCGAGACCTCCTCTTCTTCGATGAACAGATCCGAACAGTCGGAGGCGAGCCCGGAGTCGAGTTCCGCCTGCACTTTTGCCGAGAGATCCCGGCCGTTGTTCGTCGCCGGGAACAGGATGTAGCGGGGCTCGTCGTACTCGCGCCAGTCGGTGCTCTCTGCGGTTCCCTGTCCACGGGCCATGTGCGCTGCGATCTCCGTGTACGGTTCGTGGAGGAACCGTTCCAGCCGGGGGTCGTCGTGGTAGACCGCGACGTCCGCGCCGTAGGCGATACACTCCGCGGCCAGCTCCTCGCAGTCGTCGCCCATCAGGAACGCGACCACGCGCTCTTCGTCGCCGTACTCCTCGGCGAAGTCGTCCATCAGTTCGCGGGCCTTCCCGAGCATCTCCTTCGAGACCTCGAGCAGCCCACCGGCCTGTGTCTCACAGAAGACCCACATGTCGCCGTAGTCGCCGTCCTCGAGCGCCCGGACGTGCTTTTTATCCCTCGTTTCCGGGTGGCCCTCGTCGCCGTCTTCGACCTGCTGGTCGATCTCCTCGCCCTCGGCGTCCTCGCCGACGTCCTCTTTCGTCTCCTCGTACTCGCCTTCGGTGTCGTCGCTGTCGGCCGTCACGCCAGCGCCGCCGTCACCGTCGGCAGACTCGATCGCACCGATCGCCTCGAGCCGGCGGTGGACCGCCTCGCGTGCGGTCGCGCGGTCCTGCCCGGCCTGCTCTGCCTCGAGGACCGCCTGCAGGACGTCTTCGTCGTCGATCGTCTCGAGTTCGTCCGCCAGTTCGTCTACCGTGTGTTCGGTTGGATCTACGTCGGTCACGATCAGTCACCTCCAGCGGCGTAGGGCTGTAGCTGGTCGAGGACCTCGGTCATCCCGTCTGGATCGTCGGGGTCGACCATCGTCGCGTCTCGCTCTGACGGCGCCTTCGGAATCGGATCGACCGAGGAGACGATCGTCGGCGAGCCGTCGAGGCCGATGTACTCGGGATCGAGGTTCAGGTCCTCGTGACCCCACGTCGTCAGGTGCTCCTCGTGATCGGCCGCCCGTTGCTCGGTTTCGGCGCGCAGTCGTTTGTGTGTCAGCCGGTGTGAGGCCTTTCGATAGGTCGGCTCGAACTCGGGATCGGTCACGACGAAACACGGCAACGGCGCCTCTACGGTCTCGATCTCGTCGACGTCGCCCTCGACGAGTCGTTTCGCCCGCAGTCGCCGTTCGTCGGGGTCGATCTCGAGGGCGATCACGTGGGTGACGATCGGCCAGCCCATCGCCCAGGCCGTCTGGGGGCCGGTCTGGCCGGTCTCGCCGTCCGCGGATTTGAAGCCCGCGAAGACGAGGTCGATATCGCCGACCTCCTCCATGTAAGTCTCGAGGCCCGCGCTCAGCGTGATCGAGGTCGCCCACGTGTCCGAGGCTGCGAGTTCGCGGTCGGTCAGCAGGTAGCTGTCGTCGGTGTAGACCGACTCCATCGCTTCCTGCAAGACCTCGGCGTAACTCGGCGGTCCCATACTCATGCCGCTGACGTGCCCACCGTGACGGACCCGCGTCTGCAACGCGGCCTCGAGTGCGAACCCGTCGTTCGGGTTCATCACCGTGGGCGTCTTCCCTCGTTCCAGGTGCCCGTCCTCGTCGAAAGAGACCGCCCCCTCCGAGAAGTCGGGCACGCCCTTGGTCAGGACGATCGAACGCATACGATCCCCTCCGTGGATTGCGTGTCTGTTACTACCATGCGTGCGTATCACTATCGCAACTGTCACTATTAAGGATAGGGGTCCCCTTCGTGGGCGGAAACTCCCGGTTACTCGGCCTCGAGACGGCCGATGACGGCCGCGCCGTCTGGCGGTCGACGGTGAGACCCGAAGATGAACGTTGTGGCCACGACGGAAGCGCCCGGTTCGCTCGTCGTGACCGCTGGTCGATCGTCGGACCCGGGTCTCGAGGTGACCCTGAGCGCCGAATACGACTCAAAACTGGCTACTCGCGTTCGCGTTTGCTCGTTCCCATCGTGATCTCGCCGTCGGCGCGAATCGTGCCGTCGACCTCGGCGTCGGGACCCAGCTCGAGGTCGCCACAGGAGACGTCCCCGAGGATGCGTGCGCCGTTGGCGACCGTGACGTCACCGCGCCGGGTCGTCAGGTCGCCGTGGATGCGTGATCCCTCGCCGACTGTGACGTCGCCGCGCGCACGGAGGCTCCCGAAGACGTTCGACGCCGCGCCGACGTCGATCGACTCCGCGCGGACGTTGCCGTGGAGGCGACACTCGTCGCCGATTCGTGCCGGCGTCGACACCCGCCAGGCGTCGTCGCCGACGGTCGCGTTCCGGGGGATCACGAGCGGTTCGATCGTGGGGACCTCGTCTTGCTCGTCGACGAGTTCGGAGATCAGCCGCTGGGCGGTGTCTTCCTCGCCGATGAGAAGCAGATGTTTGAGGTAGACAAAGAGCAGGACGACCGTCGGCATCGGATTCCGGATGACGATCCAGCCGTTGGCCTCGAATCCCTCCTCGATGTCGACGTCGTCGCCGATATCGAGGTCGCCCGCGACTTTCAACTGGCCGCCGATGTGAACCCGTTCGCCGATGTAGGCGTCCTGACCGACGAGCACGTTGTCGGCCACGTCACACCACATGTCGAGTCGACAGTCGCCGTCGGCCTCGATGTCGCCACCGAACTCGACGCGCTCGCCCGCGATCACGTTCCGACCGCGAACGCCGAACTCGACGCTCGAGCGCGCGCCGACGAGAACGTCCCCGTCGGTCTCGAGGGCGACTTCCTTCGCTTCGGTGCCGTCCGGCACGACGAGTTCGTCGAGCGGGTCCCTGCCTATGGCCACACTCGGGTGCAATGTGACCGGCCCGTAATAAATTTCGTCGTTGACGGCGGCCGAACCGGCCGGAATCGTCCGGTTCGTCTGACAGCTGTCAGACTCGTGCAGGGGCGATGGCCGGAACTCGACGCGATCAGCGATCGACGCTCCCCAGCACGATGTCGAGGCTGCCCAGCGAGGCGATCAGGTCGGGCACGAACTCGCCTTCGGCCATCTCGGGGAGCGCCGAGAGGTTGTGGTAACAGGGACTGCGGATCTTGAACCGGGCGGGCGAGTTCGTCCCGTCCGAGCGGATGTAGATCCCCAGTTCGCCCTTCGCCGACTCGACGGCGCGATAGGTCTCGACGTCCGCGTCCGGCTTCAGCGTCCGCGGGACGTTGCTCTGGACCGTGCGCTCGTCCTCGGGCCAGTCCTCGAGCAGGTCGAGACACTGCTGGACGATCTTCGCCGACTCCTCGACCTCTTCCATCCGGACGAGGACGCGGGCGTGGTTGTCACAGGTGTCTCGCGTGACGACGTCCCAGTCCAAGTGCTCGTAGTAGCCGTATGGATCGTCCCGCCGGAGGTCGTAGTCGATCCCCGACCCGCGGGCAACGGGGCCCGTACAGCCGTAGCTCTTCGCGACCTCGGGTTCTAAGATGCCGGTGTCGACCGTCCGCAGGCGGAAGATCTCGTTGGTGACGATCAGGTCGTGGTACTCCGTGAGCTTCGCGGGCAACTCCGCCAAGAACGCGCGGGCCTTCTCGATGAACTCCGCGCGGGGTTCGGGCAGGTCCCAGCAGACCCCCCCGAGCCGGAAGTAGTAGAACATCATCCGCTGGCCGGTAAGGTCCTCTAAGATGTCCTGGACGACCTCCCGGTCCCGGAAGGCGTACTGGAAGATCGCGGTGAACTCGCCGTAGATGTCCAGCGCGAACGTGCCGAGTGCGAGGAAGTGCCCGAGCATCCGCCCGAGTTCGGTCGCCATCGTCCGCAACACCTGGGCATACGTGGGTACCTCGATGTCGGCGATGTCCTCGATCGCGCGGGCGACCGCCCACTCGTTGGGCAGGTTCGCCGTGTAATCCCACCGGTTCGAGTACGGGATGATCTGGTGGCGGTAGGTCCCCTGCTGGCACATCTGTTCCTCACAGCGATGGAGGTAGCCCACGTCCGGTTCCACGTCGGCGACCGTCTCCCCGTCGAGCACCGCCTTCAGGTGGAGCACACCGTGGGTCGCCGGGTGGTGCGGTCCCACGTTGAGCAGCATCGTGTCTCCTTCGTCGGTCCGACGGTCCGCCTCGAGCGGGTTGGCGTGTTCGCCGTAGCGGACGATCTGGGACTGGGTCTGGTCGTACTCGAGCGAGAGGGGGTGGCCCTGCCAGGACTCGGGCAACAGGATGCGCCGCAGGTCGGGGTGACCCTCGTACTCGATACCGACGAGGTCGTAGGCCTCCCGCTCGTGCCAGTCGGCCGTCCGGAAGACCGGCGCTGCGCTCTCGCTGACCGGGTCGTCTTTCGGGAGCTCGACGACGAGCGAGACCTCGCGGGTCCGATCGTCGAACGACGTGACGTGGAGGATCGACTCGTAGCGGTCCTCGTACTCCTGTGGGGTGATACAGGACAGGTGGTCGAACTCCGCCTCCTCCCGGAGGAGCGTCAGGACCTCGACGACGTCGTCCGGCCGGATCACGAACGCCGGCGCGTTCTCGTGGTCGTCCCGCCGGAGTGCGTAGTCAGAGAGCAGGTCCGTGAGCGCGTCGGGATCTACACCCTCGCCTTCGCCCCGCAGGTGGTCGTACTCGGGATCGACGTCCGGCCGTTCGCGCTGGGAACCCTCGCTCATAGGATCGTCCTCCTCCTGGGCATGGCTCCGCGAGCCTACACCGGGACCGATGATGACGCTGGGGCCGGCGTTTGCAGCCCGGCTCTCCGTCTCGAGTCGCCCCTCGCCGGGCTCACCGGTCGCGCCCCGACTCCGGGGCCGCCCACTCGGTCGGATCGCGCTCGTCGGTGACGACGAGGCCGTACTCGCCATCGAGGGCGGCGTACTCTTCGACACCGGCGGCGTCGATCAGCGCTCGTGCCTGCCGCTCGTGAACGTCCGCGGCGACCGGCGTCACCTCGATCGCCAGTTCTGAGGCCGCCGTCTCTGTGGTCTCCCGAAGCTCCAGCAGTCGATCGTTGGACAGGGTGCCGGTCGGGCGAGAAGACATGCACGGCCGTACGGCGACCCGGAGCAAAAGCCGCGGGCCGGCGAGTGACAGCGGTGCGTGACGGCGCGGCTGCGTGCCAGCGAGCGATGCCGACTGCGGACTCGATTCAGCCTCAGCCCAGTTCCTGCCGGACCGTCTCCGAGAGGATCGCGGTTCGCGCGTTGTGCTCGTAGCCGTCGCGAATGCCGTTACAGACGAACGCGAACGCGAGTCCCGATTCGGGATCGGCCCAGGTCTGGCTGCTTCCCAGCCCACCGTGGCCGAACGTTCCCACGGGTGTGACGACGCCTCGACGGTCGGGTAGTGCGCCGCCGCGCTGAAAGCCGAGGCTCCACCGGTCTGCCGTACCGACGACGTCCACCGGCGGCTCCTCGACCTGGAGGGAGGTCACCTCCGCGACCGTCTCTTCCTCGAGCAAACGGGTGCCGTCGAACTCACCGCCGTTCAGGTAGCAGGCGTAAAAGCGCGCAAGCTCTCGAGCCGGGCCGATACCGGTCCAGGCCGGGTTGAGCCCCTCCTGGACCGCCTCGCGGTTGTACGTCTCGGCGGCCTCCTCGGTCGTGTAGCCGGCGACGAGCCCCGGTTCGCCGACCCGATCGCAGGGTTCGAAGCCAGCGAGCGTGGCCACCTCGAACGCCTCGCCGTCGTCATCGACTGTTTCCTCGTCCTCCGGTCGGCCGATGTGGGTGCGATCCATCCCCAGCGGTTCGAATACCGTCTCACGCGCAAAGTCGTCGATGCGCTCGCCGGTAACCTGCCGGACGAGTTCGCCGACGATCCAGCCGAAGCTGTAGAACTGGTAGGAAATCTCCTCGCCCGGAGAGAACTGAAGTTCGGCCTCCTCGACGCCCTCGGCGAGCGCGTCGGGATCTGTCCAGTCGTCGTACGCCTGGTCGACCGGCGTCTCGGGGAGCCCCGACTGGTGTGTGAGGACGTGGCGGACCGTCACCTCGGCTTTCTCCGACCCCTCGTCGGCGAAGTCGGGCCAGTGATCGACGATCGGATCGTCGAACGCGAGGGCTCCCCTGTCGACGAGCACGTGCACGCAGGCCGCCGCGAGCGGTTTCGTGTTCGAGAAGAGGACGAATCTCGAGTCCGATTCCGTCTCGGTCCCGTCCGGAACGGCCTCGTCCGTCGGTAGCTCCCCGCCGTCGCCGTCCTCGACGTCCGTAATCCCGCCCGCGAGGTCGACGATCAGTTCGTCGTCTCGATACACTGCGAGTTGCGCCCCGTGGTGCAGTCCCTGCTCGAGCTGGTACTCGAAGAGCCGTTCGACCCGTTCGGTGCCACGTGCGATCACCGGCGGGTCGTCCTCGTCGATCTGCCCGACGATCGACCGCATAGTCTCGCTCGCCGTCGCCGCGTCGCCCGAGAGCACGGCGAGTCCACCGGCACCCAGCGCGGTGAGGACGGTCCGTCGCTCGAGCGACGTTCGATCCGATCCCATACCGAACGGACCCCGTGGTGCCGGTCAAAACCGGTGCGTGCGTATTCCGGGAACGTGCGGGCAGTCGTCGGTTTCGCCGATCGGACGGAAAACGGCGAACGGCGAACAGCACGGCCGCTCGAGCGGCCGAGAAGCGGTGACAGAAAAATGGCGAGAGAGACGGCGACCGGAGTCCGGATCAGTCGTCTTCGTACAGCGGATTCGCCGCACAGAGCGCCTCGACTTCCTCACGAACCTCGGCCTTGACGGCCTCGTCGTCGGGTGCGTCGATCACGCGGGCGATCAACTCGCCTACTTTTCGGCAGTCGTCCTCGTCGAAGCCGCGAGTCGTGAGCGCGGGCGTGCCGGCGCGGATTCCCGAGGGGTCGAACGCCGAGCGCGTCTCGCCGGGCACCGTGTTGCCGTTCAGGACGATGCCGGCTTCCTCGAGGGCGACCTCGGCGTCGCCGCCGGAGGTGTCGGGGTGGCTCTCCCGGAGGTCGACGAGCACGAGGTGGTTGTCGGTGCCGCCCGAAACCAGCGAGAAGCCCTCGTCGGCGAGCGTCTCACCGAGGGCCTTCGCGTTGGCGACGGTCTGTTCGGCGTACTCCTCGAATTCGGGCTGGAGGGCCTCTTCGAAGCCGACGGCCTTGCCAGCGACGTTGTGCATGAGCGGGCCACCCTGCCCGCCAGGGAAGACGGCGGCGTCGACGTCGTCGGCGTACTCCTCGTCGCACATGACGATGCCACCGCGGCCGGCGCGGATGGTCTTGTGCGTCGAGCCGGTGACGAAGTCGGCGATGCCGACGGGCGAGGAGTGAACGCCCGCGGCGACCAGCCCCGTGATGTGGGCGATGTCCGCGAGGTGGAGCGCGTCGACGTCGTCGGCGACGTCCTGAATGCGCTCCCAGTCGATATCGCGCGGATACGCCGAGTAGCCGGAGACGACGATATCTGGGTCGAACTCGGCGGCCTGTTCCTCGAGTCCGTCGTAGTCGATGTAGCCCGTCTCGGCGTCGACTTCGTACTGTTCGACCTCGTAGAGCTGACCGACGAAGTTCGCCGGGTGACCGTGGCTCAGGTGGCCGCCGTGGGTCAGATCCAGCGAGAGGATCCTGTCGCCGGGCTCGAGCATGGCGAAGTAGACGGCCTGGTTGGCCTGCGTGCCAGAGTGGGGCTGGACGTTGACGTGCTCGGCCCCGAACAGTTCCGCGGCGCGGTCGATGGCGAGCTGTTCGACCTCGTCGGCGTACTCACAGCCGCCGTAGTAGCGCGAACCGGGGTAGCCCTCGGCGTACTTGTTGGTCAGGACGCTCCCCTGGGCGTCGACGACCGCGCGACTGACGTGGTTCTCGCTGGCGATCATCTGCAGCGTCGAGCGCTGTCGCTCGAGTTCACCTTCGAGTGCGTCAGCTACCGCGGGATCGACGTCCCGGACGTGGTCGTGGTCCATGTGCGAACTGCCGGCTGGCGGCTGTATAAGTGTACCTTTCCCGGTTCAGCGATCGCCGTTTCTGGGACAGGTCTTCGTCGCAACGTGCCGTTTCCCGGTGATCGCCACGCTCGAGAGGCCGCGGGCCACGGCAGACGGACGGCGGACAGACGACCGACATTTGACGGGCGACGCCCGGTAATTCGGCACCGTCACAGTCGCTACCACACCATTCGATACAACTAACTTACCTGCCTGACATTCTTGGTATCGAATGATCGAGTGGGACGTGGCACCCCACGCCCTTCGCGTTACTGACGCCGACAACGCAGCGGTACTCGTCCGTGGGACGGAACTCACCGTCACGGCGTCAGACCAGGACGTGCCGCGTCCAGTCGACGAGACGGTCCTGGCCACCACTCGTACGCTCGAGTTTCCCCACGCCATCGTCTACGCGTTCGCCATGGGTGCCGACGACCGGTTCGAACTCGACCCCGGGAGCGACACGCTCTCGCTCCCGGCCGACGAGTACGTCGTCGACGTCGACACCGAGATCAAGATCTACCTTCGGTTCTCGAGTGCCGCGACGATCGAACGGACCGACGACTACGAATCGATCGTCGTCACGTTCCCCGAGCGGACCCGGGTCGTCGTCGGCTTTCGCAGCCGTCACGAACTCCCCGCCGACACGATCACCGTTCCCGATAGCCCTGCCGCCCTGGCGACGGCGCTATCACACCTCTCGTCGTCCCACAAGACGACCGGTCCCGACCGAACCTACCCGACGCTCCGCGGCCATCCACCCCTGCTCGAGCCCGGCGACGACCTCGAGATTCCCGAGCACCTTCGCGAAGCCACCCCGGAAACCGGCGTCGAACTCCTCGTACCGGCCGATTACCAGTCGCTGTACACCGTCGCGCCACTCGCGTACTACCTCCAGGCCAGCGTCGACGTCCTCGAGCCGGGGGCCACGATGGCGGCGACGTCGTCCGGGACACCACCGGGACCGGCGAGGGGAGCAACGGCGGCCGCCCCTCGGCTCCGAATCCCCGAGTTCGCCGTAGAAGAACCGCTCTCGACGATGCCGGACCTCGAGTTCGAGGTCACGCAGTTGCTCCGGAAGACGTTCTTCCTCGACTGTCTCGTCCGGAACGCAGGTCCTTATGGAACGCGACTGGCCGAACTGAGCCTGCTCGAGGCCCTCGAACTCGACGCCGAGGAGCTCTACGACGCTACCCCCGGCGAACGACTCGCCGCCTATCTCGAGGTGCCGTTCGCGGCGATCGAACACCGACTCCCCGACTGGCACCTCTCGACGTACGTCACCCCCGAGTACGACCGCGTCGAGGCGCTGCCGTACCTGCTCGACCGCCTGAGCCTGATCTACACGCCCCGGACGTCCAAACTCGAGGGGCGTGAACTCGTCGAACGCTCGCTCGAGGACTTCTACCGCGGACGGATCCAAAAGCCTGCAGACGCCACCTGCCGCGCGAGCACGACACCGACGGGCGACGACCGCTCGAACACCGGACAGGTTCCGTCGGTCGACGTCGTCAAACCCGAACTCAGACACGGGCGGGTCCACGGCTGGCTGGCCGCGGGCGTTCCAATCGACGTCTTCAAATCCGCGACCGAGGCCTACGCGAACCGGCTGGCCTACCTCGAGCGAGACAGCGACGCGATCTCCATCTGCGTGGTACTCAACGATCCCGAGATGGCAGGCGAGCGCCAGCGCGTCGCAGACATCTACCGGCAACGGTCCGAACAACTCCCGATGGAGGTTACCGTCGAAGAGTCACTGCGCACCGCCGACCTCGCCCGGGTCTTCGAGTCCGAACACGACTTCGTCCATTACATCGGCCACTGCGAAACTGACGGCCTGCGCTGTGCGGACGGCTATCTCTCGACGTCCAGTCTCGACCGATGTCGGGTCCAGACGTTCTTTCTCAACGCCTGTGGCTCGTTCTACGAGGGACGCGCGCTCGTCGAGAAGGGGAGCGTCGCCGGTGCGGTCACTTTTACCAAGGTGTTGAACGAGCACGCGCTCAAGGTCGGTTCGACGTTCGCCAAACTCCTCGTCCACGGCTTCAGTATCGAACGCGCGATGCGCCTCGCCCGTCGGCGAATCATGATGGGCAAAGATTACGCCGTCGTCGGTGACGGCACTCACTCGCTCACCCAGGGTGAGCACCGGGCGCCGACGACGATGATCGTCGATCCGATCGACTCCGGGGACGACGGCGTGACTCTCAACTACGACGACGCCTCACAGACTGCCCGCGACGGGTACGAGGGCCACGGCACCCACCCCCAGCGATTTCTCGTCACCTTCGACTGCTACTCGACACGGGTCACTGGCTCGTACTACTTCCCGCATACCGAAGAAAACGACTACGCGTACCTCTGTGGGCGCAAATCACACTTCACGCTCTCTCGAGGGGAACTCACGTCGTTGCTCAAAGAAACCGAAGCGTCGGTCGTCTACGACGGCGACCTCTACTGGTCGGAAGACCTCTGGTCGGAGTTCGCCCGTTAGGGTCCGCCGTAGGTACTCACACGCTTCGCTCGAGCGAGAAACTCGGGACGTCGATCCGTCGTGAGATCACCACTCGCCTGACGTCGTCCGAACGCCAGTTCGATCACCTCCGCACACAGTCGATAGTGACTATCACCCATACGATACTACAGTAACACGTTATCCATAAATAATTATCGTCAGACGTGGGCATCCGCGCCACGTTATGGCCGATCCAGTCGCACCGATCGCATGTCCACTTCGGTCCGACCAGTATCCCGCTTCACTCCACCTATCGCCCTCGCCAGATCGAATCCTCTACCGACCCGGATGCGCTCAATCGTGGTATTGTGGATCATGACACATGGTAACGTAGGGGAGTAGTGAGATCACCTGTCAGCGAAAACACCTCACGTAGTCGAGAAATTGTCCTGTGGACCCGCAAAATAGTCGGAATAACAATACGATTTGGGACAAAAATCACCGGTTCAGCCGGTAGAGGAGAAGTTATCGTGTGCGAACGGCCGCCAAAATTAAGTAGCCATGATTCGTTTACTTCTCCATAGGCATGACCTCGAATTTACTTAACCACCAGATCGATGATATACTCGAGACTGTTCTCGAGGACGAACGTGGGGACCTGTACATGGTCAACCCCTCCCGGGAAGCTATCGAGGAGTTCGTCAGCGTCGCGACCGAGTTCGACGGCTCGCTGCCGACGGTACACATGCTCGCCGACGAACGGACGCTCAAGGACGTCATGGACGACTTCATCGTCGCCTCGAACGCTGCAGACCTGATCAGCGCCGACGCCCTCGTGCTCCGAACGCTCGAGGAAGCTCCCGAGAACTCGCTGCTCGTCACCGACGAGCGCGTCGTCGCCGTCGTCCACGCCGGTGACCGCGTCGGCGGCCTCGTCACCGACGACGACGGCTTCGTCTCCGACACCTACGACACCTACGCCGCTCGCTGGGAGGACGCCACCGCGTTCAACCTCCGAACACCGCCGATCACGGACGTTCGCGAAACCCTCTCCGAAGAAATCAGCCCCGAGGCGGAAGCTGACTTCACCTCGATTCTCAACTCACTCGAGACCGCCCGCGGCGACGGTGACGGCCTCGACGAGGTCACCATCTCGCTGCTCGTGGCCGCCCGCAACGAGGCACTGCTGTACGACATCAGCAAGTGGGGCGAGGACGTCGGTATCGCCTCCAAAGCAACGTTCAGCCGGACGAAGACCAAACTCGAGGACATGGGCCTGATCGACACCGAGAAGGTCCCGATCGACGTCGGTCGCCCGCGCCTGCGCCTGAAGATCGGCGACGACCGACTGCAGGAGGCAGACAACGGCCAGCTCGCGACGGTCGCACAGTCGATTCTGAACTAGGACCACCGACCTTTTGCTCTGTGTGCGGTCGCTTTGCGACCGCACTCGGCAAAATGTCGATCAAAAGCCTTCTCCTTCCGTTCTCTCGCTCTATTGCGACGCTTCGCGTCGCATCGTCGCTCGTTCACATCAGTCGTCGGCCCGCTCGCTCAGCCGCCGGCTTCGTTCGCGGTCGGTATCGTGGACCGCCTGCCCTCCCCCGGGTCACACGCTCGCCTCGAGTCGGCGAGCGTGCTTCCGGCCGACGTGTGTTGTTTTTCTTCGGGGACAGGACGCAAACCCCAAGTTCTCACCACCCAACTCACGCGTATGTACGAGGCCGTCCACGCCGCCCCCGACGGGGAGAGTTCAGTCGCGGAGTTCGCGACGACCGCGGCCAGATACGGGTTCGACGGCGTGGTCGTGCGCAATGGCGCGGGTGCTCGAGCGGAGTACGACGCCGAGGTGATCCGCGCCGACGCTGGTGTCGACGTCGTCTCGGGCGTCGAAGTCCAGACCGACGATCCACAGCAGGCAAGCGGTGCGGTCGGGAATTACCGGACCGACGAGACCATCGTGGTCGTCGTGGGCGGGGCGAACGCGATGAACCGCTTCGCCGTCGAGAACGACAAGGTGGACGTCCTCGCCCGACCGATGGCCGGACAGGGTGACGTCAATCACGTCCTCGTGAAAGCCGCCGTCACGAACGGCGTCCGCCTCGAGTTCGACCTCGGGCCCGTGCTGCGAAGCCACGGCGGTCGGCGCGTCCGGGCGCTTCAGGGGCTTCGAAAGCTTCGGGAACTCGTCGACTATTACGACGCCCCCTACGTCGTGAGCGCGACACCGAGGTCACACCTCGAGGTTCGCGCTCCCCGGGAACTGCTGGCGCTCGGCGACGAAATCGGCCTCTCGAGGGAGTTCGTCGAAGCCGGGCTGGCCGAGTGGGGTCGCCTCGCCGAGCGAAACCGCGATATCATGTCCGAGTCGTTCCTCGAGCCGGGCGTTCGACGCGGTCGATACGAGGAGACAGACGGCGAGGGGCAACCGAACCGAGGTACCCAGCCGTGAAACACCTCCCCAAACACCTCCGGCCGCGCTGGCGCTACCTCGCGGTCGAACTCGAGACGCGACCGGGGACCGACGTCGACCGACGGTCGTTCCAGCGGGAGGTCTGGTACGCAGGACAGAACCTGCTGGGGGATCCGGGCAGTGCAGCGGCGGACCTCCGGGTGATTCGGTTCGATTTCGACGGCAAATCGGGTCAGGGCGGAGCGCTGGTCCGCGTCCGCCGCGGCGAGACGGAACCGGCTCGAGCGGCCATCGCCTGCATCGATTCGATCGACGGCGACCCCGTGGGGGTCTGGATCTGTGGAATCAGCGGGACGATCCGGGCGGCCGTCGAGTCACACCTGCCGGAACTCGAGCGGTGACGCCGCTGGAGTCAGGGACCGCTCTCGAATACCGAACGAAACGAAATGTAGACGGTGCGACCAGTGACGATCGTCAGCCGATGTACCGAAGGTCGTCGTCGGTCGGCACGTCCATCTGCTGTTGCTGTTCCATCTCCTGGATCTTGCCGATGACGTCTTCCATCTCGTCGGCACGCTCGTCGAGCGATTCGTACTCGAGGTCGATCTCGAGTTGTTCCTCGAGCACCTCGAGCACTGCACGGGCGCTCTTGGGGTCGACGAGGTAGCCGCTGGTCTCGCCCATCAGGCAGGCCGCTTCGAACCCGCGACGCTCGCCGAGGCCGAGCAAGAGCCCGGAGACGCCGACGATGCCACCGGCAGGTTCGTTCTCGCGGAACTCGACGCCTGCGCCCTCGAGCTCGTCGACGAGCGACTCGTCGCTGACAGCACCGACGACGGCGTATTCGTCGATGAGTTCACCGGTCGGAACGCCGCCGAGTGCGTAGACCTCGGTCGCGCCGAACTCCTCGGCGAGGTCGAGGAACGCGCTCGTTAGCACGTAGTGACCCTCGTTGGTCTGGGCCTGATGGTCGCCGGTCAGGAGCAACAGGTCTCGGCCGTCTGCGGTACTGACCGCGAAGAGTTCCGCACAGGTCAGTTCCGAAACACCGTTCTCGACGGTTACCTGCGGCGGAAACTCCGGGGAGTAAACCCGCCGCACGAGCGTGCTCTCGCCCTCGAGTTCCTCGAGCAGGTGGTCGACGGCGAGTTTCCCCACGTGTCCGACGCCCGGCAGCCCCTCGACGAGTACGGGGTCGTCGAGGTCGACCTCGGCGACCGTCTCGATGTCGAGTTCGTCCATACCGTATCAGCGACCGCGACCGTTAAGAGCGCGTCGGTACTCCCCGTAGGGATCACCGGGATCGAACGGAGCCGGCGCGCTGTTTTCGGTGTCGCTACCGCAGTCGGGACAGGTGTCAGAAAGGGTGTATATCGGGCGGTCGTGTCGGTCGCGCCACGCCGAACAGACCCGGATGTCGGATTTCATGTGGGGTGCTCCGGAACGAGGCCGTTACTCGTCGTCAGTCCGACGCTCGCGGTGGTAGTCGCCCTCTCCACCCTGGTCTTCGATGGCGGCGATCGCACGATCGGCGCTCGCCTCGAGCTGGTCCTCGGCGGTCTTGTAGTTGGGTGCCTGAACCTCGATGCGGTACTCGGGCGCGCCGACGTAGCTCACTTCGAGGTCGACCTCCTCGGGGACTTCGCCGTTACCCCCGGCCGCTTCGAGGGCCTCGCGGATGCCGTCGACGCCAGTCGGCGAGGGGTTCTCGAGGTCGACGTAGCCGGTGACGTTGACGTACGGGACCGAGACGTTCTCGCGGGCGGTTTCGACGATGGCCTCGAGTTCCTCGTCGCTGAGGTCGGTCGTCTGGAGTTCTTCTTCGCCGTGGATGGCCGCCTGTTTGAAGCCCTCGTAGAGGCTGCCGTGGGCGGCGATCAGTTCGTTCGCGACCGGGCCGTAGCGCTCGTCGTCCAGGTCCTCGAAGGCCAGATCCATCCAGTTGTCGGCCTTCTGCTCGTTTTTCCACTGCTGGATCTTCTCCGAGCGCTGGTGGTCGTTGACGTCTTTGAGCGAGAGGTCGATCTGCTCGTGACTCTCGTCGACCTCGAGTACCTTGCAGACGACGATCTGGCCCTCACGGACGTGGTCGCGGACGTTCTTGATCCACCCGCTTGCGACCTCCGAGATGTGGATGAGGCCGCGTTTGTCCTCGTACTCCTCGAGATCGACGAAGACGCCGAAGTCTTCGATCTCGTCGATCTTGCCGACGACGAGTTCGCCGGGGTCGGGCCAGCCGCTGTACTTCATCGTGACTCGACAGTTTCGACGATCTCGTGTTCGATCTCGGCTTTGCCACCGGTCGGGCGAGCCAGCGTCGTTCCGCAGACGGCGCAGGCGACCTCGGTGGCGGCCTTGCCGAAGACGACCTGTTCGTTCTCGCAGTCACCGCAGCGGACGGAGTAGAAGTTTCCTGCCATGGAAATCACTCCTGGAACTCGAGTCGGCCGGCGCGCCATCCCTTGCGGAGGTGGGCCTTGCCGCACTCGGTGCAGCGGTATTTGAGGTCGGTCTTCTTGGTGGGCTTTTCGCCGCTGGGGACCTTCGAGAACTTACCGGAGTTCCCGATGCTCGAGGTCTGGCGCTTGCGCTGGCGGTCGGCGACCTTCTTCATCCCCGTCGAGGCACCCGTACGGGTCTTCTCGACTTCGTGTTCGTAGTGTTCGTGGCAGTGCGGACAGTACGTATTGAACCGGCGTGGCATCTGCATGAGTAGTTCTTGACGAGGCCTAGGACAGCCCTGTTTAAAACCCGTTTGGTTCGTCGCCGCCCCGGCCATGGGTCGCCGTCCCAGCCCACCGCCCGCTCACGCTCGAGTCCGGTCGAAGCGTTTAATCCGCCATCGCCAGAAGTGGCGAGTATGAAGCGGCTCATCATCCAGGGCGATCCGGGAATCCGGAAGGGTGCCGTCATCGAGCACGAGGGGGACCGACTGGTCTGTTTCGGGATCAGCCGCAACGGCGAGTGGCACGGTCCCTCGGCGGTCCAGCTCTGGTGTACCGTCGGCGACGAGTCCGAAATCGAAGACTACGAGAAACGCAACTTCATCCCGCACTTCCTGGACGTCGACCTGGTCGACGCCGACGAGATCGACGTCGTCGAGTCTCAGGGCGAACTCGTCATCTGACCTCTCCCGGCCGTCGCTCACGGGCGCGAGGTTCGTGCGAACGATCGGCCGTTCGTCGCTCGTCCGTTCTCTTCTGTCTCGGTTCTCCGGTGACCGACCGGTCGTCTCCCTGTCGACCGATCTGGAGTCATCTAGACCGTTCGGTTTCGTTACCAGTCGTTCGTCGTCCCGGTACCCCGAGCGCCTGCTCCCTCGAGGCCGATGACGGCCCGGTAGAACTGGACGGTAAAGACCAGCAAGAATACGCCGACGATCGCGCCGAAGAGCGTCGAGACGCCGAACGCACCTGCGGCCACGCCGGGATCCGGTAGCGTGAGGTCTTCGCCGGGCATCGTCGGCGGGAAGAGCCAGAACTGCACGCCGATGTACGGGATTGCCACGAGGAACCCACCGGCGGCGACCACGAGCGCGTGGCCAAACGCCGAGAGCAGGTTCGACCGGACGACCTCGAGACTTCGCTTCAGGCCCTCGATAGCACGGGTCCCTTCGATAACGATCGCGTGGAGGAAAAACTGGACGACGAACATCACGCCGAGGTAGATCGCGAGAAAGACCAGTCCGAGCAGTGCAAGGATGGCGAGGCCAACCGCGCTGCCGTCGGTCAGAACGAACGCGAACCCGCCGGCGATCATCGCCATCGTGAACGGGATAACCAGTGCGATGACGACGCCAGTTAGCAGCAGGTACGCCCCCAGTATCGACAGATAGAACGACCGGCCGTGCGCGGCGAAGCGACCAATCGTCGGTGAGTGGCCGCTCGCGGCGTCGTTCGCGATCCCGACGAGTCCGCCCCAGAGGAACGGATAGAGAACGATCGACACGCCGAGAACCAGCCACGGCACGAGTGCGGTCACCAGCGAGTCCGGTTGCTGGTAGATCAACTGTGGTATCTGCAAGAGGGTGACGACGATTCCGTACAGGAGGACGGCCACGAAGACGATCGGATGTCCGAGGACCGTCGAGGGAGTTCGTTTCAGGGCCTGAATGACAGCCATACAATATCTCTCTGCGTCTTGGATAAATAGCTTGTCAGTAGGGCGACCGAGAGCGCTATTGTCGGTCGATCGTCCACCGGCGGCGACCTTTCAGCATGCTTTTCACCGGGTGGACCCACCGTCGAGACGAATGAGTCGGACGGTCGGCCTCGTTATCCCGGCGTTTCGCCCCGACGTCGACCTGTTACGATCGTACGTGCTGGCTCTCGAGGACCGCCTCGAGCCGGAGACGATCCTGATCGAACTCGACGAACCCTGCGGGGAGACACTGGCCGCGCTCGAGCACCTGCCTGCGACCGTCGACGTCGCCCCTGATCGCCGGGGGAAAGGCGCGGCGGTGACGGCCGGGTTCTGTGCGCTCGAGACGGAAGTGCTGGCGTTCGTCGACGCCGACGGCTCGACGGCAGTCGAGTCGGTCGCGGCAGTGGTCGATCGCGTGCGCGAACGACGGGCCGACCTCGCCGTCGGCTCCCGGCGCCACCCGGAGGCCGACGTCTACAACTCCCAGTCGACGCTCCGGGAGCGTCTGGGCGACGTCTTCGCGTGGGTCGCTCGGCGGGTACTCTCGGTTTCGGTGTGGGATTACCAGTGCGGGACGAAGGCCATCGACGCGGGTGCCTGGGCCGAGGTCGCCTCACACCTCTGTGAGTCCGGTTTCGCGTGGGACGTCGAACTCCTTGCGGTCGTGGACGCGCTGGGGTACCGCATCGAGGAGGTTCCGGTGACCTGGGCCGACGCCCCCCAGTCGACCGTCTCTTCTGTGGGTACCACACTCGAGCTGGCCGGCGGGCTGCTCGAGGCCCACCACCGGGCTGGTCGACTCCGCGGCGATCCGGTACACGAATCGATCGGTCGCGTCGTTCCCGAGGCAGCGCCCGTCCTCGAGACGCTCGCGGCCGAATCACACCGGCGGTTCGTCTCCGACGATGAGTGAGTCACTTCGGAAGGCGATTCGCCGGCTCCTGGGGGCGCTGTACGCACCTACGAGGATCAGCCAGTTCGCGGGCGTGGGATTCGTCGGCGCTGGCGTCGACGTCGTATCGCTCTTCTTGCTCGTCGAGTTGACGATTCTCGGGCCGGTGCTGGCGAAGGTGATCTCGTGGGAGCTGTCGATCATCGTCATCTTCGTGATCAACGAATACTGGACGTTCGCCCGGTACGGTCCAATGGGGCCGCGGGCGCTCGGTCGCCGCTTCGTCAGGTCGAACCTGGTCCGGTTCGGTGGGTTTCTCGTGACCCTCGGTGTCCTCGCGGGGTTGCACTACGGCGTCGGGATGTGGTACGTACTCGCAAACGTGGTCGGCATCGGCGCTGGCTTCTTCGTCAACTACGCCTTCGAGAGCCTCTATACGTGGAAGGTACACCGCAGCTAGGGTGAAACCCGCATACGGTGGCCGAATCACAACCCTTAATTAGTACACTCGGTTAGGAAGAGGTAGCGGGATGGGATAGCCAGGAGATTCCGGCGGGCTCATAACCCGCAGATCGGTAGTTCAAATCTACCTCCCGCTATGTTTTGGCGCGAACAAATCCGTGAGCGCCATCCATAGCATGGTGGTGGATTTGAATCAGGGAGCAGCTTCGCTGCGACCGTGGTTCAAATCTACCTCCCGCTATCGTTTTGCTGCGAACAACACGTGAGCAGCAAATGGAGCCGAGTAGATTTGAAGTAAGCCACGAGCGACCGCGGGGAGCGAAGTGGACGTAGTTCAAATCTACCTCCCACCTCGAGGCTGCCACCGATATCGAGCCCTCCTTTGCCTCGAGAGTCACCCTCTCGACTGTAGAACGACTTCGAGCTTTGGCCACGAAACAACGCAGAACGGGAAACAGACACGTCTCGAGCGTCGGTAACCCTCACTCGAGGTCCGGCGACAGTCCAGAGAACGCGACCGCTGTACAGCAACGGCTCACGCGACGATCTCGAGGGTCGTCCGATCGACGAGTCCGCGCGCGTCGGCGTCGGGGCGGTCGATGCGGGCCTCGAGGGTGTGGCGGCCCGGATCGGCGGCGTCCCACTCGTGGTCGCTCACGCGAACGCGCTGGGGCCAGCGCCGGCGGAATCGCTTGCGCTCGCCGCGAGCGAACGAGATGACGCCCGTCCGGTCGGAAGCGGGTCGAGCGACGGCGGATCCCTCGGGGTGGCCGTCGACCGACCAGTGCCAGCCGACGGGACTCTCCGTCCGGAGACGGACCGGGATTGGCAGGCGGTTCTCGAGCGTAACTGTGAGCGTCACCGACTCGCCGGTTCGATAGCAGTCGCGGTCGGTCTCGATGGTCACGGTGATCGCCCGGGTGCGCAGTCGTTCCGGGAGGAACGCGTGGCTCAGCGCTCCGAAGTCGACGGTCCGTGACCGGTCGGGGCGCTCGCGCTCGCGGGAGCGTTCTTGCCGATCGACTGGATCGGCTCCCGTGGACGGAGACGGCACGTACCGAGGGCTCGAGTCGGCTCTCCAAAAGCGTATCGAGCGTGCCTCTGTGTGACTACTCGTCGCGGCTCTCCTCGAACCGGCGACAGGCGATCTCGTGGCCGTCGGCGACGGGCCGGAACGCGGGTGAGCACGACTCGCAGGGCGTCTCGAAGGCGTCTTCGAGCGTCGACCGAGCGCTGGAAACGTCTCCGGCGACGACTGCCTCGAGCGCCGCTTCGAGTCGCCTCTCGGCGGCTGGATCCGAGAGCGAGTCGGGGAGGCCGATTGCATCCCGGATCGCGGTGGTCGTGAGTTCCGGTCCGGACTCGAGGGAACTGACGCCGAGGGCTTCTCGAATCGTCGCCGGAGTCGGACCGCGGATCGCTCCGGACTCGACGCGATCGAGTCGAGTCCGCAGTGTCATCACGGGTCGAAATTCGGCGGGTTCGAGGTCGAACGGGTCGGGCGGGACGAGCCGATGACAGCGGGTGTGGAACCGACAGCCCGTCGGCGGGTCGATGGGGGAGGGGACGTCGCCCTCGAGGACGATTCGTCTGCCCTCCCAGAGCGGGTCGGGTTCGGGGATAGCCGAGACCAGCGCCTCGGTGTAGGGGTGGAGGGTTGGCTGGTCGCCGCGTTCGTCTTCGGTCCCGTGCTCGGGCTCGAGCAGGTCGTCGAAGAGGTCGGCGGGCGTGCCGCGTTCGACGACGCGCCCGAGGTACATGACGGCGATTCGGTCGGCGACGTGGTCGACGACCGAGAGGTCGTGACTGACGAACAGCGTCGTGAGCTCGAGTCGGTCCCGGAGGTCGGCGAGCAGGTTGAGGATGCGGGCCTGCTCGCCGGCGTCGAGCGACGAGACGGGTTCGTCGCAGACGAGCACCGAGGGTTCGACGGCGAGTGCGCGGGCGATGGCGATCCGCTGGCGCTGCCCGCCCGAGCACTCGTGGGGGTACCGGTTCGCGTCGGTGGCCGAGAGGCCGACGAGTTCGAGCAGTTCGGCGACGCGTTCGTCGCGTCGGGCCGGGGGGACGACGTCGTGGACGGCGAGCGGTTCGGCCACGGCGTCGCCGACGGGGAGGCGCGGATCGAGGCTGGCTCCCGGGTTCTGGAAGAGGTACTGGACGTCGGTCCGGAACGTCTGGCGGTCCTCACCTGAGAGCGACTCGAGAGTTCTCCCGCGGTAGGTAACCGTTCCGCCCGTGGTTTCTTCCAGCCCGACCAGTGCCTGCGCGAGCGTGCTCTTGCCACAGCCACTCTCGCCGACGAGGCCGAGGGTTTCGCCGGCCTCGAGCGCGAGGTCGACGCCGTCGACGGCCCGGACGGTGTCGCCGCGACGGGCCAGTCGTTCGAGGAGGCCGTCGCTCGTGGTGTAGTGGACCTCGAGGTCGCGTGCGGCGAGGACGGGGGCGCTCACGTCCGGTCGCCTCCGCTGGTCGACGGTGGGTCGCTGGCGTCTACTGGCCGGTCGTATCGGTCGGATTCGTCGTCGAGCACCCGAACCTCGTACTCGAGGTCGCCCTCGAGGTCGCCGGTGTAAGCGTGGCAGGCCGCCCGATGAGCAGGCTGGCGGTCACCGCCCGGGCCTCCGCTCGAGTCGTCGCCGTCGACGGACTCGAGTGTCGGCTCTCGAGTCCGGCAGATCGCCTCGGCGTACGGACACCGCGGGTGAAACCGGCAGCCGGTGGGCCGGTCGACGAGGTCGGGTATCGAGCCGGGAAGCTGGGGGAGCCGGTCGCGGTCGTCGCCCAGGCGCGGGATCGAGGCCAGCAGGCCTGCAGTGTAGGGGTGACTCGGCTCGTAGAACAGCGATTCGACGGGGGCGCACTCGACGGCAGCTCCGGCGTAGAGGACGACTACGCGATCGCAGCACTCGGCGACGACCCCCAGGTCGTGGGTGACCAGCTGGATCGCCAGTCCGTCCTCGCTGGCGAGTTCCGCGAGCAACTCGAGGAGCTGGGCCTGGACGGTGACGTCGATGCCGGTGGTGGGCTCGTCGCAGATCAGGAGGTCGGGGTCGCCGGCAAGCGCCATCGCGATGGCGGCCCGCTGGAGCATCCCGCCGGAGAACTCGTGGGGGTAATCGGTGTACCGGCTGGCGGGTGCGGCGACGTCGACGCGAGCGAGGAGGTCGATCGCTCGCTCTCGCGCCTCCCGCCGTGAGACGTCCTCGTGTGCGCGGACTCCCTCGGCGATCTGCTCGCCGACGGTGTAAACGGGGTTGAACGCCGACTGGGAGTCCTGAAACACCATCGCGACGCGGTTGCCCCGGAGCCTGCGAAGCTCGGCCGGCGAGCACTCGAGGACGTCCTGCCCGTCGAACCTGATGGAGCCGTCGACGATCTCGCCGTCCTCGAGCAGCCGGAGGAGCGCGAGGCTCGTGACGGTCTTGCCGGCACCGCTCTCGCCGACGATACCGAGGGTTTCCCCGCGCTCGATCTCGTAGCTCAGGCCATCGACGGCGCGGAGGACGCCCCGGTCGGTGTAGAACTGGACGGTCAGGTCCTCGACGGAGAGCAGCGCCATCAGCGACCCCTCCGTTCGCGTTCGAAGCTGTCGGTTCGAGGGTCGAGTGCGTCGTTCAGGCCGTCGCCGAGGAGGGTGATCGCGAGGATGAGCGTGAAGAGCGCGAGGCCGGGGAAGACGGTGACGTGCCAGTGACCCTGGAGCAGCGCGTGGTAGCCGTCGGCGAGCATCGTCCCCCACTCGGCACTGCCCGGCGGGAGGCCGAGTCCGAGGAAGCCGAGGGCAGCGGCCGCGAGGACGACGGTCCCGACGTTCAGGGTGGCCTGGACGACGACAGGTGCGAGCGCGCCGGGGAGGACGTGTTTCCAGATGATCGTCCGGGTCGGGGTTCCGAGCGCCCTCGAGGCCGTGACGTACGTCGATTCGCGGATCGAGAGGACCTCTCCGCGAACGAGGCGGGCGTAAGAGAGCCAGCCGGTCAGGACGAGCGCGAGGACGACGTTCCAGACGCCCTGGCCGAGTACCGCGACGATCGCGATCGCGAGGACGAGAAACGGGAACGCGAAGAGGGTGTCGACGACGCGCATGAACAGGTCGTCGACCCGGCCGCCGACGTACCCCGAGATCGTTCCGAGCGGGATGCCGATCGCGCAGGCGAGTGCGACTGCCAGCCCGCCGATCGCGAGGCTGTAGCGTCCGCCGACGAGCACGCGCGAGAAGACGTCCCGGCCGGCCCAGTCGGTGCCGAACGGGTGGGCCAGCGACGGTCCGGCGTTCGTCGGGCCGACGTACATCGCCGTCGGCTCGTAGGGAGCCAGCCCGATCGGCTGCAGTGCGATCCGGTAGCCGACGGCCGTCACCTCGAGCGGGCGGGCGAAGACGGCGGCCAGCGTCAGGGCGAAGAGGAGTGAACCGCCGACGATGGCCGATCGGTTCCGGCTGAGTCGCTCGAGGACGTCGTCCCGGCGGGAGCGGCGGTGGAGGCCGGTCGACCCGTGGTCGCGGCCCGGTCGGAGCGGGTCGTGTACGGGTCCGGTGCGTTCGGCGGCAACGCGGTCGACGTGGTCGGCGTTCACCCGACCACCCTGCTCGGCTCGACTCGAGCCGGATTCCTGGACGGACGTCGCGGTGGCAGCCTCCGTTTCCGAGGCGTCGAAGCCCTCGATCCGGAGGCGGCCACGTCGACGTGTCGGGCTGGGGTCGGTCATGGATCGATCACCGGTCGTATCGCACCCGCGGGTCCAGCACGGCGTAGGCGACGTCGACGAGCAGATTCGCGACGACGACTGAGACGCCGATCAGCAGGACGACGGCCTGAACGACCGGGACGTCCCGCTGATCGATCGCCTCGACGACGAGCTGGCCCATCCCTGGCCAGGAGAACACCTGTTCGACGACGACGGCGCCGTCGACGAGCAGCGCGATCTGGAGGCCGGCGAAAGTGACGACCGCGGCGAGCGAGTTGCGAAGGACGTGCTTGCCGATCACGGTTCGCTCCCGTAGTCCCTTGGCTCGAGCGGTTCGTACGTACTCGGCCTCGAGTTCTCGACACATCGAGGCCCGGAGGAGTCTGGCGACGATTGCAGCCGAGGCGACCGAGAGGGTGATCGTCGGCAGGACCATGAATCGGAGCATCTCGAGAGAAAACAAGGGAGCCTCCGGTGGCGTCACCCGGAACCAGCCGAGCTGGACGGCGAAGACGAACAGCAGGACGAGCCCGAGCCAGAAGTTTGGCGTCGCGATGGCCGCGAGGGCGGCGAGTCGGCTCGCCTCGTCTGCGGGCCGGTCGCGCCTGACGGCCGCGAGGATGCCGACCGGGATGCCGACCGCGAGCGAGACGGCCCACGCCGCGAAACCGAGTGCCAGCGTCGCCGGGAGGCGCTGGGCGACGGTCGCTTCCACGTCGCGACCGGTGACCGGCGACTCGCCGAACTCGAGCGTGAGCGCGTCGGCGAGCCACTGCAGGTACTGCTGCCAGATGGGCTGGTTCAGTCCGTACTTGGCCTCGAGGTCGGCTCTGGTGGCCGGGTCGACGGACTCGTAGCCGACGAGCACGTCGACGACGTCGCCCGGCACGAGGTGAAGCAGCGAGAACGTGATCGCGGTCACACCGAACAGTACCGGGACCGCGTACAGCGTTCGTCTGATCACGTACTTTCCGAGCGACATCGGGCCTGTGGAAGAATCGTCTCAGTCGTAGTACTCCTCGCGGATATAGGCTTCGAACGAGGGGTCGGTGTACTCCTCGAGCAGTGGCGGGATCGGCACGTAACCGGGCTCGCCACGGCCGGCGTAGACGTCCTCGACGATGCGTTCGCGCGGGAGCAACTGGTCGATTCCCCGGCGAACGTCGGTCCGGTCGAACGGTTCGAGGTACGTCGGGTAGATGAGGAAGTCGAACTCGCCCGCCATCGTCTGGGACACGCCGTACTCCTCGTCGCTCTCGAACCCGTCGAGGCTTCCGGATGGAATCGCAGTGGAAACGTCGAGTTCGCCGCTCTCGAGGGCGGCCTGTCTGGCCGGTCCGGACGTGAGGATCCGGATCCGGATTCGCTCGACCGGCGGGGTCTCCGGGACCGCGTCGGTGCCGTCGAACCAGTGGTCGTCGAACCGCTCGAGCCGCCAGTCCTCACCCGGTGTTCGGCCAGCGAACTCGTAGGGACCGGTACCGACGGGCGTCTCGGAGAGGTCGAGGTCGTCGTCGGTGGCCAGTGGGACGATCGGCAGGCCGATCGTGGTCTCGAGAGGGCCGTAGGGCTGTACGAGCGTAAGCTCGAGTTCGTGATCGCCGAGGACGTCGACGCCATCGTACCAGTCGAAGACGTCCGCCTCGCGGGGGGTCCCCTCGTAGCGGTCGAACGAGAACTGGACGTGGTCGGCGGTGAACTCCTCGCCGTTGTGAAACGTGACGTCCTCCCGGAGGTCGAACCGGTAGGTCGTCTCGTCGAGTTGCTCCCAGTCGGTGGCGAGTCGGGGCCGTGGCGTTCCCTCGAAGTCGACGCCGAGGAGTCCCTCGTAGACGAGACTCGTCGCCATGTTCGAGGTGGTGTCGTGCATCACGACCGGGTCCGGATTGGAGATGCTCGAAATCGCGTCGACGACGAGTTCCTCACCGTCGCTACGTTCGACGTAACTGTCGGCGTGGGGGGCGTAAACCGGGTCGTATTCGATGCCGGGAAACGGCGCTTGCTGCCAGCCATCGACCCGGTCTCGTCGATAGACGGTGGTCTCCTCGCCGTACCGGAGAATCGAGACGGGAGACTCGGCGATCAGTCGCTCCTGGAGTTCCTGATAGAGTTCGCGTCGCTGGTCGACGTCGGCGATGGCTCGGCCGGCGTCGAGGAGGCCGTCGACCGTGTCGTCGGCGAAGTGGTTCACGTTGAGCCCGTTGGGCGCGTGATTGTCGGAGTGAAAGAGCATATCGACGAAATCGTCGGGGTCCCAGCCCCCGCTCAAGTTGAGCGTCACGAGCGCGTTCTCCTCGCGGTCGGCCATGTTGAGAAAGAGTTCCTCGTACTGGCCCCACTCGAGCTGTCGAAACTCGACCTCGAAGAGGCCGGTCTCGTTCAACGTGTGCTGGACGAGCTGGGCCCACCGTCCCCGCTCGTCGTTTCCCTCGTTGGCGTAGATGGTCGTCTCGACCGGTGGCTCGAGTCCCGCCTTCTCGAGGCCGTCCCGAATACGCGCTGCAGCGGCCGAATCCACGGTGACGCCGCCCGATTCGGGCGTCACACAGCCCGCACCCCCGATCATCGCCATCGCACCGACGCCGCCGAGGAACGCCCGTCGACTCCCGGCAGTTGCCCGCCCCTCCGAGGAATCCATGATTGAGGGATTTCGACCCCGGGTGTATATATCCTCCTTGCTCGCCGCGAGTCTCTCGAGTCGGCCGCACGCTCGAGACACGTTCCATTCCCGTCTCGGATGGGCTGCTCCCGTCTCAGTCGTCGCCGTTCTCGTCGACGATCACGACTTCACCGTCGACGACGTCGACGTTGATCAGCGTCTTCACGTCGTAGCCGGCGTCGTCGACCTTGTTCTCGCCGCCGACTTTCTTGATGACCGCGACCGTGTCGACGACCTCCGCGCCGATTTCGTCGAGCGCCTCGAGCACCGACGCGAGCGTGCCGCCCGTCGAGAGCACGTCGTCGATGACGAGGACGCGCTCGCCTTCGCGCACGTCGTTGATGTACATCTCGTTCTCGGAGTAGCCAGTCTGCTGGGAGATCGAGACCTCGCCCTCGAGGCCGTACTCGCGCTTGCGGATCACGGACAGCGGGATGTCGGTCATCAGCGAGACGGCAGTCGAGATGTGGATGCCCATCGCTGCAGGTGTGACGATCCGGTCGACCTCTTCGAGTTCGGCCTTGCGGATGATCTTGATGACGATCTCGCGGAGCAAGCCGGGGTCGAGTTTGGGAATCCCGTCGCTGATCGGGTGGACGAAGTAATGGTAGCCGTCTTTCTCGACGATCGGCGCCTCGAGAAGGGACGTCCGTAACTGATCCATGTCGCAGGTGGGGCGGTGGCCAAGTAAAAAGTGACGATCCGCCGTATCGCGCGTGCGAACGTCTGTCGGTTGCGATGTCCACGTGTGACAGAGACGTCGGTTGCGATGGTGGCGAACGACAGGGGGTTGCGACGTCGACGTGTGACTGGGTGATGATGGAGTGCGAACGGTCCTAGACCGCCGGGCCGGGATCGTGGACGTAATAGCGGTTGAACTCGCCGTTGGACTGGATGCGATCGACGTTGGGCTGGCCTTCGACGCCCTCGAAGTCGCCAGCGGAGTACCGCAGGCCGCGGTAAGCGATCTCCTCACGTTCGACGTCCATCTCCGTCAGGACGAGGTACCGGTCCTCGCCGTACTCACCGGCGACGTCACTTCTGAGGACGTCCGCGGGGACGTCGAAGTGTCTCCAGCTACGGTCTTCGTTCGCGTTGACGGCGTCGTCGAAGCGGTTCGGACCGTCTCGCAGGCCGAGGTAGTCCACCTCGTCGTTTCCGGTGGCGAACGCCGTCTCGTACCCGCTCATCGTCGTGTCGCTGACGTGTGGCGACTCGGTGTAGGTGTACGGTGACGGGAAGATCGCGACCAGCGAGAGCACCAGTAAGACCCCGAGGACGACGGCGAAGACGGGGTGGCTCGAGACCGTCGTCGGAACGGTGACGCTGGATCGAGTACTCTCGCGTCGGTTCTTGCCTCTCGCCGAGTCGGTCGCGGAGTCGTCCGTAAGTCGGACTGCGACGGCGTAGATGGCCAGAGCACCGAGTAACGTAACGAACACCATCATCAGGCCGAACACGCGGAAGTACATGCTCGAGCCGGGGGCGAAGAAGTACGCGAAAAAGAGGGGGACGAGAGCGACCACGGCGGCGGTGAAGTACCACGATTCGGGGCGGATCGACGCCAGGCGGCCGGTACATCGTCCGAGGACGACCGCCAGTCCGAGGACGGCTGCGAGGACGGAGAAGACGAATTGCGGGGTGAATAGCCGGAAGAACAGCTCGAGCAGGCTGCCGCCGACGGCGGTGAGCGAGTCGGCCTGCGTCTGTGCCGAGCCGCCGAAGATACCACCGGCGCCGGTGAGGAAGTCGACGATCGAAGAGGCGAAGTGGACGATCGTCCCGCTGAAGAAGCCGTGATTCGAACTCCAGACGAGAAAGAGGCCGAGCAGGAACAGCGCCTGTCCGTACATCGGCGTCTGGCTGGCGATCGGGCCGTCGCGTGCGAGCCGGCGTGCGAGGTACTGGACGCCACAGACGGCGAAGACGACGACGATGAAGTGTGCGAGAAACTGCGGGTGGTAGACGACGGCAGCGATAGCGGCGACGGCGAAGGCGACTCCGACCGCGGTGAACGCCGCTCGCTCGCGATCGGTCCGGAGATACGCGACGAACAGGTAACACAGCAGCGCCGAGTAGAGCACCGCCTGTGACATCGCGTGCGCCGAGAGGTACATCGAGATCGTCGTGATCGGCAGCAACAGGAACGCCGCGAACGCGCCCACGACGACCGCGAATCGACGCTCGGTGATCGTCCAGAGGGTCAGCGGCACGAAGACGAAGAAGACGATCGCCGTGAGCACGACCACGAGAAACATCGCCCGTTCGACCGGGATCTCGAGGCCGCTGGCGAGCATCGTCGTCGTCGTGTGGATGCCGGGATAAAACAGGTCGAACGGATTGATCGATCCCTGGGTGATGCCGCGGGCCCACCCGAGGTGGGTGAGGGCGTCGTGCTGGCCCATGTAGCGGTAGCCCCGAACGATGGGCATGGTAATGACGGTGACCACGGTGAGCCCGGCGAGGGCGACGCCGCCCGAACGGGTCACGTCGTTCCCCGACGGGACAAACGCGACGCCAGCGGCAATTGCGAGCGCGAGGAGGAGCCCCGCCCAGACCCCAAGTGGCGTGTTCGTGTACAGCGACAGTTCGTATCCGGTCGCAGGCGACCCTCGAGCGAGGAAGACGCTGCCGGCGAGTGTGAGGAAGCCGATCGAGAGCGCCAGCGTCCGGACAGGGTCACGGGCTGGTGACTGTGTGGACATTCGAACTACTGGCTCGAAGACCGAACGCGGCCCTTGTTATGGCCTCGCTGGCGGCTGGAAGTCACTGGCTACCGGTCGAACGGGCTGAGAGAACAGGTGGGAACGCGTTCGAAAAATAGGCTGTTGAAGGGCTGGGCGTTGGGTCGCTATCGAGCGTCGTACTCGATATCGACGGTTGCGTCGCCCGCGACCGAGAACCCGATGACGTCGCCGTTGAACCAGTAGGCGTCCCGGTTCCCGTCGACGGTGCCGGTGACGGTCGTGCCGTCGACCTCGGTGTCGTCGTCGATGGTCGCGTCGCGGTAGGTCGAGGGGACGACGTCGCCGGTGACGCTGAACGTGTACGAACTCGGTTCGTCCACGTCGGTGCCGTCGACGACGATGGCCTTGGTCAGGCCTGCGGGCGGTTCCTCGGAGCCGTCTTCGTCCTGATCCTCGTCTTCGTCGGGCTCCTCCCCCGCGGTGTTCTCGACGACCTCCTCGGGGCTCATCCGTTCGCCGTCGAGTTCGACCCACATGACGTCGGGCTGGTCGATCTCGAGGGCAGTCACGGGGCCGCGAACGGTGAAGGCGTCACCCTGACCGCCGCCGGTGACGCCGCCGGCGTGCCACTCGCCGTCGCGTTCCTCGACGTAGTCTTCGGCGACGAAGGTGCCGCCGCGGATCGTCCCACCGGAGGGCGTCTCGTAGTCCGCTTCGGCGAACTCGACGGGACCCTCGGCGACGAACTCGTAGCCTGCGAACCTCGCGTCCGGTTCGGTCACGAACGCGAGGAGGCGCTCATTTCCCTCTTCGCCCTCCTCACCGTCGTCGTCGGAGTCGTCGGGCTCTTCTCCGGACGTCTTCTCGACGACCTCCTCGGGACTCATGCGCTCGCCGTCGAGTTCGACCCACATGACGTCGGGCTGGTCGATCTCGAGGGCGGTCACGGGACCGCGAACGGTGAAGGCGTCACCCTGACCGCCGCCGGTGACGCCGCCGGCGTGCCACTCGTCGTCGCGTTCTTCGACGTAGTCTTCGGCGGTGAACGTGCCACCCTCGATGGTGCCGCCGGAGGGCGTCTCGTAGTCCGCTTCGGCGAACTCGACGGGGCCCTCGGCGACGAACTCGTAGCTCGCGAACCTCGCGTCCGGCTCGGTCACGAACGCGAGGAGGCGCTCATTTCCCTCTTCGCCCTCCTCGCCGTCGTCGGCGTCGTCACTTTCGTCCGGGTTCGACCCACCGCTCGAGTCGTCGTCGCTCACACCGCTCGCGGCCTCTTCGGCAGAGGTCGGGGTCCCCGATGGAATCGTGAGGTCGGGGTCGTCACCGACGTTCTGCTGGGTCACGTACTCGCCGGTGATCGTCCCGTCGACCTCGCAGTCGACGAGGTTGAGCGTCGACTGGTCACCCCACGTGCCGTGCTGGCTCGAGATGACGGCGATCGAGTTGCCGTTCGTGTTGGAGCTGTTGACGGCGATGTGGGTGTCGACGATGTCGACCTCCCAGTCGGCGTTCCCGTACCCGGTCCAGATCCCTCGGGACATGACGCTCGCGTACGAGCCGTCGCTCGGCCCGGCGACCGGGACGTTACCGGTGTTCTCGATCACGCAGCCCTCGATCGTGCTGCCGTCGCGGCACATGCGGAGGCTCGTGACGTTGTTGTCCCGCAGGTAGCAGTCCTCGACGTGGAGGGTTCCGCGGACGTCCCGCTCGGAGGCGTAGATGCCGTTGTCGGTCCACTCCGCGATGTAGCAGTTCTTGATCGTCATCGCGCCGCGGTGACTCCGTGGAACGCCGATCCCGCCGTTTCGGGTGACACCGGATCGGATGCCGTCGCCGAGGTAGACGCACTCGATCGTTCCGGAGCCGGCGGCGGTGATCCGGTTGACGTTCGTTCCCGCAGCCTGTCCGCGGAAGCCGACGTTCCTGATGGTCCAGTCGTCGCCAGAGGCGCGAATCTGGGCGTCTGCGCCTTCTGCCGTGATGTCGATCAGGACGTTCTCGAGGGTCTCGCCATCGCCGAGCGAGTGAACCCAGTTCTGTCCGCGACCGACCTCGATGATCTCGTAATCTTCGCTCGCCGCTGCCGATCCAGCGCCGGCCGCGAGGGCGCTGGCCGCGAGGGCGGAGGTGCCGATGGCCGAGAGGTACGACCGTCGGTTCAGAATGTCTCGGTTTCCAGTATTACGGGTTCCCTTATTCATGTCGTCTTGATTGTGTTTTCTATCAGGGCGAACCATGCAGCCGATAATGGAATACTGGATATACATAAATATATTTAATGTGCACGGATTCAGGTCAGAAATTCTGATAGTTAGTATAAATTATTACGACTATTCTGTACAGTCGTTGTTTCATTCTTCTTCCAGTGAACTCTCGAAGATATTCTATCCATCTGGTATAAAACTGCAGACTAATACATAAACTATTTTATGTATGTCTGGATTACGTGGCGGTTATCCGCGGCAACAGGACCCCGGCCCGACCGGAAAGATCCGGGATAATCGGGGAGGGTCGGGGGACCGAACAGGGGATGGACGCGGCGGGCGAATGGATCGACTACCGCGCTCGAGCTGGACGAATGGGACGGCTACTGCGTTCGAGTGGGTCGGATCTGTATTTCGCCGGTGGCGACCGCAGATAGTGTTCGGCGGCAGGCGTCAGCGATCGACGACACTCGTCACAGCCGACGCCCAGCAACGGTCTCGAGGGCTCTTCCGACGGCGATCTCCGGCCGTCGCGAGGACGACCCGACCGACGGCAGACTCACTCGAGAGCGTCCGAAAGCGCTCGAGTGCGATAGAGCGGTACAGCTTCCGGGTGAGCGATCGGTTCGAGTACGGAGTCGACGCAGCCACGGCCGTTCCGATGGTCGAGCGCACTCCTCGAGAGCCCGGGCCCACCCCGGTGCTATCTGCTCGAGGGATCGCGACCGTGCCGGTGGCGCACGCGACAGTGGTCACCGAATCTCGTCGGAGACGCGATGGTCCAACGTAGCCGCAATTCAGGGACGTCATCGTGACCGAGAATCGCGGACGAGCGAACGGGGACCGACACTCACGGGCCAGTGATCCGAGCGTCCGTAGCCCGCAAATTCGGGAGCGGCCGTACTCGAGTCACGTCAGGTGGGCGATCGTTTCGCGGGGGTCGACCAGTCCACTGACCGTGACCAGGACACCCCAGACGGCGACACCGAGGCCGACGACCGCGACGAGCGTCGAGATCGAGGTGACGTACGGCAATGCCACGAATACGACAGCCCCCATCACCGTCGCGACTGCACCGGCCGCGCCCACCGCTCGAGCCAGTCTGTAGCCGTCGAGTGAGAGCTCGAGGTGCATCACGTAGACGTTGACGAGGGTGTAGACGCCGAAGGTGACGACCGTCGCGGCCGCGGCCCCGACGACGCCCACGATCGGGATGAGAACAATGTTGAGGCCGACGTTGGCGACGGAAGTCACGCCTTTGGCGATCGCCCGGTGTTTCGCCCGGCCGAGGTAGTCGAGGCCGTTGGTCGTCACGTCGGTGACCGACTGGAAGACGACGTAGATGCCAAGCAGTTGCAAGACCGGCGCGGCGCCAGCGTACTCGGGCCCGAAGACGTGATCGATCGTGGGTTCGGCGACGAGGATCATCCCCACGGCCGCGGGGACGTACAGGACGAAGACGTACTGCAGGGAGGTCTCGTAGATGCGCGCGGCGCGGTCGATCGAGTCTGCGGCCTTCTGTTCGCCGAAGGTGGGCGAGACGGCGAAGCCGAGCGACCCCGAGAGCGCGGTGACGAACTCCGAGATCTGCTTGCCGAGTACGTAGTGGCTCACCGCGACGGGATTGAGAAAGAACCCGACGAGCACGGTGTCGATCTGGCGATCCAGCACGTTCGCGCTCTGGGAGGCCGTCAGCGGGACGCTATAGCGCAGGATACGGTTGCGCAGCGATCGGCTCCCACCGCCGTCCTCGAACGACCGGTACCGGCGGTACAGCAAGACGGCCCCAAGCGCCGTCGCCGCCAGCGCGCCGATGGCATAGCCCACCAGCGCACCCACGACGCCGAAGCCCAGCGCCGTCAACGCGACGACGAACGCCAGTCGCGTGAGGTTGTTCGTCACCTCGAGTGTGGCGCTGACGTCCACCCGGTTGAACCCCTGGAAGAGCGTCTGGTGGTACGAAAACAGCGAGAGACCGACGAGGTACAGTGCCCCGAAGACGAGCAGCGTCGAGAGTTCGGGCTCTCCGAGGATCGCGGCGAGTGGCTCCCTGAAGACGACGAGCGCGCCGGTGACGAGGCCGAGGAGGAGGAGCCGGTAGTTGACCGAGGTTCTGACGATGAACGGCACCGACGCCGGGTCGGTCTCCTTGCGCTCGGAGACGTATCGGGCGGCCGAACGCGCGAGCCCGAGGTCGGCACCGAGCTGGGTGACGGTGACGATGGCGATCACGAGAAAGAGCAGGCCGTACTCGTCAGGGGTCAACAGCACCCGCGCGAGCAGGACCATCAACAGGCCGTTGACGACGTTGGTGAGCAGTCTGGCCCCGAGAGTGGCCTTGAATCCCGTGATGATGCGGTCGGTGACAGACATCGACATGTTCCTCTCCGGCTGCGGGAAGCCGTCCGGATCTGCCGATCGAACGCCGATAGCGGCAATTGTAATCGTGAGCCTACCCGGACGAGGTGTCCGAATGCAACAGGCGGACTCCCCGCTCGCCCGATCGCTCGACTCTCAACGGGTGTTCACTGCGCCGTTGACGCTGGCGCTGGCGGAGACGACGTCACGGCAGTACTCGAGCAGGGACGCAGCCTGTCGATCCCACGAGTACTCCTCTGCGGTCGATCGACCGGCGTCACTCAGCCGGTCACGGAGGTCGGAGGAAGAGAGCACCCGATCGAGAGCGCGCTGGAGTCCCTCCGCGTCGCCGGGGTCGACCAGCAGGCAGTTCTCGCCGTCGACGGCGTACTCCTCGACACCGCTCCCGCGCGTGGAGACGACCGGCGTCCCACAGGCCATCGCCTCGACGTTCACGAGGCCGAAGCCGTCGAAATGGGTCGGATAGCAGACGACGTCGCTCGCGGCGTAGTACCGATGGAGCTCCGCGTTTGGCACCTGGCCGAGGTGGGTCACGTCCTCGGCGAGTCCCGCGTCCCGGATGCGGCGATCGAGTTCCACGGCGACGGCCCGGCCCTGCTCGCCCTCGCCGTCGCCGATCAGACAGAGGTGCGCGTCGGACTCGAGACCGGCGAACGCGTCCACGAGTTCGAAGACGCCCTTCGACTCGGCGAGGCGGCCGACGTAGGTGATCACGGGCTCCTCGCGCTCGAACGCTGGCGTCGCGTCGGGATGGAACCGATCGACGTCCACACCGGGGGAGAAGATGCGATCGACGCGACGGCCCAGGTCGTCGGCGACCGCCTCTGCCGTCGCCTGTGAGATCGCGAGGTGGTGATCAGTCTCAGTGAGTCGTTCGCGCGTGCGACTCCCGATCCCGGCCCCGAGGTGGCCCTGATACAGGTAGACGACCGGCACGTCGAGTAGCCGCGAGAGCAGAACGTCGTCCAGATAGTACTGGGTGACCAGCACGTCGACCGACTGCTCGACGTGCTCGCGCAGCCCGTTGGGAAGCCCACCTGCGAGCGCGCGCATGGAGAGCACGTCGTCGGTCCCGAAGAGAGGGACGAACCGCTCGAGGTCAGGCGGGAGGACGCCGCGCTCGAGCGGGAGTTCGAAGACGTCGACGCCGGATTCGTCGGGCGGCGCGTCGCGGTCGAGGGCCGAGTAGACGACGCAGTTGGCGCGGTCAGCGAGTGCTGGCGCCAGTTCGCGGACGAAGATCGCCTTGCCGCTTGCGTCCGTCCAGTAGCTCTTCGGATAGTAGAGGCCGATCGTGAGCGAGTCGCTGCCAGCGGTCATGTCCGTTCAGAGCGCGTCTCGCGTCCTTGTTATGGGTGGGAAGAGACAGCGGTCCCCACCGTTCAGGGAGTGGATACGGGCCCCGTTGCACGCGCGGTCGAGTCAGTCGTCGAACGTCTCCTCGATGTCGACCCAGACGTAGCCGTAGCGATAGGCGTCGTCGATCGTCGGCGTGTCGGGGGCGTCACCGTCGAACAGGAGGACTGCCATGCGGACGGTTCCGCTCTCGGCCTCCGGAGTCACGTCGGCGTCGACGGTGACGGTCTCGCCGTCCGCGACGTGGAGGTCGGCCGAGTCGTGATCGGTCCGATCGATCACCGTGGCGTCGCCGCCGCTGCCGTCGATCCACTGTTCTTGAACGACCACCGTGTAATCGGTGTCCTCACCCTCCTGATTCTCGACCGCGAGCGTGAGCGAGACGGGGTCGCCGGGCTCTATGTCCGTCGGGTAGTCGTCGGCGACGAGGTCGCCGTCGTCGTCTTCGGTCAACAGCTGTAACGTGGTGTACGATTCACCGGACGGCGGGGCAGCGAGTGCGAAACCGACGCTCGAGAGCGCGACGAGCAGGCTACAGACGAGCAGGAGGTTGATCGCGGTGTAAAGCGGTGAGCCCGCGAAGATCGCCCGACGAACGGCCCCAATCTTGGCGCCGAGTCGGACGTGGTACCGGGCCGTCGGCGGGACGCGAACCCGCCTGATCGTCGCGACGAGGAGGCCGCCGACGCTCGTCACGCCGACGCTCCCGACCACCGCGGGGCCGGTAAACGGAATCGAGAGCGCCGCCATCGTCAGGCCGATCAACGGCAATAGACCGACGCTGAGCCCGAACGATAGCGCGAGCCGTTCCCAGTCGCCGATCGCCCGCGTCTGTCCCAGAAGTCGTCGGGTGTCGTCCTCGAGCGGCGTCGATCTGGGAAAGAGGATCGCCACCAGCGCGTAGCCGGGGGCCAGCAGCACCAGCGGGAGGCCGATTGCGAACCGGGCGATGGAACCGACGTCGACGATGACGATCAGCGTGAGTGCGGCGAGGACGAATCCCGTCGCGCTCAGGAGGTCGATCGGCACGCGTGGCGCCTGCTCGTGCTCTGCCGTCTGACCGTGTGCGGAGGGCCGAACCGTTCTGCGGAGGAAATCTCTCATGACGTTCTGGGTATCCTGAATGCGACCGATCCGGTCATTGTTACGCGTCGAATACCGACGGTATCGACCGCCGAACGCTGCGCCGACGCGATCGATCGTCCGGGAACGCCACTCCTTCTCGAGTCGCAGGCGACTGCTCGCGGTGGAAGCGTCCCGCTTACAAAGCGTTTCGCGGGCGACGGTCGAACCCATGAGCCAACGGAGCGACGGAGACCCGCGCGTACGTACCACTCCCTCCCGCCACACCCGTTCCTACCATCACATCCGTGCTGTCGGACAGACCCACGACCGAACGGCGGTGATCCCCCGATGAGCGTCGAGGTCCGCGTCGCGGCCGACGAGGATCTCGAGCGCTGGAACGGCTACGTCGAGCGGTCGCCACAGGGGACGTGCTGTCACGAACTCGAGGCCCTGAAGGTGCAGGCCGAGCACGCGAACGCGACGCTCCACCCGCTGATCGGATTCAAGGGACAGGAGGTGGTCGGTCTCTGCCCGGTCTTCGAAATCAGGAAGGGGCCGATCACGACCGTCTTCTCGCCGCCGCCGCACCTTCGGGTGCCCTACCTCGGCCCGGCGCTGCTCAACGTGGACAAACTGAAGCGCAGGAAGCGAGAGAAACGGACCGAACGCTTTCTGGAGAGCTGTCTCGAGTGGATCGAAACCGAACTCGACCCCCGGTACGGGCATATGCGGACGGCCCCGTCGTTCGACGACGTTCGTGCGTTCACCTGGAACGGGTACGACGCCAGCCCGGAGTACACCTACGCGGTCGACCTCACACGTGAGGAAGACGAGATTCTGGACTCGTTCAGCAGCGACGCCCGGCGAAACGTCCGGAACACCGACTCCGACGCCTACGACATCTCGGTCGGTGGCCCCCACGAGATCCGCCAGATCTACGAGCAGGTCAGACACCGCTACGAGTCACAGGGGATCAGCTTTGGCGTCCCCATCGAGTTCGTCCTCGAACTGGCTTCGGCGACTGCAAACGGCGACGTCAGGCCCTACACCTGCCACGTCGACGGCGAGTTCGTCGGGGGCATCCTCGCGCTCGAGTACGGCGGCCGGATCGGCCGGTGGATGGGGGGCGTTCGCTCGGACGCAGACGGCACCCCGACAGTCGACCTGCCGACGAACGACCTCCTCGACTGGGCGATCGTCCGCGATGGCCGCCAGCGCGGCCTCGAGGCCTACGACCTCGTCGGCGCGGATACCCAGCGGATCAACCGCTACAAGGCGAAGTTCAACCCCGACCTCGAGACCTACTACAGCCTCGAGTACGGCTCGTGGGGGATGAAGACGGCGGCGTCGCTGTACGATAGCGTGAAGTGACGAAATTTGACCGCGCTCGAGCGGCCACCAGGTGGTGAGTGTCGGGCGAAAACGCCAACCGGTTGTGTCACGAACACGCACGATATGACCGGGGACGACGTAGTGCGCGCAGCGGATCTGGTGGCCGAGAGCGACCACCTCGTGGCCTTCACGGGCGCTGGCGTCAGCACCGAGTCCGGCATTCCAGACTTCCGGAGTCCGGGCGGCGTCTGGGACCGGTTCGATCCCGAGGACTTCACCATTCAGGCGCTAACCCGTGATCCGGTTTCCTACTGGGAGACGCGCGTCGAGATGCGCCGCGAACGAGACTTCGACTGGGACGAGGTCGAACCCAACCCCGCCCACGAGGCCATCGCCCGCCTCGAGCGCGAGGGCCCGCTCTCGGCCGTGATCACCCAGAACGTCGACGGCCTCCACCAGGAAGCCGGCAACGCCGACGAGTCGGTGCTCCAGCTTCACGGCACGCACGAGCGCGCAAAGTGTCTCGACTGTGGCGATCGATTCCCACTCGAGACCCTCGAGGCACAGCTCGAGGCCGAATCACTCCCCCCCGAGTGTGACGACTGTGGCGGCCTGCTGAAGTACGCGACCGTCTCGTTCGGTGAGAGGCTCCCACAGGACGTCCTCGAGCGGGCGCGGCGCGAGGCGGCCGCGTGTGACTGTTTCGTCGTCGTCGGCTCGTCGGTGACAGTCGAGCCCGCGGCGTCGATGCCCCGGATTGCCGCACGAAACGGCGCGTCACTGGTCGTCGTCAACCTCGACGAAACGCCGGTCGACGGCCTCGCCGACGCGGTCGTCCGGGGGAAAGCCGGCGAGACGCTGCCGTCGATCGTCGAGCGAGCGATCGCCTGACCGACGGAAGGCGACCAATTCCCGACGGTAACTCGACGGTTAACCAAGAGCCGTCCTGTTGGAGCGATATCCAATGGACGACACCGCTTCGCTCCGGACGCTGCTCGTCGGCATCGACGCCGCCTGCGACCGCGTCCTCGCCGGCCTGTTCGAAGACGACGAGGTCCCCACGCTCGAGTCGATCTATCGCGACGGCACGGGTGGGGCCCTCGAGTCACAGATCCCGCCGTGGACCGCGAGCGCGTGGCCCTCGCTGTACACCGGGAAGAACCCCGGCAAGCACGGCGTCTTCGGCTTCCTCAGTTTCGACGGCTACGACTGGGACGTGGTGAACGCGACCGACGTTCGCGAGCCGACGCTCTGGGAGATCCTCGACGACCACGGTATCACGAGCGTGGTCGTCAACGCGCCCGTCACGCACCCGACGCGGGCGTTCGACGGCGCGTTGATCCCGGGCTACACCGCGCCAGAAGATCCCGACTGCCACCCCGATGGATTGCTCGAGGAGGTCAGGGGGGAAGTCGGCGAGTACCGCGTCTATCCCGACGACGACGAACCCGACCGCGGCCGCGCACACGCCGACTGCGTCCGCCAGCGCGGTGAGGCGTTTCGCTACCTCGCCGACCGGTTCGACCCCGCGTTCGGCTTCCTCCAGTTCCAGGGGACCGACTCCATCTTCCACGAAGAGCCCGGAAACGAGGCAGCCGTCCGGACGATCTACCGCGAACTCGACCGGCAACTCGAGGCCACCCTCGTCGAGTACGACCCCGACACCGTAATCGTCGCCAGCGACCACGGGATGGGTCCCTACCGCGGCGTCGAGTTCCGGATCAACGACTACCTGCGAACCGAGGGCCTGCTCGAGACGCGCCGCGGCGGCGACGGGATGCCGTCCTGGGCGACCGTCCGCGACGACGCACTCAAACGGGGGGAGGACGCGGCCGCTCACGAACCCGGCCTCGGCGAGCGCGCGATGGCACAGGCCGCTCGATTCGGACTGACGAGCCAGCGGATCGGGACCGCACTCGAGCGCGTGGGGCTCGCGGACGCGGTAGCCACCATCGCTCCAGCCAGCGTCGTCAGCGCCGGTGCGACGCAGGTCGACTTCGCCGAATCGACGGCCTACGTCCGCTCGCGGATCGAGTGCGGCGTCCGGATCAACCTCGAGGGCCGCGAACCCGACGGCGTCGTCCCACCAGCGGAGTACGAGGCCATCCGCACGCGACTGATCGACGCACTGCGGTCGGTCCACGCGCCCGACGGCCAGCCGGTGTTCGAGACGGTCGCCCCGCGCGAGGAGTACTTCCACGGGCCCGAGAGCGAGCGCGCCGTCGACGTCGTGACGGTTCCCGCCGACTTCGAACACTTCCTCTCGGCGTCCCTGCGCGACGAGCAGTTCGGCCCGCCGAGTGAACCGTGGAACCACAAACTCGAGGGGACTATCGCCCTGCGGGGCGCGGGCGTCGATCCGGCAGCCGGCGTCGGAAACGCCCACCTGTTCGACGTCGCGCCGACGGTGCTCGCGACGCTCGACGTCCCGGCCTGTGACCGCATGGACGGCACCGCACTGCCCTGTGTCGACCCCGTCGGGACGCGATCGTACCCGCGCACAGACAGCGAGCGATCGGTCGCGACCGACGACGCAGACGTCGAACAGCGACTGGCCGATCTGGGCTACCTCGAGTGATACGGTTGCCCGTCCTCGGTTCCGTCCAACCCGCGACCCGGGCGGCGGTCGCGCCGGGACATCGGTACAGGAGTCCGTATGAGCCGCTGGCCAGTCCGTCGGCTTCCTACTCGTCTTCGACCTCGCCTTCGAACCGCTGGTCGCGCCACGTCGTCCAGTCGTACATCCGCTCGAGTTCGCCGCCCTGCTGGCGGATCGCCACGGCGGTGTTGAACAGGAACGCACCCACGAGGGTAGTGCCGACGAGCCAGGCGGCCTCGGCTGCGGCAGCGGAGACGGCGCTAAACCCGACGATCAGGTCGACGAAGACGACGAGGACGACGCCGACGACGGTCGGGAGAAGGTGGCGTGTCAGCGCAGAGAGGGTCGTCCCCTCGTGTCGGCGGACGGCCTGTACGCCGTAGAAGACCGCCCACGCGGAGGTGAGGATCCACCCGACGGCGACGACGGGCCGGGTCCAGGCGACGTCGACGAGATAGGTCCCCCACCAGGCCGCGACGAACACCGCGATCACGGCGTAGTCGACCCAGACGGGCAGTCGACTCGAGCGACGCCTGCCACCGGGTTCGGTCAGGTACATCGCGCGGATGCCGAGCGCGAGAAAGAGGATGAAAAACAGGATCGCACCGTCGACGAAGGGCTCGAGCCACGGCGCCTCGAGGGTGAGCGTCCCGATTCCGGCGGCGGCGTAGACGACGCCGGCCCCGACGCCGACGAACAGGTACCACCAGTCGGTAGTCGCACCGTCGGCGAGGACGTGTTTGACGTACTGTGCGAGGTAATAGAGCAACACGACCGCCGCTGCGCCGATCACGACGTACGCGAGCAACTGGGCGTAGACGATCGTCGTCGCCGGATCGGCTGTGAACCGGACGTCCATCGTTTACAGGTGGTCCCGGGAGATGACATAAATGCCACCCTCGTTGCCAGCGACCGGTATCGGCGCTGGCCGATTCCACGTCCCTCATCTGACGAGCAGGTACAGCAGCGTCGTCCCCACAGCGGCGACGAGTGCAACGACCTCGTAGGGCTCTTCGTGGAACGCGAGGATCGCGGCCGTGATAAACAGCGACCCGGCGAGAACGGCGACCCCGATCGAACGCGCTCCCGACGGCTGCGGGTCGGCGGGTTCGGTCCGGACGACGAGTTCGCCGCGGTCGAGTCTGGTCGCCAGTCGATCGAACTGTGCGGGCGCGGTAGCGAGTGCGGGCAACGACGTCCGGAGGTCGTCTCTGACGTCCTCGAGCAGGCCCCGGAACTCGCTCTCGATGAACCCCTCCTCGACGAGAAACTCGCGGGTGACGCCGACGAAGTCGAACTCGGGGTCGAGCTGGCGACAGACTCCCTCGCCGACTGAGCCGACACGGATCAACAACATCACGTTTGGCGGGATCCGGAACGGGAAGTCCTGCAGCATCTTCATCAACTCGGTGATGATCTCCCGCCAGGTCACCACGCTTCGACCCTCGAGATTCTCGATGACGAGTTCGAGGACGTGACGGACCTCGGTCCGGTTGACGGTCGGCTCGAGCACCTCGAGTGCGACGAGCGAATCGAGGAGGCGGTCGACGTCGCGGGTGACGAGCGCGCGGTAGATGTCGAGCAGGTCCTCCTGTTCGGTCTGGGTGAGCCGCCGGCTCATCCCGAAGTCGTAGATGATCAACCGCCCGTCGTCGGCGACTGCCAGGTTGCCGGGATGGGGATCGGCGTGGAAGATTCCGTCGACGAGCCCCATCCGGAGGTAGGTTTTCGCGAGCAGGGTCGCCATCTCGTTCGGCGTTCGGTCGACGGCCGAGAGCGCGTCCTCGTCGGTCACCTTCCGGCCCGTAACGAACTCCATCGCGAGCAGGCGTTCCGAAGACAGTTCCTCGTAGACCGCGGGAACGATCACCTCGTCTGCATCGACGTTCGACCGTATTTCGGCCATCATCACGGCCTCGCGCTCGAAGTCCAGTTCCTCGAGGATAACGTCCTCGAAGTCGTTGGCCACGTTCTCGAGCGAGTAGCGGTGGCGCTCCGGTGCAACGAGCGTCACGATGGGGAGGAGCCGCCGGATGACTGCGAGGTCGCGCTCGATGATCTCCGGAAGACCGGGGCGACGAACCTTGAGTGCGATTCGCTCGCCGTCGTAGGGGGCCGTGTAGACGAACGCCAGCGAGCCACCAGCGACCCGTTCGACTGCCTCGAGGTCGATCTCGTCGCCGAGTTCCGCCTCGAGGACGGAAAATGGGTCGCCGCCGGCGTCTTCGGGCACCTCGTCCTGGAGCGTCGCCAGTTCCTCGACGTAGATCGGCGGGACGACGTCCGGCCGCGTCGAGAGTACTTGCCCGACCTTCACGAACGCGGGCCCGAGTTCGAGCATCGCGTCCCGGAGTCGTCGTGCCCGGCGACGGTGTTCCTCGTCGCTCACGCGGCGGCCGGGGCCAAAGAGCACGAACCGGCGCCGATCGCGGAGGAACGCCCACGCGAACGGCAGGAAGGTGACCACGACCCCGAGATAGCGTCTGTAGAATCCAACCATGGTGTCTGAGATGGACTGATAGAGACCATCCCGCTGGAGTGGCGGGACGGTCCGTCTCGTCGTCTCTCCTGGTTGTGGCCGTCGGTACAAATATCCGACCGGTTCGGTGCCGTCTGTGCGTTCAGCCAGCCATCACCCGGAGCGAAATACAAATTTACCCGGACGCCGGATCTGTGAACGAATGGGTCGACGCGTCCCCCTTCGATCCGGTGTCGACGATCGTCGCCGCTCGAGCGCTCGAGGTCGTCGACCGCACTGGGATCGCCTGCGACCGGCGCTCGTCCCCGACCTGTCTCTCGCCAGCGCGAGGCCGCCGGAGGTGCGTCTGCCGTGACTGAAACTACCATCGACGTCACCGACGCGATCGACGGCTACCTCCAGCGGAAGGCCGTCGGCGACCCCGACGGACCGGGTGCCGGCACTTACGCGTCCAACGCCGAATCGATCCTCCGCCGGTTCGCCGACTGGCTCGAGCGCGAACGTGACCTGACGACGCTCGCGGCTCTCGAACCGATTCACCTCCGCGCGTACGCGAACGACCTCTCCTCGCGCGTCGACCGCGGGGAGTACACCGCCTCGAGTGCCCGGACGTACTACGCGGTCGTCCGGGCGTTTTGCTCGTGGTGCGTTCGCGGTGGCCTGCTCGAATCGAACCCCGCGGCGGCCGACGTTGCCACCGTTGCACTTCCGAGCGCCGACTCGGACACCACTGGTCGGCCCGGACGGGAGCCCGACGACTCGAGTCGGTCCACGGGTGAGGATACCTGGGCCGTCGACGTCCGCCGGACACTCGAGGCGCACGTCCGCGAGCGCGCCCGGGCGGTCGACGACCTCGCCGATCCCGAGGAACGGCTCACCAGGCTCCGGGAGTACGCCCTCGTCACCGTCCTCGCACACTCGGGGGCGCGAGGCTCCGAACTCTTTCGAGTGCCGACCGACGAGCGACGCACGGGCGCAACGTGGGACGACGTCGACTTCTACGACGGGACGATCCGCGTCCTCGGACGATCACAGCGACTCGAGGAGGTCGATGTCCTCGGTCCGGCGCGGATGGCACTGCGCCGGTACCGGATCGTCCTCGATCCGCCGACGAACGACTGGCCGCTGTTTCCGACGCGCCACGCGCCGTCGATCGCCCGTCACGTCCGTGAGACCCTCAGCGAGCGCGGTTACGACGACGCCGAGATCGACGACCTGTTCGACGCGCAGACGGCCTCGGAACTCGCCCGCGACCGGGCTATCGCACCACCGGCGATCACCGCCGAGGGTGCACGCTCGGTCCTCCGTCGACTCTGCGAGCGGGCCGGACTCGAGGTGACCGTCACTCCGCGCGGGGTCGGCGATGCGACGCTCGCAGACGAGTCCCGGCGCGAGGCCCGGTCGTCGACGCCACTGTTGCGAACGACGACCGAGCGAACGATTGCCGTTCCCGCTGACTGGATCGTCGCCGACGGTCGGTCGTCGTCGGTAGACCCGGACCGGACCGAACGAACGCGGTGAAAACGAGACGCGGAGTTCAGCTGACGAGACTCTGGATCGCACTCTCGAGCAGCGCGTAGATCTCACTCGAGAGGAGGCCGAGTGCGACGCCGAGTGTCGCACCGGCGATGATGGCGATCAGCATCCCGGCGGTGATCGAGGCGGGATCGACGTCCTCGCCGTCGAAGGGGTGGAAGTAGATCCGGTTGATGAACGGGAGGATGTATCCCGCAGAGAGGAGCGTGCTGCCGAGGACGAGCAGCGAGACGATCCACATGCCTTCTTCGAAGGCGCCGAGTGCGATGTACCACTTGCCGGCGAAGCCGACCGTCGGCGGCAGGCCGATCATGGCGATGCCGAGGACGGCGAAGGCCCCGGCCATCACGGGTGCGCGTTTGGCCAGACCTGCGTACTCGTCGACGGTTCGGATGCCGCCGAACCGGAGCGCGAACATCCCCGCGAGGATGAACAGCGAGGCCTTGACGAAGCCGTGGCCGAACAGGTGCAGGGCAGAGCCAAAGACGGCCGTCTCGTTGGCGACGGCGATTCCGACGAGGACGATGCCGAACTGCGAGACCGTCGAGTACGCGAGGACGAGCTTGATGTGGTCCTGCAAGAGCGCGAAGGTACTCCCCACGAACAGGCTCAACAGCGCCCCCACGAGCACGAGCTGTGCGATCGTCGGGTTGGCATCGAGGAACTCGGGGGTGAAGACGGTGAAGATGATGCGGGCGAAGGCGTAGACGGCCACCGCGGGCATCAGCGCCGAGATGACTGCACTGATGCCGTCGGGTGCGGAGGCGTGGGCGTCCGCGAGCCACGTGTGGACTGGGAACAGCGCGATTTTGATCGCGAGGCCGACGCCCATCAACACGAACGCGGTGACGACCACCGGGTTGTCGTAGCCGGCGACCGCGAGCTGGTCGGTCAGGTCGTGCATGTTGAGCGTCCCCGTGGCAGACAGCGCCAGTGCGACCCCGAGGAGGTAAAACGACGCGCCGACGGTCCCGACGAGCAGGTACTTGAACGCCGCGTAGGTCGACCACCGGTACTTCGAGGCCGACACCAGCGCGTACGATGAGATCGCCATGATCTCGAGGAAGACGTAGAGGTTGAAGATGTCGCCCGTGAGGACGACGCCGAGCATCCCGCCGGTGAGCAGCAGGAAGCCGCCGTAGAAGGCGTTTCCGCGCGGGCCGCCGATCCGGGTATACGCGAGGACGCCCAGACAGATCGACAGCGTGAGGATCACGACGAGCATCGAGAACTCGTCGGCGTAGAGTTCGATGCCGAACGGGGCCGGAATTCCAGCCACCTCGTACCATTCGGCACCGTTTTCGTAGACGTGCCAGGCCAGCCCGACCGCGAGTGCGAACGTGATCGAGACGATCGCCGCGGCGAAACTCCAGCCGACGTTCTTCCACCGCAGGCTCGCCGCGACTGGGAGGACAGCAGTCAGCAGTGGAACGAGGACGACTGCGGCGACCAGCCAGTCGAGTTCCATCAGCAGGTCACCTCCGCGCCGGCAGTGACGACGGGCCAGTCGTCGTGTCGATCCCGCGTCCGTGTCGTCGTGTGCGTAGTCGTCGTCATGGTATCACTGGATGAAGAGCGCGAGGGCGAGTGCGATGGTGAGCACGCCCGCCGCGACGTAGATGGTCAGTCCGATCCCGAGCTTGCCACCGGTCTTGCCGGGGGTGCGCTCGAGTCGGCGATCGTACCGGTCCTGCCAGCCGTCGGGAAGCAACCCGCGGATGGTCGTGCTCGGGTCGTGGGCGGCGTCGACCAGCGCCCACCCGGTGCCGACGACGGCCGCGTCGACGCGGTTGTAGATGCCGCCGATGCCGCCGGAGAGCCCCTTCGCGCCGTAGAACGCGAGCGGGTCGTGAGCCCGGTCGACGTCTTTGCCGCCGTGGAACGAATCGAGCAGCGGCTTCGAGACGACGAACACCAGCAGGCCACCGGCAGCGAGAACGCCGGCTTTCGTGAACTGGTACATCGAGTACGGCTCGACCCCCCAGACGTCACCGAAGGGAATGATCGCGTACAGCGCCGGGTAGTACAGCCCGAAGCCGATACAGCCTGCCGCAACGCCACCGGTAACGATGGTGTGGCCCCAGTCGGCGTCGGGCATCGAAACCGGCTCGCCGTCGAGGAAGGCGTAGTAGCCGAACTTGATGAACGACGCGTAGGTGCCGACGCTGCCGAGGTAGAGCATCCACTCGAGCGTGGTGAGGTCGGCGGCGATGACGGCGTCGGTGAGCATTCCCTTGCTGATGAAGCCGTTGAAGCCGGGAAAGCCCGAAATCGAGAGCGCGCCGACGAGGAAGGCCCCGAGCGCGACGGGCGCGGTGGCGCCGACCGCGCCGAACTTGTCGAGACTCTCCTTGCCGATCTTGATGATGATGATCCCTGCGGCCATGAACAGCAGGCCCTTGTAGAGGATGTGGTTGAACAGGTGGGCGAAGCCGCCGGCGACGCCGAGTTGCGTGCCGACGCCGATGCCGACGAGCATGAAGCCGACCTGTCCCTGGATGTGATAGGAGAGCAGCCGACGCATGTCCTTCTGGGCGAGCGCGAACGCCGCTCCGTAGATCGCCATCGCCCCGCCCATGTACGCCAGGTAGAGGTTCTCCTCCGGGAACGCCCGGTAGGAGGCGTAGACGGCCGTCTTGGTCGTATAACAGGCGAGGAAGACCGAGGTCGCGACGTGCGGGCTCGGGTAGGTGTCGGGCAGCCAGGCGTGCAAGCCGATGATCGCGGCGTTCAGGCCGATACCGAGCCCCATCAAGGCGGCGACGACGGAGATGGTCGTCCCGCCGACGGGCACTTCGAGGCCGGCGACGTTGGTCTCGGTGAAGTGGAGTGCAGTCGCACCGCCGTCGGTCCCGTAGAACAGGTAGAGGACGATGCCGGCGAGCAGGAGGCTGCCGCCGATGGCGTGAGCCAGCGCGTAGCGGTAGCCCGTTCGGATCGAGCGGCCGCCGGAGAGCCAGATGAAGACGGTGCTGGCGATGGCCATCGCCTCCCAGCCGACGATCAGCGCGAGCCAGTCACCGACCATGACCGTCCACAGCGAGGCCGTGACGTAGCCCAGTCCCCACATCAGGTGGCGATTCGTCGTGTCGGCGAAGTAGGCATAGGAGACCGCGAACGCGCCGAACGCGCCGAAGATGATCGCCATTAGTCGGGAGAACTGGTCGACCTCGACCAGAAGCAACTCGAAGCCCATGAACGTCGCGGTCGGGCCGACCCCGCTCTCGACGACGAGTGCCCAGGCGACGACCGCGACCAGCGCGACCGTCGCCAGCCCGTGGGCGAGTCGTCGCGAGAGCAGGGGTGTCACCAGGAGTGCGACGGCGACGAGCAGGGCTGGCGGCACCGAGAGGAGCAACTCGTTCATCAGTCACCCACCTCCCAGGCAGCCTCGGCGATTCCCTCGATGAGGTCGAAAAAGACCATCGAGTCGGGGGCGATACCGAACAGCACTACGAGTGTTGCCGTCGTCATCAGTGGAACGAGCATGAACGCTGTCGTCTCTCGAAGGCGGCCACCGGGTCGATCCCAGCCGTCGCTCGGTGGGAGTTCGACGTGGCCGTGACCGTGGCCGTGGTCGTCGGTGTCGTGACCATCGTGGTCACCGTCGTCGTAGTCGTCGACGTCTTCGACGTGATCTTCCTCGGCGTCGGCGCCGTGGTGATCTTCGTCCTCGTCGTGGTCGTGGTCGTCGCCGCCGTCGGGAACGCCGCCGTCGGAACGGTACTCACGCGAGGCCTCGGGCACGCCACCGAATGGGTGCTCGAGGACGGGCTTGCCACCGTGGTCTCGAGCGGTCTCGAAGAAGGCCGTGAAGATGATCGGCCAGAAGTACGCGACGTTGAGCGCACCGGAGGCGATCAGGACGGCCGGGACGAGGAGGGTGCCAGCTTCGGCACCTCCCCAGAGGAGGTGCCACTTGCTGACGAAACCGGCGAGGATCGGGATGCCGGCCATGCTGAAACTCGCCAGTGTGAACGCACTCATCGTCACGGGCATCCGCCTCGCGATCCCCGGCATCTCGCTGATGTACTTCACCTCGAGCTGGACGTACAGTGCCCCGGCACAGAGGAACAGCGTCAGCTTCGCGAACGCGTGGGCGGGGATGTGCAGGAGTCCGCCCATCAGCGCCTCGGGGGCCAGCAGCGCCATCCCCAGCACGATGTAGGAAAGCTGGGCGATCGTCGAGTACGCCAGTCTGGCCTTGAGGTTGTCCTGACGGAGCGCGAACAGGCTCGCGATGATGATCGTCGCGCCCGCGAGGATCGCGAGTGGGACGCCCATCCCGATCTCCTGGACGGTTCCGGGCCCGAAGACGTCGATGACGGTCCGGGCGACGCCGAACGCGCCGGCCTTGACGACCGCGACCGCGTGGAGCAGGCCGGAGACGGGCGTCGGCGCGACCATCGCACTCGGCAGCCAGGCGTGGACCGGCATGACGCCGGCTTTCACCATGAAGCCGCCAGCGAGCAGGGCGAACGCCCCGCGGGCGGCCCACGGATCTTCGGACGCGACGGTTGCGAGTCCCTCGATGCCACCGCGGGTGAAGGTCATGTCACCGGCGAGCCAGAAGACCGCGACCATCCCACCGAAGACGGCGAGCCCGCCCGAGAGGGCGTACGCGAGGTACTTGTAGCCCGAGACGCGCGCCTCGCGGGACTCGTCGTGGGCGACCAGCGGGTAGGTCGCGAGCGTCAGGACCTCGTAGAAGACGAGGAGAACGAAGATGTTCGACGCGAACGCGACGCCCAGTGCCGCGCCCACGCTCGCACACAGCATCGCGAAAAAGCGCGTCTGGAACGGCTCGTGGTGGCCGCGCATGTAGCCGATGCTGTAGAGCGCGGTGAGGACGTAGAGGCCACTCGAGACGAGCGCGAACACCATCCCGAGGGCGTCGGCCCGGAGCACGAGGTCGATCGCCGAATCGTCCCAGCCGACGAGCGTCCCGAAGTTGGTCTCGTAGACGGTCCCCTCGAGGACGCCCGGCACCATACTGGCGACGATGGCGAACATCGAGAGGGCCGCGAGGATCGACCAGACTTCCCGGACGTTCGGCCGGTTCCGTGAGAGGAAGATGAGCGCGACCGCGACGATGGGGACGAACAGGACCGCACCCGGTCTGACGTCCGGGACGGTCGTCGCGCTCGCGAGGAGGAACTCAGTCATCGCTCTCACCTCCAGATCCGCCACCGGTGTTCGCCGACGTCGTATCGTCGGCGGCGATCGCGGCCTCGATCTCGCGGGTGTCTAACGTGCCGAACTCCGCGTAGAGCCGGATCGTCAGCGCAAGCGCCAGCGCAGTGAGCGCGACCCCGACGACGATGGCAGTCAGCACGAGCACGTGCATCAGCGGATTGGCGTGTGGTGCGTCGAACCCGTCGGCGAGGATCGGCGGGCTCGCCCCGTCGACGTAGCCGATGGTGACGAGCATCAGGTAGACCGCGATCTGTGCGAAGTTGAGCCCGATGATCTTCTTGATCAGGTTCGGGTCGTCGATCATCATGTAGAGCCCGATCAGGAAGAGCGCGAACGACGTGAAGTAGTAGTGGTAGGCACCGATCTCGAATGGAATCATATCGAATCACCTCCCTCGCCGAAACCAGCGGCGAGCCAGACGAACAGGCCGATGATCACGCCGGCGACGAGCGCGGCGATCGCGACCTCGACCAGCTTGACCATGTCCTCGACGGTGAGTGGGAAGACGAACAGCTCGAGCACGTCGCCACCGAGGACGACGGCCCCGAACGCGACGACCCCGAAGATGCCGGCTCCGAGGACGAACAGCCCGGCGAGCGCCCGCTCGTCGAGCCACTCTCGCGTCGGCCCGAAACCGAACGCCATGGCGACGAGGACGACCGTCGAGGCCATCACGACGCCGCCCTGGAACGCCCCGCCCGGGAGACTCGTCCCGAACAGAGTCAGGTAGATCCCGAAGGCGACGACGAACGGCGTGATCGTCCGCGACGCGGTCGTCACGACGGGACTTTCGGTGACGTCGGTCAGGCGCTCTAAATCGTCGGCGTCCGCGACGTCGGCGGTCGAGGGGTTCTCCGCCGCGTCGACGCCGTCGTCTCCGCCGTCTCCGTCGGCGGTCGACTCTTCCTCGGTCTCGGACTCCGTGTTGGTTCGGCGGTCCGGCCCCGTCATAGGATGTCCTCCCGTTTCAGTACGACCAGAATGCTCACCGCTGCGGCGAACGCGACGATGAGTTCACCCAGCGTGTCCAGCCCACGATACACGACGAGGACGGCCACGACGGCGTTCGGGAATCCGGCGTCCTCGAGAGTCTCGGCCATGTAGTAGCCGTAGGGCGTCTGCTCGCCGCCCTCGCCGAAGTAGGTCTCTGAGACCGCAGGTGCGTCGACTGCACCGACGGGGTCGAGCGCGAGGAAGGCGTATCCAAGCGGGACCGCCAGCGCGCCGACCATCACGAGTGCGGGGACGTTGAGAGAGCGCAGCGCTCCCTTCTCGTCGGCGTCTTCGGGCCCGCTCCCCCTGATACCGACGGTCTTCTTGACCGTGATCATAAACAGCACGGAGGTGACTCCCGCGCCGACGGCCGCCTCGATCAGCGCCACGTCGGGTGCTGCGAGCAGCACCCAGATGACGGCGATGCCGAGTGTGAGACCTGCGAACGTGACGATGGCACCGACGACGTCCCGGGCGAACGCGACGAACAGCGCACCGATCACGACGAACGCGATCAGTGCGAGCTCGAGCCAGATCATCGCGATCCCTCCTCGCGGTCGTCGGCCGTCCAGACGTCGATACCCCGGCTGTAGGCCGCCCGGGTGATGGCGTGGGCGGCCGTCGGATTGGTGTAGTAGATGAACACGATCAGCAGTGCCGCTCGAAGGATCTCACCTGCGGTGCCGAAGTAGATCGCGACGGCGAGGATCGAGAACCCGGCACCGAGCGTGTCGGCTTTGGTCGCCGCGTGTGAGCGGCTGTAGACGTCGGGGAGTCGGAGCATCCCGACCGCGGCGACGAACGTGAAGAAGACGCCGATCGCGGCGAAGACGATCACGAAGGCGGTGACGATCATCGCCAGGACACCCCCTCGGAGTCGTAGGTGAACCGGCCGACGACGAGGCTCAACACGAAGTTGAGCAACGCGTAGACGATCGCGATGTCGAGGTACTCCGGCCGATCGAGGCCGGCAGCGATCAACGCCAGCACCATCACGATCGAGGTCCCGATGACGTTGACCGCGACGACCCGGTCGTGCGTCGTTGGTCCGGCGATCACCCGGTAGAGAACGACCGCCGCGATGAGGACGACGACCGCTGCGGCCGCGAGCAGCGCAGTGGCTGCGAGGTCAGTCATCGGACACCTCCGCTGGATTGCCCGCTGGCTCACTCGAGTCGGTGGCGTCACTCGCCGACTCGTCGTCCGCGGCCGCCTCGATTCCACCGTCGGTCGCGACCGCGCTCGAGGGCTCGGCGTCCGGACCGACAAGCGGCGTAACGTCGCCTCGAGCCGCCGGACCGTCGAGTGAGAGCGCATCGCGACCGTAGAAGAGGAATCGAACGGCCCGTTCGTGGACACCCTCGAAGAGGTCCTCCTGTGCGCTGGCGTTGAGTGAGTGAACGAGCAGGTGGTGGCCGTCGGCGTCGACGGTCAGGGTTCCCGGTGTCAGGGTGATGCTGTTGGCGAAGGAGGTCACGGAGAGCCCGCTCCCCACGGCGGCCTCGACGCTGTCGAGTCGCGGGTCGATCGGCAAACTGGGGTGCAATACCACGTACGCGAACAACACGTTCGCCTTCGTGATCTCCCAGAGCATGTAGGGGACGAAGACGAGCCCACGTCCGAAGACCCGCAAGACTGGCCCGAGATGGGGCGTCGTCTCGAAGGCGACGTTTCGCAACAGGGCGGCAGCGATGATCGCCGTGACGACCCCCGAAGCCAGCGCGAACGTGTAGGTCGGACCACCGAGTGCAACGTAGAACACGAAGGCGACGACGCCAATCACGCCGGCGCGGACGAGTTCGCCCGCCGTCAGCCCTCGGTCGTCGTCGACCGGCGCTTCCTCGATGTCGATGTCGATGTCGGCGACCATCGACTCGAGCGATTGCAAGGTCGGTGCCGTCGCGTCGAACGAGTAGTTCGGGTCGAGAACCACCCTGTCGAGGTCGTGAGCACGTCCGTACTCGAGGTAGCGTTCGACGTGTTCCGCCGGGGTCGCGAGGTATCGATCGGTACCGATGATCGCCGTGGTGATCGAGGCGTCGTCGGCTGCGGCCTCACGCGCCCGGCGTTCCGCTCGCTCGACGACGTCCCGATCGCGAGCTGGTGGATCGCCGACGTGGTGGCCGGAGACGGTTCGAACCAGGTGGATCGGACACCCACCAGTTTCTCGCGAGCGCGCGACCGCATGTGAGACCGTCTCCTCGAGCGTCTGGGTCGGTGCGACCGGTACCAGGATTCCGCCCCCGTCGTCGGTCATGTTGGCCACCTCCGTATCGGCGTGCCGCTGGCGGCGTCCGGGCGTCGGACTCGAGAACAGAAATCCGCCGACGCCGGCGCTCGGCCCGCCAGGGACACCCCGTGGAGTGGCCGTCGTGTGATACTCATGTCTCTCGTCTCGTTAGTCGACCCATGCGGGACCCGTAGGAAAACTATTTCGTTATCCGCCAGACGGCCCGGAGATTCGGTATAATGCCTCGTATCTATCGTGTTCGTTCCCGTTCGTTTTGCATTTTCTGACTCGGGACAACATTCGTCCGGATACGTATCTGGCCGCGACTGAATCAGCCGCGAACTGGGTGACACAGCCTCGATTCGGCGACGAGACGTTTATCCGGACCACAAGTTTTACAACCTAGCTTTCAGAAGAGAAAGCTGAGTTTATGAGTCAGCAAGAGACAGTTTCGGATCGCTTCGCACTCGCACGAGAGCACGTGACGCCGCTGCAGGCTGCCAGCGGGCTCGCCTTCGGCGCAGCCATCGCGTTCGCGCTGGTGTTCGTTCAGGAACCGCTCGTTCACGATGCGATGCACAATTTCCGCCACGCAGCGGGGATCGCCTGTCACTGACGATGATCGCGGACTACCTCCAGCGCGGCGTCTTCTCGGGAATCGTCGCCGGACTGGCCTACGGCCTCTATATGGTGTACGTGGGCAACCCGTTCAGCCAGTATCTCCACGACGTCGGGCACGACCACGGACACGACGACGGCCACGGCGACGACCACGGACACGACGACGGCCACGGACACGACGACGGCCACGGACACGACGACGGCCACGGACACGACGACGGCCACGGACACGACGACGGCCACGGACACGACGACGGCCACGGCGACGACCACGGTCACGCCCACAGTGACGATCACGGCGCCATCGATCACGCTCACGGCCACGACCACAGCCACGCCGTCTCCGAGACGACGAATTTTATCGTCAGCGCCGGCAGCGGCGTCCTCTGGGCGATCCTGCTCGGCGGCATCTTCGCCATCGCGCTGTACCTCCTCGAGCCCGCTCTGCCCGGCCGGGACGGCGTCAAATCCTACGTGCTCGCCGGCGCGGGCTTCTTTTCGGTCTCGGCCGTTCCGTGGCTGGTGCTTCCGCCAGCCGCACCGGGTGCCGAAAACACGCTCGGGATCGACGCGCGACTCGGGATCTACGTCGGTCTCGTCGCCCTCGGAGTCGTCGTCTCTGCGCTCGCGATCACGGCGTTCAAGCGACTCTCGAGTCGTCACCTCGGCCTCGGATTGCTCGGCGGGGCCGTCCCGATCCTCGCCGTCGTGATCGTGCTTCCGCTCGCGACACCGACCATCGTCTCCCACCCCGACCTCTCGAGTGAGGTCGTCACCGTCTACCAGGCGACTGCGGCGTTCAGTCAGGCCGGCATCTGGCTCCTGATCGCCGGCTCGTTCAACTGGTTCCAGCGCCGCGCCGGGCTGTTCGAGTCGAGGACCGACCGCGAGGAGTTACTTGCGAGTCCGTAAACAAATGACCGAGATCACGAGACAGACGTCATGAAGGACCGAACCGACCAGCAACGAGAGCGACTCGAGGCGTTCGTCTTCGTCTGTACGAACGAGCGCGACTCGGAGTACGCCTGCTGTGGCGACGTCGGTGCCGACGAGACCCTCGCGGCGATCAAAGACTGGCTCCGGGAGCGCAACGCCTTCTGGTCGCCGGTCGGCGTCTCGACGACCGGGTGTCTCGGCCTCTGCAGTGAGGGCGGGACCGCGATCACGATCCAACCGGAGGACGTGTGGTACTCCGACATCACTCCCGAGGAGGTTCCCGACCTGCTCGCCGAGGCGTTCGGCCCGGACGCCGATCGGATCGCCACGACGCGATCGACACCCTGACTGCAGTAGCCGAGGGGCGGACGATTTTTGTCCCCTCCCCGTCGACGAGACCGCGGACGACACCGGTGACGTGACTCTCGAGGTGGTCGAATCGTTCCCGACGACCGAGGGGCCAAACGGCGAGAAGGTGCAGAAAACCGAACTGCGAAATCGGGTCGTCGATCGCTTCTGACGACCGAGACCCGCTGCAGTCAGTGCTGTTCGTCGTAGCTGAGTGCTGTGTCGCCGCTCTCGGTATCGGGAACCTGAAGCCCACCACCCGCACGCGCACTGAGTTCTCGCTGTGGATACGGGATACCGATTTCCTCCCGGTCGTACGCCGCTTTGAGTTCGTGGATCACCGACTGGATCGTCGTCCACTTCCGGTGGGCGTTTGGCTGGCGAATCCAGAACCGACACTCGAGTGTGATCGCCGAGTCGCCGAACGTCGTGGGGATGACCTTCGGTCTGGGCGCCGGGGAGACGTCGTCGACCGACTCCATCGCCTCGATGGCGACCTCCTCTGCGTGTTCGAGGTCCGTCTCGTAGTCGACGCCAACCTCGAGGGTGAGCCGGAGCCGGTCACGCTTGCTCCGGTTGACGACGGTCGCACTCGAGACCTCGTCGTTCGGCAGGACGATCGTCTCGCCGTCGAAACTGCGGAGTCGCGTGTTGATGATAGTGATGTCGACGACCATCCCCTCGAACTCGCCGATTTCGACCCAGTCGCCGATCTCGAACGGGCGGGAGAACATCAGGACGAAGCCGGCGATGAGCGATCCGAGGGTCTGCTGGGCGGCCATTCCCATGACGATTCCGAGGAATCCAGCCCCGACGAGCAAGCCGCCGAGATCGACGCCCCACAGCGAAATCGCCGAGAGCCCAACCGCGACGAAGATCGTCACCTGCAGGACCCGGAAGACGACCCCCTCCTGATGGGCCGTAACGTAGTTGGCGTCGGCGAGCCAGTCGTCCAGTCGCTCCTCGAGGTAGCGCGTGCCGACGACCGCACCGCCGAGCAGCCCCACAGTCAGGAAGATTCGCAGGGCGTAGGGCACCGCCGCCGCGAGGACCGAGAGGATCGTCGCCGCTACCTCGAGGTATCCCCAGACGACCAGTCCGACGAGTGCCGCGGCGAGCAGGATCGCCGACTGGATCGTCCGGATTACCGCCCGCATCGGAAACGGGACGCTGAGCAGGTCGTCGATCGTCTCGAGAAGCGAACCGGCCTCGCTCGCTTCGAGGCGTCGACCGACGTGGTGGACGACTCGGCGGACGACGACGGGAATGAGGACGAAGCCGATCACCAGTGTCGCGAGGACGACGGTAGCCGTGACCAGGAGCCGGGCCTCGGTGGTCGTGACGCTCTCGAGTGTGGCACCGATCGCTGCCGTGTGTTCGTTCACCGGATTCGAATCGCGTGGTCTCGCTCAAGAACGTACTGGCCAACGACGCATATCGGCTGTACACACCTCACCGCAGTCGCCCGACGAGTCGTGAGGTCGGTGTCGAGTGGTACGTCGATCACTCGGTGGCCGCTTGCGCGAGGTCGAAACACTCCTCTGCGAACCGGACGATCGACGTCGAGAGATCGACTTCCGTCGAGATCACCAGCCCGCTCGAGTCAGAAACCGGGATGAAGATCAACAGCGCCTCGTCGAACCGCCGAACGGAGTACTGGAAGTCTCCGACGTCGTAGATCCCCTCGAAGAAACTGACGTTCAACAGGTTCGACATCCGTTCGACGCTCATCCGCTCGAACTCCGATTCGGTGTAGAGCCCGGCGACGTCGTCGCGGATGTACAGCGACGCATACTCGGTGCTGTCGAAGTAATCGACCGCGCGCAGGTCGTCTCCGAGGTCGTCGCGAGCGTAGGCGACGACCTCGCCGTAGGTCGAATCGGGGTCGGTCATACTCGAAACTCCGCGTGGAAGGACTATTACTCTGGTGTCTCAGCACGTCTCTCCCACTCGAGCGCTCAGCGGACGAACCGGTCTTTGACGGGTCTGCTGGCAGGACGCCGCGCGGTCACTCGGGCCGTTTGATGTGGAACGGCAGCCCCTCGACGCCGTCGCGCTGGAAGGAGTCGATAGCGGCGTTTACCTCGTGATACTCGAGAATGTTCTCCTGGATCATCCGCTCGATGATGTCGGCGCGGAAGCGCAGGTCGTCGTAGATGTCCCGCGTGTCGGCGTAGCCAAGCAGGGTCGCGATCTGTTCTTCGAGCACGTAGGAGTTGTTCATCCCCTGGAAGACGATCTCGTCTTCGACGGGGTCCCAGTAGAACACCTGTCGGGTGACGACCCCGTCCATCTCCTCGGAGTAGCCCTCGATCTCCTGAACCGACGTCACGCGACGGAGGACGTCGTCGCCCTGTTTGACCCGGTTCTGGAACAGCGCCACGTCGGCGTTGTCCATGAACGTCTCGGGGACGTTGATGGGGTCACCGGTAAATCGCTGGATCATCGAGACGATGTCGCTCGCGTGGAACGTCAGCATCACTGGATGGCCGGTCTGGGCCGCCTGGAACGCCATCCGACCCTCCTCACCACGAACCTCACCCACGACGATGTATTCGGGACGGGACCGCAGCGCGGCCTCGACGAGGTTGAACATGTCGACGTCCGCGCTGTCTTCACTCCGGCTCTCTCGAGTCAGCAGCTGCTGCCAGGTGTCGTGTGGCGGCAGCACCTCTGCGGTGTCTTCTGCGGTGTAGATCTTCGAATCCCGCGGGATGAACGACATGATGCTGTTGAGCGTCGTCGTCTTCCCGGACGCCGTCTCGCCGACGACGAACACCGTTCGCTCGTTCTCGAGACAGAGCCAGAGGTAGGCAGCCAGTTCGGGCGAGAGCGTCCCCCAGTTCGTAATCTGACACACCGACAGCGGCACCTCGTCACCCTGACGGATCGTCAGCGAGGGCCCTTTGACACTCACGTCGTCGCTGTAGATGACGTTCAGACGCGAGCCGTCCGGCAGCGTCGAGTCGATGATCGGCTCGGCGTCGGTCATCGGGTTGCCGATCCGCTCACCCATGTTCGAGAGCCAGTTGTCGAACTCTTCGGGCGTCCCGAAGTCAACCGTCGTCTCGATCAGGCCGTAGACGCCGTGATCGACGTAACACTCGCTCGGACCGATCACGTGAATGTCCTCGTTCGCCGGGTCACGCATGACCGGTTCCAGCGGCCCGAGTCCGACGATGTCACGGTTCAGGCGATACCGGAGGTTCTCGTACGTTTCCCTCGAGACTTCCTGGATGTTCGGATGAAACTTGATCTTCAGTTGCTCGACGATGTTCTCGACGTCGTCGCCCTTGATGTGGGTCGTTTCGTCGAGCAGTTCTTCGATCCGGTCGTCGTACTCCGCTTCCTTCTCGGGTGCTTTCTTCGTCGCGCTCTTTCGCAACAGCGAGTCTTTGACCTTCTCGAAGACGAGGTGTTCTTCCTCCGAGAGCGTCGGTTCGACGGCGAAGTACTGCATCTTCGTCCCGACGTCGCCGTAGATGTGACTGTAGATCGGCCCACCGACCGGATACAGGATGTTGGGGTGGGGCGATTCGTACTCGGCAGTCGGCTCGTCGACCAGAACTGGAAACTCACCGGTGATCTGCCTGAACTTCTTCAGGTGCTCACGCAGGTGTGGTCGACGTGCCGCCAGTTCCTGAAGCTCGTCCGACGGCTTCGGCGTCCCCATCTCGGTCATGCCCAGACCACCGTCCTAGGCGACGCTACGGTTCTCGATCACGATACCAACGCCGGACCGAACCGAGTACCCGATTCGATCACCGACCTGTTCACCCATGCCCGCAAACCGCTTGATAAACAGCTGCCGACGAACGTCGTTACCGACCTCGATCATCTCGAGTTCGATGTAGACGTCGGCGATCGAGCGGAACGGTCCGATCGCCTCCTCGCCGACCGTCGAGGGGTCGACCGTCAGGATCACGACTTTCCCCTGCGAGATGACGTTCCGCAGGAACGAGATGATCTCGAGGGCCGCCTGCCGTTCCTCGTTCTCCCGGACGAGCGCCTCGAATTTCGGATCGTTCCGGAGGATGGCGTCGAAGGTGTCGATGATAATGACGTCCGCAGACCAGATGGTTTCGGCCTCCATCAGGTCAGTCAACAGGTCCTGCCGTTGCGTGTCCCCATCGGAACTGAAGACGCCGCCGCTGTCCAGGTCACCGTGCAAGAACAGCAGATTCTCGAACAGCAGGTGTTCTTCGACGTTGTAGTTCAGCGAGTCCATCTGCTCTAAAAAGCCCTTGACCTCGAGTTCCGTCGAGAGGAACGTGACGGACTTCCCGGTTTCACACAGCCCGTAGGTAAAGCGCTGAGAGAGGGCACTCTTCCCGGCACCGTAATCGCCCTCCATGAGGACGATACTGCCGCTGGGAATACCGCCCCCGAGTTCCTTGTTCAGCCGATCCCGGTCGTCGAGTCCGATGGGGAAGATGTTCCGAAGGTTCTTGTTTGCCATCGCAGTCACCTCCGATCAGCGTGGTCGTCCGGCGCGAGCAATGACTGGATCAGATCGATCTGCCACGGCTCGAGTGCGGAGTCGTCGGTTCGGTCGACGAGCGGTTTGACGTACTCTTCGCGAAGCCGCTCGAGCTGTTCGTCCTCTGCAGCACCGAGTAACGACGTGACGAGCTCGGGGTGGTGAGACTGGTCACGCCGGTCGATTCCGTCCTCGGCGTCTCGGGTCGTCCGGAGTTCGACCCCGGATTCCGAGAGAACGATGTCGGGATCGACCCAGATCATCCGGCCACCGTCGGCGTCGACCCCGCCGGCCGAGACGGTCGGTGCGGACTGAACGGCTCCAGCACCCGATGCGTCGGACTGATCGGTCGACCCGTCGCGTTCTTCGATCGCGATCTTCTGGGCCTGCGACCCGCCCGCCGTGGATCCGGTGGCAGATTCTGCGTCGTCGTCGGGACCTCCCTCGGCATCGGTTTCCTCTGCTGGGACGTCCCCTGCACCGGCGACTTCAGCACCCGTCGGCACGGTGTCGTCGACGCGGTCGTCGACGATCGGCCCTGTACGGGCAGCCGCCGGCGACGCGGGCTCGTCGTCGACGCCGGTGACGCCAGTCGTCTCGTCGTCGACGCCCGCGGTGGAAACGTCTTCGTCGTACTCGAGCTGGATCGGCGTCGACTCGGCGTCCGTTGCGTCGGCTGGCCCAGCTTCCTCGCCCTGGAGTCCCGTGGGGAGCTTCCGGGTCAGCCACTCGGCGTACGCTGGCTGATCTTTTGACGGCGTCGTGATCTGTTCGATCCACCAGAGGCTGCGGCCGTGATCGATACCGAGGTCGGACCTTGCCTCGAGTTCGTCGGCGTCTGGTCCTCCATTGAATCCGTTCAGGAGCGTCTGCAAGTAGTCGCCGACTGGCTCGCCGATCCAGGCGATCGACTGATAGAACTCGATCGTCCGGGCGGCTCCGTCGATCCCGGCCTCACCGACGAGGTAATCGAGCCAGTCCATCACCAGGAACTCGGTGTCGTACTCCGAAGGGACGGTGTCGAGGTACGGCCGGCCGCCGTCGTCCCACGGGGCGATTACGTCTGGCTCCCGTCTCACATCGCTGTCGTCGACCTGATCCGTTGTCGCCTCGACCTCGAGGTCGTCGTCGAACGACTCTGTATCGTCTCCGGTCTCTCCGTCGTCGGTCAGGTCGTCGTCGACCGCCTCGTCGGCGTCGAGTTCGTCGTCGAACGCGTCCGTCTCGGCGAAACCATCGTCGTCACTTTCGGCATCGACGTCGTCGCCCGTGTCGTCTTCATCCCACTCTGCGTCGCCGGACTCGAACTCCTCTTTCAGATCGTCGAACGAGACGTCACCGTCGTCGGCTGGGCCGTCGTCACCATCCTCGAGGTCGCCTCCGTCGTCCAGGTCGTCTTCGCCGTCCAGGTCGTCTGCGGCATCGAAGTCGTCCTCGAAGTCATCGTCGTCGTCGATGATACTTTCGTCGAGGAATGCCTCGGCTTCCGCGCTCGCGATGTCGTCGTCGATATCCTCTTCGTCCTCGACCGATTCGTCCGTGTCGAAGAGGCTGTGACCGTCGAAGTTCCCGGTTCCGGCTCCGGGACCGAAGTCGCTCATCGAGTCGTCCTCGACGAACGGATTGACTCCCTGGGTCACCATCTCGTAGACTTCGAGGAGTTTTCGGATGTTTTCCTCGATGTCGTCGAGCGATTCGCTGATCTCTTCGTTCTCGCTCTGGACGGTGTTGACGGTCGAGACGAGCGAACCGACCTCGTTTTCCATCTCCTCGACGCGCGATTTGATCTCGCTCGAGTACTGGTCGTCGCCGCCATCCATGCCGTCGAATCCGTCACCGCCGTCCATACCCTCGAGGGACATGTCTCCCGCGTCGTCCATCTCGCCGACGTCACCCATCTCGTCGAGTGACATGCCGCCGTCGTCGTCGAGAAACTCATCGTCATCGTCGCTGTCGCCGAAGATATCGTCGTCGCTTTCGGCACCGCCACCACCCGTTCCCCCACTACTGGCTCCGGGAAGCAACTCGTCTTCGCTGATACTGCCGGCGAGTTGGCCTTCGTCGTCGCTTCCGGAGCTACTCGATCCACCATCGTCGTCTCCCAGTATGTTACCGATTATGGACAGTAGCATTGTCAATTCGTGGTGTTTGGTGCGCTCGACGCCGATCCGAACGACATGCGAGCTTCCATCCGGGGAGCGCTCTCGCACGTCCGTTGCTGAGTCGACGCCGTGAACCGACCGCGGGCTCGCCGAACGTGCCGACGGAGGTACATCTGTGACCAGACGGACTGTCGACAGCGGCGAGTATTCATTCGTGACTACTAATTCGAAGCGCCGTATTAAGACATTTCGGCCACACGGGACGCGTGTCATCCCTCCGCAAGACGTCCGTGAGACGCCTGTATCCGTTCCGAGAGGACGTGAGATGTATTATCTCTCACTACAGGAGGATAATCAGGAAAAGCTTCATTTTCGTTCGCGTCGAACCACCCGCTATTGAGAGCTCATGACAGAGCGACACAGCGGGGGGAGCCCGAAAGACAAGGCCGACGTACCGCCCGTGCTCCCGAGTGAACAACCAGGTGGATCCGACGGGGGCGGCGTCCTCTCGCCCGAGGATCTCGACATCAGTAACAGTCCCTACGTCGCCGAAGTTTCCGAGGGCCGGTACGTGGTTTCTGCAGACAGGAGCCCGCCGAACGTCCCCGACCGAACTGCGGCGAATCCACGCACCGAACAGTCAGGCGCTACCACCCAGGGAACGGTCGATGCGACCCCCGGCTCCCAGCCGTCGAACCAACACCAGCCCCAGCAGGGCGCTCCGGATCGACAGCCTGCCCAGAGTCCGGGTGCCGCACGATCCGTCCTCGCGGCCGAACTCGAGCGCACAGACGCCCGCTACGCGGTCGATATCGTCTCACGACTCGAGGGTGCCGACGTCCGCCACCGCACGACGTCCGACGACGTCGTCGGAACGTTCGACAACCTCGTGCTGTGGTACGCACAGCACGTCGCAACGGAGACCCCGACCCAGCGGACCGCCTCGCTCCTGTTCGACCGCTCTGAGTTCTCGGCCCCACCGTCACCCGACGACATCAAGCGAACGGCGAAACGCCACGGCCTCACCCGCTCGAGTACGATCGGCGACCTGCTCGAGGCACTCGAGTAGGGCAGCCGTCACATCGGCTTCTTTCGCTGGCTGCACCACGGAGAGAGCTGTTCTCAGGCCAGTTGCCCTATCGGTTGGATACCCAGAGTACCGGCGCGTCCGCCGACCGTCATCCGTTCAGGAACATCACGCCGGCCATGAATAGCGAGAGCAATATGGAGTAGCCGAACAGCAGGATGCCACTGTGGATCGAATCGACCCCACGGGCACAATCTATGAACGGTCGGTCAGGTGTCATCGCTATCGTAGCGCTCTGGTGAGGACCACCTTCGTTCTTGTGGCCACACCTCCCCCGAACGGATCGATCACTCGGAACGTCGACTCTCGTACGATTTCTCTTCGTCAGTTCCAGTGAGAATCCGACTCGGGCGGCGGTCTCAACAGGTACACCGGTTAGCAGTCCGTCTCAGAGATCGACCGTGATGATCATGTCGACGAGCCACTCCGTGATCGTCCCCGTGACAGCGCCGACCCAGAGCAACGCGGTGAAGTGAAAATAGGAGTTGCCGAAGTGACCGCCATCGGCGACCCGGATCACCAGCGACGAGATGAACGCGTTGAAGATCAACACCAGCACGACCAGAAACCGGAGTACCGGGACGTCGTACTGGTCGGTGTGGATAAGCTGGCCACCGACCATTTGGCCGTCGATGTCGATGTCGAATCCCGACAGCATCAACGCCAGCTCGAGACCGATGAAGAACGCGAACGAGGAGGCAGCGGTGATCCCGTAGAAGACGCCGATCAGCGTCGTCGTCTGCTGGTGTCGCTCCTCGCGAAGGTTGACGATCTGGCTCATGTTGTCGCTGATGAGTTCACCGAGGCGCTTCGGACCACCACCCATGTCACGGCCGACGAGGTACATCTCGCTGAACTTCTGGATCAGGTACGAGTGGGTGTCGCCGGTGAACAGTCGCCAGGATTTCTCGGTCGAGAGCCGCATGTTGAGCCGGCAGTAGAGGTCGTCGACGTCCGGAGTGAGTGGCCCGAAATCTTTGTGGCGGAGCGTCGCCAGCACCTCCGACGTCGTACTCTGCTTTGCGCTCTCGCTCGTCCCGAGTGCCCGAATGAAGTTCGGAAACTCGCGGTCACGGTCGACCACGCGTCGTTCTTCGTACCAGAAGACCGTTCCCGGGATCAAAAGCGGCAGCGTCGCGAGCGGGAGGTACATCAGTAGCGGGATCGAGCCGAAGTGCACGGTCTCCGTCCCTGGAATCGCACCGAAGAAAGCGAGCGTCATCAACACGATCAGAATCGAACTGAGGGTGATCCCGGCAACGGTCGACCCGAAGAGGAGTTTCTTCGTCCGCGTTCGAAACCCGTCTTCGATGTACCAGATCGGGTCGTCCGGGACGATCGCCCGGATAAGGAAGAAAAACCCGATCTGGATGAAGACGAATAGCACGATCACGATGCTGGTCGTGATCGTCGGATCGTTGCCTGTCAACAGCGGGAGGACGATCGCGAACACGAGCGCGAACGTCATCGAAATGATGATCGAGAGGTAGAGGTCTTTCACCACGTCGAGATTCGTCAGCGACTGCCGGTAGATCGTGGAGTACTTGTCGATCAGCACGTCCTGTTCCTGAAACAGGAATTCGTCGAGTTCCTGCCCGGCCTCGAGCGTATAGGCCATCCGCTCCAAGAGGTCCGTGACCGATTCGCTCGGTACTTCCTTCGCGCGTCGCCGACAGGCGTCACCGAGACTGAGGTGCCAGACGTCGACCAGGTCGACGACCCGCTGCATCTCGTGGGCAAGTTCCCCGTACTCCTTTTCGCTCGCGAGTCGGCGCATTACCTCCATCCTGTCGATGTTAGTCGTCGACAGGATGGTCATGTGGATTACGAACAGGTGGAACTTGTTCTCCATCTCGATCCGGCGCTGGTCGACGGCCAGGCGCGGATAGCCCACTGCAGAGAGGAAGATCAACAGCCCGAGCGCCGGCAGCAGCAACTGGACGAGAAAGAACGTGTCCATCAGGACCGCCGCTGCGATCGTCAGCAGGAAAACGAAGAACGCCGGAACCAGGATCAACAACGCGTAAATACGCGTCGGCAATTCCATCTCGTCGTACGCCTGAATGATGGACTTGCCGAGGTCTCCAGCGGCCGCGGACTTCTCTGAAATTCCCATGATATCTCTGCGACTCGGCGAGATCACCGACAGTCGATACTCGACCCGTACCTCTCGATGGACGCCATACAAAGCTTCTGGCTATTCGTCGTCACTCACTTCCGATGTCGTCTGCGTCGTCGATCCGTCCATCGACTGGCTCCTGTCCGCCGGTGCCGTGGGTCTGTGGCTGATCGCCGACGATCGTCGAATCCTGGTCGGCGAGCGGATCGGGCTTCATCTCGTCGATCGACACCGAATCTCCCTCTTCGATCGACGTCGGATCGTCCTCCGCCACCACGCTCGAATCGTCTCCGACGAAGGGATCGGGTTCTGCTGACTTCTCAGACTGGTCTCCCTGCTCCGGGTCGTCGAACTCGAGCGCTTCACCTCCCGTCACGGCCTCGTCCGATTCGACGCCGTGGACGCCCGCTGCTTGCGACACCTCTGGCGACTCCTCGACGACCTCACCGCCGGTCGCATTGACGAGCCTGGCCTGCTTTTCCGGCGTCGCAATCTGAGAGATGTACTGCAGGCTGCGCTTGTGATCGTCCGTCCGGAGGATCGACTGTGGATCCGGATCCGTCGGCGGAAGCGTGCCCTCGTCACCGAACCCGGCCAGCAACCGATGGAGATACGTCTCGACTGCCTCCGAGATCCACCCGACGGACCGATAGTACGCCACTGTCTGGGCGGCCCCCTCGACACCCGCAGTCTCGACCAGAAACTCGAGCCACTCGAGCGTCGTGATCTCGGCGGCGTATCCGGATGGGTGCGTACCGAGGTACGGTGTGGTCTCGACGCCACCGTGATCACTGCCAGTGTGGACCGTCGCCCGATCCATCGATGCGTCGTCGACCGATTCGCCCTCGTCGAACGAATCGTCGACGCTCCCATCGAAGGAATCGGTTTCGACCGCGTCGGATTCCTCGTCCTCGTCCGGCAGGAACCGGGTCAGGTCGTCCTCGTCGTCGACGACCTCGTCTTCGTGGTCGGCCCCATCTCCGTCGTCAGGCTCGAGTGCGTCTTCCTCCGCGAAATCAGGCTCGTCGTCGATGACGTCCCCGTCTGCAAACTCGTCGTCTTCGAGCGGGGCGTCGGCGTCCGCGCCGGTGTCGGGGTCGTCTTCGAAGTCAGTGCCAAAGTCGTCGGTGTCGTCGTCTTCGAATGGCATGTCGTCGTCGAGGAAGTCTTCGGCTTCGGCGCTGGCGATCTCCTCGTCGATCGCGTCGTCGGGGTCGTTGCCGATCAGCCCTGCCTGTCCGGTAGCCGTCTCGAACGCGTCGCCGATCTCCTGGTCACCGACGAACGGATTGATTCCGTGGGTGACGATCTCGTAGAGGTCGACGAGCTTGTCGACGTTTCGTTCGACCGTCTGAATCGAGTCGCTGATCTGTTCGTTCTCACCGCGAACGGTTTCGATACGTCCCGAGAGCGAGTCGACTTCCTTCTCGATCTCGTCGAGCTGATAGTTGAGTTCGTCCTCGTCGCTCGAGGAGGTGTCGTCGTCGCCGAACAGGTCGTCGCCCATCAGGCCGTCGTCAGCGCCGCCGAGAAGGTCGTCCTCCCCGGAGTCGTCGTCCGATTCGTCAGGGTCGCCGCCGAGGTCGCTGAACAGTGCCAGTAGTAGTGTCATGGTTCGTCGTCTCCTCTCAGTCCCCGTCCCCGTTGTCTACGTACGTCGTTATCGAGTCCTCGTTACTGCCGACGATGACGACGACGGTCGTATCCCCGTCGAACGACCGTTCGGTCTCCATCGTCAGTTCGACGACGGCTCCCGGCTCCCAGTCGCCGCCGCCCCCACTGAGGAGACGCACGTCGTCCGGGATGGTGTGTGACCCGTCGACGATCACGTCGATCTTCCCGGATTCCGCAGGGATGGTGGTCGACCCCACGTTCTTCACCAGCAGCGTGACGTTCCCGCTGCCATCCTCGACGATCGACTCCGACTGCGATTCGTCGCTGATGATGACGAAATCGGTCTCGATATCCTCGGCGACCGACGAGCCTCGTACCTCGATCGCATCGCTCATCGACCCGACTTCGACGACGACCGTCCCGGCGACTGCGGTCGCGATGAGCAGACTCCCGATGAACATGATCAAATGCGTCGACGATACACTCGACATCTAACTACTCACCACTCCCTTCTCCGTTGCCCGCCTCGAACTCGAGGGAGGCTGCTGTCGATATTCCACGTTCACTCGTGAGTTGGACGCGATCGTCTACGTCGTCTTCGTCGTCGTACTCCGATGAGTCGTAGGCGTCGATCGACTCCGAATCGATCTCGATGGACAGACTCGAGCCCGGCGTCCAGACGTCGCTGTCGAATCGTTCGCTGTCTCCGTCGATCACCACAGTCTCCTCGTCCGATGCGTTCGTGGGGTAGTACTCGCCGTTGACGAGCACGTCGGTGTCGGTCACCGAAAGAGAGCCGGCACCGGTGTTGGTCGCGTTCACGTACGTGCGATCGCTGTCGTTGTGATACACGAATTCGTCGATCGTGATCTCGAAATTGTGGGTGTCCCTGAGTTGCTCCTGCTGGCTCGAGAACGCCTCGCCGGTCGCGGCGCTCACGTTGAACAGGGCTGGAAACATCAGGCTGAGTGCCACGAGCACGCCGATCAGGATGACGAGGACGGCGCCGCTCGTACTGAACCCCATACCGAGTGCAGATGTATGTCTGTGTGAAAAGCGTGCTGGCCATCAGGTTGCGGTGAGCTAGACAGCGTCGAAGACAGGTCGTCCGGTGACCGACGCTCGAGGAGAAAGGTTGTTTCGGCACACGTGTGTGAAAGACAACACCTAATGGCGAGTGTTCGACGGGTGTTATTTTGGCGTGAATATCACAGGGCTACCCGTTCGCTGTTACCCCTCATGGCGGGACTGACCAGTACCGATGAGAAAAATGGATCGGACGAAAACGGACTCGAGGGCGACTGAGAACTGCGACAGTCCGTCTACAGTCGAACTGCCTGTCCCTCCTGATTGAGCAGGCTTGGTGCTGAGAGATGAACCGACGTGACTGCTCCCGATGGAGAGACGATGTCCAGCGTCACCTCGTCATTCTGGCCGAACGCGTTACCGTCGGAGTCTGCAAACGGTTGTTCTTCACCGTCGAAGACGAGTTGATACTGGCGGTCTTCGTGGCTCAGCACTGCGTTATCGGGTTCGAGCGTGCCGCCGTCGATGTCTCGGGCCGCAAAATGTTCCTGGTCGGGGTTGTCAACATCATCTTGCTCGTAACTCAACACCTCTTGACCGCCGGGCCCGTTCACGATCACGACCGTTCTGTTGAGGTCAATTTGATCGGACCCCGGTGCTCTCGAGACCGTGACGAGAATGTCACCGATTTCGCCCTCCTCTTCGTCAGCGACAATTCCGACGGCTGAACCGGTATCTATTCGCTCCGAAACGAGGTCGATCGTCTCTTCACCGGTCGCTTCCGCCTGCGACTGCAGCATCCCGGCGGTGTTGATCAGCACACCGGCTGCAATGGCGGCGACCAGCACCATCGCGATGAACACGATGAGCGTGCCGATCCCTACCTGACCTCGTTCTGTCGACGTTGTGTATGAGTGTTCCATATCGTCCACCTCGTGTTCCGAATCCGCTTCCCTCCCATTCCGGCCCCCACCGGTTTTCGTCTCCCTCGAGACGACCCTCGAGCGACGAACTACTCTTGTATCTATTGTTTGTAACTAACCTGTCTTAATACTGATGGGCGACTCGAGTGCTGAGGTACAGTTGCCGCAACCGGAGTCACCACTGAACGTCAGTCCACACCCGATCCACGACGGCTGGTAATCGGTGTGGAAACCGTTTGAGCTGTTGCTATCGGCAACGATGAAAGAAAAATGTACGAGATCAGCTAGAGGCGAACTGCTTCGCCATCCTCGCTAAAGAGGGATGGGGCACGCAATTCCACCTGGGTTGTGGCACCGGATGGCGATACGATGTCGAGCGTTGCCGTATCTCCTGCACCGAACGCATTCCCTTCATCATCTTCAAACGGTGCCTGGTCCCCATCCATAGTGATCACCAGATCACCATTTGTTTCGGAGAGGATTGGATCCTCACCTTCTTCGATTTCTCCTTCACCCGGGTCCTCTACATCAAAGTTGTGCTCATCATCGTGGTAAGTGAGGATCTCTTGACCACCCGGTCCAACTGCCTGGATGATCGTCTGGTTGAGGTCGATATCTGAGGCACCAGCCGCCCCAGTTACGGTGAGCCGGATCTCATCCAGCGCTTCAGGATCATCCTCACCAGCCTCCTCCACAATACCGACCGTACTCGTCACGTCGATTCGTTCAGACACGAGGTCCGTGCTCTCTTCACCGGTCGCTTCCGCCTGTGACTGCAGCATCCCGGCGGTGTTGATCAGCACACCGGCAGCGATTGCAGCGACCAGCACCATCGCGATGAACACGATGAGCGTACCGATCCCCACCTGACCACGTCCGTCAGCAGAGTCGTTCGTAAACATGATTACAACCTCACCGATTCTTCGTCGTCAATGATCGTGGTCGGGATGCGGAGCTCTTTCTCGGTGGACGCACCGGAATCAGTGGTGAAGATAACGGTTCCCCGTTCACCTTCACTCATTGGATCCCACGCCTCGACGTCTCCATCCTCAGTGTCCCCGTCTCCGAGATAAATTTCTATCTCAGCTCGAGCGTTACTGTCGATGAGGACAGTTTCTGACTGAAGACCCTGGATATTCTCTAGGTGACCCTCCTCGAGCTCGATCGTTTCTTCTCCTTGCTCACCGATAAACTGAACCGTCACTTCTTCAAGATCCACCGGATCCGAACCAGGTGCGGTGGCCATGACGAACTTCAGATCAGTAATTGCGTTTTCTCCTTCGCCGTCTTCTCCAATTGTACCAGAGGTACTGACGATGTCGAGTCTGTCACTCACCTGTGCCGTCGATTCCTCACCGGTGGCTTCTGCCTGCGACTGCAGCATCCCAGCGGTATTGATCAGTACACCTGCGGCAATAGCAGCGACCAGCACCATCGCGATGAACACGATGAGCGTGCCGATCCCCACCTGACCGCGCTCTCGGTCTGTATCCTTCGTAAACATGTGTAGGGGGTAACACCCGTTTCGATCGGGCGTCGACTCAACCTCTACACTATCGGGTATTAAACCTGAGCCAGTATTTTCAAATATGGAAACGAACGCAGGCCCCCAATACCGTTCGTTTCGACACGAGTAGCACGCTGAATAATCGACTCTCTCGAGTGCCACCACATCGCACAATCGAAAATTACACTTATCCAACAGTACGCCGACCGCGCTGGAAACCCTCCTCTGAAACTCGTTTTCACGATCGAAATATCGGTTACGATGACATTGCTGGCGGCAAGTACGGTTTTGGTCTTGCGCTCGTAACGGCAGGGTATGGACCCGACCGAGGTACTGGGGAATCTGGGCAAAAAGTACAGCCCAGACATCCTCCGGTCTGCCGCCGAACCGAAGTCGGCACAGGAACTCAGCGACGAGCTGGACATCCCCGTGACGACCAGCTACCGCCGGGTCGAAGCACTGGCCGAACTCGGACTGCTCGCAGACGACGAAGAGGGCCGCGACTTCGGAGAGACGGGCCGAAGCCAGACGCTCTACCGTCGAAACGTCGAGGAGATCGTGATCCGGTTCGACGGCGACGAGATGACCGTCGACTCCGTCGAACGCGAGGAGACAGATCAGCGACTGGCCAGCGTCTGGGACGACCTGAGCCGAAGCGTTGGTGGTGACGACTGAGATGGAACTCGTCGAGATCCTCTATATCGTCTTCAGTGGCACCCTGATCGCCTCCGGCCTCGTCATGGCGGGCATGGCCGTGCAGGCGTACGCGGAGACCGAACGGCGATCGATGGTCCTCCTCTCGATCGGCTTTACGCTGATCGTCGCCGCCGCCTCCGCCACGACCATCTCCGCGTTCGTCAACGACTTCCAGAATCCCCGGACGCTGCTGACGGTCAACTACTTCGTAACCACGCTCGGCTTCCTCGCGGTCATCGCGAGCCTGTACGCCGAGTGAGCGTTCACACCCGTTTCGGCTCACGGCTGTCACGATCCCCGATCGAGAGACGGCGACCGGCCGCGACACTTATTTCTCCCAGACCGACTTATCACCAGTATGGACATCATCGACGGAAGCAAGATCGAATGCTCTCGCTGTGATACGGTCGTCTCTCTCGAAGACGCAAACGTGCTGGGGAAAACCAACAACCGGACCTACGCGAAACCACTCTGTGACGACTGCCTCTCCAAAGTTGGGGTGCCGAAGGGGTACGAACTCGAGCGCGACGTGAGTTATCTCATCCAGGACTGAGCTCGATGTCGACCGGCGATCCCCGATGGGGAGAAAAGCAGACCAGCCTATCTTTCTACGAGGCCGTTGTTTTCGACGGACACGAATCAGACAATTCCTCGACAACCCACGTTCAGCAACAAAATGGGCATGTAACCGTCATCTATCGATAACATGACGTACACCGAGGCGGTCACACCGCCCACTCAAATGCACAATATCGGGACTCCGAGGCCGGAACGTTCGAGACACCCTCTCGAACCCCTGTGGGGTCTCGGCTACGAGATAATTCCGAGTCCCCTGCCGGGATAGGAGCAACGGCGGTGTGGGCCCGTCCTCAGAAATCTTTGATTTCTGATGGGCTGTGCGAGACCTCCGTACTCGTGAACGCCATCGGCCTGTCATCTCGATCGGTCGTCAACCAGCAAATATCCCACCCCAGCGGTACGGTGCCGTGGGATGCCTCGCCGTCGTCGGGCTATGCCCGACTGCCTGAGGGATCTTCGATCCCTCTCCGGTTACGGCGAAGAGGAGGTCACTTGCTGTTCATCGCTTCGCTCGCGATATTGCGACCGCGCGGCTTCAACGCGACCTCACGTCGTATCCGCACTTCCTCGAGGACGTCCAGTTCGATCAGTCGTTCGTAGATCTCTTCGACCGTGTCGATGTCGAGGCCGAGGAACTCCGGGACTTCGAACGGCGAGACGCCGGAGTAGATCGCCATCAGCACTTCCTCTTCTTTCGCCGAGAGGTCGATCTGCGACGCGTTTTTCTCGGCCCCGCGGTCGAGCACCGACTTGAGCATCGCGACGTTCTGTTTCGACCCCGAGAGGTAGGTCTGGACGCTCGAGTCGTCTTCGGTGTGTTCGGCCTCGATGACGGGGCGGTCGCTGCCGCGGACGGTTCGTTCGTCGGTTTCGACGGTACCGACGTCGTCGACTTCGATCTGGACGAAGGTGCCGTCTTCGACGGCGAAGTTGGCGACGCCGGTGTCGATCTTGACGCGGGCTTTCCGCCAGGAGGTATCCTGGACGACGCCGCCTTTCACGGCCGGATGCTTGATGAGGACGATTTCGCCGTCAAGAATCGCCTTCTGGATCTGGAGTTCGAACTCGTCGACCTCCTCCATCGAGATCAGGTAGACGTTCGGTCCGTAGTTGATGCTGATGTAGTTCGAGACCTTCGCGACGGTCTGGTTGACGTCGTAGCGGCCCTTGATCGACTGGATTTTCGAGAGCGGGATCGTCTCTTTGCCCTCGTTGCCGACGATCACCAGCCGCTTGTTCGAGAGGACGATCCGGCCGTTCGACCAGCCTGTATCCGACAGTTTCCGGCCGTCGCGGATCACCTGCGTGAACTTTCCGGTGACGTCGGCGAGTTTAGTTTCGGACTTGCTCATGCGAGATCACCACTCGGTGCGCCGATGCCGCCGAGTTTCGACAGTGCGGAGAAGCCACGCTTCCGGAGCTCGTCGTCTTCGGTCCGGTCGACGAATCCCTCGATCCGACGGCGGGCCTGATCGGTGCCGATCTTCCCGAGGACGAACAGCGCCTTGCTGCGAGTGGCGACGTCCTCGTGGTCGTTTTCGACCAGTTTCAGGAGCCGGTCCTCGAGGTCGCCGCCGTCGAGCAAGGCGAGGCTGGTCGCCGCGAACTTCGCGGTCATCTCGTCGTCGTCCGAGAGCGTCTCGATCAACGCTTCCTGGGCCTCTGCCCGGAACTCCTCGGTGGCGACTCGGCCGAGGAGCCAGGCGGCGTTTCGTCGCTGGGCCGTCTCCGTGCTGCGGTCGAGGATCTCGATCAGCGGTTCGACCGCCTCGCGTTCGCCCGCTTTGGCGAGTTCGTCGACGATCTTCTCGCGAACCTGATGGCTCGCCTCGGCCGGTGCCTCAGAGAGCAACTGGACGAGCGAGAACATGGCGGTCCGCCTGACGGCGTCGGAGTCGTCGGACAGGGCGTTGGCGAGAATCTCGACGGCTTCGATGCTTCCGAGCCGTCCGAGTGCGTCGACGGCGATCCGGCGAAGCACCTCGTCTTCGTCGTCGGCGATGTCGATGAGTTCGTTCAGCGCGTTGGTGGTCCCGATGTCCGCGAGCGCGTAGGCGACCTCGATGCGAACCTCGTAGGCGTCTTCGTGGAGTCGCTTCGACAGGGCCGGGACGCTTTCCGGTGAGCCAATCCGTCCGAGTGCGAGCGCGATCCGCTTTCGGACGCGCGGGTCCGGATCCTCGATGTGCTGAACGAGCGTGTCGACCACGTTGTCAGCACCGAGGCGACCGAGGCCGGTCGCAGCGGCCATCCGGAGTTCCGGCAGGTCGGCCTGTAATCCGCCGGCCAGAATCTGGGCTTTCTTCCACTCCGCGACTTCCTCGATGTCTTCTCCGGAGATGTCGCCGATGAACTGCTCGAGGGCGTCCTGTCCGTACTGGTCGAGAGCGTCGATCGCCGCCGCCCGGACCACCTCGTTATCGTCGTCTTTCGCGACGTCGACGAGGACGTCGATAACATCGTCCCGGGGACAGGTATTCGGCCCGGTGTCGACCTCGAGTCCACCGAGGATCTCCGCCGCCCGGCGGCGAATGTTCGGGTTCGGACTCTCTTCGACGTACGTGATGAGCCCGTCGAAGTCGGCGTTTCGTTCGAGTTCGAATAATGTCACGTCGATCACCTACTCGAGCCCGGCCGCCCCACCGTCGCGTTCATGCGTACGTGTTTCACCGTTGAATATTCAAGGTTCCTTTTCGACCACTCCCCGGTACTGCCGGGGATTTGCTGGCCGGTCGTCCGGTTCGACCCGTCCCGGAACATGTTATTCAGACTCCGTTTCGCTGGTATTCTCGCCTGCTGACTCGGTCTCGCCATCGGTTGCACCATCACTGTTTCCGTTTCCGTCGTCACCGGTCGATCCAGTCCCGTTTTCAGCGGGAGCAGCTTCGCCGTCTGATTCGTTGCCAGCACCGATTTCGATGAGACCCTCCTCGTCTTCGTCGGCATCTGCCCCGACGTCAGCCCGGTCGGAGTCCTCGGGGTACACCATCGTGCTGACGATCTGGTTCCAGACCTCCTGGTAGTGGGCCAGTTCGTCGAGTTCCATTTCGGCCCACTCCGAGTTGACACCCCACCCTTCGACCTGACCGTCGAACCCATCGACGACTTCGGTGAACAGCCGGTTGACATCGGCCCCACGATCGACCATTCCGTCTCGGAAAACGAGATAGATGAGTGCGATTTCCTCGTCGGACTCGTCGTGGTCCTCGGCGGTCGACTCGTAGAACAGGATCAGGTCCTGGTCGTCGGTATCGAAATACAGCTCCTCGACGACGATCCCATTGTCCTCCAGCATGTAGTAGAATTCCGCTGGCGTCGCGTCCGGGTCTTCGCCCGGAGCTTCCGGTTCGACCGGTTCACGTGTGCCACCAACGAGGGAGGTCGAATCGAGACAGCCGGCTGTCACACCGAGTGCCAGCGTTCCCGCGCCGACCAGACTCTGGCGTCGGGTCAGCCCACCGCCTCGAGCGTCGCGAGTGGGGATATCGTCTGCTTCGTCGTGCTCGGCTGCGACCGGCGACCGCGGGTTCCGGTCGTCGGCGTCACCAGTGCCGTCGGTCGCAGACCCGAAAACGTCGCGCATCGTTATCTGACGGTCACACCAGTGGGTCAAAAGCGCGTCGGCCGTTACCAGCGGCGGGTAATAGATCGTCCCAGTCAGGAATCGGTCGTCTCGAGCAGCGAGGCGATCGTTTCTGCGGCCTCGAGTGCGGTTGCACCGTAGACGTACGTCGTCGGCTCGATGCCGAAGGCACCGCGGTGGTAGGCGACGCGGGGAACGCCACCGTGCTCGTCGAAGCGGCGTTTGAGGTGGTCGTGCCGATCCTCGTACTCTGCGTCGAACTCGAGGGAGTCGAGTCCGTGGTCGGTCGCTGCCTCGAGCAACGCGTCGTCCGTGGCGACGTTGATCGCCCCGCGAACGCCGGGGTCGACGCTCGTGGCGGCGAGGACCGCGGTGGCGACGTGTTTGGAGGCACCGAACTCGGGATTGGCCGGGATTTCGACGCGACCGCCCATCGCGTAGATTCGCCCGGGAATAGCCGCGACGTCGGTCACGTCTGCCGGGTCGGGCAGTGCCATCCCGACGTTGGTCCCCACGTTCGGGACGTACGCGACGAGTCCGGGCGTCGCACCCAGTGTCCGGGCTGCAGAGCGGACGTTCGCGAGTACGTCGCGTTCGGCGCGGAGTTCGGAGTCGAGACCGCGAACGCAGAGGTCACAGCTCACTCCCTGCAGTTCGGGCATCGCCTCCTCGTGAAGTTCACAGATCGGGCCGCGGTCGGTGAGCGTTCGGATCAGCGAGAGGAGTTCGGCGAGGGCGTCGTACCCGTCGTACTCACCGCTCTCGAGACCGTCGGCGATCCGGTCGACCGTGGCGACGGTCTCGGGATCGGAGCGAAACCGCTCGTCGCCGCCGCCCTCGCCGGCGACGTACTGACTGACGGCGGCCTGTGTAACCCCGAGGTGGGTCGCGATCTCTTGCTGGGTCAGGCCCCGGTCAGCGAGGCGTTCAGCCAGCATCGCGCGAACCGTCGGCAGGAAGCGATCGACGACGAGTTCGCTCGGTAAGACGAGAGACATGCCCCGGGATTGGCCCGACACCGGCTTAAATTCGGCTACCGACGCCAGTCCTCCGGCGGGGACTGCTACTCCGACTGGCCGGCAAGTCCGACGCGCTCGTAGATCGCACCGCTCAGACAGCCGATCGGGACCGTGACCCAGGCTGTCAGGAGGAATCCGATGTAGCCTATTCCCACTGCGAAGAGGAACGCGTCCGTGAGCATCACTTCCGACCACGATCCCCAGGCCGCAAGAACCAAAACGAGTGCGAGCAGCGCCGTCGCGCCGAGGTAGGTGAATACCGTTCCGAGGAACCCGGCGGCGACGCCGTAGATCGGCAGGCCGTCCGGCAGCGCTCGCCAGGTGAGGACGCCGGCCGCGAACGCCGCGGGGGCGACAAGCGGCAGCGCCGCGAGTCCGGTCGTCGCCAGTACGGTCCCGTCCAGTCCACCGACGAGACCGAGTTCGTCGACGGCGACCACCCCAAACGCGAACGCCAGCGTCGCGGCGATCGCAGCCGACGCACCGGCGAACCCGGCCCCGACGTCCGGCCGGTCCGCGTACGGTAATCGTCCCGGTCCAGCACGCTTGCAGGCGGTTCGGAGTCGGTCCCCGTATGCTCGAGTCGTCATAGCTAACACTTTATCGTACTGTCATATATAGGTTGTCTGCGCTGATCCGACTGGTATCGAGACTCGGGGGCGGGAACACAGCGGTAGTGTATCCGGCGGTCGCCGCAAATCCGTGGGAGGGCAAGCGAGGGAGTCGGTCGCACGCGGGCGAAAAACCGAAACGGGTAAAAACGTCTCCCGGGTACGTACAGATGAGCCGAGATAGCCTAGCCCGGCCAAGGCGGCAGATTCGAAATCTGCTGTCCTCACGGACTCGGGAGTTCAAATCTCCCTCTCGGCGCTTTTCACGACGGCAAATTGTGGGGAGCGGAGCGAACCGTCTGTCGTCCTCACAACGGAACGAAGGAATTTGAACGAGAGAAGAGGAAGTCCGCGACCGATGCGAGCGGAAGCGTCTTCGCGGAGTTCAAATCTTCCTCTCGGCGTTTCCAGCGGCACGATACCGAGAGCGACACGTAGCGGTACGAGTTATACAGGGGCCGTCGTGTGCAGGGCTGTTCGTAATGGCTCCCAGTGTGGACGGAGACGGTGGCAGTGACCCACAATGGTTCGACGCGAGAAGTCGCATCTCGAGCGGGGTGGCCAGCGCGATGACTGACGACGAAATCGATCGAGACGGAGACGAAGAGCGGGAGTCGTTCCATCCCCTGGGTGCGACCGCGGAAGACGAGTATCGGGCATTTCTCGAGGCAGGCGATTACGACGCGGATCTCGGGATGGAGATGGCCAAGGACGCGATGCGGGTGACGAAAGGCGAGTTGTCCGAGGAGGCGTTCTACGACCGGTATCACGAGGACGTCGTCGACGAGTTCGGCGAGGACGACCGGCCGATGGCAGCCGACATCGAGGCGGCGAGGGAGGCTAACGGCGAGGACGACGGCGTGTTCGGCGCGCTCGGATTCGGCGAGGAGACCCGCCGGGAGACGATGCAGAAACTCGGTGCGGGAGCCGGGTTCCTCGGTCTCGGTGCGTGGGCGACCACGGACACCGACGGCGGGGACCCAAACCCGACCGTCGCAGCGCAGGACGACGAGGAGGACGACGGCCCGGCCGACGTCCTCGAGGACGACGAAGACCACACGCAGTGGGGGATGTCTCTCGACCTCGAGGTGTGTGACGGCTGTCTCTCCTGTGTGGTCGCCTGTAACGCAGAGCACAACTGGAACGAGGGCGCGAACTGGATGTACATCCTCGCCTTCGACGACGGGCTCGTCGAGTCGGCCGACGCGGAGGACTTCGAATCGACGCGGGATTTCAACTACCTGATCAGGCCGTGTCAGCACTGTACCGACGCTCCCTGCGAGAAGGTCTGTCCGACGACGGCTCGCCACACTCGCGAGGAAGGCGGCCTCGTCCTGACCGACTACGACGTCTGCATCGGGTGTCGGTACTGCCAGGTGGCGTGTCCGTACGGCGTCAACTACTTCCAGTGGGACGACCCGGAGATCGAGGCCGACGAGATGTCCGAGGACATGATGTACGACCAACGCGACCGCTGGGTGAGCGGTCGTGGGCCCAAAGGCGTCATGGAAAAATGTGTCTTCGACCCGGCCCGACAGGACGGCCAGATGGGCGAGGATTTCGTCGGCACCACGGCCTGTGAGGACGCCTGCCCACCCGGTGCGATCCAGTTCGGGGACATGAACGATCCCGACAGCGACCCGCGGCAGTACCTCGACAACGTTACGCTCGCACGTGCGATCGAAGACGAACCGGACGAGGAGGAACTGCAGGAGGCGATCGCGATCCTCGAGGGGGAAGAAGAGCCAGCCGACGAGGAAGACGACGATGGGCTGACCGAAGAGGAAGCCGAACGACTTCTCGAGAGCGAGTACGATTACGACGAGGACGCCCGCTTCCGGCTCTTAGAAGAGTACAACACCAACCCCAACGTCGTCTACATCGGCAACGAACCGGGACCGAACGCAGAGCAGGTCCCCGGTCCGGTCGCCTACGAGGACGTCGGACAGGTCGACAACCGGAAAGAGGTCCTCGACGACGAGACGGTGAGCTTCTGATCGGGCGCTTTCGAGGGCGAGAGTGTCGGCGTCCGGGTTCTGGCCCGTTCGTCCCCGAACGCGTCTCGAGGGGTTCATGTCGGTGGCGACGAACGGAGGGGTATGGAACGTCGCAGACGACTGATCGTCGGTGCGCTCTGGATCGCCGTCGCCGGGATTATGGCGATCACGATCGATCCCACCGGACCGATGCTGGAACTCGACGTGATCGCGCGGCTGTTCGTGATCGTACTGGCGCTGTTTCTGGCCGTCGTCTACGTGTTCGATCCGTTCGGTCTGTACGACTACGGCAACGCCGAGTGAGCAATCGGTCGAAGCAGGTGCCACGCCGGGTCGGTTCCACGGGGCGACGGCTACCCCGCGAGCGCTCGAGCATCCGAATCTTCGAGAACGAGAGTCGTCAACCGCTGAAACGTGTCGGGCCAGCCGTGTCGATGGTCCTCAGTCGTCTGCTGGCGGGAGGGGTTTCGAGTCGGTCGCGAGCAACCTGTCGAGTGCGTCGACCATCGCCTCGACGCTCGCCTGGGTGATGTCGGCTTCGTTTCGGGCGACGGTCACCGTCCGGTCGTCACGGCGCATCGTCACCTCGACGGTGACGACGGCGTCCGTACCACCCGTGACGGCGTCGACGTGGTAGGACTCGAGTTCCGCGTCGGCTGCGGAGCCGAGGGCCTCACGAACCGCGGAGACGGCGGCGTCGACCGGCCCGGAGCCGGTGCCGCTGGCCACGCGCTCGTCGCCGTCGACGGAGAGCCGGACGCTCGCGGTCGGGACGGGACCGCCGCTGACGGCGTTCAGGTCGAGCAATTCGACCACGCGCTCGTGATCGGCGTTCGTGACGTCTTCGGCAACCGCGAGCAGGTCGGCGTCGGTGACGCGGCGGCCGCGGTCGCCGAGTTCCGTCACCCGGGTGGCGATCTCACCGATTTCGTCGTCGGTCGCTTCGACGCCGTGTTCCTCGAGCGTGGCGGCGACGCCCGCGCGCCCGGTGTGTTTGCCGAGCGCGAGTCGGCGCTCGCGCCCGACGGTCTCGGGCGCGTAGGGCTCGTACATCTTGTCGTCTTTGAGCGTCCCGTCGGTGTGGATGCCGCTCTCGTGGGTGAAGGCGTTCTGTCCGATGACGGCCTTGTTCGGCGGGAGTTCGACGCCGGTCGCTCGGGAGACGATCTGGGCCAGTTCGTACAGTTCCTCGAGTTCGAGCGTTTCGACGTCGTAGACGTGTGAGAGTGCGATTGCGACCTCTTCGAGGGCGACGTTGCCCGCGCGCTCGCCCAGTCCGTTGACGGTACAGTGGACGAGGTCGGCACCGGCCGACACCGCGGCGAGGGCGTTCGTGACGCCCAGTCCGAGGTCGTCGTGGGTGTGGGCGCTCACGGGGCCGACGTCGGCGAGTCGAGCGACTGCCTCGTGGGTGTGCTCTGGTCCCGTATGACCGACGGTGTCGGCGAAACAGAACCGGTCGGCTCCGGCCTCGAGTGAGGTCTCGGCGAGTTCCTCGAGGTACTCGAGGTCGGCCCGGGAGCCGTCCTCGCCGATGACCTCGACCCAGAGGTCGTGGTCTTTCGCGTACGCGACCAGATCGGCGGTCGTCTGGAGGTTGTCCTCACGAGAGGTGCCGACCTTGCGCTCGACGTGACGGTCACTCGAGGGGACCACGATGTGGACGCCGTCGACGTCGCAGTCGAGTGCGAGGTCGACGTCGGTCTCGAGTCCCCGGCAGAAACTCGTCACGCGTGCGTCGAGGTCGAGATCGGTGACTCGCGAGATGGCCTGTCGCTCACCCGCACCGGTACAGGCACTGCCCGCTTCGATGACGGCGACGCCGGCGCGCTCGAGTGCGCGAGCGATCTCGACTTTCTCGGCTGGCGAGAGCGAGACGCCGGGTGCTTGTTCGCCGTCGCGAAGGGTCGTATCGAGAAGGCGGACGGTGCTATCCGATGGAATCGTCTGTTCGGTGGAGTTGTGTACAGGCAAGAGTAATGAACTGCGATCAGTGTCGTCGCTGAATTTCACGCCCAGCCGGGTTGCCCCGACTTCCTCTATCCTCGTCAGGCGTCGAGACGGATTCTCGTGCCATTGTATCTCGTGGTAATGCAGGTGGGCGACTTAAATCCGCCGATCCACCGGTGTGTGACGAGCGACAGTGGGCGAGTCAGGCCGGAAGGGCCTCCCAGAACCGGGGAACGACCCGAACGGACTTCCAGTCGGTCGTCGTAGACGTCTGCATGGACCCGCAACTGGAACCACTCGCGCGTTCGCTCGAGGAGGCGCCGGTGGTCGACCGCGACGGCTACGAGTACTTCGTCCACGGCGTCACCGACGGCGTTCCGCCGCTCGAGCCTGCGGTCTTGCGGGCCGTCGCCGACGGTATCAACGAGCGAGTCGACCTCGCGGCGGTCGACGTCGTCGTCGCCCCGGAAGCGATGGGGATCCACCACGGGACGGCCCTGTCGCTCGCGACGGACCTGCCGCTCGCGGTCGTCCGGAAACGCTCCTACGGATTCGACGACGAGATCGCCGTCCACCAGGAGACGAGCTACGGCGAGAGTGACCTGTACCTCAACGGTGTCGGGAGCGGTGACCGCGCGCTCCTCGTCGACGACGTCTTCTCCTCCGGGGGAACGATCGAGGCCGTCTGTGACGCCCTCGAGCAGGCTGACGCGACGATCGTCGACGTGGTGACCGTTCTCCGGCGAACCGACGTCGATCCGCCGGCGATCGACCGCGAGGTCCAGAGTCTACTCGAGGTCGAAATCGTCGACGGGCAGGTCGAAGTCCACGATCCGGGGCCGTGAGACGAACGGTGTGGTTCGACCACGCGACGGTCGGGTTCGACCCCCGAATCTCAACACGGCCTGGGTGGCCCACGATGCTCGGCACTTGCACCCATCCCTTGACACGTCGTTCGATTGGATACCGGGACCGGTCGCTCACCCGTTCGAACGTATCGCCCACGGTCACAGTCGTAACTCGCGAAAGTAGTAAACAGGAAAGCAGATCGCGTGACGGGAAAAACGTCACGCGATCGCTTGCCGCCCTGAATTGGTCCCCGCTGACGCTTCGGCCCTCCAAGCGAAGCGTCACGTGATAGATTCCGCTGGTACTACTTAAGGGTACCGGATTTTCCATAGAATGTGATACGTCCGACAGGCGTGACGTACCTGAACCGAGGGCTCCCGTCCCTTCCCGGGCGAGCGGCGAAGGCGCGAGCAGTGAGGGGAGGAAGTCACATGTGCTCTTCCTCGAGTACCCACCCGAGGGCGCGAGCAGTGAGGGGAGGAAGTCACATGTGCTCTTCCTCGAGTACCCACCCGAGGGCGCGTCGATAGTACGTGAACATCCGCTCGACGCCGTCGTGGTTCATCTCGTCGCTCTCGAGGTGTTCTTTCAGGAATTCGTACTGCTCTCTGATCTCGTCTTCGTCCCGCATGGGTCCTTCTACTGGCCGGAAGCAAAAAAAGGGTGTCAGGTTCACCAGCGGAGGTTCCCACGACGGCCGATCGAACCCGGCCAACGTCTTTCGCGTCCGAAGTGACCAGAACCCGATCAGGATTCGTCGCCGTTCTCGTCGGTTCCGGTGTCGACGCCGGGGTTGGCTTCCTCGTCCTCACCGGGTTCTTCGTCGACACACCCCGCGAGCGCGAGCACACCCACCGCACCAGTTGCAGCCACGAACGTCCGCCGATCGAGTTCTGGCCGGGACATACCTCGACGAGTGGGAGTTCAGGCAGTCGGCTGTGGCCTGCACGTGCCACACGTACAAACCCAGTCTCCCGTCGACACACAGGAGTGTCGGTGGGTAGATCCAACGCGTCGCCCGGTAGATGGTCGACTCGAGTTCGTGAGTCCTTTTGAGGGTCGCTGCCCTACGAGGGAGTATGAAGATCCGGGGCGAGCGCGAGTGTACCGACTGCGGGACGCGCTGGTCGTACTACGAGACCGGGAGCGTCGGCTGTCCGGCCTGTGGCAGCCTCTTGAGCGTCGGCCTCGACGAGCGGACCGTCCACACCGATTCGACGTCGAGGTTCGACCTCACCGCGGTCCGCGCAGCGATCGACGACGTTCCCGACGACGAACTGGCCGACCGGGCGCGGGATACCGCTCGAGCGTACGTTCGCACCCGCGGGTTCGTCTCCGGCGGAACCCTGCGCGACCTGGACGACGAGTACCTCGCGGCCAACGAACTGCGGTACGTCGCCGCGCGCGTGGGCAGGGAACGAAGCCTCTCCGAGGACGAGTCGCTGTACTTCCTCTCGTTGCTCCGGGACGCCGACGACGGCGAGCGTCCGGCAGCCGAGGAGGTCCCACAGTCGATTCGGGGCAGCCGGGGCCTCGCGTACGCCAACGCCGTCCGCGAGTACCGACGCGACGTCCGCACCTGGGCCGACGACCGCAATCTGACCGACGCCGAACGAAGCGCCCTCGAGACCCTCGGCGAGCACGCCACCCGGATTCGACTGCTCGACGGCGACGTCGACCCGGTGACGGCAGAACGACTGGTCGAATCGACCCGCGACCTCGCCGACGGCCTCCGCGGGGACGAGACAGCACTCGAGATTGCGCGGGAGCGACTCGAGAGGCTCGAGGTGGGCGATCCCTGAGCACCTCGAGTACCGAAAACCAGATCGGGATCAGGGGAGTTCGACGTCGACTCCTTCCTGCATGCTCGCGGCTTTGACCGTGTTGTAGAGCAACATCGCGCGGGTCATCGGTCCGACGCCGCCGGGGACGGGCGTGATCGCGCTCGCCTTCCCTTTCGCGCTCTCGAATTCGACGTCGCCGACGAGTTCGTACCCCTTCTCGGTATCTGCGTCCACCCTGTTTACGCCGACGTCGATCACGACAGTGCCCTCCGAAATCATCGAGCCGTCGACGAGTTCCGGAACGCCGACGGCGGCCACGACGACGTCAGCGTCGCGGGTCTTCGCGGCGAGGTCGTCAGTCCGGGAGTGACAGACGGTCACCGTGGCGTTTCCGTCGTCGGCCTTCTGGATCAGGAGGTTCGCCAGCGGTTTGCCGACGATGTCCGAACGGCCGACGATGGTCACGTCCGCACCCTCGAGGTCGACGTCGGCGGACTCGAGCAGTTTCTGGACGCCGTGGGGTGTGCAGGGGCGGAAGCGGGCGTCGCCGGCGACGAGGCGGCCGACGTTCTCGGGGTGGAAGCCGTCGACGTCCTTCGCGGGGTCGATTCGGCGGATGACGTCGCGGTACTCGACGTGGTCGGGGACCGGCGACTGGACGATGTAGCCGTGGACGTCTGGGTCGGCGTTCAGGTCGTCGATGGCGTCGTAGAGCTCTTCGGCGGGGGCGTCGCCGTCGATTTCGACGTGGATGCCCTCGATGCCGACCTCCTCGCAGTCGCGCTGTTTCATGTTCACGTAGGTCTGACTGGCGGGATCGTCGCCCATCAGCACCGTCGCCAGCCCTGGCCGGGCGTCGGCGTCGGCGAGCGTCTCGATCGCGTCGGACAGATCGTCGCGAATCTGACTCGCGACGGCGTTGCCGTCGATGATCTCGGTCATTACTCGAATCCGTGACGGCGAGCCTCTTGAACGCTCGGGTTCGTGTTCATCTCCGGCAACGCGAGCGCCGATCTATGCGTATCCGTGTATACTCGAGGTCGCGACTCCGGGTTCAGTCTTCGCTCGGACCGACCACGACCTCGTCGTACTGCGTCCGGAACGCGAAGAAGAGTCCGTGTCGTCCGGCCACGCGAGGGAGCATCTCTCTGCCGTCGTCGTCGCATTCCTCGTCGGCGACGAGCCCCTGATGGATGAGCCGCCAGCGGTCGCCCGCGGCGTCGACGACGACCTCGCCGTCGCGCTCGAGCGGGGTCGGCGGCGCCTCGTAGACTGCGACGTCGCCCGTCGCGTCGCGGCAGACGACCACCGTCCGATCGTCGATCTCGTCGATCACCACCTCGTCCGCGCCGATGTCGTCTACGGGGTAGACGTGAATGGTCGACCCGTCGTCGGCCGGGACGCCGTAGACGGCCGTCTTCTCCGGCAACTCGCCGTCGTCGGTCTCGAGGCCTGGCTGGATGGCGTTCTCGTCGGTCCAGTAGTGTTCGAAGAAGCCGACGTGATCCTCGTAGAACGCGTAGTCGAAGTCGTATCCGGTCTCGAGGTCGAGCGCGAGGCTGTCGGGGTGGCGCTCGCGCCACTCGCCCCACGTCGTCTGGGAGATGGGCCGGACCTCGAGTCGCCGGTCCGGCTCCTTTTGGAGGTACTCGCCGGCGATCGGAACCCCACTGTGTTGACTCCAGAGGCTCTCGGTCTCCTCGTCGAACATGACCTTGTTCCCCGCGAGCAACATCCCGGTGCTGGAGAACGTCAGCGTGCGGTCACCGACGCGCCGGTCGTAGAGGATCGGTGCGTTACAGAGCGTGCAGTAGGTGAGCGACAGCGCCGTTCCCCGGACCGTGAGGTTTGCCAGTTCGTGCGGGAACAGTACCCACCGTGGGACCGCGTAGGCAGTCTCTTCGACGGTAAAGCCGAAGATGGTGTCGTCGGGCTCGAGGTACGCCTCGTCGGCCTCCTCGGCATTCGCGTCGTTGGCGTCGGGATCGATCGACGCGACGTCGCCGGGGACGAAATCCGGCTCGTTACACGCAGCGAGAAACGACGGATCGCAGTTTCCCCAGCGGACGTCCTGCAGTGCGAAATCCCGCGGCTCGGTGTCGAGCAGTCGCCCGACCGGCGGGAGATACGACCGGTAGAGTTGCAGTTTCCACTCGTCGAACCCCGCCAGCGGCTCGATGTCTTGCTGTGAGTACCAGCTCTCCCACTCGACCCAGGCGTACGGTGAGTCGAAGTCCGGTTCGGCGACCGACTGGAGCGCCTCGCGAACGCCCGGCCAGCGAGCCTCCGGCAACTCGAGATAGCGCGGCGGGCTGTACTCTCTGAGAACCTCCGGAAACCCGAACGTGCTCCAGTTGCTCCCGATCTCGTGGATCATCAGCACCTCGATCAGGTGTGGAATCGTCCGGCGGTCGCCCGCTGATGAGAGGGTCTCGAGTGCGTCCGCGTGTCGGTCCGGATCCCGTACGAGAAGGTCTGCGACGGCCTGCTCGAGCGTTGCGGTAGCTGGCTCGTCCGTGACTGTCATACTCACCCGTGAGCCGGCCGAGTGAAAAATCCACGTTTCGCGGCCACCGGGACTCGTGGCTGGTGTGGCCGAGTAGGCGCTCACCGTCCGTACACGTAGTCGCGACTCCGGAGACGATCATCGCTCGGATCTGGGACACGCTTGCGGGAGGGAATACAGACGAGGCCGTACGACTGCCGATCTCGGCCTCACCACCGCTCGTCGAGGAACGACCGGATCGCCGCCGTCACCGGGGCCGGACGCTCGAGATTCGACGTGTGGCCTGCCGCTGGGATCAGTTCCATGCGGGCGTCTGGTAGCGCGTCGATCATCGGTTCGGCCCGCGATGGATCGATCGACGGGTCCTCTTCGCCGTGGACGATCAGTACGGGAACGTCGATCTCGTCGAGGCGGTCGCTGACGTCAGGACGCTCGAGCCACGAGTGGAGTTCGTTGTACACCGCAGCGCCCGGGTAGGTCGCCCAGCGGTCGACCCATCGCTCGACGAGGTCTGGGTTCTCCTCGCGAGTGGTTTCCCCGAAGAGGTAGCCCGTGACACCCTCGGCAAGCGATCGGGGCACCGGGTCCTCGGACCCCTCGAGCGGTGCGACGAGCTGCCCGTAGGTCTCCTGTTCGGCCGACTCGTGTGGGCTCGCCATCGAGTCGATCAGGACGAGGCCCTCGACACGGTCGGGATAGGCCAGCGCAAACCGGAGGGCCATGAACCCGCCCATCGACATTCCACCGATGATAGCCCGCTCTTCCCCGAGTCCGTCGAGGACGGCGGCACAGTCGTCGGCCAGATCCTCGAGGTCGTATCCAGGAGCGTACCGGTCGGTCCGTGCTCGCAGGTCGTAGGCGACGGCCCGGTACTCGTCCGCAAGTGCCTCGAGTTGCGGGTGGAACATCGTCCGATCCATCAGCGTTCCGTGGGCGAAGACGACTGGCGTACCCTCGCCGAGATCGGTCGTCACTGCATCAGTTCGGGTACGGTACATCTCGCTGACTCTCTCGTCTCCCATGAGTCACGATACCGATGTTCAGTGACAAAAAGTTGCCTCTCGAGTCAGTCTTTTGAACGGACGTTTTCCACTTCGACGGGGGCGTGCGCTCGGGCGTCTGCTTTGCCGGACAGAACGGGCAGGCAACCACACACACCAAAATAAACAGTCCATTTGACGGGTAGTTTAAAGTCGTCATGGGTGTCATTGTCTATCGTGTCAGTAGATGTCTGACGACTTCAAGTTGATCGACGAACGGATCGGGCCGGTCGCGGCGGTCGCGTTGCTCATCGGGACGGCGGTGGGGATGAGCATCTTCATCGTCCCGACGCAGATGGCGGCCGTGGCCGGGCCGAGTATCGTACTCGCGATCTTGCTCTCGATAGTCCCGATGGTCCTTGGAATCTTGCTGTTGTTGCAACTCGGGGGTGCTATCCCGGTTGCCGGTGGAATCTACGTCTATGCCTCCCGGCTCGTGGGGCCGTACTGGGGCTTTCTCGGAGTCGTCGTGCCGGTCATCTCGGTGTGGGCGTACCTGTTGTTCGCCGCGCTCGGATTCGCCCAGTACGTCCCCGTCTTCGCCGACATCCCGACGCTCGCGTCGGTCTACATCCTGCTCGCGGTCTTCCTCGCGTTCAACTACGTCGGCGTTCGACTCGCGGCAAACGTGCAGATCCTGCTCGTCTGTCTGCTGATGGCGGCGATGGTCACCTTCATCGTCGGCGGTGGAACATCCTTCGACACCTCGAACCTGACACCGATGTTCCCCGACGGCGACGGTGAACCGTTCGCCGACGGCTTCGCGCCGTTCTTCCTCGCTGCAGTCACCCTCTACATCCCGTTCCAGGGGTTCGCGATGATCATCGAGATCGGTGAGGAACTCGAGCGCCCGGCCAAGAATATCCCGCGGGTGCTGGCGGTGGGAATGTCACTCGTGGCGGTCCTGACCATCGGCGTCGTCGTCGCGCTCGTCGGTGCCGTCCCCTGGCAGCAAATCGTCGAAGACGGCGAGGCGGTCGAGGGTGGTCTCGCAGCCGTCGGCGAGGGAATCATGCCCGGGTGGGCGATCGCGTTCGTCGCTCTCGGGGCGCTCATCGCGGCAGCGACGACGGCGAACACGCTCTACACCTCCTACTCGCGGACGATCATGCGCGCGGCTCGAGACGACGTCGTCCCCGGCTTCTTCGCGGGTATCCACGACCGGTTCGACACCCCCCACCGCGCGCTCCTCTTACTCGGGGTACCACCGCTGCTCGTGGCCCCGCTGACCGGTCCGTTCGACGCCATCATCGCCGTCGACGTCCTCGACTGGCTCGTGACCGTCACCGTCACGGGAATTTTCATCTGTTTCATCTTCAGCGGCGTCGCGCTGTGGAACCTGCCGAAGGTGTTTCCCCAGCGATACGAATACTCGTTCTACAAACTCCCGCTGCCAGTGCTCAAGGTCGTCGCCGTCGGCAACGTCGTCGTCTCGGCCGTCTTCGTCGTGTTCGTCGCCGCGAGCGCTCCCTCGGCACTCCTGGCTCAGTTTGCCGGCATCGCCCTCGCCTCCGGCCTCTACGTCTACCGCATTCGCGTCTCCCGGCGAAACGGCGAGGACCTCAGGGAGAAGATGTCGCTGCTGCACAAACACGAATCGATCGGCGACGCCGGCGACTCCGGTGACGACTGACCCGGAATACTGGCAAATCGACGATTTTCTCAGACTCGAGTGGGCTCGCCGAGCGAACGTGACCTGCTCGAGACGAACCGCTCTGTAGCTGGGCCGTTTCTTTGAGAACCCGCTGTCCGGGACGTGAATCACGCCCAGTCGCGCGCAGCGTAGCGAGCACGACTGGGCGTGATTCACATCCAGAAAGGGAGTTCCGTAGCTCACGATTTTGTTCGGCTCAAAAATGCTCTGTCTGGGATTTGAGCGCTAAACTTAACAGTAAGATATACATTCAGTCACTACAACTGTTTTGATATGGGTAAAACAGATTCGATCAACGACCGTCGAGTCGACGTATTCATCTGAAGACATCCGGTCGAAGAGTGCTGGGGATGACTCCAAGCGGCACTTAGCAATCGCTTCTTTGACTCACTCAACGAGATCACAACAGCGATTAATACAGCTATTGATCACCCCCTCGCAGGCCTGCTGAGCCGTCGACCCCGTGTGGACCTGAACGTGATCCAGCGAAGCATCTAATCGCCCCTCGAGGCCGGCTTTGATCTCACTGGCGAGTTGCTGGCCGGGTTCGGAGACGACCTCCCGGACTGAGTCGGGGACGCTGGCCTCGCCTGCGGGTTCGTGATCACGGTGGGCAGCTTTGTTGCGATGCAGCGAGGCTTCGGTTTGCTGTTCGATATCGTGTGGGACTTCAGCCGGCCAGGTCTGCTGGCGCTCGCGGAAGGCGGCCATCTCGCTGGGAGTACCCATCGCGTCGGTGGGCATCCCTTCGGCAGCCCACTGGTGGGTGTCGGCGTGGCCGTACTGTTTAGCCGCGCGCTGTAACGTTGCGCGCTGGGTCTCGGTCGGCTCGACCTCGCGACTTAGTTCCTCTCGAGACATCACAGAAATGAGCGTACCGCCGAGCGGTTGTCTGTCGATACCTGACATCTCCTGTTGGTGAGTTATGGTGTGGCGAGCAGTCGGTCGTTGTCGGGATCGGTGAAGTCGGGGTACATTTCCAGGCGTTTGTACTGTTCGGCGGCTTCGATGCGACCGGGACCGAGCACGCAGAATTCCTCGGGTGGGTGCAGCCCCATCCGGACGAAGCAATCGCGAATCTGGCACTGCAGGTAGTGATCGAAATACTCGCGGAACTGCTCGAGTGACCCGGGTTCAATTGGTGCGAGTTCGATCAACGTGTCCGGCTCGCGATTGAAGGGGTCGTCGGCAGGTTCGCCGATGTGCTCGCGGCCACTGCTGTCGACGTAGGCGGTGTACAGCGAGGAGACGCCGCCGATCTCAAGCGCGTCACTCGCATCAATATCTCGGTTTCGAGCCAGTGATTCGACCTGTTCGGTAAACGATTGCCAGGCTGAACGAGTCGAGTCGCTCAACTCTGAGACGGAGGTGTCCGCGTCCTTGAGGTTGATCCCGTGGACGGTCGCGAGCGTCTCAACCTCGTCCGCGAACTCGGTCTGTGTGGTATCGATGCCGAGATAGACGTGCTGGCGGTACAGCACCGAGTTCGGTCCTGCTGCGTCAGCCGGAATCAGGATCGCACGCTCGGTGTCGTCGTGGTAACTCTGCAGTTGCTGTTTCAGCTCGCCGAACAGCGCGTCGAACTCCGCATCCGTGAGGGTCTGAATTGCCTGTCTGACAGCGTCGATCCGTTCGGGGTGGATATCCGGCGGAACGGTGTCATAGCCCCGCTCGGCGTAGACGTAGTACTGCGCGAACCGACGGGCCTGTTCGACGTGTTCGTTGCTCTCGTCACTCCGTTGGGATGGATCGTCGGCATAGCCGTCTTGTTCGTGGTACTTGATCTCGCCACTTTCGTCCATCTCAATGAGATGCTCAACGTCATTGTTGTCAATAACACTAAGACCTACTCGTTCAGATTCGCCGGTTATGATCGCGTCCATAATTTATCCCCTCCTACTCTGTGCGTCACCCGTCGAGTCACCCACTCCAGTCTCTGCCCCACCGAAGCGCTGTCGGATCTTTTCGTCGACCAACTTTTCGATGTAACTGCTAAAGTCACTGGACTGCTGAGCGATCGCGTCGGATCCGCTCTCGAAGACGGGATCATAGGCGGCTTTGGAGACATCACTGGCGATGCCGGAGGCGAGTTCGGAGACGACCTGCTGGCCGGCAACCGCGCCACCAGCAGTGCCCACACCGGGGGCGATCAACGTACCAGCAGCGGCACCGACTAGCCCACCGACCGCACCGATCGCTCCTTTGCCGGTGGCTTTCCCTAAGCGCTCGGTGAGCGATTGACGCGTTTTACCGGATTGGATCTGACTGATGAGCTTCTGCTGGTTTTCGACCAGCGTGCCGACCGTCTCCACCAGATCACCGTCGTCGAGTTCCTGCAACTCGAGGTCGTCGTCGCTGTCTTGGTCCTGATCCTGGTCAGTCCCACTGATACCGGGGACCCGTTCGGCGACCGATGACAGTGCGCCTTTGACCGATCGCTGCACGTGTACATCCGTTCCCATCCGGTTGACGACCAGCGGCTCCTCACCAGAGAGTGCCTGCGTTGCGGCCTCGTCGGCCTCTCGCTCGAGTTGGGGATCAGGGTCGATCTCGAGGTCAGCGCCCTCCTGAGGCATCATGCTGATCGGTGCGCCGCCGTTCTGTTGTGTGACGTGGGCGAGTTCGTGCGCCAGAAGGTGCTGGCCCTCCGGAGTTTCAGGATCGTACTCGCCCGAGTTGAACACGATATCGTTCCCGCAGGTAAACGCCTTCGCGTCGATCGCCTCAGCGGCTTTCGCTGCAGTGCCGCCCGTGTGAATGCGCACGTCCGAGAAATCGGCGTCCATCCGCTCCTCGAGGGCGCGCTGGACGGGCTGATCCAGCGGTTGGCCACCGTTGCTCAGCACGTCCAGGACCTTGCCGGGAACCTCGTCGATGGTCGTGTCGGTCCCCTCGAGCGAGCGCTGGATCTGACCCTCGTCACGACCGAATAGTCGTGGAACCGCCGAATCAGCGAGATCCACGGCCGCAGCGGAGTGATCGAACGTCGCTGCCTCGAGGTGGGTCTCCACCCGGGCATGCTCGAGAGCAGCCGCCGCCAGCGGTTTGGGGCTTCCATCACGGACAGCAGCCGACGAAGACGCCGTGTCGGCTGTCTGTACCCGTGACGTGTCGCTCGTCTCGTCGTCCGAGTCCGCGTTCCGGGAGCGCTTCCAGTTTGTCATCTCCCTTCCCTCCGGGAGCGGTCGGTGTGGCCACGATTGGAGATTCGATTGGACATACTTGTCTTGGTTTTTGTTCTAAGGTGAGCACCATAATTCTTTGCGTGATAACTACGCTCTGTAAGGGCATGATGGCAGCGATACGTGGTTGGAGAGATGGAGAATTACCACTTCTAACCGAGGAATAATTGGAATGCGATGAATATGTACACCGACGCGGGGGCCACTTGCGCGCGGAATTCGAGCGGATCAGCGTAATTCTCGAGTAATCAGTATTAGTTCGGTCAGTTCAGCAGTGATTTCACACTGCCGAGCAGGGAGTTATCACCGAAGTATTTCGAGTCGAGGTCGGAGAGGTACGCCCCGTCCTCGTCAGGTGCATGGTAGTCCGGATAGAAGTCGACCTCCTCGTAGGCCAGTGCAGCAGCAATGTGACCCAGACCCAGGATCTGATACTCTTCGGGTGGCTTCACACCCATTCGAACGAAACAATCCCGGATCTGACACGCCAGATCGAACGACAGCCCGTGCTGGAACTGCTCGAGCGTGCCGGGATCGACCGGTGGTTCCTCGAACCGAGCGTCGGGTTCCCTGTCGGGTTCGATCGCGGTCGTTACCTGCTCGATGCCGTCGTGGTCGAGATACGCCATATGCAGTTCGGAGGTCGTATCGACGTAGAAGCCCTCGGCCAATTCCGCCAGTTCGTCCTCGTTGGGCTGTGCGAACAACTCCGTCGAAAAGCCGGACCAGGTCTCGAGGCCATCGTCGGTTAGTCCCGCTAGTGGCGTCTCGTTCGGTGATTGCTCGTCTAAATCGAGACCGAACTCCGCAGCGAGCTCTCGAGCGTCATCCGCAAGGTCGGTCTCGAGGGGATCGAGCCCGAGATAAACGTGCTTGCGATAGAGATGGTAGTCCTCGTCTTGCGAGTCTGCCGGCGGGTGAAGGACGCGCTCGGTGCTGTCGCCGTGGTGACTTTTCAGTTGCTGGTAGAGATCACCGAAGTGATCCTCGAACTCCTCGAGGTCCATCGAATCGAGCGCCGAGCGAACCGCCTGCAGGTGGACGGGGTTTTTCCACTTCGGGGTGACTGTGTCGTAACCCCGATTCAGGAAGACGTAGTACTGGGCATAGCGGCGGGCCTGCTTGCCGTGTTCGCTTTCTTCTCGAGTGCGGTTGTCGGCTTTATCCGAATACGATTCTGATTGATGGTATGAAACCTCACCATCGAGAAACATCGAAATTTCATGTAGCGAACCAGTATTGTCGTAAACATCGACGGCTACACCCTTCTCGTTTTCATCAATGATTTCTGCTCGCATTCTTTCACCTCAGACCGGTCCCATCGTTATCGTTCCAATCGTCATCCTCATCCCGGCCACCGAGCCAGCCTGGCAGGCGGTCGCGCAAGGCACCAGCCTTCTCATGGACGCGACCAGATGCCATTTGCTCGGCAGTCTGACCGATGGCAGGGCTGGTATCGAGCATGCCTTTAGTGGCAGCCCCAGCCAGACCGGCTCCAATAATCGCCCCCAGCGGGCCTGCCAGCCCTAACGCGGCAATCCCCGCGCCAGTCGCTAATCCGGCTCCACTCGAGAGGGCGTCCTTTCCAGCCTCGGAGACCATCTTTCGTTTGGTCGAGGCGGGCCGGATCTGTTCGGAGACGTACTTGCCGAGTTCGGACACCTGCTCCTCGAGATTTTCGACTCGGTCTTCGACCGAGCCCTCGGTGGCCCCCATCTGAGCGTAGCTGTCGGCTTCACGCTTCTGATCGTTTTTCAGCGTTTCGTGGTTGACCTTCGCGAAACTTGCCACAGTACTGCCGATATCGGCGATGGCCCCCGTAAACCGCTGGACGTGGATTTCGGTGTCGGCCATCTCGCCCTCGAGGCCGGTCTCCCAGCCGCGCATGACCTGGCCGGCGATCTCGTCGGCCTCGCGTTCGGCGGCCGGGTCGGGGTCGACCTCCATCTCGACTTCGGTTTTGGGCATCATCGAGATGGGAGCGTCGGGTTGCTGCAGCGTGTGGACGACCTCGTGGGCGATGAGATGCTGGCCTTCCGGACTCTCGGGATCGTACTCGCCGGAGTTGAACACGAGTGTGAACGCCGACTGCCAGCCAGGGATACGTGAGTTGTTCGTCGTCGGCTGCGGCGACGCGACACGGGATTCGACACTCATGAATGCTGTCTGCAGGTCTGGGTTAGGCCCTGTAGCCTGGAACGTCGGTGTTCGGATCGGCGTAGTCGGGGTAACAATCGAAGTGGCGGTACTTCTGGGCGAATTTGTAGAGGCCATGACCAAGCACGCGGTACTGTGCGGGCGGTTCCTCGCCCATCCCGACGTAGCAGTCTCTGATCTGGCAGAGCAAGTGTTCCTCGATTAGGGGCCGGAACTGCTCAACTGAATGCGCAGGCATCGGCGTGAACTCGAGGCGGGCATCGGGTTCTCGATCAAACGGACGATTGCCTTCGACGACGCGGTCGTCATTAGTGTCCTCGTAGTACAGCAGGTGGACATCCGAGACTGCCTCGACAGAGAACTCCGGCGGCTCGATGTCGCCGGACGCCGCTCGCTGCTGAACTTGGCCGGCGAAACTGGCGACCTTCTGTCGGAGGCCTCCACTGTCGGTCTGAGATTCGACTTCGTCAACAATCGTCGCCAGTTCGTCGCTGTACGCGTCCGCGGTCGCTCGGACCTCCTCGAGATCCTCCGCGAGGTAGACGTCGAGCATGTAGAGTCTAAACTCCTCGCGATCGACGTACTCGAGGGAATCGACCGGTGGGTCGACTGACGGATCGTCGTAGCTAACCACTTGCCGGTGGAACGGCTCGAACAGCGACTCGAACTGATCGTCGTCCATCGTGTGGACGGCCGCGAGTACCGCAGCGATCCGATCCGGGTTCATACGCGGCTCAATCGTGTCGTACCCTGTTTCTCGGTAGACGTGATATTTTGCATAGCGGCGAGCCTGAGTGATGCGTTCGTCTTCGGTGTTGGTGCGTTCAGAGGGATTATCAGGATATTCCTCCTGATTGTGATAGACAATTTCGCCATCAAATAGCATCTCAATTTTATGTTTTTCTCCGCTGGCGTCAACCACTTCTATTCCTACACCTTCGTCTGTCTCACCTGCGATATTGGCTTTCATACTTCAGAAGATTCCCAGAACACTATCATCTTCGTCTTCAGTTTCTTCTTCTTCCCGGCTCTTGTGCTCGTCTTCGTCACTCTTGGCTCGCCACTCGGAGAACCACGCTTTGGCGCGCTTTTTGAGCGCGGAGATGCCTTCTTTGCCGCCAGTGACCTTCGCGGCGGTGGTCCCGGCAATGACCGTTCCGAGAACGGCGTCGGCGTGGGCATCGCCAGTGAGGTTGCCGAGAAGGCTTTCGACGCCAAGGGCGTCAGCACCAGCATGCTGAGCTTGGGTGAGTGCGGCACCGACGCTGCCCCAAATACCGGCCGCGCCAACTTTCTTCGCGACCCCGTCGTCGCCCGAACCGTCCAGTTGTGCTTTGAGCTCGTCGGTCCGATCGGCCAGTGACTTCAACGGCTCCAGCTCACTTAGTGACTCCTCGATGGCACTCACCCGGCCGGCCAGGCCCGCGCCACCTTCTGCACCTTTCACTGGAGCACCGGCAGGCATCCGCTGAATGTGGACGTCCGTCCCCATCCGACTCACGACCAGCGGCTCCTCACCGGAGAGTGCCTGCTCGGCCGCCGCGTCGGCCTCCCGTTCTAACTGCGGATCAGGGTCAATCTCGAGATCAGCGCCCTCCTGGGGCATCATCGAAATCGGCGCGCCACCGTTCTGTTGTGTGACGTGGGCGAGTTCGTGCGCGAGCAAGTGCTGACCCTCCGGACTTTCGGGGTCGTACTCGCCCGAATTAAACACGATATCGTTCCCGCAGGTAAACGCCTTCGCGTCGATCGCCTCAGCAGCTTTCGCTGCAGTGCCGCCCGTGTGAATGCGCACGTCCGAGAAATCGGCGTCCATCCGCTCCTCGAGGGCGCGCTGGACGGGCTGATCCAGCGGTTGGCCACCGTTGCTCAGCACGTCCAGGACCTTGCCGGGCACCTCGTCGATGGTCGTGTCGGTTCCCTCGAGCGAGCGCTGAATCTGACCCTCGTCACGACCGAATAGTCGTGGAACCGCCGAATCAGCGAGATCCACGGCCGCAGCGGAGTTGTCGAGTCTGGCCGGGGCGAGGTGAGTCTCGACCTTGGCTGCATCTTGCTCGAGTGCGGCGGCCGCCAGGAGTTTAGAACTTCCATTTTGTAGAGCGGCCGACGAGGACGTTGTCTCCGCTGTCTTCGCCTGTGATTTGTCGCTCGTCTCGTTGTCCGAGTCCGATTTCGAGCGCGCGTTCCGAGAACGCGTCCAGTCTGTCATCGTCTACGCCTCCGGGCGCGGTTGGTGCGTCCGTACTTGGGGGTTCGATTGGACATGCTCGCCTTGATTTCTATTCTAACACGAACACCATAATTCTTTTCGTGCTAACTACATTCTGTAAGAACATATGGCAGTGATACGTGGTTGGAGAGATGGAGAATTACCCCTTCTAGCCGAGGAATAATTGGAATGCGATGAATATGTACACCGACGCCGGAGACCACTTGCGCGCGGAGTTCGAGCGGATCGGCACGGTTCTCGAGTGTGTCGTCGAGACGGAAATCCGAGGCGAGGAGTCCAACGAGCCGGGCCGTCTCGTCGGTGAGACCCGTCTGGCCACGTTCACCGGAGCTGAGCCGCCACCCACGACGGATGCCATCGAAACGGCACAACAGAGAGCCGAAACGATCGAAGAACGCATCGCCGAGAGCCGCGACGAAGCTATCGCACTGCCGCTGGACGACCTCTGCCGGACGTTCGACCTGTCCCGGGAAGAGAAAGACGTGTTGTTGTTCGTCCTCGCCCCCGAAATCGATCGGTCGATCACCGATATCTACGGACGGCTGGATGGCTCTGGACAGGCACTGTTACCCACGGTCGCGATCGTCGAGCGACTGCTATGGTACGCAGGCCACCGGGAGACGACCCCGACTGGCGACCGCCACGACGCGCTCTCCCAATCCACGCCGCTATTCGAGTACGGCATCGTCGACCGAACGGCAAGAGAGGACGCCAGTCCGTCGAGGCTCGACGTCCTCTCCGTCGACGACCGCATCGTCGAGTTTCTTCAGGGAGACGATAGCCTCGATTTGAGAGTACGGACGCGCCTCGAGCGGGAGACCCGAATCCGGGACCAGCCACTGACGATCGCAGACGCAGACGCGTCGCTCGAGGAGCTGCTGATAGCCCCGGAGTGTCGGGCGGATCTGGAGGCCCTGCCCGATCCCGATGGTCGGGGCCGGCGCGTCTACGTCCACGGCCCAGAGGGAGCCGGAATGCACCGTGCTGTGGAAGCCGTCTGTGAGAGCGACCGGCTGCTCCGGGCCGACCTGCGGGCGGTCCTCGCGGACGACCGCCTCGAGGCGGTCGTCCGCGAGGCGCGACTGCTCGGCCTCCCGCTCGTCCTCCACCACGCCGACCAGGCTGTTGCCGACGCGGATCAGTCACTCGAGGCGATCGTCCACCGCGTCGGCGACCTCGAGAGGGGGCTCTACGTCGTCGGCCGGGAGTCGTGGACGCCGTCGAACCGGCGGGACCGAACACTGGACGCGATCCAGTCGTTTTCGCGACCGACTATCGCACAGAGACGGGAATTCTGGACGGACCGGGCTGACCAGTTCGCGGCGGATATCGATCCGGAACGGCTGGCGAGCACGTTCGATCTGACCCAGGGACAGCTGGAGGCGGCGCTGACGACGGCTCGAACGCTGGCTGCCGACAGCGAGCCGACCGTCGACGACATACGCGCCGGCTGTCGCGCTCAGTCCGCCGACGCGCTCGCGGACCTGGCACAGCACGTCGAGCCCGACCTGTCGTGGGACGACATCAAACTCGGCGACGAGACGAGACGCCAACTCGAGACCCTCGAGGCCCACGTCACGAACCGCGGGCGTATCTACGACGACTGGGGGTTTCGCGACCGCGACAAGAACGCGGGCGTCGTCGCCCTGTTCAAGGGGTTGCCGGGGACCGGGAAGACGATGGCCGCCGAGGTGCTGGCAAAGGAAGTCGGGATGGACGTCTACAAGATCGACCTCTCGTCGGTCGTCTCGAAGTACATCGGCGAAACCGAGGAGAATCTCGAGGAGATCTTCCAGGCAGCCGAGCAGTCGAACGCGATCCTGCTGTTCGACGAGGCCGACTCCATCTTCGGCGACCGGGCGGAAGTTTCCGACGCGACCGATCGGTACGCGAACGTCGAAGTGAACTACCTGCTCCAGCGGATCGAACACTACGACGGCATCATCGTGTTGACGACCAACTACGCACAGAACATCGATACCGCCTTTTCCCGGCGTATCACGCATACGATCCGCTTCGAGAAACCCGACGCAGCGACGCGACGGGCGATCTGGGAGTCGATTTTCCCACCGTCGATGCCCGTCGAGAACATCGACACCGAGTGGCTCGCCGACTTCGAGTACAGCGGCGGGACGATCGACAACCTCGCGAAACACATCGCGATCTACGCCGCCGAGGCCGACGCCGAGACGATCACGATGCGACACGTCGTCGAAGCGCTCGAACAGTACAAACGCGACCGAAACAGTCGGATTCAGGACCGTGACTTCGAACCGTATCTCGAGTATCTCCAGGGACCGACCGAACGAGAACAACAGCAACAACGCCACCGGATTCGCCACGATGAGAACTGACACCCGCCATCACCGACAATACCCGAACCGATGACGTACAGCGCCATAGCCGACGTGACGACGGCGATCGTCGAACTCTTGCGGGAGCACGCGGCGGAAGCGGCAACGCCACTCGATCCGTCCGGGATCGAAGCAGTTGCTCCTGATGCGGTCGATTCGCTCTCCGGGCTCGAACTCGCAGTGTATCCGTACCGGATTGCGACGGACAATCGGGCCGGAACGGCGGTCAAGCAAGTGACCGGCACGACCCGCTCCGATCCGCCGCTGACGCTTTCGGTGCGGTATCTACTGATCGCCTATACTGATCACGATGAGACGCGAGCGGAGAGTGGTGACGGACGATCGGGACCTCTCGAGCGGGGGACGAGTCTGGGTGCTGCGTTGCAGATTCTTCACGACAACCAGCAGCTCGATCCGAACGACTCGCCGGCGGCGCTGTATCAGAACGAGTCGCTCACGATAACGTTCGTCGACGAACCACTCGACGAGATGCTATCGCTGTGGGCCCAGTTCGAGGGTGCGAGCTATCGTCCGACCGCCGCGATCGAGGTTGCGCCGGTCGTGATCCAATCGTTGAACGAGGAAGAGTTTACGCGTGTCGATGAACGGGAAACTCGCGTCGGGCGTCACACAGACGGAGCCGATACCGATGAGACGCCGGATCGTCTCGACATACCTGATAACTCGTAGCAGGCGACGAGTTGTGCTGATTCGATATCTGGTGTGACTATTCCGGGAGTCCCGACACCGTTTCGAACCGCTGGTAGGTCAACTCGATCGACTCGAACGCCATCCGGTTTTTCGCACCGATGAGGTCGGGCCCCTGCCATCGGGTCGGATAGGCACCGGTAAACTCCCAGCCCCAGACGCTCTGTCCCTGAAACTCCTCCTGCAATTTGATGACGACGTCTTTCCGCGTCACGGTACCGCTCATAACCTCCTCGATCCACTGCCAGAACGTCGCATCTTCGGTCATCCCGCGTTCCATCACGAGATTCGCGTGCGAAAACGTCCCCGGCAGCGAGTGGACGTGGTCGTTGACGCCGCCTTCCCGGTACTGGACGGTCTCCAGTTGCATCGTGATACCGGATATCTCTGAAAAGCCGGCGACCGGTTCGCCGTCGACCTGTACTTCGAAATTGAACTGTGTGTATGGGTCGCTCTGATCTGTGTACGTCATAGTATGTGGTCCTGTGAGAGGAGTGAAAGCGGGCTAGAGATCCTCCAGGGAGTTCTGGAGGACGGTTCCCTTGCCGTCGTCTTCGAGGATGCTTCCGGAGTGGGTGTCCTCGAGCTGCGGTGACGGTGGCGGTCCGTCGTTCATCCGTTCGTTGATCTTGCTGATCTCTTCACACCACCGGTGTCGCTCCCAGTGTGGGAGTTCGAGCACCGTGTCGTGATTCCATCCGAAGTGATAGGCCACGAACGCAACCTCTTCGTAGAGCGTCTCGCGGTCGTACAGCTGTATCACTTGGTCGGATTTCCCGAAGCCAGCTCACCTGTCTCGGCGTCGTCGTCGTTCGAATCGTTGGCGGTCGGCGAGTCGAACTCCATCTCCACGTCGTCAGCTGGTGCAGCCGGCGGTTCGGCCGTCGACTCCTCGGTTGACACGTAGGGTCTGCCGGTCATCAGGTCAACCTCGAACTCGTGTCCACACTCCGGACAGCCGGTCGCGACAGTGTTGCGGCCGCGGTTGTTGACACGTTCGTACATCGCCTGGAGGTGTTCCAGGTCGGTGACGAACAGGTTCTCGATGACGCTCCGGTCGACCGTCTCGAGCGTGCCGAGTTCCGTCACGACTCTCGCGAGTAGTGTGATCGTCAGGTACGATTGATTCGACTGTACCTTCGGATCCTGAAGCGGTTGGATCTCATCGGCGGCCGTCGCAAGCCGCATTCGACCCTCTTTGTGCAGCGTCCCGTCGTCGTCGACGTACCCTCGAGGGAGTGTGAACTCGAATTCGGTCTGGAGTGGTTGCTCGCTCATTCGTATCGGGTGTGCGTGACCGTAATGTTGCTGACGTGTGCGCTGGCGCTGCCGGTGTGAAGATACCCCTCACTGTCGATGCGACACTCGTCACCGTACCAGGTGTGATCGAGGGAGTATCCGTGTCCGGACAGCGGTTGCTTCGTCATTGGTTCTTGCGCTCCATCTCTTCGAACTCGACGGTGAACGTCTCGATCGCCAGTGCCTCGGCACCGCCGTTTGCTTGTGCGTTCAGCGTCGGTGGCTCGTACTCGCGGATCCAGGCTTCGGAGAACTCGTACCGGATCGCGTTATTGCCCGACTGGTCCATGATTACCACCGCGATGTCTTTTCTCGCTTCGTCCGCGTTGCCCTCTTCGACGGCCTTCAGCCAGTCGTTGAGGGCACCGTTGTCTTCGTCGGCACCGCGGGCGAGGACGAGCGGCGAGTAATGGACGTCACCGAACATCTTCCGGGTGTGTTTTGCGTCGTCACCCTCGCGGTAATCGTACTCCTCGGTTTCCTTTTTCGGCAGCTTGACTTCGAGGAAACCGGGGACTTCAGCGCCGTCGAGCTCAACTTTGAATTCCGTGCTTGGTAGGGGTCCGTGTTCTGGCATAGGTGTTGTGTGTGTTATAGTCGTCTGGGTGTGGTTCTACAACGATACGATCAGGCGGTTTCGGTGTTCTGTGAGATTCGGAACACGACGAACTCCGCCGGTTTGACTGGTGCAATACCGATTTCGACGATCAACCGACCGTTGTCGATGTCGTCCTGGGTCATCGTCTCCTCGCCACAGCGGACGAAAAACGCCTCGTCAGCGGTCGATCCCTGCAGACCTCCTTCTCGCCAGACCGTTTTGAGGAACTTCTCGGTAGACTGGCGGATACGAGCCCACAGATCCTCGTCATTGGGTTCGAACACCGCCCACTGTGTTCCCTCTTCGAGAGACTGCTCGATGTAGAGAAACAGGCGGCGAACGTTGATATACTTCCATTCCGGATCGCTGGAACAGGTGCGAGCACCCCAGACGCGGATGCCACGCCCCTGAAAGCTCCGGATACAGTTGACGCCTTTCGGATTGAGGACGTCCTGTTCTCCCTTCGTGATGTCACGTTGCAAGCCGACGATTCCCCGTAGCGGTTCGTTCGCAGGAGCCTTGTGAACGCCGTGGTCGACGTCGCTTCGGGAATAGATCCCCGCGATGTGACCACCCGGCGGAGCCAGCTTTTCACGATTGGTAACCGGATCGAGAACCGAGACCCAGGGGTAGTAGTACCCTGCGTAGGAGGAGTCGACGGGTGTCTCCATTTCGGACACCGGACCTGGGTTTTGCGGAGACTGCAGGATCGCGAACCGGTCGCCCATGTTTTCACAGTGAGCAACGATGGCGTCGGTCAATCCCTGCACGTCGTTTTCGTCCGGAGCACAGACGAGGGAAATATCGTCAATGGCTTCGAACGCTGCCAGGCCGGTGCGGAGATCGGGTTTATTCACACCTTCGTAGTCGTTGAGTGTCACTTCACCTTCGGATTCAGCCTCGAGCCCGGGCTCCGGTTCTGCCTGCTCGGGCAGTTCGGTAACGACTTCCATGTCGACCTCGCGTTCCCCGTCGCGAATCTGTCTGAGTACGTCGATGAATTCATCCGACGATGGATCTGCATCGATGTCGATGGGTTCGGCGAGTGCCTCCAGTCTGTCTTCGTCGAGTTCGTCCAGGTCTTCCGGAATGTGCAGCACGTCCTCGTGGTCAACCGTCACGGTACCACCATCAGTGCGGATTTCGTGGTCGTCTCGGCTCAACCAGACGAGCCCGTTTTTCGGTCGACCATCGTCGAGATACTCGATGTTGACCAACACGGAACTCGCCAGTTGTTTTTCGTGGAACTGACTGGATTTCGGATCCGTCGACAGTCCGTCAAACACCTCTTCGACGTCCGGTGAGGGTTCGGGCCGATTACCGTCGGGATCCATCACCTCCGCTCGGTCGCACGACCAGTACCGGATAATCATATCGAACTGGTCCTGATGTTGGCCGTCGCGAACAATTACGGCGACGTTCGATCCCCAGTCGCCCGGACCGTTCGCCTCGAGTTCGACGACACCGTTCTTGTCGTCGTCGATCAACGTTCTCGTTGCGACATCGTTGGGATCGGCCGCAGTAACTCGTGCGACGTAGCAGCGACTCCCTCCGTTTTTGAAGAAGCCGTTGACTGCGACGTCTAGGTTCGACTCTTTGGGACTCGATCCATAGATGCGTTCGAACTCGTTGTAGCTCGTAATGAACTGTGGTTCGACCGGTCCACGAACCGTCTGTCCCAGAAATCCTGCAGTACTGGTACTTACACCTTCGACTGATTTGCTTCCGGTGCTTTGTTCTTCGACGTAAACTCCGGGTGCTTGATACTCTGGCATTTATATCCTCTTCCAGACGTGCTACGTTACATTAGTCGGACATTATAGTAATATATTTTACGATACGTATAGCAAAATCACTAATTACGTATTATAAAAATATGTAGTTTATATAGAGAAGAATAACTATCGAGACCGGAAGTGGTGAGATTTCTGTAGTAGCTATGGTGTTCGTTTGACGTGGAGGGATGAACTCATACGGATCGTCGTTGTGTTTTATCAGTAATCGCTCGGACGGACCAGTGACAACTGGCAAAGAACGCCAACAGACCGCATCAGGTGTCGGGGACAACATTGACGAGGATATCAAACGCGTCAACACTTTCACAGACCCGATCGTCCGCATCGATTAGGTCGATCAGATCGGTGTCGGATTCGAGCGACGACTGTAACTGCGAGACGGCCCGGAGATACCGTTCGAGTGAGCGTTCGGTGACAACACCGTCGAGCAGATCGCCAATTTCGATGAGATACGGGAGCAATTCCGACAGTTGCTGGGTGTACTGGGCGTGGACGTTTTCGCTGTCGGCCAGTTCGCTGTCGGAAACCCGAACGATCTCTCGTGCTACTCGACTACTTTCCCCGTGGTGCTCTTCGATACGGTCGCCAAGCGTGGCAAAATACCTGGTACGATCCTTGATCGTCTTTCGGAGCGTGTACCGCGCAAACGTATCACGTTCTTGCTCGAGGGCGTGTAGCGACGTCTCTAGGTTGGCGAGTCGGTCCTCGATATCGTCGACGTCGGGATTTGGGTCAACGGGTTCGTGAACTGGCGTCTCGTGGGGGTTATCGGTGTCCGTGAGGTGCTGGACGAGCACGCTAAAGAGCAGTTCGTGGCTGTACACGTACGGGCGTGGGGCCCCGTCAGTAATTTCGGTCCACGATCCATCGGGTGTGCGTTCGTATCCTCCGAGATAGACGGCTGGATCGGACTCGGACGTCGAATCTCTCCCGTAGTCCTCGTGGTGCCGGTTGGTCAATTCCTGTGCGAACGACGTCGCATCACGGTCGGCCGATTTCAGTTCGGAGAGGTCAATCGTTTCGGTGACTGCCGACGTCTCCGGTGGGTTCTCTCGGTATGTGAGTTCGAACGTTTCGACGACTCGGTTTGGCACGGCATCGTCTTCGACCGCACCGTCAGTATCCGGTACTGGTACCGTCTCGACCGGAACTTCGTCGTACTGGATGAACAGGTGGAGTTCGTCCGACGAGGTGTCCGGCAGTGATGTCGTCGTCATCTGTTCGACGACGATCGGACGACCGTATGCATCAAGTGCGAGTCCCGGCGTCAGCGTTATTTCGATCCCGTCGCTCGTCGGTTCGAACGACTCGATGTCTAGTCCCGAAACGACTCCCGAACCGGTAATATAGCGGTTGAGCGTCTGCAACCGCTTGCTGTGATACGAGCGGTCAATCTCCATGATTCGGGGCGTCATCAGTTTCCCCTTAAAGAAGCGGTTTTTGGTGAATTGAGAGAGACTTCCTTCCGCGCTCGAAAATTCGCGTGATGGGCCGTTCATCTCCGTCTATCATTGCTGACACACTCTCTTTTATTAAAAATTCCGCATGTATAATTTACCGTAGGTGGTGACAGGAACCGCCCCGGCTCTGATACAGGTCGATGGACATCGGTTTCGGTATCCCTGCAAGTGTCTCGTTTCCGCAGTTGTCGACCAAACGTCGGTCGACGAGAGAGATAGGAACCGAATATATTGTCGATTAGAAATCGGCTGGCTGAACCTCGACCCAACGAAATCGATTCTCGCTACCCTACCCTTCATTAGTGCCACTCAAGTACGTGTCTTGTCCGAGCGTCGCATCACCCAGTGAGAACGACTCGGTTCCCAGGTGCGTGTTGACTCCGAGGAATGTTGCCCGTCCGAGCTCGAACTCGTCATCGACAACGTAGACTGTCGCGTCGACGTGTGCGGGCGTTTCAGTCTCGGTGATGGTCTCGATTGCTTCTTCGTGGACAGCGGATTCGAACGGGCCACAGAAGACGGCAACCGATCGATCCGTTGGAACCAGCGAGTCGTAGCTGCTGTCGGAGACACCGTCAGTTCCCAATTCGACGTCTGCCGGCTCGAGGAAGAACAGGCGGTGACCAGTCATCGTTTCTCCCTCTGCACCGCTCGAGTCACGCGCCTTTTTGTCCGTTGCGTGGCGAAGATAGAGTTCGATCACGTCTCGTAGCCCTGCGCGTGTCCCCCGTTTTTTGTAGAGTTCGGGAGCCCGCGCCAGGTATTCCCGTCGTGCGCTTTCGGGCCACTCGCGGTACTCGTCAGCGGCGAGCCAGTCTTCGAGCCACTCGAGTGAGTTGCTCGGGGCACCGTGTGGGTCGAAATATTTGGTGATCCCGTCGATCTCGGACTGGATGTCGACGAACGACGTCTCGAAAACCGACAGAAACCGTTCGAGAAACGCCGCCGATCTCTTGTCTTCCTGATACAGTTCAGGCATGTACCGGAGATACGACTGTCGAGGACAGTACGCCGTCACGGTGTCGACGAGCGGTGACGCCGTCGGTGTCCCGATCAGTTCGAGTGCGACGTACAGATATCGGCCGACAGCGTCGTGTAGTAGGATGTCTGGACTCTCGTCGCCTTCGGCGACTGTCCATTCGGATTCGGCGTGTTTTTCGAGCGCGTTGAACGCGGTTCGTTGCCACTTTCGGACGGTCTTCGACGACAATGACTCCTCGTGGGTGGCAATCGTCTTGGGATTGGACCGTGCCAGTTCCATCCCGGAACTGACACCAGCCGCCTGCAGTGACCTGCAGACGTCCGCGGATCGAAGCGGTGCCCACTGGTCCGACGGTTCGTTGGATGGAACGGTTTCACCAGCACCGACTCCGGAGGAGTCTGGTGTTGTCTCTGTCTCTCCCCCTGAAGTTGGTGTTTCGAGCGGCAACAACGGTTCGTCTGTCGCGTAATAGCGGATTTTGAGCCTGGTGTTTGCCGGAAAACGAGCGAGATCGACGGTCAGTCGATGCCACTCGAGTTGTTCGGTTTCCGAATCGTATCGCGTCATCGCGATTCCGGTGTGTTTGTTCCGATCGGTTCGTCCGAGGTATTCGGTTCGTTCGGTCAGTGCCAGACATCGGTTGTGCGTATCGATTGCGTAGAACGACCGCATTCCGTCTTCGGATTCGGTACTGATCAGCGTCTCGATCGGTCCGTCGCTCTCGACCGTTTCGAGTCGAGTCAGTTTCTTCGTCCCCGGCTTGTACTCAAAGAGGGCGTACTCGTTCCGATTTTCGACGACGCCAGCGAGGACGAGTGACTCTTCTGTACCCGTTATCGCCGTCGGCGTGAACCGATGGTCCGCGGCGATGAGCGTTTCGGAGAGTCGTGGTTCGTCACCATCGGTGTCACTGCGGTTGGACTCGCTTCTCCAGAGTCCGTATCCATCGCCCGTCGCGGTCAGTACCACTAACCCGTCCGTTACAGTCGTCGCGTCGACTATCGTTCCCGGCGGCTGGTTCGTTTCTTGCTTGTCTCCGCGAATCGAGACGAGTGTCCCCGCGTCGTCGACCACGTGCAATGCACCGCAGCCGTACGTACTCGCGGACGGCGTGTCTACTGGAACCTCGATCGCCTTGGTTTCCCGCCGCGTTTCGGGAATGACAGCTGTGGTCTCTCCTAACTCGTGAGTAACGAACACGCGTGATCCAGCAGTTGCGATCGATTGCGGTGCCCAGCCGTGGCGGGACGTTCTGTCGATCACCAGTTCGCGTGTCTCGGTCGTCACATCGTACTCGTACAATCCGCCGTCCATCGTGAGAAGGTAGAGGGTCCCGGTCGGGTCCACGGAAACGTCGACGATATCGTCGCCGATCATCTGTGAACGAATCGCGGTCGCCTCCGTCAGGGCGATTCCCCCGTCAGTGATTTGAGCGTTTCGTGCGACCCACTCTTTCCACCCAGTCTCGCTCGTCGTCACTGTATACGAAAACGTCACAATCGATCACCTCGCTGGGTGGATGGGTGCATATCGACGGTCACGCGTTCGACTGAAAACAGCCCCATCTCGCCTATCCTCACTCGGTCGTCGGTCGACGTCCCACCGTGTGCAGTGATCGAAATGTCCGACACCTGTGCAACCGCATCGACGCTCTCGATCACGTTCCCTAACGCCTCACGTTCGAGTGGGCGACCAAGCGGCCACCCGTTCTCGTCAAATCCGTAGAGTGGGTGAAGATACGACTCGACTGCATCGGTTATTGCCGACTCGAACCCGCTCTGGGCGTACTGCTGTCGAACCTCACCACTTACTGTAATCTCGAGTCGGACGTACTGTGGGCCGGTGACGTGAACCCGGTCAGTCAATAGCGTCCGCTCCCGGAGATACTCCCGAACGGTATCGAGAAACGCCGCACTTGGTTCGGGACTCGGAATGTCCGCCGGTGCGTATGGAACGACGATCACGGTCGCTCGTCCGCTGTCGACCGCGACGTGCGTCCGCCCGATCCTGAGACCGGGTGTTCGTGCCGCGAGACGGCGATAGTCCGCTGTGGTCACTGCACGAGCAGGGCGATCGAGGTCCCGTCTAATACGGTGTAGTGCCTCCGTAACAGTCTCGCCGTCCGTGCCGCCTGTTGCGGGCCCAAGCGGGGTGATATTTATTTCCCTCGCAGCGTGTTCGGCACCGAACGTCTCCCCAGGATCGTCGAGTTGCCAGTTTGCTGCTGCCGAGACGTTGCCGCGTTCACCACCACCGTAGACGTACTCTGCGCTGACCGTCGAATTTGTCGGGGGAACGGCACCGTTGAATCCGTCGCCGAACGTGACGCGACCTGCTGTCCGGTCGAGCACGTAGTGGCGGTCCTCAGGACCGGATGCATCGAAGTCGGGCACCTCTGTGTACCGTTCGCCGTCGACGTAGACCGTCACGGAGAGAACGGGACTGTTCGCGAATCGATACATCTGATTGTCGAACTGTGAGTCGGTTACTGACTCGGCTTCAGCGGACACCGGGGCCAATCGTTCGTGGTCGACGCTGACTGCGTGGGTCGCGGTGACGACGTTCGTTCGAATGCCGTCGAGCTGTGGTGGAATCTCGTATCCCGGACGGTCGACGCGACAGCGGATCCACGTCGACGCTGTGGCTGTGTCGGGGAGGGTGGAGGGACTCGAGTTGGCTTCTGCCGATAGTTCTGGTTCGTCTGTGACGAGTTCGATGATCCCTGATCGATAGAACGAGTTGGTGTCATCCGTGGAAACGGCCAGCCGTTCCCAGCTGCCGTCACAGTGGTGTTCCCACGCGAGTGCGACCGACGGCTCGAACGGTGAGTGCTGTTCGTCCGCCACCGGCGACGGCGTTGGCAGGTCATCGTCGTGGTAATCGACGTGAAGAGTGAGACGATCCGTCGACGCGAAGGGATCGTGGTCGAATCCAATGTACACGGTGTCGCCCGCTTCGACGCGACGGCCGAACGGCCGGTAGTACGTCCCCGATGCGTCGTTTGCCTCGCTGTGGTTGCTCACAGCGCCAGAATCACTGATTACGCTGTCGACGCGGGCAGTCGTAACAACGAGTGGCCTGTCTGTTTCGAATCGGTACCGTTCGTCGATACCGTCGGTCACGGCCAGTTTGGTCCCCGCTGGGAGCCGCGTCCCTGCGAATCGTTCGGGAACGTCGAACCTGATCGTCGCCGTCGCTGAATCCGGCGGTCGTTGTCGATACCCGAGTAACTGGAGGTACTTCTTGCGGTGTTCTTCGGTAATCTGGTCGAGTTGATAGGTGTGGGTCTCGGTCAGCCACGCGAGGACTTCCAGAATCGTTATGCCGGGATCGTGCGGGTTGAAATCCGTCCACTCGTCGGAGTACGCTGGAATCAGCTTTTTAGCCTGATCGAGTAACGCTTCGTACTCCCTGTCGTCCAGTTCGGGTAAATCAAGTCCCATCGCGTTAGTCCTCCGTCGTGGTGACGCTGAGCTCGTGCGGTCCGTGACAGACCAGCGTGTTTTTCGGCAGCGTTTCGACTCGCTGCTGATCGGTGATCGACCGCCGTTCGTCGTTGACCGTGATCGTCGCGTCGAAGTTCGACACCCCCTCGACGGCATCGACGCCGGTAACGACGTCGGCGAGCGATTTCCGTGACGGAAGTGTTCCGAACTCCCATCCATTACCGTTGTTTCCCGTCAATGGATGGATGAACTCGTCGAGTCGGTCTTCGATGGTCGATTTCAGCAGGGAAACGCTCTTGACGCCGCTCGCTCGAACCGTTGCCTGGACGGAGAGTTCACTGTAACTTGGACCGCGAACGACGATATCGCGGTCCGTATCCGAAACCAGCGTTGCTGGCGCACGTTCGTACAGCGTCTGACGTACGTCGTGTTTCAATTCCATCGACGGCACGGGCTTTTCCCGCTGTGCGTCCGGAACGATATAGACGGTTATGCAGTTCTCGGCATCGGTCACACAGGACACTCGAGCGAGTTCCGGAAACTCGCCTTTTGCGACCTGCTCGTAATCGCGTGGCGTTACTGCCCGCCCACGATGTCGGAAGCGGTTCGTCGATCGCGAGACGAGCGTGTCCGTCGATTCGACGTCTGTCCCGCCGCTGGCCGCCGTCGGATTCGTCACGGTATCGACCAGCGCGATCGAACTCTTGAGGTCGGTAATCGTCCACGGACCGACGTTTCCATCGCTGCCACCGCCGGTCGTATACGTCGCCTTGATATTGTCCTGTCCGCTCTGTGGAATCTTGCCGTTGTCACCGTCACCGAACTGAACCGTCCCCAGCGTCCGGTTGATGACGTAGTGGCGATCCTGTGGTCCCGACTCGAGAAAGTCGTCGACGGCGTTCCATCGAACCCAGAACGCCTTCAGTTCACCACGAGAGTCGTATTCTCGGTTGACGTCTGCCGGCCGTTCGTTCAGGAGTCGGCGTCGCTCGCCCGCCGACATGGTATCTAGTGCGTCCACCCAGAGATCGATGTCGATCACCGGTGCGTGCGAGCAGGCGAACGACTGTTCGTGGGACCCGTTGCTCGAACCGAGTATCTCGTCCTCGACGGTGATTTTGTTGTGCGCCCATTGCGTATTGGGATAGAGGCCTGAAAGAATGGGAGGAAGCGTCGTTTGTTCTGTCGTCATGTTCGCCGGGATTGACGACTGGCTGTCGTCGGTACGGGCGCGGGTGGTCGTCTCTCGATCTCGATCGGTGACGGAACCCTTACCGATCTCCCCGCCTTCCGACTGGAACGCAACGGCTTCGTCCTCAACATCGAGGTGGGTCCTAAACTCGTCTTTCGTCAGCCGTGCCCTGATCCAGTGACGTTGTCGACCGAACAGTTCAGCCTCCGTCGTTGGCGTCGGAAACGTCAGCATGACGATTCCTCGCTCGGTCAGACCGGCGGTCTGATCGCGAACGTCTATCTGGTCCCAGGTCGGCTCGTTGTCCACAGTACAATACTCCCACTGGACGCCCGGATCGAACTGTTGTGGATACGTGGCGTCGTCGATCACGAAAAAGAGACTTATCGGACCGTTTTCCAGTCGTCGATCGAATCCAAAATACACCGTCTGCGCGTCGTCGGGGAGCGAGACGAACGGATCGAAACTCCACTCTCGTTTCGTCAGGTCGTCACTGTATGCGCCGTTGTTCTGCCGGACGATCGTATTGAACGAGAGGTCGAGGTGCTCGTACTCGACGATAACATCGCCGTAAACCGGTGGATCGGGCCTCGTTGTGAAAGACGTCGACAGCGGTCCATCGGAATCTTCGATCGACGGCTGGTCGTACGTCCCGCTAACCAGGCGTGCACGGATCCAGACGTTGTCGTGACCTGCAACTGTCGTCGGCTCGATATCCGACGGCACCTCGAACTGAACACGACCGGGGTGTCGTAATGCCTCGGTCTCGTCTGCGACGGAATCCAACCGCGTCCACCCGTTTCCGTTCCAGTACTCCCAGGAGACCTCGGGTGGTCCGTCCAGAACCCCTCTATTCACGTTCGTCTCTTCGTCGAGATGGGGTAACGTGTCGGCTATCGCGTCACTTTCTGTCGCTCCAACTCCATCGTCTCCATCCCGACCACCGGTGGCCAACGAACTCGAGTCCTGCGGGTTCGCGGATTCGGATTCGGCCGGCGGTGTAAACGTGAGTTCGACCGTTCCGCCAGGCTTGGTAAACGCCTCCTCGCAGGCGACGAAAAACGTTACCGGTGGGTGCGGGACCCGTCCGAACGGGTGCAATCGATCGTCGTCGAGCGCGATCGGGACGTCGTTCGACAGCAGCATATCCGGGTCGAGACCCGTCTCAGAATCGGTCTCCCGATCGTTGCTCGTTACCTGTAGTGATATCGAACGGATAGTCCACGTTGGGACGGCCGTCCCGTCGCGCAGCGAACAGCGCAACCACCGACCCTCGATCCCGTTTACCGCCTGGAGCGTCGGTTCTCCGGGTAGCCGGAATCGCTGTTCGGCAACGCCGTCACGGGTGCGTGAGTCATTCGCTGAAGTACTGGAATTTGCCTGCAACTGTTCTTGTAAGGCTTTCACACTGTCGTCGTCGGACTGCGGCGTGTCGTCTACGACGCGCTCGAGGCGATGCCATCCGTGTTCTCCGTCCTCGTTTTCGCCGTAATACTCCCAGATCGTCTCTTCGAAGATCGGTTCCGGATCTGACTGCGAATCGATTCTGACGGTAAATGTCGATCCAGCGGCTACATTGAGTGCGGATTCGTTCTCGAGATAGAGTGCATGGGACTGTATCAGCTCGCCGTCGAACAGCCGCGTCTGTTCGCTCTCCAGCAGAGCGTCGTGATCGACGATCGCGTCAGCGGTCGGATCGACCGCGACGATGTCGGTAAGCGATGCCGGTGTGGCTTCGAATCCGGCCTCCTGTGGAAGCTCGAACTGTTGTGTCTCTCCGTTCGCCGGAGCCGCGATAGCGGTCGTTCCCCCGGGGATTGGCACGTTTCGATCGAGATCTCTGGAGACGTCGAACGAGAGTGGAACACGGGCTGCTTGCGGGGGTCGCCGATCGAAATCCAGCGCATCCAGAAAGCCGAGCAAGTGTTTTTCCGGGACCTCGTTGAGGCGGTTCCATACGTCGGCTTCGAACGACGAGAAGATCCGAACGAGCGTCTGGCCGACGTCACCTGACTCCGGATCCCACGTTTCGGTATATGTGCGTGCTCGCTGGCGAAGCGCCTCGTAGATCTCCTCCTGACTTCGGTCGTCAATAATTGGTTCGGTTCCGTTCATATTGTCGGCTCGTGATCAACGGAATTTCGATTCATCGGACGTCGGTTATCGGAACACTGATTCTGTGGACTGTTCGCCGATTCCACCGCTGTTGTGTCGTCCTGCTGTCGTCGTTCATCCGTCACCTTCGGTGATGTGGAATGGGTATACCATGTTCGAGAGGCTGTTCGTCGTGCGAACGTAGTAGTCGATCTCGATCAGGATTCTGTTGGGGTCGTCACTCGCCGTCGACACGTTGACGTCCTCGATGTCGATGCGTGGTTCCCACCGAACCAGCGCCTCGTGGACGCTGCTTTCGATGAGATTCAACGTTGCTGGTGACGCAGCCGAGTAGACGTGATCGTGGATATCACAGCCGAACTCGGGACGCATAACGCGTTCTCCTTTTGCAGTCCCCAGGATGATCTTGATCGATTCGCGAATGTCTTCTTCCGCGTCAGATGTTTCGATGTTGCCGCGGTGGTCGGTCGTGACCGGATACTGCCACCCGGTTCCGAGAAACTCTTCAGCCATGGTTAATCGATAAGGACTGTTGGACACCCGGAAACGATCTTGTTCGGGGGTCCGTTTTCGATGACCGTATCTCCCAGTCTCGTTGCCGGCATATTGTTTATCAGGACGGTTGTACTGCCGTCGACGACGGGACCACCGACGTGTGGTGTCACGCCAGTGGTTAGCGGACAGCTGTGGACATCGACGATCGCTCGCCATGCCGGCCGGTTCCCGATGAACACGTTCGGACTACCCGTCCCTGCCAATGGCGTTCCGTGAGCGGTCCCGTCACCTGTTCGTGCTGCTGGTTTCATGGTTAGTTAAGTCGGATAATGGCGCCTTTGATCGTAAGCGGTCCCGTCGAGTCGACACTCATGATGCCGCCACTATCGATACCGACGTTCGCTTTCCCGGAGATGTCTACGGTATTTTTGCTCTTGACGTCGACCGTCGTGCCACCGGTGATCTCGACGCTCTTGTCGCCATCGATCTTTACGTTCTTTGCGGAGAGTTCCAGCGTATCGCCGGCATCGACCGTGACGGAGTCGTCCGATGAATCGAGGACGATCCGATTCGTGTCGCTAGCGTCACGGATCGCGATGGTCTCTCGTCCGTCATCGTCATCGATAACGATCTCGTGACCCTCACCGGTCTGGATCGTCACACTTCCTCCATCGCCATCTCTGTCGTCGTCGAAAGTGATCCGGTGTTCGTCCCGGGTCCGAATCTCGCGAACGTCGTTGTTGCCGTCGTTTTGTTGTGGCGGTTCCTGTTTCCCGTTCCACAGCGATCCGACGACGTACGGTCGATGGATATCGCCGTTCTCGAACGCGACTAACACCTCGTCGTCGACTTCCGGCAAGAAATACGAGCCGTATTTGTCGCCGGCCATCGGCGTCGCGATACGGGCCCAGTAACTCTCGTCGTCGGCGTCCCGCCAGGGGAACTGCAGTCTGACGCGTCCAAGTCCCTTCGGATCTTCGTTGTCGGTAACGATACCGACGACGACGCCTTGCATCCCGCCGTCCGACGTTTCGCCATCGAAAAATCCGGGTTGGCTCATGAGCCCACCTCCACTGCTTCGAAGGTCGTTCGATAGCCGGCTGCTCCCATCCGATGAGTCGCCCTCGTCACGTGGTAGCGTCCCGAGAATCGGTCGCCGAGCTCGACAAGTTCGATCGTTTCTCCCGCACGTATCTCGGGAATCCCATCCGCTTCACCGTACCCCTGGACGACCTCGTCGGAAAACTGGTTGAGTTTCGTCTCTGCAATTCGCTCGGCTTCGTCGGGTGACATCGCTGGCACACAGAATACCTCCTTGTGTTTTGCGTCGGAACTGCCCGCCGTTTCGACGATCTCTTCTTTCTGTTCGACGTCCCACGACCTGACCTCGACCTCGTGTGTGTCCCGACGGTGAGATATCTCGCCGGTGAAGTCGTGCAGATCCTCGCCGTACCACAGCTCGACGACCGGCTCGTCCGAGACTGCCGACGACCGGGGAACGAACTTCACCGTCGACCGCTCGGCGTAGAACTCGAACCCGTACGTTGCTGCGAGGTCGTGGACGAATCGATAGTCGCTACATCCGTTTTGAATCAATTTTTTGCGTTCGATGTTTGCACTCTCGACTTCGACTGTCGAGAACGGGTACGCCGAAAGCACGTCTTCGACGGCCTCCCCGATAGTCGCTTTCTCCCACGAATCCGACCGGGATCCTTGCATCGCTTCCCACAGCAGTCCATATCCCGAAACCTGCACTTCGGGACCGTGTTCGACAGTGAATTCACCGGTAATCGATTGAATCTTTCCCGACAGAAGCGGTGTCAACTCGCCCTCGTCACCGTACCCCATGGCGATTTCCACGTCGGTCCCGACCTCGAACTCGTCCCAGGACAGCCCGGCGAACTCGTCGAGTTCTTCGTCGAACGGGAAGTTGAGACCGAACGAGAACCGATCCGCTCCGTCGAACGATGTCTCGACGACGAGATCGGCAATCCGACCCCCCGGTTCCTGGAACCGCTGGTCGCCGATCACTACTTCGAACCGTGGCGAATACCGGGGATGGTTGTCGATGTCGTAACTCACGTTTCGGTCACCTCTCTCGACACGATACGCGCCGTCGCTCGAGTTGCTCGGTGTGGGATGTACTCGATCATACTACAGTGGGGGCAACTCGAGCTTGTCTCCTGGCTCGATCGCCCGGGGGTTGTCGATGTCGTTCTGATCCGCGATCGTTCGCCAATGTGATGGATCACTGTACTCCTCGTCGGCGATTAACCAGAGCGTATCTCCTTCGGCTACCGTCCAGACTTTCGTCTTGTCTGTCGACTCCGGGGAAACCACCGACTTATGATAATCTGCTGTTTTGTACTCTTTGAAGACGATCGACACGCGAGCCCGTATCGGGATTCCACTGGGCAGGAACTTCGTAAATTGCTTGTTCGCACGTTGGACTAATGCGGTGAAATCGATTCCATCTCCCCACACGAACCGACAGACCGGCGGGGCGTGAAGTTCACCGTCGACGGTCAGCAAGTAATCGATCGCGTCCGTATACCGTTCACGGACGTCGAGATCTTCGGACGATGCGTCATCGGAGCCGAGTTCGTTTGTCGTGTCGAAAAACAACTCCATCGACAGCGTCTCCGCATTCCCGTCGACAAACTGCATGATCGACGCTCCCGATCCAGTCGCTTTCATCTCGCCGTAGTTGACACTCTTTTCGAGTGCGTACGAACTCGGGTTGAACCGACACTCGATCGTTTCGCCTTGCTTTTTCCCGTTGAGGATCGTAATCTGGGCCTTCTCTAGTTTTCCATTCGTCATTGCTGACCTCTTCGTTCACGTTCGATTCGCTTTCGTCGCTCGAGTTTCCGATGAAGGCGTTCGACGACACGATCGACGTCTGCCTCGTATCGGAGCGATTCGTCTGGCAACTGAACGCTGCTCTTTGTTCGACGAGGCTGTGCTCTGTGATCATCGGTGGAGTGGTGGGCTGGCGCTCCGTGTGCCTGGTCGATGTGACTCCGGTGTCTCTCGCTAGAGTCGTCAACCGGGCCGAAGGACATCGCTGGTGGCGGTCCACCAGTCTGATCGATGCCCTGGGAACGACGGTCCTCGTGTGGGAATAGCCGTCCCGATTCTGGACCCGAGTTCCCTTCGATCGCCGATCGGTTCGTAACCCACTCGTGTCGTCGTCCGCGTCTGGATCGCTCCGACGTGTCGGAACGTCGTGAGTCCGCTGACCGACGGTTCTGGACACGCTGGTCCGACAACTTTCTGTTCGGCCTGTTCCGTGTCCCGGCCGTGCTGTCACCGGATCGCGGACCCGATCGGGATCGGAACGCATTTTTCTGCTTCCGTTCGCCGATTAGGGGTGCGGAGACGTGCGCCGACGCAGCCTCCCTACCGCCACCGCGACGAGACTGCTGTTGTCCGCCGGTAGTGGCGATTGGTTGCTGGGCTCTGTAGACGAGAGCGGGCCGATCAGTATGTGAACTGGCTGTCCCAACCATCGACTCGTCGACACTACTTTCAGATTGGAATGTTTTATATTTATTTATCCCAGTTTTGCTATTGATTTCTCCTGGCTCGGCTGCCCGTTTCTCACCAGTTGTTTGAACTCGTCTCGGGGCCGTAAGCGACGGTGACGAGTCGACGACTCTCGGTGCGGTCACGTTCTCATCGTTCTCCGGGGTCGATTCGGAGCCTGTACCGATCGCTGTCTGTCCGGACGAGGATCGCTGCTGTTGGTTCTGGTTCCGATCCTGATTTTGATCCTGGCTCTGGTCTTGGTGGTGCTCGAGTTGCGAGATGCTCGGCGATCGGTCGTTTGTGACGCTGCTTACCCGGGGAACGAGGGGCGACTCGTCACTCGACGGTCGGTGGTCCGTCCCCGTCGTGGTCAAGCTACCCAAGACGTCACGACCCGTCGACTGCGTCCCAAGGATTCGGATTCCGGAGCCGACTGTACTGGTCACTGTCGCCGTACGAGTAACTGACGGAGAGCCCGACCCCGACGAACGGATGGAAGCCCGATCAGGACTGCGCCCCACCCCAGCAGTGTCTTCAGTTGCCGCAGTTTCTGAAACCGAACTCCTCGCTTCACTGCCACTGACTGTACCACTGGTACCGAGGGAAAGCCGCGGTGACGACGCTCGAGATGCCGTACGGTTGCTCGATGTCGACACCATCGGACTCGAGGCGCGTTCCTGACGTTCTGGTCGTTCTGGTTGTTCAGGTGTGCGGTTCGCGTGGAATTCCTGCGTTTGGGTCGCATCGGAGTCGGTCATCGGAGAGCGAGACTGCACGAAGAAACGGCTGCGACGTGGTTGACCTGCAGTGGCACTCTGTTCGCTATGCACTGCTGTTTGCGTCCCTCTCGCCGTGTTTTCGAGCGAAAATACGGATCGCTCCGACGTCGACACTGACCCGGTCCCACCGGTTTCGGGTTCGGCAGTTGGAACCGCCATCCCGGAGCTCTCGGTCACGTCGTTTACCATCCGTCCCCGCTCTGTGGCCACCCGGTCCGTATCTCGATTCGCCGGACGGGAGAACAGATCTGTACCCTGATTCGTCGGACCGGAGAACTGATCCGTCGACTCGAGCGGCGAGTGGGTGTCTGGAGGTTCCCCCGTCCCCCAGGTGGTTGCCGCCGAAGCTGGCACCCCACTCGAGGACGTCGTCACGGGACTGGTGGACGTGATTCGGACATCTGTGGCCGCAGTGTGTATTCCAATCGATGCGGTCCGATCACCAGCGTTGTGTGGGGCCGACCCGATCGAAAGCCGACTACTGGCGTCGGAACTCTCGGTGATGAAGGCGGTACTGGTCGCCTGTGAGACCGGCGTCGGGTCCGCATGCGGGTTTGTCGAGGTCCGGTCGGCAACCGAACCACCCGGCGACGAGCGTGCGGTCGTCGCAAAAAACGATACCGATTGCTGCGATCTGTAGTTCGACTGGCCTCGTACTGTCTGGTGATCTCTCGGACGATCGACGGAGACGGCCTTCGCAGATTCCCCCGGAGTCGTGACTGTCGCTCGTGACGCCGCCACCTGTGGGGTCACATCTGACGAAGCTGGCACCTCCTTCGAGAGCGTCAGGGGGGTGTCGGTCGCGAGTTGCACACTCGTAACCCCAGTGTGGGACGCCATCGATGCAATCCGGTCCCCGGGGCGGTGAGAGATCGATCTGATCGAGGGCCAACTTCTGGCATCGGACCTCTCGGTAACGAATGCGGTACTGGTCGTCCGTGAAACTGGTGTCGTGTCCGTATGCGGGATTGTCGAGGACTGATTGGCTGCCGATCCACCCGTCGGCGAGCGAACAGTCGTTGCCGGCATCGATACCGACTGCTTCGATCGGTGGTTCGACTCGCTTCGGGCTGTCTGGTGATCCCTTGGGCGATTGGCGGATGCGACCGAGACGAGTTGCTGTGATTTCGCAATTCTATCGGTTGGCCTGCCGTTCGACGCGATCGTCGCCGTCTCTGTGGGTTTGGGTTCAACTGGTGGGTGGCTATCGAGTTGGGACACGGACGGTGACCGGGACACGTCCCGGCTGATCTCAGTCAGTATCGTTCCGATCCGTGACGTGGACCCGGTCGTCTCCGGTCGCGTGTTCTCAGGCGTCGGGGTTCGGAATTGCGCGCGTGGTGACGACTGTTTGGAACCTGAATCGCGGTACTCGAGGGTGAACTGGGACGGTGGTATCGTCGCCGATCTGAACGATGCTGATCGATCGACGGATCCACGCAGCCGATCTCGATTTACGTCATCCCCAATCCCCTCTCTGACGAGGCCCGACGCGGTCACAGCGTTGGGAGTCTCTGCTGTGACCGTTCCCCTGCCAGCCGTGCTCCGGCTCGAAACCGCACCGTCTCGGTGATCACCACCGCTCTCGTTTGCTAGCGGCCCCGCGTGGACCTCGCTCGCTCGCGCTGGTTTCCACGCCGTGAACGACTGTCGACCGCGCTCGTCCTGCGCTGCAGGGTGGATCCGAGTCGAGTTGCGGACGAGTTGCGATCCGATTGTGGGTCGCGGGATCGAGTCGGTCGGGGGAGGGCTCGAAGACGACTCCAAGCCGACGACGGACGCGTCGTCGCTGGTGGGAGTCGTCTTCCCGCGAGCGATACCCGTCCTGTCCGGCGAAGCATTGGCAGCCACTGGCTCGATCTCAGTCCAGTGACGACTGGATCCGCTGGGGGTGTCGGAACCAGTATGGATTGCTGGGTACTGACGATCCACTCGAGATCGAGGCCGCTTACGATCCGATTTCGTGGGAGTGGACTGGACTACGACTGGTGACACGCTGGCCGCAGCGGCTACGCGATCCACCGCTTGCACCTCCCCCCGTCCAACGTCCGTGCCTGAAACGCGTGGAGACGGCTGACGCGGGATGACTGCAGTCGTCGAACGGATAGGGCTGTCATACCACCCACTGGCAGACGACGATTCATTGCTGTCCTCGTACGAACGGGCTCCGTCGGTCGTTGCGTCCGTTTGAGATCCGGATCGGGATCCGACACCCCTCGAGCGACCGGCAGTCGTCAGGACCGACATTCTGCCTCGCTGGCTATCTTGCCGACCTGCCGCCCGTTGCTCATCGGCTGTCGACTCCACAACCGTCGGAACGGGTCTTCGGACGGCTCGAGGTCTCCGGTCCGTTAGTCGCCGTCGATGGTCACGTTCGATCACTGACGCATCCCCGGCGTCCGATCGAACTGTGCTAGTAGTGGCCGATGTTCCCCCACTGTTGGCTGCGATCTGCCGGCTCGCCGTTGCAGTCACGTCCCGATGCTCTGCTGGCAATTCGGTGCCGCCGAGCAGGTTCGAGGAGTCTCCAACTGCGGGTCCGCCAGCGTCGGTATCAACCCGCCGGTCAGTTCGAGCCGCGGTAACTGTTCGAACAGTTCGCGGATTTCGGACAGTGGACCGTTGGCGCTCGAGCACCGAGGATTCGTTCGCTCCGTCGTCGACCTGGCCGACGTTCCGTGAGCGAGACCTGTCACCCTGAAAGCGGTGGCCGGACGGATCTCCCTGACGCGACGACACGGTGTTGGGTGGCCCCGGCGTCTCTGTCGCCGGTGATCGACTATTACCAGACCTGACACTGGCCGACACCGATTCGCTCCCCTCGCTTCGCTGGCTTCGGTGGTGTGTTGTCGTCCAGCTTGATCGAAGCCGTCGAATGTCGTCACCGGCCGCTCGTCCAGTCAGTGCCGCGATACCGATGGGACGCGTCGATCGACGAGTGCCGACCCCGTAGACGCCCTGCTCTGTCGCTATCGACGAACGGGCAGCGTCCGTCGTCGTCTTCTCCCTCTCTCGTGACGGCTGTTGATCACCGTGGGTCGTCGGGGTTGGCACGTCGTCGGTCGCTACTGACGCCCTCGAGGACGTGCGCTGTCGGTACCGGAATTCGGGTGTACCCGAAACCCCGACTTTGATGGCGACTGCTCCGCTTCGTTCGTCCGTTGTTGTAACAGTCGATTCGTTCGTGGTAGACGTCCCTTCGGTCGTGGTCCCACCCTCGAATTGCATCTCGCTGGCTGGACGCGGTATTCGGTCGTTCCGGGGCGGGGACTGCTCCTGAATAACCTGCCGTTCTCGATTCGCGTCCGTCTTTTGGCTCGCCGACTCGTCTTCGGGAGCCGCGGACGTGAGATGGCTGGGCGTCTCGCCGAGCGTGGAATCGCGTACTCGCACCTGGGTCCGTTCCGGCGAGCCGCGCTGGTCCGCTGTGGACGTTTCGATCAGCGACAGTGGATCACCGTCGGTATTGAGTCCGAACGGTTCCGGTGGGTCGTCGGGGAGAAACGACACTCCCGCCAATTCTCGGTCCGATTGGGAGTCAGTTGTGTCGTCTTCGTTCGTGGCGGATTTTGCCCCGTGGTCCTTCGGCGGAGGGGCATACCGGTCGCGGAGACGGTACGTTCGGTTGGCCGTCGAATACCGGTTGCGGATTCCGAGCGCAAATCCGTCTATCAGCCTCGATGGCTCGAGTGTACGAATGCCGCGATGTCGGTTCTGAACGCCTGCAACGTGGTGGCCAACGCTCGTCTGTCTGACTGGCTGTCGGTTACTCGTCTCATCGTCGTATTCCGACTCTCGTCGTGCATTCCCGTCGCTCCAGTCCATACTGACGCTGATGTCACGAATCGGTCCCTCGACAGCGTTTGGAGACGTTCTGGGTCCGGATTCAGGGTCGAACATACGTTGTGTGGTTAGTATCTCGACTCTCAATCCTGCGGTGTTGGACTACCGGTTGCACCAGCGACCAAATCGGGTGCGTTGGCGGTCGAGTGACGGCTATCGTTGTCTCCTTGGGCGGATTCAGTCACGTGTTTCGAGCTGTCCCGACCGATTGCGCTTGCGGCTTGCTCCGTCCACTGGAGGTAGTTGACTTCCCCGTCTTTCGTAAACACTGTCGGCGTCTCTCCGCCTCGCTTGAGGTTGTATCCGAGCGGGAGTTCGAGGGCGTCGTCGTTTGGCTTGAGCGAGAACGCCTCGTCTATTTCGAAGGTCCCCTCTTCTCCCGGGCTGATCGTCGTATCGACGCCTGGTCTGAAGAGATCGAGGTCTGTGTCCCTGATCAGTGACCCCGAGAAATCGATCGATCGGTCCGAGTGATTCCGAACGATCAGTTCGAAACTGTTCCGGGCTTCTGGAGTCCTGATGTCGGTAATGATGAGATCAGTGCGTTCGACTGTTCGTTTTTCGTATCGGTTGTAAAGCAGTAGCGTCACTACTCCCCAGAGTAGCCCGGCACAAAGTACGGGAACCCACCAGAGAGGTCGGTCGAAATACCACGTGACGACGCCGACGATGAGACCGCTGCCGATCGCGACAAGGAGACCGACGATCATCGCAAGGGTTCGGCTTTCTAACCCTCGAGTAAGCACGTATCCGACCCTAATCGATCCAAGTGTCGAAGACGTCTGTCGGCTCTTTCGGTAGCCTAACAACACCGCTCCGACTGCAAGCGGCCAGGTCAGTAGTATGCCAACGAACAGTATCGGTACCGTGATCCACCCAACGGCGTATGCCGCCGCCAATACGACAGCGACCGACAGGGCCGCAACCCACCCGCTGAGCATCGCTTTTGCCCACGTCGAGCACTGCTCCCAGCGCTGAAGGATCGTCTCACGGTTGTTCCGATACAAGAGGTAACAGCCACCGAGAAGGAGTCCGAACAGAAACGCCGTGAGGAAGGTGGTTTGCATCGGTACCAATTCCCTTCCCAAGACAGGTATCGTCACCAGTGGCGTGGTGTCGAACCATCCGAATACCCACAACCCCAGCGTCACCGCGACCGCGATCGCAGTCGCGAGTATCACAGCGGGAAGAACCGGCTTGATAAACTGGTTCACCGACGTTGCAACCGCTTTCTTTGCTTTTGTTGTGATCGTCATTGTCCAGTATTCTGCGCTCTGATCGATGCGTATTCCAATAGACCACGGCGACGGTGGTGCACACCGATTCGTAGCACTTCGGGCGAAACCGAGTGAATCCGACGCCATCGACGTCGCTTCTCCCCCCGCCCTACTCTCACCAGATGGGATCCTGCCCGCAGTATGGATACTCCACCACTCGAGCGTGCTACACTACTATTCATAGCCACGTTGCTAATATCATTATGTAAGAGAAATATAAATACTTTGGTATGGTCACAAAAATATTTATAGGTCAATACGAGCGATTGAACGGGTAGTGATGACGATCAGCCGATCGGTGGACGTAATAGAGACAATCATCATGTGAATAATCTATGCACTTATATCTATCTAATTAATCCTTGAAGAGAACGTATTAATGGGGAGTAATACACTACTATCAACTCGACGAATGGAACTCATCGTAAAATCACTCAGCCAGAAGGATGCCGGTCGCGGCCTCGCTGCAGTCGACGGAGCAGCGATGACTGAACTCGGTATTGAAAACGGTGATTACGTCTATATCAAGGGCGATCGCGGCGAGGTAGCCGCTCGCGTCTGGCCAGGATATCCCGAAGACGAGGAGTTGGGGATTCTTCGTATCGACGGACGGCTTCGGAAAGCAGTCGGCACCAATATCGATGACACCGTCGATGTGTCGGCTGCCGATCTCCCGGCTGCAACGATCCTCACTGTAACCGCTCCAGAGACACTGCGTGTCGACGGGGATCTTGCCCCCATCGTCAAGCGAAAGCTCAAAGGGCGGGCAATTGATCCCGGACAAACCGTCCACATTTCGCTCGCGCTTGGGCCCGGTTCGTCGGTCTCGAAACGACAGATCCCCATACAGGTCGCGGAAATCCAGCCAAGCGATACCGCCATCGTCGTCGAGTCGACGGAACTGAGCGTCGAAAAACGACCGGCCGAACGAGCGCAGGATCACGAGGAGTCGAGCGACGATCAGTTGGCGTCTGCGTCCCAGTCCGAATCACAGATCCAGACGGAATCGCCGGACATCACCTACGAGGACATCGGTGGCGTCGACGACGAACTCGAGCAGGTCCGTGAAATGATCGAGTTGCCGATGCGCCACCCCGAACTCTTCCAGCAGCTGGGGATCGATCCACCAAAGGGCGTGTTGTTGCACGGGCCGCCGGGAACAGGAAAAACACTCATCGCAAAGGCCGTCGCCAACGAGATAGACGCGTTCTTTACGGATATCTCTGGTCCGGAGATCATGTCACGATACTACGGTGAATCGGAAGAACAACTCCGGTCCGTTTTCGAGGACGCGACAGAAAACGCACCTGCGGTCGTCTTTATCGACGAGATCGACTCTATCGCACCGAAACGTGATGATACCAGCGGCGATGTCGAGCGCCGGATCGTTGCACAACTACTCTCATTGCTCGACGGTATCGAGGAGCGCGGTGAAGTCGTGGTTATCGGTGCCACCAACCGTCTCAATGCGATCGATCCCGCGCTCCGACGAGGTGGCCGGTTCGACCGCGAAATCGAAGTTGGCATTCCAGATCGAGACGGCCGCGAGGAAATCTTCGAGGTTCATACCCGTGGAATGCCCCTATCCAAGGAGATCGACCTCAGCGAGTACGCCGTAGATACCCACGGGTTCGTCGGTGCGGACATCGAACAACTCGCCAAGGAAGCAGCGATGCGGGCACTCCGTCGTGTCCGCCCGAATCTCGACCTCGAGGCGGATACGATCGACGCGGCGGCACTCGAAGCGATCCGTATCGAGGACCGTGACTTCCAGCACGCGATGAGCAGCGTCGATCCGTCCGCACTCCGTGAGGTGTTCGTCGAGGTGCCGGACACTTCCTGGGACGAGGTCGGCGGTCTCGAGACGACGAAAGAGCGACTTCGGGAGACGATCCAGTGGCCTCTCGCGTATTCACCCGTCTTCGACGAACTCCATCTCAGTGCGGCAAACGGCGTCTTGCTGTACGGGCCCCCAGGGACCGGGAAAACGTTGCTGGCCAAAGCCGTCGCAAGCGAAGCTCAGAGCAACTTTATTTCGGTCAAAGGGCCTGAATTGCTCAACAAGTACGTCGGTGAATCCGAAAAAGGAGTCCGAGAGGTGTTCGAGAAGGCTCGCTCGAACGCGCCAACGGTGGTTTTCTTCGACGAGATCGACGCCATCGCTGCCGAACGTGGGAGTGGTGGAGATGCTTCCGGCGTTCAGGAACGCGTGGTATCCCAACTGCTGACGGAACTCGACGGTCTCGAGGAACTCGAAGACGTCGTCGTGATCGCGACCAGCAACCGACCGGACCTCATCGACGACGCACTGTTGCGTCCGGGACGGTTCGACCGTCAGATCCACGTTCCGATACCAGACGAGCAGGCACGTCGCGAAATCTTTGCCGTCCACACGGCACACCGTTCGATCGGCGACGATGTCGAACTTGCCCGCCTCGCCGGTCGGACACAGGGGTACGTCGGCGCGGATGTCCAGGCGATCTGTCGGGAGGCCGCGATGGAGGCTGCACGGGAGTACGTCGATGGGGTGACACCGTCGGACGTCGACGACGGTGTCGGAACGATCACAGTGACTGCCGAGCACTTCGACCACGCGATCAAAAGCACGAGCTCGAGCGTCGACCAAGCGACGAAACGCCGATACGAGGAACTCGAGCGGAAGTTCAACTAAACGGTAGCGCGGAGTCCCCTTCCTCAAGCGCGAGCGAAGCGAACGGTAGGGAAGGGAGGAGCGCATTCGTATCACCTTCGAGGACCTAACGGACATCCGCGACCGAATCGGCGCGTCGTAGACGACAAGTGGGCGTTCCGAATGCGCTGCGAATACGTCGAATACAACGCCGAATCGGTTGGGGTCTCGGTGAAGCAAGTCGCGTCGGCGTACACGTCGAAGCGGTGCTCCGAGTGCGGATTCACAGAAATGCAAGGAGGAAGCCCACGACTTCGGTCGTGGGGTTACTGACTAATCTACTTGTTCCCATGGACCCCACTCGGAGTCACCGGGTTCGTCACCCTGGGTCCACCACCGGGCTTCCCACGTTTCGCCGTCGTGGCTAACCTGGTCTCCTTCGTTGTAGACCACATCAGGTCCCCATTCATCAGCGTCAGGTGAGTCGTCATCGTTACCACTGTCGTCGTCCTCGACGTCCACGACGTGTTCCCATGGACCCCACTCGGAGCTGCCGGGTTCGTCACCTTGTGTCCACCAATTGGCCTCCCAAACAGCACCATCGTGAACGACTTTATCGTCACTCACGTAGGTCTCATTAGAGTCCCACGCGTCGTGGACGGATTCATCACCGTTGTCGGGTTCGTCACCGTTGTCGGGTTCGTCACCGTTGTCGGGTTCGTCACCGTTGTCGGGTTCGTCACCGTCAAACTCAACATAGGAGCACGAATAGAACGCTTCCGGCGAATCGGACCGTTGCCAGACCGTGTAGATTACGTGCTCTCCACTGCGCTCAGGTACATCTACACCATCGATGGTTATTGTTCTATCAGGGCTAAAGGGATCAGTCTCGTGGATCAATTCCAGGTCATCCCATGCAAGCCGAGTGTCTGGGTTCCATCCATCCTTGGTGATGTAGATTTGGAAGTACTCGGTTTCGTGTGGCGCGGATGCTTCATAGGTAAGCGTCTGCTCACCAGGCTCTATCTCCGTTATCGGCCAGTCACCTGGTTCATTGAACGCTTCGTATTTATCGCGTGAGGCGCTACAAAGTTCACCATCATCAATGAGTTCCTGGTGGTTGCTGTCAGCGTCCAGGATATTTATTTCGTGCCAGTCATAGATTGCCTGCGGATTCTCCCCGTAGGCATATTGGCACATCTCGTTGTCCCCATCGTCTATGAAATTGCAGTAGTACGTCTGACTCGCTGGATCCTCCATGGATCCATGCGCAGCGGCCACCTGTACCGCAAAGATTCCGAGAACCATTACAAAAAGGGCCATTACCCCTATTTTGGCGATACGTGATCTCGTAACATGCGGCGCCCGATTACTTTTATTCGTATTTTTCAATGGTTTATTTGTAGTCATCGCGATTCAATTTTACATTGGATGGGTCAGTATATATTGTTTTGTATTGGAGATGGGAATGGAAATTAAGGTGTTTATTTCAGGCTAGTTTATCTCTGGTTGATCTATTTCTCGTGTGAACCCGTCCTCCGTGCTTTGTAGGTTCCGACGGCGACGTCGAAGAAGGGATCTTGGGCTGTGACCTCCTCTACGGCCTGACGGCCGTGGCATCCGGCCACCGGATGACCGGCCTGCCGAAGCAGGACGTTGCGGTTCCGACCCGCACTCAGAGGGAACCGGCAACATCTCGGACGACACAGTCCTCCGACGGTCCGCGAGAGTCGACTCTCGCTTGATACCGGCGAAACTCTCGTTTTCTCCCTCGCTATAGGGCTGTGGCCCGGTCACGCAGGCCCATCGGAATCGATGGCATTGCCGTGTGACGAGCAGACCGCGTTCGTCACCACCCCCTGTCCGTTGGGGGCCGGCGTCTCACCGATTCCGTAGCAGTTTCCAGTATATTGGGACCCGAGAAAAACCTTCGGTCGGTCATCCAGTCCGGCCACAGTACGGTGGTCTGTGTGTCCTGAGTGTCCGCTCGGCCCCCGCCTGTTCGTTCCTCGGTTCCGACGCTCTGTCAGAACACTCGTCACTCACGGGAAGGCGGGGGTGTGCGCTCGTATCTCTATCAGGCCTCGTCGGCGGCCATCTCACGAACGGCGTCCCACTTGCCCTCGGACTCGAGGTGTGACTGCAACTCGTCGGCGTAGCGCTGGGTGAGCCGTTCGGCGGCCTCGAGTTGTTCGGCGTGTGAGTCGCCACTGCCGCCGCCGAGGCCGAGTGCACCCTTGATCGAGTCGACGACGCTGCCGGAGCCGCCGGAGCCGCCGGAACCGCCCTGAGCACCACCCATGCCGCCCATCCCCGCCTGGATGTTGTCCAGTTCGGGGATGATCTGGTCGACCTGTTCGGTGTTGGCGACGATGCGGGCTCGCTCCGGGTCGCCGGGGTTTTCGATCTCGAACTCCGTCGCGGTCATGATCAGGCTCCACTGCTGGTTGGAAAACTCGGAGCCGTCGATCTGGCTGGCGAACTGCTGGTCGACGGTCATCCGATCGCCGACGATTCGATCGGTCCACGAGGAGTCGCTCATATCCGGTAGTTGGTCGGCTCTCGCAAGAGCGTTTCCCTCCGCACACCAGCGGACGCACCCGGAGACTCACTCGAGTCGTTCGGACGTCTCGGCGTACCGACTCGAGAGTTCGACGTAGCGGTCGGCGGTCGAGCGAAGACGTGGATCGTCGACTTCGGCTTTCGGTTCGGCCGGTGCGCCGGCGACGAGCGTGTTCGGTGGGACCTCGGTTCCCTCGGTGACGACGCTGCCGGCGGCGACGACGGCGCCTTCTCCGATCACGGCGCCGTCGAGGACGACCGCGTTCATCCCGACCAGCGCGCGTTCGCCGACCACCGCGTCGTGGACGATCGCGCTGTGACCGATCGTCGCGTAGGGCTCGAGTTCGGCGTCTTCGTGCATGACGGCGTTGTCCTGGACGTTCGCGCCCTCGCCGACGACGATCGTGCCGTGGTCGCCCCGGAGGGTCGTGTTCGGCCAGACGCTGGCGTCGGCTTCGACGATCACGTCGCCGATGACGACTGCGGCCGGGTCGACGTACGCCGAGTCGGCCACCTGCGGTTCCGTTCCGTCGAACGAGCGAAGCATACACGTGCCTGTCGCCGGCACGGTCTTCAACGTGCCTATCGTGGGGCGGTGTCGAGACCCAACCGACTCGAGGAGGATCACTGTCGCTGCCTGGACGGCTCAGCGGTGTCGACCCTACTTGCGTTGGCCACACCATTACAACTGACCCGCTCGCTTCTCAGAGTGCAGCGGGACGAATGCCTGCCCCGGCACCCACTCCGCTGCCACGTCCTCGACCAGAGACCTTGCCCAGCGAGCCTCCCATCCCACCTCAGAACCAGCACCGTCTCGAGGCTCGCTACAGCGATTTTTCGGCGTACAGTTCCGGTTTCAGCGCGTCGTGGACCTTACAGAGGTCGTCCGCGCGGTCGAAGATCTCCGCTGCGGTCTCCTCGTCGACGTCCGCATCGACGCTGACGTCGAAGGAGATCGCCTCGAGTTTGTCGTCGTCGTTCAGGTCGCCGGTGATGGCGATTTCGATCTGACCGAGGTCGTCGACGCCGCGTTGCTGGCCGGCCACCCGGAGGGCAGGGACGTAGCAGGAGCCGTAGGCGGCCAGCAGTGCCTCGAGGGTGTCTGGAGAGTCCTCGCCGGTTGCGTCGATATCGGTCTCGAACTCGCGGATCTCGTTCGTGGCGCTGTACCCTTCCTCGGAGATCGTGGTGACGGTCTTTGCCATGCCACTCGCGACGTCTACGGCGGGTGCAAAAACGTTTGGTGCCGGCACCCGATCCTCCGAACCGGAAAACGACGTACAGGGACCGCATGCGGTTGTTAATGCCCGATCTACAGTTCGAACGGCTCGTCTGCCTCGAGGACGTGGACCTCGGCGTCGCTGACCGCGGCCTCGAAGTCCGCGGGGTCCTGCTCGATCGGCGGGAACGTGTCGTAGTGCTGTGGGAAGGCGTGGTCGGCGCCGGTCCAGTCGACAGCGACGCCGGCCTGGGTCGGCCCCATCGTGAAGTGGTCGCCGATCGGGACGATGGCCGCGTCAGGTGCGAGGTGGTCGCCGATCACGTCTTTCATCTCCGACATCAGGGCGGTGTCGCCGGCGTTGTAGACGGTGGTCGAATCGTCGTCGGTCGGGTCGCCGTCGGCGATCACGAACCCGGCGGGCATCCCGCCGCTTGCGTCGTTTTCGGTCATGATGCCGTTGGTGTGGTCGGCGCGAACCATCGTCACGGTGGCGTCACCGCAGTCGACGGTCCCCCCGAGGTTCATCCCCATGCCGCCGACGGCGTCCTCGAAGCCGAACTCCTCCTGGCAATACGAGACGAGTTCCGGGGTGGCGACGAGCGTCGCGTCCGAGAACTCGCCAGCGTGAGCGATGTGGTCGGCGTGGCCGTGGGTCAACAACACGTAGTCCGGGTCGTCGACGTCGGCCGGTTCGAGATCGGTCTTCGGGTTGTCGAAGAACGGATCGATCAACAGGTCGGTACCCCCTACGGTGACGTGCCACGTCGAGTGGCCGTGCCAGGTGAGTTCCATGGCAGTACAAGCGTTTGGTTCTCGATATCTTAAATGTAGGTGGGCGACTGGGGGTTCTCAACGTAGACGAGGATGCGTCTCGCGGAGACGAAACCGTAGTGGAGACGTCGGGGGCCGTCCGTCGCACCGACATGGGCGATCGACCGGGGAGTACGATTCTGACCGAAATACACCGAATTGCACCGGTACCTCAGCGCCCGCTGCGGGTTGTACGATCACCACCCTTTATAGGGCGGGTCGGGAAACCCGGAAACGCCGCAGGCGACTGACACACCACGTATGCGGCCGATCGCAGTTGCGGTCGACGTTCGAGCGGCACGCCGTCGTCGACAGCGGGCCGACCGCACACCTCGGTCTGGCGGCCACGTGATGGCCGCAGTTCGACGACACCCTCGACGTCGTAGGCCACCGGGGACGCAGACGGCTGTCCCCCGCTGGCCTCGATCGCTACGTCCTCGAGTGACAGGTCACGAACTCGTGGCGTCCTCGAGCCGTGAGTCACGAACCAGGAGTTGCGACGCTGACCGCGTGATCACCGGCCCGGTCCCGTCGGTGTCGCGCTCGACGGCGCTGCGCTCGAGAGCCGCGATGCCGTGGCGTTTTTTACCCCCGACCCGTACGACGGGTATGCTCGCACTCACGCTCGAGGAGTTCATGGTCGAGTTGAACGAGGGGTCGATCAAGAACGTCGGACCGACGAACAAGTCGGCGACGGTCAAACTGTTCGACGTCGAGTCCGCCGAGGCCCGGGAGTTCGGCGACAAACGGGTCAAACTGGTCTTCGAGGACGAAGACGGCAACGAGGTACAGGTCTCGCTGTTCCCGGAGGACGTCCGAACGATCGTCAGCGACGTCGAGGCGCTCGAGGACGATTCGCCCGTGTTCGAGTGAGCCTCACGATCGCCGTGATCGCCGGAATCTCGACCGCTGGCCGGGTCTGGAACGGACACTGATCAGGCCCGTACACCGGTGGTCCCGTCCGCGTACGCGCTCGAGTCTAATTCGACAACCGTTTTAGGACGAACCTGCTTGAACCGAGTAGATGGGTAACTGTATCATCTGCGGCACGCCTGTCGACGGCGAAATCTGTGAGAGTCACGAAGAAGACGTTGTCTTCGAGTTTCGTGGCACTGCCCCCTCACAGCTGACCCCGGGTCGGTACTACCGGGGCACCGTCGACGGCTACGCCGACTTCGGCGTGTTCATCGACGTCGGAGATCACGTTACGGGACTGTTGCACCGAAGCGAACTCGACCAGCGACTCGAGAGTCTCGACTGGGAACCGGGCGACGAGGTGTACGTCCAGGTTCTCGACGTCCGCGACAACGGGAACGTCGACCTCGGCTGGTCGATCCGACAGCGCGAACGCGAGTTCCGCGGCAAACTGATCGACACCCCACAGGGCGAGGTTCGCCCCGAAGACCTCGAGGACGAGGACGAAGACGAGGGTGACGACCCGGTAGACGCCGCTGGCGACTCCCAGTCGACCGACGCCGAACCGTCCGAACCGGACGCCGCTCGAACGGCCACGGAAGCGGTCGCCGGCGGCGAGGGTGCCGTCGTGACCGAAACGGCCGCCCCGTCCGGCCCGGCGACCGACGACGCGGCAGACGCCGCTCCCGAAGCAGAGCCCGAACCGGCGCTCAAGCGCACGACGGTCGACGCCATCGGTTCGCAGGTCGGCTCCGTCGTCCGGCTCGAGGGCGAAATCACCGGCGTCCGCCAGACCAGCGGCCCGACCGTCTTCGAACTGCGCGACGAAACCGGCACCGTCGAGTGTGCTGCCTTCGAAGAAGCCGGCGTCCGCGCCTACCCGAGCGTCGAGATCGACGACGTCGTCGCCCTCGAGGGTGAAGTCGAGCGTCACCACGGCGATCTGCAGGTCGAAACCGAGACCCTCGACGTACTCGCAGACGAGGCTCGCGACGGGGTTCGCGACCGCCTCGAGAGCGCCCTCGAGAACGAGGCCAGCCCAGCAAACACCTCGCTGCTCGCCGAACACGCTCCCGTCGAAGCCGTCGACGAGGAACTCACCGAGGCCGCGACGGCGATCCGTCGTGCGGTGATGGAGGCTCGACCGATCGTGGTGCGCCACTGGGCGACCGCCGACGGCTACGTCGCCGGTGCCGCCATCGAACGGGCCGTCCTCCCACTGATCCGCGAGAAGCACACCCGCGATGACGCCGAGTATCACTACTTCGAGCGCCGACCGCTCGACGGGCGCGTCTACGACATGGACGCCGCGACCGACGACGTCACCTCGATGCTCGAGGCTCGCGACCGCCACGGCGAGCAGATCCCGCTGGTCGTCCTCGTCGACACCGGCGCGACCGCGGAATCCGTCGACGGCTACGAGTTCCTCTCGATGTACGACGCCGAGGCGATCGTCATCGACGACAGCCGTGCTGACGATGAGATCACCGACGCCGTCTCGGTCGCTGTCACCCCCTCGCTCGCCGACGCCGACGTCGCCGACCTGACGACGACCGCGCTCGCGGCGAACGTCGCCGCACAGGTCAACGACGACGTCCGTGAGGACCTGGAGCACCTCCCCGCAGTCAGCTACTGGGAGGACGCCCCCGACGTCTACACCGACCTCGCGAGCGACGTGGGCTACGACGAGACCGCCATCTCCGAGCGCCGTGAGGCCATCGCACTCGAGGCCTACTACCAGTCCTACAAGGACAAGCGTGAACTCGTCGCCGACCTGCTGTTCGACGGTGAACGCGACGGTGACCTCGCCGCTCACGTCTCCGAGCAGTTCCGCGCGAAACTCGAGACCGAACTCGAGACTGCCCAGGAGAACGCGACCATCCGTGGGCAGGACGGCGTTACCGTCACGCTGCTCGACACCGACGCGTTCACCCACCGATACAACTTCCCGACGACGGTCCTCTTGCTCGACGAACTCCACCGTAGCGAGCGCGACCGTGCCGGGTCGCCGTTCGCCACCCTCGGCGTCGGGACGGACGAACTGCACGTGCGAACGACCGAGACCGTCGACGTCCGCGACCTCGGTGACGAGATCGCCGCGGCCGTCCCCGACGCTGGCGTCGGCGTCGTCGGCGGTGCAGACGGCTACGTCGAGTTCCTCCCCGGCGAACGCGACGCCGTACGCGACGCTGCGATCGACGCTCTCGTCGAGACGCTCGCGTAAGGTCAGGCTCACGAGTTCCGTTCTCCGACCGCAAGCCCTCGAGTGACGACGCTGTCGGCGGCGCTGTAGGAGGATACACGCCGTGAGATCACAGCACCGTCGTGTATGTCGGTAACAACCTTCTCACTCGAGCGCGTACACCGCTTATGGAGACGGCCAGCGATCCAGGAGGCCGGTTTCGCGAGAACCTCACCGAGATCACGGCCTTGCTCGTGACCGGTGTCTGGCTGGCGCTGCTCCTGTCGCCCATCGGCGGCAGTGCGTGGCTCGTCGCACTGCTGGTCGGATATCTCGTCGTGGTCCCGATCGTCGCGCTGTTGTACGGCGACGAACTCGACCGCAAGGAGTGGTGGGACGACTGGGTCGGCGATATGCTGTACTGGTACGACGAGTCGGATCTCGAGGACGATTCCGACGGGGTGCAGACGGCGCAGACGGCACAGACGGCGGATTCGGCCAGCGATCCCACGACCCGGGAGGCACTCGAGACGCTACGCGCCCGGTACGCCGGTGGCGAGTTGACCGACGAGCAGTTCGAGCGGAAACTCGACCGGTTGCTCGAGACGGAGACGCTCGAGGACGCAGAACGGTGGCGGCGGAACGCCGAGCTGGAGAGGGGTTCGGGCGAGGCAGCTTCCGGACCGGCTGACGCGCGGGGTCGGGACGACGAACTGGATCGGAACCTCGAGCGGGAGTCGTAGGCGACGACACACTCGAGTGGTTCGTCGATTGGCGCGCCGGGTGAGCGACCACTGTGGGGTGTGCCCTCACTCGAGAGTCCGACACGCTTATTCACCGCGCGGGCCCACCTGTCGACAGTGAGTACCGAGACGCCCGATTCCGACGCGGAGCCCACGGAGACCGAGGCGTTCCGTCGGGTCTGTGAGACGCTGGTCGACCGCATCCTCGCGGGCGAGATCGAGCGCGAGGAGGTCGAAAAGGCCAAACTCGAGGCCTGTTCGGAACACTCGGCCCCGAAGGTACCCAAGAACTCGGAGCTGCTGGATTACGCGCCGGAAGAACACCGCGAGGACCTGGAAGCCGTGCTCCAGCGCAAGCCAGTTCGGACCGCCTCGGGGGTCTCGCCGGTCGCGATCATGACCAGCCCGGAACGGTGTCCCCACGGGAAGTGTCTGTACTGTCCCGGCGGGCCCGATTCGGAGTTCTCGAGTTCCCAGAGCTACACGGGCGAAGAACCCGCGGCCGCACGCGGGGTCCAGAACGATTACGATCCCTACGGGCAGGTGACGCTGCGACTCGAGCAGTTGCGCCAGATCGGCCACCCCGTCGACAAGGTGGAGTTGATCCTGATGGGCGGGACGATGACCGCGCGCAGTCACGACTATCAGGAGTGGTTCGTCAAGCGCGCGCTCGAGGCGATGAACGACTACGACGTCGAGAAGGAACCCGAACCCGCGGAGGGCGTCAGTTTCGCGGAGGACCCCGAGGAGTACGAGTGGAAGTACGTCGAGGACGTCATCACCGAAAACGAGACGGCGGACGTGCGCAACATCGGGACGACGTTCGAGACGAAGCCCGACTGGTGCGATCCGGAACAGATCGACCGGATGTTAGATCTCGGCGGGACGAAAGTCGAAGTTGGCGTCCAGACGACCTACGAGCGGATCAATCGGGAGATGCACCGCGGGCACGGCGTCAAGGAATCGATGGAGGCCAACCAGCGGCTTCGGGATGCCGCGTTCAAGGTCGGCTTCCACATGATGCCCGGCCAGCCCGGGATGTCGAAAGAGATGTGTCTCGAGGACTTCCGGCGAATCTTCGAGGAAGAGGCCTGGAAGCCAGACTACCTGAAGATCTACCCGACGCTGATCGTCCGCGGGACGGCGACCTACGACTGGTGGCACAGGGGTGAGTACGAGCCACTGGACAACGACGAGGCCGCCGAACTGGTGGCGGAGATCAAAGACATGATCCCGCGGTACACGCGCCTCCAGCGCGTCCAGCGGGACATCCCGGCGGACTTCATCGACGCTGGCGTCTGGAAGTCGAACCTCCGGCAACTCGCGCGCCAGCGGATGGCCGACCACGGCTGGGAGTGTGAGTGCATCCGGTGTCGCGAGGCCGGAATGAACGACGAAGAACCCGAGAAGGTCGAACTCGACGTGATGACCTACGACGCCTGCGGCGGGACGGAACACTTCATCTCCTTCGAGGACTTCGACCAGGACCTCCTGATCGGCTTCTGTCGGCTCCGGTTCCCGAACGACCCCGTGCGACCGGAACTCGAGAACGCCGCCCTCGTCCGGGAGTTGCACGTCTACGGTTCGGAGGTCGCGATGGGCGACGAGAGCGAAGACGGGAGCGGTCAGCACCAGCACCAGGGCTATGGCCAGCGACTGATGAACCGCGCCGAGGAGCTGGCTGCCGACGCCGGCTACGACAAACTCAGCGTCATCTCGGGCATCGGCGCGCGCGAGTACTACCGCGAGAAGTTAGGGTACCACCAGGACGGCCCGTACGTGAGCAAGCGGCTGTAGCGCAGGGCACGCTGTTTTCCCACCCGTCAGCACCGCTCGCCCCAGTCGCGCCAGTCGAGGTCGTCGTGCAGTCGCACCTCCACCTCGAGACTGCAGCCCGGGCAGAAGAACGCGACCCCACGTCGTCCCGGTTCGAACTCCTCCCACTCGTCGTGGGCTTCACAGCCGACGCGGAGGCCCTGCTCTTCGCCCTCGAGGTCCTCGATCCGGTACGGTCCGACGGCACCGAGTGTGTCCGGCTGGCTCATATCCCGTGGTTCGTCGTCGCCGACCGTAACACCGTTGGGAGCGCTCGACGGGTCGATGGCAGGTCCGTCGGCGCTTCGAAAGCGAACCGCGTCAGAACCCCAGTACCTCGTCGATCAACACCAGCTGGGTGCGGTCCTCGACCCGCTCGTACTCGAGCGAGACCAGTTTGTCGACGACGCGACCCTGTCCGCAGACGACCCATTCCGAGCACTACGAGGACAGGTCGTCGAAGCGCGAGTCGGCTGGGGAGGACGAGACACGAACGGAGTGAGTGCCTCGAGGATGCGAACGGAGAACGGAATGACCGTAAGTGGTGAGTCCCGGGTGGGACTGAACGGGGCCGGTGCGTCGAGCACGAACGACACGAGTGCGATCCTCGGAAGCCACAGCTCGTGAGCGGAGCGAGCGAGAACGTCTCCCGCTGATCGCGGTCGCTGGTGGCCGGTAGCACCGCAGGTGAGCGAACCCGATGAGCGAGCCGAGGCACGTACCTCGGCAGCGAGCTCGAGCGGGACAGGGGGCTTTCGAGGTGTTCTCGAGCAATTCTACCGATACTCGAGTACGGATACTATATCGAATTCCGAAAAACACCGATAGAGGTGAGAGACGATCAGGCGAACTCGAGCGGCGAACGACGGCGAGTTACCAGAACTGGTCGAGCCCGGACTGGCGTCGACGTTTGCCGGCGGGATCGGCGATCCAGGGGGTCCGGCGCTCGCGTTCGGCCTCGAGGTCGACATCGGTTTCGTCACCCGGCTCGTGGGCCGGACAGGCTGGCCCACACTCCGACCCGGCGTCGACGACCCGACCGGCCCAGTCACAGTAGGGGAGCGTAACCTCGCTCGAAGGGGCGTCGTCCCCCAGCTGACAGTTCCCACAGGCTGGCAGGCCGAACGTCCGCCAGCCCTTGCCGTAGGCTCGCTCGGCGAGTCGACGACGTGTGCGAGCTTTGTCGTCGGCGTCGACGATTTCGACGTCGGTCCGGCCGGGGTTGGCCTCGAGCGGTTCGACGCCCGGCCGATCGACCGGCAGTGGCTCGGCTTCGCGAACGACCTCGATTTCGACCTCGAGGGCCGATGCGGTTACAGACGGATCGGCGTCGGCGGACTCGCGATGGACGCGCCAGACGCCCACCTCGTCAGGGATACGATTCAGGTGCGCCCGCGTCACGTAACTCTCGGTCGCGAGGACGACCTCGTCGACCAGCGCGAGGCTGACGTCCGTCCGCAGCTGGGACTCGAGGTCGCCGGGCCGGCCGAGGTCCGGCTTGTTCTCGATACCGCGAATGCGTCCGTACCAGTCGGGGTAGCGCGCGACCTGTCGGACGTACTCCCGGCCGTTGCGAAGCTGTGATTCGAAGAAGCCAATCTCGAGGGCGCGTTCGGTGGCTCGCCGTGCACGGTCGGGATGGCAGTCGAAGGCGTCCTTCCAGTACCGGGCCCGGCCCGGGCCGACGGCGGACTCGATGGCCGTATCGGGGATCGCCGCGCTCGTGAGTTGCGGTCGCTCGTCGAACTTCGGGCCCGGCTCGACGCAGACCACGTCGAGGATCCGACCACCGGGGTCGGCCACGCTCGCGCCCAGCTGACGGGCCACGACGCCCTCACAGCGGGTCTCGAGGTGGGCACACAGCTCGAGTTCGAACGCGAACTCCGACACGCTCGAGGGGAGGGGCGGTGGGGAAAAAAGGTGTGTGGTTGGTGGATGGTCGGTGGTTACTGGTCGGAGGTGGAAGGTCGCGGGTAGGGGTCACAGATGGTGAATCGCCGGTGACGACACCGATCTCCACTGGTACAAGCCTCGAATTCGGACGAACAGTTAATCGCCACGAGCGGCTTTACTCGACCATGTGGACGCGACGGACCGTCGTCGAGGCGACGGCTCTGGCCGGGGTCGGCCTGCTCGCTGGCTGTCTCGAGGACGACGAGGAGTCAGCCGACGAGCCACCGGAAGACGACGACGCGCCAGCGGACGCCGACGAAGGCGGACAGACCGACGACCTCGAGGCGGCCATCGCCGACCACGACCCGGTCGATCGGACCGACGCCGAGGAGGTGACGATCGACGTCGCACCCGACGGCGAGTTGCGATTCGACCCCGAGGCCGTCCTGGTCGAGCAAATGACGACCATCACCTGGCGCTGGCCGGAACCCGGCTACGAGATCTACCCGATCGAGAGCCCAGACCAGTGTGGCTGGGCAGGGGACGACCACGGCTCGGGTCACTCCTGGGAGTTTCCGTTCGTCGGGACCTACGAGATCGGCTGTACGACGCCCGACGACGAGGAGTTCACCGGCCACCTGTTCGTCACGGAGGGGTGACCGAAGTCGGCCCGGGTATCGCCCGGTCCCCTGATGAGACGGACTGACGAGCCGCTGATGCCGACTCGAGACTCTCGTCGGACCGGGGTACTGTCAGGCAGTCGTGAACGCCCGACGGGAGGTGGGCCCAGAACAGTAGGTTTTTAAAGCGCACGGCGGAAGTTCTACTCAAGATTACTCATCGTCTTATGGCAGGAACCCAACAACCGGAGGTGAACATCGGACTCGTCGGCCACGTCGACCACGGCAAGACGACGCTGGTGCAAGCGTTGAGTGGCTCGTGGACGGACCAGCACAGCGAAGAGATGAAACGCGGCATCTCGATCAGGCTGGGCTACGCGGACGCGACGTTCCGTCGCTGTCCGGACGTGGACGAACCCGAGTGTTACACCGTCGAGCAGGAGTGTCCGGATGGCAGCGAGAGCGAGCCGCTTCGGACCGTGTCGTTCGTCGACGCCCCGGGGCACGAGACCCTGATGGCAACGATGCTGTCTGGCGCGTCGCTGATGGACGGAGCCGTGCTGGTGATCAGCGCCAGCGAGCCCGTTCCACAGCCCCAGACCGAAGAGCACCTGATGGCGCTCGACATCATCGGCATCGACAACATCGTCATCGCCCAGAACAAGGTCGACCTCGTCAGCACCGATCAGGCCCGACAGAACTACGAGGAGATTCAGGAGTTCGTCGAGGGCACCGTCGCCGAGGACGCCCCCGTCGTCCCCGTCTCCGCGGGCCAGGAGGTCAACCTCGACCTGCTGATCGACGCGATCGAACGAGAGATCCCGACGCCCGACCGCGATCCCGACGCCGACGCCCGGATGCACGTCGCCCGGAGCTTCGACATCAACAAACCCGGTACCACGGCGGAGAACCTCTCCGGCGGCGTTCTCGGCGGCAGCCTCGTCGCGGGCGAACTCGAGGTCGGCGACGAGATCGAGATCAAACCCGGCCGCGAGGTCGAAGAGGGTGGCCAGACCGAGTACGTTCCGATCGAGACGACGATCCGATCGCTGCAGGCCGGCGGCGAAACCGCCGACACCGTCACACCCGGTGGCTTACTCGGCGTCGGCACCGGACTCGACCCGTCGCTCACCAAGGGTGACGCCCTCGCGGGCCGCATCGCTGGCCCGCCCGGCAGCCTCCCGCCGACCTGGCAATCCTTCACGATGGACGTCGACCTGCTCGACCGCATCGTCGGGAGCACCGAGGACGCGACGGCCGCCGCCGATGGCGGCGACGGCACGATCGACGAAATCTCGACCGGTGAACCCCTGATGATGACCGTCGGCACGGCGACGACCGTCGGCGCAGTCACCAGCGCCCGCGAAGGCGAGTGTGAGGTCTCGCTCAAACGCCCCGTCGCAGCCGAACCCGGCGCGAAGATCGCCATCAATCGCCGAATCGGTGCTCGCTGGCGGCTGATCGGACTGGGAACCTTACAGGGCTGAGCCGAGTATGAGCACGCGGGTCGCCCTCGACACGAGCGCGCTGATGATGCCGGTCGAACTCGACGTCAGGCTGTTCGACGAACTCGAGCGATTACTGGATTCGTTCGAGCCGATCACCCCGCAGTCGGTCATCGAAGAGCTTCGACGGCTCTCCGAGAAGGGTGGCACCGAGGGAACGGCCGCGAACGTCGGCCACGATCTGGCGACCGAGCGCTGTCTCGTCGTCGACACCGAGGCGTCGTACGCCGACGACGCGCTGGTCGAACTCGCCCGCGAGGGGACCGTCGACTACGTCGTCACCAACGATCGGCCGCTCAGGGACCGCGTGCTCGAGGAGAACAGACCGGTAATTGCATTACGCGGGAGAAACAAGTTAGCGATCACTCAACCATAGATGTACAAACGGGTCAGATTGAAGGATACGGTGGAAGTACCGCCGGAGGAGCTGGGCGACGTCTCGCCGGACCTCGTCAAGAAGCTCCTCCAGGACAAACTCGAGGGTCGGATGGACGAGGAGGTCGGCAGCGTCGTCTCCGTCACCGAAGTCCACGACATCGGTGAGGGGACGGTCCTGCCGAACCGACCGGGTGTCTACTACGAGGCCGACTTCGACGCGGTCACGTTCGACCCCCATATGCAGGAGGTCGTCGACGGAACGGTCGTCGAGGTCGTCGAGTTCGGTGCGTTCGTCGGGATCGGTCCCGTCGACGGACTGCTCCACGTCTCCCAGATCAGCGACGAATACCTCGCGTTCGACGGCGAGAATCAACAGCTGTCCTCGAACGAGTCCGACCGCGCACTCGGCGTCGAAGACGCCGTCCGCGCGCGGATCGTCACCAAGAGCATCGACGAACGAAACCCCCGTGACTCCAAGATCGGACTCACGGCCAAACAGCCGGGCCTCGGCAAGCACGGCTGGCTCAAAGAAGACCACGAGAAACAAGAAGCAACCCCGGGTGAATAACCATGGCATCCAATCGGCTCGTCTGTCGGGAGTGTCACCGCGTCAACGATCCCGACAACGAAACCTGCGACGCCTGTAACTCCTCGTCGCTCACCGAAGACTGGGCGGGATACGTCGTCATCGCCCACCCCGAAGACAGCGCAATCGCAACCGAAATGCAGGTCACCGAACCCGGCGCGTACGCGCTGAAAGTCCGGTAACCGTGACGCGCAATAGCAACGATACGGGCGGCGAGAGTGACGAAGGCGACGAACCGCGGGAGTATCAGCCGCTGCTCACCCTCCCGAAAGACCTCCGCGGCGACCTCAAAGACCCCATGGGGCCGATCGAGACCGAAGCCGACGCCTTGCTCGCCGAACTCGAGGGGCCACTCATCGCGGTCGGAGACGTCGTCACCTACCACTTCCTTCGGGCCGGCCACACGCCGGACGTCGCCGTCGTCGACGAACAGACGAAGCGCTCGGCAGTCGACGACGAGATCCGCGAGACCGTCGCAGACGACGTCCAGCTCGAGGCCGTCAACCCGGCCGCCGAGATTTCGGTCGACGTCCTCGAGGCCCTTCGAGAAGGACTCGAGACCGACGAGCCGACGACGATTCTGGTCGACGGCGAAGAGGACCTCGTCGCGCTTCCGGCAATCGTCGCCGCGCCAGCTGGTGCGAGCGTAGTCTACGGCCAGCCCGACGAGGGGATGGTCCACGTCGTCGTCACCGAGGACGTTCGGGGACGGGTTCGAGACCTCCTCGAGCGCTTCGACGGCGACACCGAACGGCTGTGGGACCTGCTCGAGGGTGCAGGAAACGGCTAGCGATCTCGATTTTCGTCCGTATCACTCGGCGCGAGCGCCAGTGGCGTAACATGCGTTCGGGTGAAAGAACCTATGCTCCTTCACGTCGTACGACGAGGTATGGGAGATTCAGAGTCCTCGGGCCGCACCGACGCACACCCCGGAGACGGAATCGAGGCGTGGGTGGCAGAGACCACCCCTGCAGAACGGGTCAAGGAGGTGATCCGGCACGCGTACACACCGGTGTCGGCGAGCGAGGTTGCAGACGAGGCCCAGACGACGCCGAAGACTGCACGGAAACACCTCGAGTCGCTTTCGACCGACGGGTTCGTCGCCGTCGACGGTGACGACCAGGGTGGAAAACGGTATCGCCGCTCACCCGAGTCACTGGTCGTCGCTCGCGCGAATCGATTGCTGTCGGACCTGTCGACGACGGACCTCACGGAGCGTGTGACGGAGATGCAAGCGACGATTCGTGAGTACCGATCCACGTACGGCGTCGACTCTCCGGAAGAACTCGCAGTCGCGCTCGGTGCCGAGGCGCTCGAGGGTGAAGAGGCCGCGGACGACGCCGTCGACGTGAGCGTAGTCACTGAGTGGCAAACGACGCAGCGAAACCTGGCGTTCGCTCAGGCAGCGCTCTCGATCGATCAGGCGACCGAGCACGTCGAAGAGGGGCGGTCGGGGTCGGTCGCGAACTCGTGACGGTGATGGGAGCCGACGACGGCGGCGACGACAGCGAGGACCACGATCCGTCGTCACACAGACTCCGGGGCCCGATCGACGCCGACGCGCTCGTCACGACTCGCGGTGTCTTCGATCGAATGCTACCGCTTTCGGAGACGAATCTCGACGATCCGGTCGATCCGACGGTACTCACCGTCGAACTGACCCCGGGAGTGGCCGAAGACGTGACCGGCCGGTTCGACGTCCAGTGGACGACTGCAGACGACTACAAGTACCACTACACGGAGCCCGACCTCGACTTCCGCTGGGGCCGCCACCCTCACGGTAGAACGTACGACGTCCCCGGAGACGCACACTCCCACCCGCCGCCGGCGGCCTCGAGTGACCCCTCCGTGGTCGAACCGTCCCAGTTTCGCGTCCACCGGCCAGCGATCGTGACCAGAGGTGTGATCACGAACTGGGAAGCGGCCGTCGAAAACGGACTCGAGGTGCTGAACGAGCCGGAGTAACTGGAAAAGTATCCGACGCTGCTGAGGTCGATTTGGACGTACCGACGACGACACTACATGTATCGGCCGTCACCACGTACCTGAACACCATGAGCGACGGCACCGATTCGAAACGGGAGACCGTTACGTCGTTCGGTGCCGCCGCCGACGACTACCTCGAGAGCGCAGTTCACAGACAGGGTGCGGATCTCGAGCGGGTCGCGGACTGGTGTTCGGACGCGACGCAGGTCCTCGACATCGCCACGGGCGCTGGACACGTCGCCGGTGCGGTCGCCGCCCGCGGTGTTTCACGCGTCGTCGCAGCCGACGCTGCACCGGAGATGGCCGCAACCGCCGAAAGCGAGTTCGACGGTGTCGAGGGAGTGATCGCAGACGCCGAGGCACTCCCGTTCGCCACCGGGGCGTTCGACGCTGCGACCTGCCGGATCGCGGCCCATCATTTCCCCGATCCGGAGGCATTCGTCTCCGAAGTCTCGCGGGTGCTCGAGCCGAACGGCACGTTCGCCTTCGAGGACAACGTCGCGCCGGCCGACGACGACCTCGACGCGTTCATCAATCGCGTGGAGCGACTGCGCGATCCGACGCACGTGCGCTCGTACCGGACGAATCGCTGGATCGAGTTGCTCGAGGCGAACGAATTCGTCGTCGAGGACGTCCACCACGTCCGGAAGACCCTCGAGTTCGACGGGTGGATCGACGCCCAGTCCGTGGGCGACGACCGCCGTGGAGAACTCGAGTCGATCCTCCTCGCGGCACCCCCCGAAGCGACGACGGCGTTCGAGATCGACGTCGAAGACGGGCAGGTTCGATCGTTCGCGAATCACAAGGCCCTGATCCGGGCCAGACGGCTCGAGTAGGCTACCCGAGACGGGAGTACCCGGAACGAGTTACTCGAGGACGGTGTGCTCGAGCGTCCCGATCCCCTCGATTGCGAGTTCGACGCGGTCGCCGTCCTCGAGGAACTGCCGGAGCTCGAGTCCACAGCCCTCGCCGACGGTGCCGCTGCCGATGACGTCGCCGGGGTACAGGGTTTCGGACTGTGAGAGGTGTTCGACGATGTCGCCGAAGGAGTGGTACATCTCGTCGACAGTGCCCTCGGACCAGACGTCGCCGTTGACGCGGGCGGTCATCGGCGCGGCGAGCACGTCGACGTCCTCGCGCGGGACGAGGTAGGGACCCAGACCGTTCGCGAAGTCCTTGCCCTTCGCCGGCCCGAGTCGGCCACCCATCTCCTCGCCCTGAATGTCGCGAGCGCTGAAGTCGTTGAACACCGTGTAGCCCGCGATGTGCTCGTCGGCTTCGTCAGCAGGAATGTCCCGGCCTCGCTTACCGATTACGGCCGCAATCTCGAGTTCGTAGTCCATCAGGTCGGAGTAGGCGGGCCACTGGACGGTCTCGCCGGGATCGACGACGCTGTCGGGGTTGCCCTTGTAGTAGACCGGCAGGTCGTACCAGACGTCGGGGACGTCGCCGTCCATGCTGTTCTGGACGTGCTCTTCGATGGCCATGAAATCGCGCAGCGAGTTGGGTCGTGGAAGGGGCGCACGAAGCTCGTACTCGCCGGGTTCGTAGCGCAGTGTCGCGCCACCGGGACCTCGCTCGGCGTCAGTTTCGGCCGCGTAGGCGAGCGCCTCGCGCGCGTCGTCGATGGCCCGGTCGCCGCGTGCCAAGAACGCGACCATCTCCGGGGGGACGTGGGCCTCGGCGAGTCTGCGAGGAGCGGGTTCGCCCTCGGCCGCGAGGGCGGCCGCGTAGGCGGCGGTGAGATCCACGAGGGTGGCCTCGCCTGCGGCGTGGCTGTCGCTCGACTCGTCGACGGCACCGATGCGCTGGACGGGTCCGGTCTGGGCCTCGATTTCGAAGGTCGCAAGTTTCATGTCTCACCCTCCGATTCGCGCTCTTCGACAAAAGCAACCGGGCGAACCCAGCCGCCGCTTGCATCCTCGATTGAGATGGGGAAGGCGACGATCGGTACGTCGGTCTTCCGGGGCAGCGCGTCGAGGTTCGCCATCTTCTCGATCTGGCAGTACTCGACCTCCCGACCCGCGAAGTGCGCGGGCCACAGTTCCGACTCGTCGCCGGTCTCGGCGTAGCGCTCGCCCATCGCAGTGAAGGGCTTGTCGAAGCCGTAGGCATCCGTCCCGATCACCCGGACACCCTGCTCGACGAGGAATTTCGTCCCCGCAGCGCTCATCCCCGGGAACTGCGTGAGGTACTCGGGCGTCCCCCACAGCTCGTCCGCGCCGGTCTGGATCAGGACGATCTCGCCCGGCGAGAGGTCGTGCTCGAGCTCTGCGAGTGCCTTCTCGAGGTCCGGGACCGAGATCTCCTCGCCGGGGTCCATCCAGCGAAAGTCGAGGACGACCGCCGAGCCGCGACACCACTCGAGGGGGACCTCGTCGATCGTCTTTGCCGGTTCGCCGTCGACCTCGGGGCCGTAGTGCCACGGGGCGTCCATGTGGGTACCCGCGTGGGGGATCACCTCGAGGTCCTCCCAGGCCAGCCCCATGCCCCCGGGGAAGTCCTCGCCGTCGACGTCGTGGCCCATCGCCTGCAGGTTCTCCGCGAGGCGATCGGCACCGGCCTCGTGGCCGAAGTGATCGATCGTCGGCGGCTCGGGTTCGCTCGCGACGCCGTCCTCGAGGCCGATGCTGAGGTCGATCAGGTCGACCCCCTCGGCCGTGAGCAGGTTCGGGTCGTGCATACCTGACACTCCGCAGGCACGACCTTAGCTGTGGGTGACGTCCGCAAGGTGCGACCTGATCCACTGGCTGGTACGGGAGGGAGGATATTTACCGACTGACGAGAACCTGCAGAATATGTACGACTTCGTCGTGGTCGGCGTCGGCCCCGCCGGGGCGCGCTTTTCGAGGCGCGCCGCCGAACGCGGGTACGACGTCCTCGCCCTCGAGAAAGGCGAGATCGGCACGCCACTCGCGTGTTCGGGACACGTGAGTACGGATATCTGGTCGATCACGGGCCCGGGGGCGCGCGAGGAGCTGTTCCAGAACGAGATCTACGGCGCGCGCTTCCACGTCGGCGGGCCACAGAGCCGCGCCTATCCCTTCTACAAGCGCGAGGTGGCCTCGAACGTCATCGACCGCGTCGGCCTCGACAGGCACCTCGCGGATCTCGCACGCGAAGCGGGCGCCGACGTCCGCGATGGATACACCGTCACCGGCGTCACCGAGCACCGCGACGGCGTCGAGGTCGTCGCGAACGGCCCCGACGGCACCGAGACCGTCGAGAGCAAACTGGTCGCCGGCTGTGACGGCCCGCGCTCGCGGGTCCGGGAGGAACTCGAGCTCCCCCAGCCCGACGAGTTGCTCCACGGCGTGCTCGCGTTCTCCGAGGAGGAAGACCACCAGGACTTCGTCGACGTCCACCTCACCGCGCCGACCTTCTTCGCCTGGCGCATCCCCCGTGGCGACGCAGGCGTCGAGTACGGGCTGGCAGCCCCACCGGGCGTCCAGGTCACCAGACACTTCGAGGAGTTGATCGACGGCTACGAAATCGACGTCTCCCACCGCTGTTCCGGCGCGATTCCGATCGGACCGCCCGAGCGCGTCACCTCGAGCCGGGGCTTTCTGATCGGCGACGCGGCGGGCCAGACCAAGCCGTTCACCGGCGGGGGGATTCTCTACGGGACGACGGCGGCCGACCACGCCGCCCGCGAGATCGACCCGGATCGGCCGGAGACCGTGGTCGACTACGAACGCGCCTGGCGGAACGACCTCTCGCGCGACCAGCGACTCGGGCACCTCCTGCGGCAGGCGTACTCCCTGCCGGAACCGGTCCAGCGGATCGGCCTGCGCGCGCTTTCGGGCGAGATCGGCGTCCACATGGACCGGCCGACGTCGCTCGTCTCGCCGGCACACCTCCGGGCGCTGGTCTCGAGGCTTCGGCCGTAGGGACGGAGAACCGGTAACCCACGCCGACTGCCGACAGACCGAAGGTCGCGGTGACGAAAGCAGCAGCCGATGACTGGACGGCGACCGGCAGTAGTCGCGCGTGTCGGGCGCGCGTTAGAGCGGCTGGGGATCATCTCAGCCGACCGGTTCGGCCCGACGGCGGATCTGGCGGGGCCGCGCATCGTCACCGGCTTCGCGATCATGTCGAAGCAGACGGCCGACCTCGCGATGGTTGGGATGGCGGTCGGCACCGCCGGGACCGCCGGGCTGGCGTTCGCGCTGGCCTACTGGGAGATCGTCGTGATGATCGGGCTCGGACTGGCCGGCGGGACCGTCTCGCTCGTCTCGCAAAACTTCGGCGGCGAGGAAGACGAGCGCGCCTCGCTCGTCGTCACCCAGAGCGTCTTCCTCGCGGTGGCCGTCGCACTGCCCATCGCCGCGGCGTTTGCGCTCGCCGCCGAGTCGCTCGTGGGACTGTTCGCGCTCGGCCCCGGCGCACTCGAGGGCGAGGGCGGTGCTGCGGCGATCGGTCACGGGGCGACGTACCTCGTGTTCGTCGCGCCGGCGGTCCTGTTCGAACTGTTGAACCTGATCGCGAGTCGGACCTACACGGGGGTCGGCGATACGTTCACCGAGATGGTGATCCGGGCTGGCGGGGCGGTGCTCAACGTGATCATCAGTGCAGTACTCATCTTCGGCGTCGGCATGGGCGTCGCCGGCGCGGCGATCGGAACGACCGTCTCGACCGGCGTCGTCACTATCGTGCTGGCCTGGGGGATGGTCGGCCGGTCCTACGGCGTCCTCGGGATGGAGCCGAGCCCCGTTCCGATCACCCGGGCTGGCCTGCGGCTCGAGCCCGGCTTACTGCGTCAGATCGCCGAAATCTCGACGCCGGAGATCGGCCGCCGACTGGCCCAGGGGATCGCCGTCTTCCCGCTGCTGTGGATCGCGGCGACGTTCGGTCCGGTGATCGTCACGGCGTTCGAGGTCGGCCGGCGGGTCCGGAGCCTGATCAACAGCGTCAACTGGGGGCTCTCGCTCGCGGCGAGTTCGCTCGTCGGCCAGCAACTGGGCGCGAACGACGAGGCCGAGGCGGGCGCCTACGGTGCGGCGATTATCCGGCTCTCGACGGTCGTCTACACCGGTCTCGCGGTCCTGGTGGTCGTCTTCGCCGAGCCGATCGCGAGCCTCTTCGTGGGCGACCCCGCCGAGGTCGCTCAGGCCGGCGCGTTCGTCGCCGTCGCCGCCGTCAGCTCGGTCGGGTTCGGGATCGACGGCGCGGCAGCGGGCGCGCTCCTCGGGGCCGGCGACACCCGGCTACCGTTCGTCGCCTCGCTGGTCGGCCGCTACGTCTTCGCCATCCCGGTGGCCGCGCTCGGCCTCGTGACGCCACTCGGCGTCGCCGCGCTCTATCTGGCGTTCCTGCTCGAGGCGTACGTCCCGGGCGGGATCAACTACTGGCTGTTCAGGCGTGGACGCTGGAAAGCCGTCAGTCGACGGTACCGACCGTCGGCGGAGTCGGGGACCGACTGACTCCGTCTGGAGGTCCGGTAACGGGCAACCCGGCGATCGGGTTACGGGTTCTCGAGCCCGCGGCGTTCGGAAACGACGTACTGAACCTCGATCGGGAGTCGCTCCTCACCCGGTGGCTCGATGGCCGCCGCGAGGTCGTCGGCCAGCCCCGGTTCCGGTTCCGCGTCCGGCCCGGCGACGGTGACGACGACGCGGTCGACCGACTGGATCGGATAGTCGTCGTCGAGTTCCACTGCGACGTCCTCGAGCGTGCGGTCGTCGTAGGCGGGATCTGCGAGGACGGCTTCGGCTTCCGACTCGGCTGCGGACTCGAGCTGGGTCGTCTGGAACTCGAGGACGGTGACGCCGGCCAGCGGAGCGGCGAGGACGAGCAGGCCGACCGCGAAGATAGTCGCATAGACGGCCGTCGGCCGTCGAGTCGGCGATACCTCGAACAGCCCCTGTGGGCGATAGCCAGCGATCCAGAGCGTTCCCAGCGCGGCGAGGTTGATCGAGAGGACGTTGACGACGACGAGGATGGCCGCGCCGAGTGCGGCACCGTACATCCCCCAGGCGACCGTAATCCCGACCGCCGCGGCCGGCGGAATGAGTGCCGCGGCGATCATCACGCCGACGATTGCCTCCGAGAATCCGCGGGTGAGACTCAGGATGCCGGCGATACCGGCCCCGAGCGCGACCGCCAGCGAGAAGACGTTCGGCGCGACGCGCTCTTGCAGTTCGGTGGCGACGACGATGTCGACGCCCGCGGGCTCGAGTCCCGCGAAGCGAGCGAGCGTCGCCAGTCCGATCGAGGCGACGATGACCAGCGTGACGCCGGTCAGCTGGTACCGAAACCCCGTCCGACGGAGCCGGTCGTCGCCCGTGACGATGCCGACGTTGGCCGCGAGCGCAGGGCCGAGCAGCGGGGCGATGACCATCGCGCCGATGACGACCGCTGGCGAGTCCGCGAGCAGGCCCGCGGTGGCGACGACGGCGCTGATGAGCAACATGGTGGCGTAGACTGGAACCGGCGGCGTGAGTTCGTCCGCTTTCGTTCGCAGCACCTGTCTCGAGGTCCGAGAGCCAGTCTGTCCGCCGGTCCGGTACTGTTCCCGGAGCGTCGCGAACCGCTCGGAGACGACCGTCTCGGCGTCGATCACGACGACGGTCGACTCGTCACCGATGCCGGCCCGTTTCAGCCGGTCGAGGATCGGTTCGACCGCCCGCGTCGGCACCGGAAACCGCACCACCGCGTCGTAGGCCCTGTCGCTGGTCTCGTCGCCGACGACGTAGTCGATCCCTTCGTCTTCGAGAATGTCGAGGACAGCCCGTCGGTTCCCCTCGGGAACGGTCACTTCGAGGTACCGCATACGGGGGCCACACTCGAGGCGCTGATAGCCCTTGGGGCGATTACTGCGCCACACGGACCCGCAGGCGACCGGCTCGAGGGGAGCAGGTGACAGGTGCGGCCGACCGGCGACGGTAACCGACGACGCCGCGTCTGACCGCTATAGTAGCCACTGCACGTCAGTGCACACCTGATCGCCAGACTGATCGGCGATCAGTGTGTGAATCGTTGCAGTTGTTACTATAGTACCGTTCCAGGCGCCGACTGCGAGGTCGATCCGACTGACGCCGATCGGTTCGACCTCGCAGTTCAGACCTGGACCGCCACTAGAGGAACGGTCGCCAGTAGTACGGACTCACGAATCCCTCGACGAAGCCAGCGACCGCCAGCAGGATCCCGAGTCCGACGAGTACCCAGAACGCGCGTTCGAGGGCGTCCGCGAGGACGTCGGTGCTGGCTCGTCCCCTGAACGTGCGCCAGCCGAGGACACCGAGTCGAATCCCCAGCGCGCTGGCGATCAGGATCGCCGGAATCTCGAAGATGCCGTGGGGAACGACGAACGCCAGCAACTCGAGCGGTTCGACCTCGAGGCGGGCGAGGACGCCAATGTTGAGGCCGTTGAACACCACGGAGACGAGTGCCGGGACCGCGAAGACGACGCCAGCGAAGGCGGTGTTGATGGCGACGAGCCAGTTGTTCGCGAACAACTCGAGGGCGAACGCTGGCGGGATGATGCCCTCGATGCGCGCCGAGATCGACGCCGGGACGGTCCCCGCGAACGGTGCGGCCGCCCACCACCCCGCGTAAAACGAGGCGACGGCGAGGCCGAGGACGAGTACGTGGGTTCCCGGCGTCGCGCGGACGAACGCGACCAGTTCGCTCCAGCCGCGTCGAATCCCACGACGGAGCTGGGTCCGAAGGGATCGATCCGGCGTAGCGGGCGGTCTGAACTGGTCCCGGTAGCGCTGGTAGAGTCCCGTCTTGAGGAGGTCGAGCGCGGGGAACAACAGGAGCGAGGTCGCGAGCGTGACCGGCATCACGACCTCGAAGAAAACGAGTGCGCTCGAAACGACCCCGACCGCCATGATCGATCCGACGGAGATGGCGTAGTAGAACGCCGCGGAGACCGGCTCTCTCCGGACGAATCCAGCGGTGTTCGAGAGCGAGGAGAATACGCCCGCGTCGTCGACGACGACCGCGACGGGAGCGAACGCGAACAGTGCCCGCACGACGGCGATGAGTGCGACCCACACCATGACCCCGAGCAGCGCGACCAGAACCGCAACGATCGGATTCGCGAGCGCGAACAGGACAGCGATGAACAGGACCGGCAGAAAGACGAGTGTGGTCACGACGATCCAGAGGACGATCTCGAGCACGTAGAGCAGGACAAACCGGACGCCGTACCGTCGGAAGCCAGCGATGCCGGCGGTCGTTCCACGTCGGTTCTGCAGTCTGGCGTGACAGGTTGCGAGCTGGCCGCCAGCGACGACCGCAGTGGCGATCAGGAACACGCCGACGTAGACGATCGCTGCGAGGCCGAGCAGGAGCGACAGCGGAAGGGTCAACAGCGGCTCGAGAGCGTCACCGAACTCGACGATCCAGTCGCCGAAGGCCTCTGGATCGCCCTCGGGGTCGGGCATCTCCTCGACGCCGGCGAGAGCGGTCTCGACGACCTCGAGGCGGCCCGTCGAGAGGACGTAGAGGTAGGCGACGACGACGGCGACGAACGGGACGACCTGGGCGACGAGAGGGACCGCGCTTCCGAGAAAATACAGCGGGAAGAAGTCCGCCGGGCGGCTGCGAAAGACGGCACCGACGGCACGGAGGGGGTCGGAGAGGCTCATGGTTGCCCCATCATCGCCAGATAAGTTAAGGGAAGTGATCGATCTCGTCACCGATGAAGAGACCGGGAGAGCGGCGTATACGGAGAAGTTCGGTCAGCGGGGTCAGTTGTACGTCCGATCGTCGAACCCGTCATCGTCGTCGTCCCGGACCCCGTTCGAGAGCCGAGGGGTGAATCCGCCGGTCAGGATGACGGCGACGACGATGAGCGACGCGGCCAGGACGACGAAGTCGGCACTCGGGTCGTAGCCGGCCAGGCCAGCACCCGTCGAGACGACGAAGATGGTCACGGCGAAGACGATCGTCGCGAGCAGGCCCACGACGAGGATGCCGAGGACCGTCACCAGCAACCCACGGACGAGGCGGGACAGGGATGCCATCGTATCGACTCTTGGGACACCGGGCACGTAGGTGTTATCGTCCGTGACGGATCGGCGAAAAAAGACCGACGGCTCGAGTGTCGAGCCCCTATCCGAGCAGGTATCGCAGTTTCGAGTAGCGCTCGACCAGCGGTTGCCCGCCGACGCGCCGCTGTTCGACGACCCTGTCCAGCCCGAGGAACGCGAGCCCCATCGTGAGTCGGAGTCCGACGACGAACCACGCGCTCAACGCGTGGGGCTCTCCCTCGAGGGTCACGCCACCGTAGCGACTTTCAACCGATTTGCTGGAGTCGTTGACATCGTCGGTCACCTCTTGCGATTGCCGATTTTTCACCCATGCGCATTACTCGCTTTTCGGCCCCCATCTATTCGGAACGGTGCCATAGGTTTGTGCGGAATGTGATTTCCCATCCGAGATCCCCACCGTTCGTGTTTCGGGACTGGGTGAGAGTGTCCGCCCGAACCGGAGTGGGCTACGGACGAGACTTAGGGGATCGAAACCGTACGACTGGCATGGTCACCACGCTCTCCCCCGACCGGCTCGCCGCGATGCTCGACGGCGACGAATCGTTCACGCTCGTCGATACGCGCCCCGAAGAGAGCTACGAGTCCTGGCGCGTCCCCGGCGCGATCCACTTCCCGTTCGGCCCGGAGGAGGAACTGGACGGTCGCCTCGAGGAGTTCGACGAAACCGTCGGCGACGCCGACCGCGTCGTGACGATCTGTGCGAAGGGCATCTCCTCCGGAAATCTCGCCACGCAACTCTCCTCGGCAACCGACGACCACGAGGTCAACGCGGTCGATGGCGGCATGAAAGGCTGGAGCGGCGTCTACGAGACCGCCGCGGTCGACGCCGGCGGCGACCTCACGATCGTTCAGGTCCAGCGCCGGGCGAAAGGCTGTCTGGGGTACGTCGTCGGCTGTGCGGCGACCGGCGAGGCCGTCGTCGTCGACCCCACCGCCGACGTCGAGGAGTTCGTGGTCGCCGCCGAGGAAGCCGGTCTCACGATCGACGGCGTGATCGACACCCACGTCCACGCCGACCACGTCTCGGGCGGCCGCGAACTCGCCGACCGCCTCGAGGTGCCCTACTACATGGGCGAGCACGCCGCCGACCGGGACGTGACCGCCGAGTTCACGCCGCTCGCGCACCTCGAGGTGCTCTCCGTCGGCGACCGCGAGGTGAAGGCGCTGTACACGCCGGGGCACACGAGCGACATGCTCTCCCTGCTGGTCGACGATCGAGCAGTGCTCACCGCCGACACGCTGCACGCCGAGTCGACCGGGCGAACGGAACTCGAGTTTGGCGAGGTGCCACGCGCCTTGGAAACTGGGAACGGTGAAACCGCGAGCAATGGCGAAGAAGGAGCCCGACTGCTCTACGAGACGCTCCAGCGGACGATCCTCACCCAGCCAGAACAGATACTCGTCCTCCCGGGCCACGTCCCCGTCACCGCCGAGGGCGAGTTCGACACCGGCACGCCCGGCAAACCAATCACGACGACGATCCACGACGCACGGACTGGGATCGACGTCCTGCGTCTCGAGGAAGACGAGTTCGTCGACCGGATGGCCGACGCCGGCGAGAAACCCGCCAACTTCGAGGAGATCATCGAGACGAACCGCGGGACCCGGGAGCAGCCCCCGGAAGACCGCGTCGAACTCGAGATGGGGCCGAACAACTGCTCGGCGTAGTCGAGCTGTGTGAGCCGCCGACTGGTGGCTCCACCATTCCACCTGCCCGAACAACCGAAATATTTACACATGCCAAGCACGTAATCAAAATGGGGCACGAGCCCTTCCTCCAGCGGAACAAACGGCGATCCGTAGCGCCTGTGGCCGAAGGCCGACCGGCGAACGGTTTCCACCGAGCCCGACGTGGCCGAGGACACGGCTGCGACACGGCGATGACCCGGGCCGGAGCCGGCCGTCCGACAGGTCCAGTCCGCCGGATCGTCGCCATGCGGAAGCCCCCTGGAGGATACACACGGGGTCGAGGCCGGCGACAACGCACGCAGTGCCGAAGCCGGTCGAAGAACTCGTGTGGACCGTTTCGATTACCCCTTCCGCGCGAACGTCTCCAGTCTCTCGATCACCGGCGCTCGAGAGTCGTCGTGGCACTCGAGCGCGAAGAAGTCGGCGAACTCGAACAGTACCTCGTCGGCGTCGCGAACTCTGCCGCGCACTGCAACTCGATCGCCGTCGACCAGCACCGACTCGAGGTCGTGGCTCGTGTCGGGATTGGGCCGCTCCTCGCGCATGAACTGGACGAACGCCTCGCGGCTCTCGAACGTCCGATCCGGCCGTCGCTGGACGAATCCCGGAGCGAGGACTGACTCGAGGGGCCCGTACTCGTGGGCGTCGAGGGCGTCGTAGTACCGTCGAACGGTCTCGGGCGCGTCCATGCCCCCGACATTCGAGCGCGGGGGTAAAAGCCTGCCCTCGCTGCACCGACACCGCGTCGGTATACGCGCCGTTCCACGCCGCTTTTCTCTCACCACCTCTTACCCGGTCGCGTGGAGTGTCACGTCTACTACGAGGGCGACGACGACCCCGACAAGTGCACGGCCCGCCGCCTCGAGCGCTTCGACGAGGCCGTCTTGCACCGCTCGATGCGGCAGGTCCCCTACGGGGTCGTGCTCAACCCCCACGCCGAACAGGCGCTCTCGCCGGCCGACGCCGCCGAAGGCCTCGAGACGCTCGTCGCCCTCGATTGCTCGTGGGAATCCGCGGAGGCCGCGGCCTTCCGGATGAACGGCGTCCACCGCGCCCTGCCCTTTCTGGTCGCGGCCAACCCGGTGAACTACGGCCGACCGTTCCGCCTGACGACCGTCGAAGCACTCGCCGCCGCCTGCTGCATCTTCGATCGCTACGATCGCGCCGAAGAACTCCTCGAGCCGTTCCGCTGGGGCGAGACGTTCCTCACGCTCAACGAGGAACCGCTGCGCCGCTACAGCGAGTGTAGCGACTCGAGTGAGGTCGTCGCCGTACAAGACGACTACCTCGCCGGGGAGTGACCGCCGGTCGTCAGCCGCTCGCAGGACCCACCTGCCCCGGATCACAGCGGTTATATGCCCCTCGGGCCAACGACGGGGTATGCCAGGATCCGACGCCGCCGACCGTCGAACGCTCGAGAAGATGATCTGCATGCGCTGTAACGCCCGCAACGCGGCCGACGCCGACCGCTGCCGCAAGTGTGGCTACGGGAACCTGCGCCCGAAAGCAAAGGAAAAACGCGCAGCCTGAACGCCGTCTTCTCCTCTCTTCGACACCGACGCTCGAGCCGCTGGCTCGCTCGAGCGTGCGTCGTCTCTCGACTACTCGTCGGGATACTTCGGCTCCCGCTTCTCCGCCCGCTGCAGCGCCGTCTCTACCACGTCTCGAACGTCACCGTGGAAGACGCCACCGTGGCCCGAATACATGTGCTCAACGCTCTCGGGCAGGCGCTCGAGCAGGTCCTCGATGCTCTCGATCAGTCGCTCACGGGACTGGCCGGCCATGTCCGTGCGGCCGAAGCTGCCGTAGTCGAACGCACCGTCGTCGTGGACCACGACGTCGCCCGAGAAGAGCGTCGTCTCGGAGACGAACGCGACGTGGTCGTCGGCGTGGCCGGGCGTGTAGACCACGTCGAAGGTCTCGTCGCCGATCGTCACCGTATCGCCGTCGTCGATCGCCTCCGTGCGCAACGGATGGTCGTCGTAGGCGTAGACGTCCGGGTCGAATTCCTCGACGACTGACTCGAGTTCGGCGACGTGATCGCCGTGCTGATGGGTGAGAGCGACGGCGTCGACGTCCTCGACGTGAGTCCGGATCTGATCGATCACGCCGTCCCAGGCACCCGCGTCGACGAGCGTGTTCTCCTCGCCGACAGCGAGGTAGGCGTTGCAGGTGAACGTCTCCGCATCCGCGGTCACGTGACGTACGTCCATACCTGACACTCGAGGGCCGAGACAAAAATGCTGGTGCCCGGGCTCGCGGTGCCAGCGTGCAGCGGGAGTCGTTGTCCGCGAACTCAGTTCCTACCGACATCCCGGGTGACCGCGGAATTTTTGACACCGGAGGGAGTAGTAGAACGTGCATGGGATTCGGGAGCTACGACGAATCCGAGCAACGGGACGTAGATACTGATTTTGACGACGACGACGCGGTATCGGCCGAAGAGAACAGCCACGAAGGAAGCATCGAGTTCGAGAACGGAGCCTCGAGCGACGAGTTACTCGACCGGTTACAGGAGATCAAAGAGAGCGAGGACTGACCCGGTGGCGGCGACCCGGCTCCGGTGATCCAACACTGTGATGAAATCTGGGGTTCGGGCACTCGGAATCGCCGAGTCGTATCAGGAAGACGCGAGCCACAGCACTCTCGCCGGAGCCGTCGTTCGCGCCGACGGCGTTCTCGAGGACCTCGATTACGTATCGTGTACGGTCGGCGGAACCGACGCCACCGACGCCGTGGTCGACCTCCTCGAGGGCCGTCTCCGGCCGGACGTTCGGTACGTCTTCTTCGGTGCCGTCGCCCCCGCGTGGTACAACGTCCTCGATCTGTCCCGAATCGCAGCAGTCGCCGACCGGCCGGTGCTCGCGGTGACGTTCGAAGCGAGCCCCGGTCTCGAGCCCGCACTCCGGGACGCGTTCTCGGGTCGGCAGCTGGAATCGCGACTCGAGACGTACCGATCGCTGCCCGACCGCTACCCGGTCGAGATCGGTGAGAGCGAAGAGACGGTCTACGTCAGACATCTGAACTGCGACCGCGAGGAGGCCGCCGAGGTCGTCGACGGATTCACGCTCGCTGGCGGCCGTCCCGAACCGATCCGGGTTGCGAGCGTGGCCGCTCGAGCCGGTGATCGATACGTCGACGAGGGGTAAGGCTGGCCGGCAGCTCGAGTGCGGTTCCAACGGGTCCAGAGCTTGCTGATCGCAGTGACGGCACGGAGGGTGTCGACGACGTCGTCGTCTCCGACGGCGACCTCGAGACGTAGCAGCCGAGCACGTCCGGGAGAACTGCATACGGCGACCCGAAAGACGTAGTACGGTACCTCCCGACCGCCCGGTATGAGCGAGATGGAAGACCTTCGGGTCACGGCGTGTGAACGCTGTCCCGAGCTGGTCGAATCCCGAAACCGGATCGTCAACGGCACCGGTCCCGACGACGCCGAACTGCTGTTCGTCGGCGAGGGTCCCGGTGCCAACGAGGACGCCGAGGGCGAACCCTTCGTCGGTCGCAGCGGCTCCGTCCTCGACGACGGGCTCCGGGCCATCGGCGTCGACCGGTCGGCCGTCCGGATCACCAACTGCGTACGCTGTCGGCCGCCGGAAAATCGCGACCCCACCACCGAGGAACTCGCGAACTGCCGCGGCTACCTCGAGACCGAAATCGACCGACTCGGCCCCGAAGTGATCGTCACCCTCGGAAAGGTCCCGAGCGAACACCTCCTGGAGCGGTCGGTCGCCGTGACGAAGGAGGCAGGTGAGATCGAGGAAGTCCGGATCGGCGGCGAGCCCCGCCGGGTGCTGATCAACGTCCACCCCGCGGCGACGCTGTACGATCGGAGCCAGAGCGAGACGTTCGAATCGACGCTCGAGCAGGCGGCGGATCTGGCGGGGCTCGAGAACAGCAGCGACCAGTCGCGACTCGACGGGTTCTGACGACCGGACGCAGCGGAGGGCTCTTACCCAGGTCCGAACGCCGCGATGTCAGCGCCCACTGTCGCCAGCGCGTCGGCGGGGTTCGGGTCGCTGTCGGCCAGATGAGTGTACCGCTGCTCCGGAACGCTCGAGAGCGTCGCCGCGACGGCCTCGCTGTAGGCCTCGACGCCGGGTTCCGTCGGGTCCTCACCACCCCAGACGTCCCGGATGACAGTCATCGAATCGATGCGCACCTCGAGCCTCCGTGGGTCGTACCGAGTCACCAGTTCGGAGAGCCCCAGCTCGAGGGCGGCGTACTCGGCGGTGTTGTTCCCCGTCCGGGAACCGACGGGGCGGCCGAGACGGGCGAGCTGGTTCTCCGCGGCGTCGAGAACGACAGCGCCAGCACCTGCGGGGCCGGGGTTGCCGCGTGAACTGCCGTCGACGTAGAGCACGAACGCGTCACCCACCGGCTCGGGAGCGGGCGGCCGGGTGAGTTCCGACTCGAGCAGGTCCTCGAGTGCGCGGCGCAGCTCCGCCGGACTGGTTGCGGGGTCGAAGAGTCCACCGTAGCCGGGGACGGCGTCGTCGATGGCGTCGGTGGCAGTTGCCATCTCGTAGCCGACGCGAGCCAGCACCTCGTCGACCAGCGTGGCCAGCGGCGAGCAGTGTTCGGCCGGAAGGCGGTCGTCGCTCACGGTACGTGCCCCCTCGAGTGTCGGTTCCTGACTCCCGGACTATCGCTGCCGGACGAGGTCGGTGGCTGGTCACACCACGGCATACCGGTTCTCGGCGCTCGAGCGAAATAATCCCTTCAGGTGCGCCGGTGGCAGGCCGATTCGAATCGATCCGTCCGTTACGACCAGCGAGTCAGCAAATGGAGAACGAGACGGCCGAGAGGCCGCTCGGGTGACCGGTCACTCCCGATGGTACCGGACGACGTCGAGAACGGCACCGACCTCGTCGTTCCAGAACGTTTCGTCAGCCGTCACGAGCGCTGCACCGTGTTCTCGCGCCGAGGCTGCGATCAGTCCGTCGGGCTGATCCGCCGGAACGCCGATTTCCAGAAGCTCTCGTTGCAATCGCGCGGATTCGGTCGCGGTCTGCTCAGTCACGTTGACGATCTCCATGGTGGAATCGACGATCGAGAACACCTCCTCCGGGGTACCGGGAACGTAGCCGTAGAGCACCCCCATATACGTCTCGTACAGGACGAGACCCGAGACGATCCACTCGTCGTCCTCGTACTCGATCAATAGCTCTCTCGCCGGCTCGTATCCAGCCAGATAGTCGCTCAGGACGTTCGTATCCAGCAGCAACATTATTCGTCCGTCTCCTCGATTCGCTCACGCATCCGTTCTCGCGTCCCCCGACGAAGCTCGTCGATCTGCTCCGGATCGTACTCGAACGCCGGATCAGCCTCCGCGAGTGCTCCGAATCCGGCCCATTTGTCCGTCCCCTCAGTGAGCCGCTGAAGCAGCTCGTCGTAGCTCTCGTCTTCACGCTTGTGGAGGTCTAGCTGCGCCTTCGTCCGCCGGGAGATGCGAATGGAGGTATCACCCATGTATGCACATACGTATGCACATACAAAATGGTTGGCGAAACCAGTTATTTTTCTCACACTCGCTCTGCTTCGAAACCACGTACGAGGCCACGCGTTCGGGGAATCCGAACCGGCGACCCGTGGCCTTATTCCCTCGGCGTTCGAATGCGCCGGTAATGGACGGCGAAATCTCACCGTCGGAGGTCAAGGAACTGCTCGAAGAGGACGCGGACGTCAGAATCGTCGACATTCGCGACGAGCACAGTTTCCAGCGAAGCCACATCCCCGGCAGCGAGAACGTGCCGTTTCACGAACTCACCCGTCGCGTCGACGAACTCGAGGACGCAGCGCGGATCGTCACCGTCTGCCCCCACGGCAAGGCCAGTGTGCAGGCGGCGAACCTCATCGGTTCCTACGAGGGGACTGCCGACGCGACCGTCGAGAGCATGGCCGGCGGACTCGAGGAGTACGGCCTCCAGTTCGGTCTCTCCCGGGAGGAGTCGGCCGAAGAAGCTGGTGCCGACGCCGAGTCGCCGTTTTGAGGACCAGAGTGCCACACCGACCCGATCGGTGGAATGTAGCGGCCCTGAAATCCATCGAGTGGGCCAGAACGTCGTTCGTATCACGCTGGCAGTTCGAAGTGGTCCGTACACACCAGCCAGTGCCCTCCCCTGGTCGCGGCCCATTTTTCGGCTCTCGCAGGTGACCGGCGGATCTTCGAGTCGTGACGGCGAGGTCACAACGTCACGCGCGGTGCCCGTCCCACTCCCCAACCTCGACGACCAGACCGGCGTGGCGAAGCCGATCGGCGAGCGGCTCGCCGATTCCGGATGCCGGGGTGAGGATGCCACCCTCGAGTGGCGAGTCGACCTCCTCGCGGACGAGACACATTGCGGCCTCACCGAGCATGATCGCGGTCGCGCCGTACCCCGGATCGCGGTCGGCACTGATCCGGCCCTCCACGACGAACGGGCCGTCGATGGCGGTCCCGCGGCCGAGCGCCCGCAGAGTGAAATAGCCCGTCTCGATCTGTTCTCTCGTCGGTCCCTCGCCCGGATCGGGGAACACGAACCGGCGGACTCCCTCCCGGATCGGTCCGACGGCCATCGCGGCAGTGGCGAGTCCGAGTCCTGCGGTGATAGCGCTTGCACCCACGAGGCCGCCGGGGCCACCACCCACGGGGACGACCTCCGTACACTCGAATTCGCGGCCCCAGGGATAGTCGAGCAGGGCGTTGCTCCGGCGGACGACCCGCTCGTTGACGACTGCCATCGGTGACGGGGCCGTCCACACCGCTCGTAAGGGGTCCATCGTCGGGAGCGTCTGGGCACCCGGGTCGACGCCGTCGCGTTCCCCACGCGGTGCCAGCGAGTACGGGTTTCGGAGCGTCTGCCGGGCGATCGGGTCCGTCGATGCGGCCCGAAACACGTCGACGATGCTCGAGGCCGTCCCGCCGCTGACGCCGCCGCGACCGTCCTCGAGGTAGAGTCGCACCAGATCACACGACGCCCCGAACTCCTCGCGGGCGAACGACTGGACGAGCAACGTGGCGAGGTCGGCAGGGATCGAGTCGAACCCGCAACTGTGGACGATCCGGACGCCGGCGTCGACCGCCTCCTCGTGGTAGCGATCGATCATCTCCCGCACCCAGGTGACCTCCCCGGTCAGGTCACAGTAGTCGGTTCCGGTCGCGAGACACGCCTCGACGAGCGGCGTACCGTATCTGGTGTACGGGCCGACAGTCGTACAGACGACCTCGGTGCGGTCGGCGAGCGCGTGGAGACTGTCGGGATCGGTCGCGTCGCCGACCTCGATCGGTATCTCCTCCCACCCGGACTGGCTGCTGGTGAGCGTCGACGCCAGTTTCTCGAGGCGGCGCTCGTCTCGACCGCCGAGGGCGAGCGAGAGTTGCGCCGGCGTGTATCGGTCGGTGAGGTGCTCGGCCACGAGGCGGCCAGCGACGCCGGTTGCACCCCAGACGACGAGGTCGTGCGTTCGATCGGTGGTCGACACGGCTGGTCGTCAGTTCGCGCTCGACGGACTCAACTGTTGGGTGGGGACCAGGACGGTGGCTCGACCGGCCAGCGGATCACTGACCGGAGTCGACGGGCCTCGAGAGGCGCGCGACCGTGACCCCCCGCAGGACTCGACGTCGCGCCACGACGGGGTCTGGGCGACCGGCGCCCCCTCGAGTCGGCACTGTAAATTAATTGTCGCTCCGACCGACCTATCCGTATGTCGCCACCGCCCAGTCGCGCATACGAACTCGGCTTTCGCTCGGTCGACCGCGAGTACGCCGGCCGACGGCTCCCGGTCGAGGGGACCGTTCCGACGTGGCTCTCCGGCGCGCTGATCCGGAACGGACCGGGCCGGTTCGAGTTCGGCGGTGAACGTGCGGCCCACTGGTTCGACGGACTGGCGATGCTCCGTCGGTATGGGTTCGACGACGGCACCGTCACCTACACGAACCGGTTCCTGCGGAGCGATGCCCGTGCGGCAGCCGACGCCGGCGACGGTGCGGCGGAGTTCGCGACCGGTGGCAACTCCCTCCGCGGAACCCTCGGGTGGCTCCGGTCGCTCGGGCCGCCCGAACCGACCGACAACGCCAACGTCCACGTCGCCCGGATCGGCGATCACTTCGTCGCGCTCACCGAGGCACCCCGACGAATCGCGTTCGACCCGGTGACCCTCGAGACGCGCGGCGAGTTTCGCTGGCGTGACGACATCCCCGAGCACCTGGCGACGGCACACCTCCGGGTCGATCCGACTCGCGAGGAGACGATCGGCTTCTGTACCGAGTTCGGACTCGATCCGACCTACCACCTCTATCGAATCTCCCACGACCGTGGCAGCCGAACCCCAATCGCGACCGTCCCGGCTGCCGGGCCGGGCTACGTTCACGACTGTTCGATCACAGACTCACACGTCGTCATCGTCGAAACGCCACTCCGGATCTCGATCGTCAAGGTACTCGCGCCGTGGACGGAAGGATTTCTCGACCTCCTCGAGTACGACGAGGACGCCGGCAGCCGATTCGTCGTCGTCGACCGCGACACCGGGGCCGTGGTCAGGACGTTCGAGACGGCACCGTTTTTCTCCTTTCACCACGTCAACGCCTTTCAGGACGACGACGAGGTGGTGGTCGATCTCGTCGCCTTCGAAGACGACGCGATCGTCCGGGCACTCTCCCTCGAGGCGCTCGCGGCCGACGGCTTCGAGGCGGCTCCGGACGGCCGGTTTCGAAGATACCGACTCCGTCCGGGCGACGGACGGGTCCGGCGCTCACAGCGGTACGACGGTGGACTGGAGTTACCGACAGTTCCGGAACGATTCGGGGGTCGCCGGTACCGGTATGCCTACGCACAGGCGACCGACCGGCAGGGGGCGAACGGACTGGTCAAACTCGACGTCGAGAGCGGCCAGGCAACGGAGTGGTGGGAACGCGGCGTCTACGTCGAGGAACCACGGATGGTCGCCCGTCCAGACGCGGCGGCCGAAGACGACGGCGTCGTGATCGCACCAGCGCTCGATACCCGACGGGAGCGATCGCTGCTGCTCGTGTTCGACGCAGAGACACTCGCCGAGCGAGCGCGAGCCCCGCTGCCTCACGCCGTCCCCTTCGGGTTCCACGGCCGGTACTTCCCCGACGCCTGACCTCTCTCGTTGGTGGGGAGGCTAGCTCTCGAGAATATATCGGTATTTCAATAGAAAGGCGACTGCTCGAGACGCCACGAAGACCTCGCCACAAGAGCAAGAGTTACGCTCCCTACATCCAAACTGTCGGAGCGGACGTAATGGAGCGCAACCACCACGACGTGATCGTTGTCGGGGGCGGAATATCCGGGTGTTTTGCGGCGGCAACAGCGGCGACGGCGGGCCTCGATGTCGTCCAGCTAGAGCGCAAGCCCCGCGAACAGGGCGGATTCATCGCCTGTGGCGACGCGATCAAGAGTCCGCGAGACCCACAGAAGTATCCCGGTCCGATCGACATGGACGCGATCGCCGACGACGAATCGGTCCTGGTCGACAACAACATCGACCAGATCGAGTACCGGGACGAGCAACTCGGCGTTCGGAAAATCCTGCCCTACGAGACGGGCAGCAACGTCGTCGACCGCTACGAGTTCGGCCAGCGACTGCTCGAGCAGGCCGCCGAGCACGGGGTGACCCAGCACTACGACACCGTGGTCAACGAGGTAACCCAGAACGGGCGCGTCACCGGCGTGAAAGCCGTTCGTGACGGCGATCCGGTTTCCTACGAGGGCTCGGTAGTGATCGACGCTGCAGGCGCACAGTCGATCCTGCAGGACATGATCGAGTTCGAGACGCTCGAAACACCCAGTGATCCAACGTTCGAGGTCCCCCACTACACCCACTTCGGGTCGGCCTATCGCGAGATCATCGAGACCGACGAGCCGGTCGAGTACCAGAACGCCATCGTCGGGAAACCGCTCGAGGAACTCGGGTACATCTGGTACTTCCCACGGACACCGACGCAGATCAACGTCGGGCTGGGGTTCCAGATGAACAAACCGCCGATCCCACTGGTCGACCGCTTGCGCCGCGACGTCGAGAGCAGACCCGAGTACGGGGGTGCGACCGTCGCCGAGCGATTCGGCACCGCGAACAAACTCGGGTCTGCGATCGCACTCCGCCGACCGCTCGATTCGATGGTCGCGCCCGGGTACCTCGCGACGGGCGGCGCGGCCGGAACGACCCATCCGATCACGGGAAAGGGCATCCGGGGGGCCGCATACTCCGGCTACTCCGCCGGTCGCGCCGCCATCGAAGCGATCGAAGACGGCGACGTCTCCGAGGCCGGACTCTGGGAACACAACCGCTGGCTGTACCGCGACCACGGCGAAGCCGCGAAACTCGCCTCCTGGGACGCCTACAACGTCGCCGCGAGCGCGCTCGAGGTGAACGTCCTCCGGGCGCTCACCGCGTTGCTTCCCGAGACGGAACTCCGCGAAATCGTCGGCACCTCGACGGAAGTCGAGAGCCTCTCTGCGAAGCTACTCGTCGGCACCGGGATACTCAAAAACTTCGTCGCCGAGTATCGCAGAGACACCTTCGACGCGCTCGGGGTGAGTCTGGGAGCCCTGTCAGACGCCGTCCTCACGGTCAGGAAGACGCGTGACTACGTCGGGACGTACCAGAAGCAGTACGAGGCCTATCCGGCGGACCCATCGACGTTCGACCGATGGCGTGCCGACCGCGACCGAATCGACCAGGGGTTTTACGACGCGCTCGAGCTGTCACCCAGCGAGTACAAGTACTGATCGGTGGTCGAAGCGGCTCGAGCGCGTCGTGAGACACTGGCGGGGCGAACGTTCTGCGTGTGGCTGGAGTGAAGAGCCGCTGCGAGTGCCGCCATCGAAACCGGGGCGACTGTCGGAACGGCCGAAGAGTGCTGTCGGTGGGTGGCTGGAATCGCCACCGAAGCCAGCGGCTCTCGAGAGCGTTACGATCGGAAAACGGTTCGGGGTCCGCCCGACTGAGTCAGATCATCGCGGGCATTAGGCGACGTTGAAGCCGCGATCCCGAAGGAAGTCTTCGACGCGGCCGCGGTGGTTACCCTGCAGTTCGATGTGGCTGTCTTCGACGGTACCGCCACAGGCGAACTTGGACTTGAGATCCGACGACAGACTGTCCAGGTCGACGTCCTTCGGATCGAATCCTTCGATGATCGTTACCTCCTTACCGTATCTGCGCTCGTCAATGCGGATGTTGAGTTGCTGTTGCCCCTTGGCCACGTCTTCGCAGACGCAGAGTTCCTCGGGCAGCCCGCACGTCGAGCAGACTTCCGACATTACGTGCTGTGCTACGAAAGGACCATATTAAACACTATCGGGACCCAGACGCCCTCGTGCGGTTCTTTTTGACGTGTCGACCATCAGGATTGTCCTCGACCGGGGAACGGCAGGCGACTGCGCTCGCGCGCCAGGTCGTCGACGGCACGGATTGCGGCGTCAGCGGACGCTCGATCGACACCTTCGCCGTAGACCGCTCGCTCGCGACACGCGAACACCGTACGGACGCGAGGGTCGATCACGAGGTTGTCGCCCGCCCCGTTCGTGCTTCGGGGTTCCGACGCTACGCCCACCGTCTCCTCGGTCGCCGCGGCTGCCTCGAGCGCCCGCAGATACGCCCGCGGCGATTCACCCGGCCGTCGCGGGCGGTAGGCGTCCGCGAGCAGCCACTCGAGTCGGCGGAACGCCCGTTCGGCGTCCCGATCGGGATCGCCACGGGGGCCGTGCCAGTATCGGCCGATTCCTCGACGGAAGCGATGAACGCCGTCCGTGTGGCGGGCGAACGCAGCGAGACCGACGAGCGCGACCGCGAGGAGGGCGACCGTCTCCCACGAGGTCGGGACGACGATCGGGCCGCTCTCCTCACCGTCGTCTCCGCTATCTCCCTCGTCAGCCGGTTCCATCCCATCGTCGTCCTCGACGGAGTCCTGTTCGTCCTCCGGTGAGGGTGCGTCGTCGTCCTCGCGGTCGGCGGGATCGACGCGGTCGTCGTCAGTCACACCGGGGTCGTCCTCGGACTCGCCGCCATCGTCGTCTGCCGGCGAGTCGGTTCCGTCGGGATCGTCCGCCAGCGACGAGTCGGTACCGACGTCGGCGTGAGCCTCGTGGGTGACCTCGCGATCTGCCGGCGGCGTCGGCTCGAACGGCACCCAGCCGTGGCCCGGGAAGTACACCTCGACCCAGGCGTGGGCGTCGAGACCGCGAACCTCGTAGGTGTCCTCGTCGACCTGCTCACCGGCCGTGTAGCCGGTCGCGTACCGCGCGGGGACGTCCTCCGCACGGAGCATCTGAACCATCGTCGTCGCGTAGTAGACACAGTAGCCCGCGTCCATCTCGAGCAGGAAGGTCTCGGCGACGTCACCGGTCGGCCGGTCGACCTCGAGGGAGTACTCCTTCGAGTTCCGGAGGTAGTGTTCGATCGCGACGGCCGTTTCGAAGGGCGTCTCCGCTTCCGCCGCGATCTCGGCTGTCCGCTCGTCGAAGGCGCTCGAGGTGGTCTCGGGACGCTGGAGGTAGTAGTCCTCGACCTCGTCCGGATAGTCCGTTCCTGCCCGCCGGAGCTCACCCGGATCGGGATCGACGACGGCGCTCTGGACCGTGTAGGTCTCGCCCTCGGCGAGCGCCGAGCCGGGGTGAACCTGGCCGTGACTGGTAACCGTCGCGTCCTCGACGGCCGACCCCCGGAGGTCGATCGGCTCGGCCGCGACCGGTGTGACGCCGAGTTCCGTCTCCGCGCGAACCTGCTGTTCGACCAGGTCGTACTCGCCAGGTGGGGGCCGAAGGGTGTCCTCGAGTGGCGATTCCTGCCCAGAACGGAGCCACTCGCTGCCCGTGTACCGGTCGTAGACGCCGGTGCGCCAGTAGGTCGGCTGCTCGCTCTCGACGGTGAACCGGACCTCCGGGGAGAGGTCGACCGAGCCGGCGATTCCGGAGCGCTCCGGTGAGGCGTCGATCGTCCCCTCGAGCGTCCCAGCCTCGCCGGTTCCGGGGGTCGACGCGGTCGTCGGCCCGCTCGGAACGAACGAGACGGTCAACGAGAGGACGAGCACGACGGCCAACAGGACTGCGAGGAGGTCGACCTGCCCGAGCGAGCCGTTGCGGCGCTCGAGTTCGCCGAAGCCGACCGCGGCGATCGCAGCGAGGCTCCCCAGGAGCGTGACGGTCGTCCCGGCATCGCCGGTCAGGACGAGGAAGCCGAGGGCGAATCCAGCGGGGAGCACGCTCGCCGCGTACCGGCCGCGGAGCACGAGGTACCACGAGAGGAACGCGGGTGCGGGGGCGAACGCGACGGTCCAGACGTCTGCGGCGACCATCTGCAACAGGGGCTGGCCGGCCGCGAGCGTGATCGCGTCGGCGACCAGGTCGTCGGCGGTCGCCCCGAGGACGTCGAGTCGCACGCCCGCGGCCTCGAGGTAGTAGGCGAACCCACCTGCACCCGCGAGGAGTGCGAGAACCGCTGCACTTCGCGGCCGAATCGCTCGCGCGAGGATCGTCGCAACGAGGATCGAGACGCCGACGACGGCGAGCAGGGTCTGGGTCCCGCCGACGACCCGGGTCACCTCCCGGAGGACGCTCACGTAGGCGGCCACGAGCACGAGGACGCTCCCGAGCGCCAGCAGCCGGAACGTCGCAGTCTCCGAGTCCGATCGTAACGACCTGATCCTCCCCATTCCGCCCGCAGTGTCTCGATCCGTCGGCTCCGCGTTCGTCGCCGTCACGGACTCACCCCCGATTCGGACGGCCCTGAATCGCCAACTCGAGCGCCCTCGATTGCCCCCGTATCCGGTTCGTCGCTCTGGCCGGTCGGATCGACCAGCACCTCGGACCCGCCGACGGCCACGACCGGTCCGGAGTCGGTGGCGCGGATCACGACCTCGGAATCGCTGCCAGCGCCACCCTCGAGCGGCTCACCCTCCCAGCGCGCGAGGACCGCGAGCAGGTCGCGGTAGTGCTCGGGGCCAGCTCCCGGCTCCAGTCGGTCCCCGCCCGCGACGAGACCGACCCGGACGCCGGACTCCAGACACTCGTCGACGACCGCCGCGGCGACACTGGCGAAATCGTCGATCGTCTCGGCCGTCCCGGCACGGGTCTCGTCGTCGGTCACGCCCTCGAGGGCGACCGTGACCGCCCCGGTCGAGTCGGTCGACGTGCGCTCGGAGACGAGCAGGTCGCCACCGGGACGCTTGGCACTGGCTTTCCAGTGGACGTCACCCAGCGGGTCGCCACGCTGGTACGCCCGGACGTGGTCGAATTCCTCGCGGCCGTCCTCGTGACCGGCACCGCTACCAGCGACACGAGCGAGCGAGGTTCGCAGGTCACGTCTGACCCCGGAACCGAGCGAGGCGACCCGCGGATAGACGAGGACCGTCATCGTCTCCTCGCGGTCGAATCGGCGGGTCACGAGCCCGAAGACGTCGGTGACGACGACCGACAGCGGTCCGAGTTCGTGGACGCCCCGCGCTGTGAGGTCGACCTCGTACGTGAGCCGGCGGCCCGCCTCGAGCGTCGTCTCGAAGACCGGGTCCGAACCGTCGACGAGCTCGAGCCCGTCGCCGATCCGGTCACGAATCGTCGCCCCCGTAGCGCCGTCGCTCTCGAGGGTGAGCGAGACGGTTCGGCGGTCGCCGGGAAACCCCGGTTCGACCGGGGCGCGATCGACGGCCGGCCGCGAGCGCAGGCCGACGATGGCCACGGCGGCGACGAGGACGACGACGAGCGGGGCGACGATGGCGTTCAACGATCGCGGGCCAGCGTGCAGGCTGGCCGCGAACGCGAGCACGACGATGACGAGTGCCGTCAGTCCTCGCAGCGTCGGTCGCATCGGATCACCGCCGTGACCGGTCGTCGTCTGCCTCGGTCGGATCGTCCACCGGCACTTGCTCGAGCGCCTCGGAGACGATCTCCTCGGCGTCGCGCTCGCGGTCGGTCGTTCGGATCCGGTGGGGGAAGACCACCGGTACCTCGACCTGGAGGTCGTCGGGGACGACGTAGTCGCGGCCTTCGAGGGCGGCCCGCGCCTGCGCGAGCCGGAGCAGCGCGATCGTCCCGCGTGGGCTGACACCGATGCGGGCGTGCTCGCGGGTGTAGCCGGCCAGCCGGGTCGCGTACGAACGAACGGGCTCGGACGCGGTGACGGTCCCGACTGCTTCCCGCGCGCGGACGAGCGTCTCCCTGTCGACGACCGGCTCGAGCGACTCGATCGGGTGATCGCCGACGGTCCGTCCGAGGAGGTCGACCTCGTCGTCGGGATCGGGATAGCCGAGGTGGAGTTTCTTCGCGAAGCGGTCGAGTTCGGCCAGCGGGAGTTCGTAGTTGCGTGTCGGTTCGACCGCGTTCTGGGTGGCGATCACGACGAAGGGATCGGGGAGGTCGCGGGTCTCGCCGTCGACGGTCACCTGTGCTTCCTCCATCGCCTCGAGCAGCGCGGCCTGCGTCTTGGGGGGTGCACGATTGATCTCGTCGCCGAGGACGACGTTCCCGAAGACGGGGCCGGGCTGGAACTCGAACTCGCGGCTGCGGTCGTCGAAAACGTTGACGCCGGTGACGTCGGTCGGCAACAGGTCGGGCGTAAACTGGATTCGGCTGAACGTACAGTCGACCGAGCGGGCGATCGAGCGGGCGAGCATGGTCTTCCCGACGCCGGGAACGTCCTCGAGCAGGACGTGCCCCCCACCGAGGAGGGTCGCGACCACGTGGTCGACGACCGACTCGTTGCCGACGATTACACGCGAGACGTTCTGCTGGATCGCCTCGCCGACATCGGCGACGGTATCGATCGGGAGGGTAGCGGGGTCGTCTCGCCCTCGCCGATCGTCAGCCAGATCGGTCGAGGAGGACGGATCGAGGTCACTCATCGCTGCCCGGGAGCGGATGGTGGTTCGACTGATCGATCGAATGCGGTCCCACGAAGGCGGCTCATACGTCCGAATGGTCGGTCGCGAAACATAGGTGTTGTGTCAGGTGCGATCAGCGTCGTCAGATCCTGCAAGACGCGCGTGCGAGCGTCGGGAGTCTTCCCACGCCGGGACGGAAGTGTGTTTGCCACCCGGCAACGGCCCAGCGTGCGCTCGGACGTGGAATCGCAAGCAGTCGTCGGGACACTGGCGTCAGGCAGCCGGGGAAATTCGACGTCCCAGCCGCGTCGCTACGCGGCTGACAATCGGAAAACGATACCCCTTCTGAATCGACTTACAGTCGCTCGAGATTCGTCGCGCGCGGGCCCTTGTCGGCCTGCTCGATGTCGAATTCGACCTCCTGACCCTCTTCTAGGTCCGGACCACCGACGTCTTCCATGTGGAAGAAGACGTCCTCGTCCGCGTCGTCAGTCTCGATGAAACCGTAGCCGCCAGTGTCGTTGAAGAACGCGACCGTACCTTTCGCCATTGCACGCTAACAGAACCACGTTAAAGATATAAATGTTCGGGAGGCGGACTCCTGCACCGGACGTACGTACAGCGATCGGCCGATTCGGTGGGTCGGAGCGGTGCCAGTGGCGACGGAATTGTGGCGGACGAACTCGAGGACCGTGTCAGATTCGTCACCACAGCTACGACACCGTCGTCGCCCTCTCTACCGAAAAAGCAGGCCGAGTGCCCCGGGGTCGTACGGAAGACTTCGTCTTCCGTGACGACGAGACGCCTCCGGCGTCTCGAACCACTTGCCCCCAAGGCGGTTCACCACTGTTTACACGATGGGCAGACGTACTCGCCGTCGTCGTGCCAGACACGTTCGGTCGGCTGACCACAGGTGGCACACTCGTAGTCGCCGCGAGCGAACGTCGTGGTCGGTGTGTCACCAGCACCAGCGTCTCTGTGGGCCGGTTCGGATGGTGACTCGTCGCCTGCCACCTCGTTCACCCTCTCTTCTGAGAACGCATCGTCTGCCCCTCCGTTCTCGAGGTCACTCGCAGAATCGAACCGGTCGTCGGGAGTTCCGACTTTCGCCCGGTCGTCGCCACTGTCTCGATCGTCGCCACCGCCCTCACTGCCTTCACCGTTCGATTCAGACGACGCGAAATCGGTGAGCGTCGTATCCTCAGTCACGCTCGAGGGTAGACGTCGCGACCGTATAGATCCTGTCGGCTCGCGTGCGGTCGCTCGGGCGGTGTTCTCCCCCGGGTTCTGCGCGCCCGCGCCCGACAGACCGGCACCGCCAAGTACCACCACCGTCAACGCCCGACCATGGAGAGCGCTATCGCACTGAACGTCCTGGTGGACAACATCGTCGAGATGAACGAACACTTCGGCAACGTGGCGGCCGGTGACGGAGCCGCACCCCTGCTGGTCCTCGTCGGGACGATTCTCGTTATCTTCAGCGTCGCCGTCTTCGGCGGCCTCACCCTCGGTGCAGTCGGGAGCCTCTTTACCTCGAACTGAGACAGACCCGTTTCAGGCCCAGCCGTTCTCACGCAGAGTCAGCCAGCTCGAGCGCTTCGCTCGCCCGTTCGATGGCGTCCTCGAGGTCCGGTCCCAGCGGCGAGCCGACGACGATGCCGTCGACGTGCTCGAGGGCCGCCTCGAACCGCTCGGCGACCGTCTCGGTCGTTCCGGCGATGCAGAACGCGTCGATCATTGCGGGCGTGACGTGGCCGAAGGCGTCGGTCAGGTCACCACGCTCTAGGGCCTCGCTCACCGCCGAGGCCGCTTCCCGGTCGATATCGTGACGCTCGAGGACCGGCTCGGCCGCGCCGCCGACGATGAACGCGACCGGTGGGCGGGCCGCCTCGCGGGCTTCGTCCTCGTCGGCGGCCACGCTGACGCTGGCGAACGCGAGCGCCTCGAACGGCCCGTATGAATCGGGCCGGTCCGCGAGTCCCTGCTCGAGCTGGCCGGCAGCCCACTCGAGGTCCCGCGGATGGGCCGCGTTGATCAGCGTGCCGTCGGCGTGCTTGGCACTCATCCGGAGCATATGCGGACCCTGTGCGCCGACGTAGACCGGAATCTCGCCGTCGGGCTCGAGGTTGAGCGAGGCGTCTTTTGCGGTGAACGTCCCGTCGTGAGTGACGGTCTCGCCGTCCCAGAGATCCTGTGCGAGTTTGAACGTCTCGAGGACGCGCCGGAGCGGCTTGTCGTGGTCGATCCCGAGGTTTGCGAGCGAGGAACGATCGCCGGCACCGACGCCGAAGACGCCACGGCCGTCGCTGACCTCGTCGATGGTCGCCGCCTGGGCGGCGAGTTTCACCGGGTGGCTCTCGTATGGGTTGACCACGCCCGGCCCCAGCCGGATCGAGTCGGTCTCGGCGGCCATCCGCGAGAGCGCGACGAACGGGTCGCGGTTGAAATAGTGGCTACTCGCGAAGGCGACGTCGAAGCCGACGTCCTCGGCTCGAGCCGCGAGGTCGGCGACCCGGTCGGGGTGGTGTTCGGGTGTGAGTTCGATCCCCCACGTCGGCCCATCGCTTGCGGAGTCGTCGCTCATCAGTGCTCACCCCCCTCGAACGCCCACTGGCGAAGCGCCTGCCTGATCAGGTCGTCCTCGACAGGTCGGAACAGTTCGTCGCTCTCCGGCAGGTCGCCGAACTCCCAGTCGCGGATGGCCACGGCGGGAACGCCGTCGGCCCCCTCGCCGGTCACGAGATTGGCCGCGGCGGCGAGTTCGTCGACCACCGACTGGACTGTCACGCCCAGTTCGCGGCCGTCCCGGTCGGGCTCGCCTCGCCAGTCCCGGCTCGCGGCGATTCCCGCCCAGCCGATCGCGACCCCGCGCTGGCCGTGGCGAAACGGTCTCCCACACGTGTCGGTGACGATCACCGCGACGTCCTCGAGCCCGTGCTCTTCGAGGCCCGCACGAATCCGCTCGGCGCTCTCGGTCGGCCGCCGCGGGAGCAACAGCAGGTCGTGGCCTGGCACGTTCGACCGGTCGATCCCCGCGTTGACGCAGATGTGGCCGAAGTGTGTCTCGGTGAGCATGAACGGACACTCGATCAACAGTTCGGTACTCTCCTCGAGAACCGCCTGCGCGAATCGCGGATCTTTCTCCTCGCCCGTGACCGCACCGATCCGGTCGGCGAGTTCTCGCGCGCGACCGCTGACGGGGTACTCTGCGAGGTTCGCCGTCCGCCCCTCCGCCTTCGAGACGACCGTGCTCGCGACCGTGAGCACGTCCCCCGGCTCGAGGGTGGCCCGATCCGCGACGAGCGCGGCGAGATCGTCACCGGGACGGATCTCGGGCAGATCCGTCACTGGCTCGAGTTGCATACTCGAGGGTAGGCTGGCGACCTGAAAAGGACTCCGTCACCGGATAATGAAGTCGGGGTCTGGCCGACGTCGAGCGACCGGTTTCGTTTCACATAGACTGGCGTTCGGACTCGAGTTCGACGTCGGCCGAGCTACAACCACCACGAAAGCCCCTGCCCCGCTCGAGCAGCCGCGTAGCTTGGCCGATCAGCCGACACGGGTGGGAATGAAAGGGGCTGGCGTGCTCGCTGAGCGAAACGACGCACGCACCGAAGCGAAGCGAGGCGCGCAGCGAGGTGCAGGCAGCGAGCACGCCAGGGGCTTTCGTGGTGTGCAAACCAGATCACCACCGGGCGTCACATGATCAGACGACAAAAAGGACGAGGACCACTGGCTTTTTGCGGGTGGGCTGGGAGCGCTCTGCCATGACTCTGGACCCCGTCCACTTCGACGGCATCGCGGGGCTGGCTCGCCGGATCGACCACGGGGCCGACGAGCGAGACCGGCGGGAGTTCGCCGAGACGGTCTGGGCGCAGTTCCTCGAGCCCCTGCGGGACGGCGACGGCCGACCGATCCTCGAGCCGGTCGCCGACCGGTCCCGGATGCTGGTCGACTGCGAGGACGCCGCCCTCCAGGAGCCGCCGTTTCCGACCGTCAACGGCCTCGACGCGGGAACGATCAACCCGACGACGTTCCGCAACGGACTCGTACTCGACGTCGCCCACGCCGCGATGAGCGCCACGCCGAGTGACCTCGAGCTACATCGCTCGCGGACGGCCGTGATGACGGTCCACTCGAACGACGAGACGGCCCACGTCCACAACGACGACTGGGAGACGTTCGACGAGGGAAAGAGCAAGCGCCGGGCGTTCGCCGTCGGCGACGTCGACCGGTTCGCCGAGGGCGTCGTCCACGCGCTCGCACTCTACCTCGCCGAGAGCGAACACGCCCTCGAGCACGCAGCCCAGGTTCGAGACCTGCTGATCCTCGACGGGCCGCTGTACCCCCGCGGCCTGCTTCGGTGGGCCGACCAGCACGAGGACCTCCGGGACTTCCTGCTCGAGGACCCGCGGCCGACGACGGTCCTCGAGAACTACGTCCGACTGGTCGAGGACTTCGCCGATCGGGGCGTGCCGCTCGTGGGCTTCGTGAAGAATCCGGCGACGCGGCTGATCACTCGGACGCTGAAGGAAAACCCGGAGATCGATGTCAGCGCCCCCTGGAGCGACGACGCCGCGCTGTTTACCCGCCTGCTCGAGCGCGGAGAGTTCGTCGACGACGTCGAGGGGACCCGGTGGGAGCGAAACACCGAGGCGCTGACCTACACGAACTGGTTCCACTCCCGCGGTGGCGTCGATCGACCGCTATCTGGCGACGGCGACGCCCTCGGGGTCGACCGTCGGCGGCCGCTCGAGGACTACGAAGTGACGTTCTTCGTGCTCTACGACCCGCGGGACGACCTGCTCTACCGCGTCGAGGCCCCCTACGCGTTCACGCGCGATCGCGACCTCCGCGAGCGCCTCGCGATGGCCGTCGTTCAGGAGGTCGCCGTCGCCCACGGCCCACCGACGATCGTCGAAAAGGCAGACGAACTGGCGCGAATCAGCCGGTCGGAGAAACGGTCACTGCGGAACCGACTCGAGACGGAGTTCGACTCGAGTCAGCGCCGAACCTACGACGATCACCGCTGGGACCAGTCGCTGTAGAAGGATACATGAGCTGGCTTCACCGCGACTCGAGTTCGGCGTCCTCGAGCAGTTCGATCTCGACGTCCGGTTCGTCGATTCCGATGCGTGCAAACTGGGTCCGGACGTGTTCTTTCGCGGCGTCGACCGCCTGATCTCGAGTTTCGAACCCGCGAGGCATCGGCGACTCGAAGGCGATGTTTACCTCGCGGTCGTCGATCTGCTGGACGCTCCCGCCGCTTTCGACCTCGTAGAACTCGTCGCAGATCCAGACGTAGGGGGCGTCGTCGTCGGGCGAGCCGCTGAACTGGGGCGGCTCCTCGCCGCGCTCGAACAGCGTCCCGGTAAGCTCCGTCCCGCCGGCGCGGCCGCGTACCATGAGCATTTCTCTGGCCGAGCTAGGGTGGCGAGACCCAAAAACCCGCTGCCGTGATTCAGCGTCGCACAATCCCACGGTCCGGAGTAGTCGACGACCAGTACGTGGAGGTGGGTACGGCTCGACGTGCGACTCGAGATATCGGTGCGTTCGTCGACCATCAGCGATTTGCGGAACGTTCGGGGCGAAAGCCTCGCGCTTCAGCGCGCGGAGAATGTCAATCTGCGACGTGTTGCTGAATACAGGGCACGTATCGCTCACGAACTGATTTGTCACTCGAAGCCTGAACGACAGTTGTGTCCGAAGATCAAGTCATCTACGAGTCGATTGGGGTAATCCGAACGCCTTTCGAATCACCAGATGGAATGCCGATTCAACCGGTTGGAGATGCCGCTGTAGAGGGGACCGTGGAACTGAAGGAAGCGTATTCGGATGGAGTGAAAGACCTCGATGGATTCACGCATTGTATCTTGCTGTATCACTTTCATGCGTCCGACGATGCTGCTCCGCTGGAGGTTGAACCGTTCCTCGATGACGAACCGCGCGGAGTCTTTGCGACGCGAGCGCCGCAGCGTCCGAACCCAATCGGCCTCTCTGTCGTCGAAATAGAATCCATCACAGATGGAGACGTGACCGTCAACGGCATCGATGTCGTCGATCAGACACCAGTGCTAGATATTAAGCCATTCGTTCCCGACTTCGACGTTCCAGCTGACGCGGATACTGGGTGGCTCACCGCCTCGAAGTCAACGATTCGATCGAAGCAAGCTGACGAACGGTTTCTTTGAGAAACTCACACCTCGAGTTGATCACGCCACTCCTGATAGGAGCTACGCACCGACTCAAAAGAATTCGGGCGCTCAACGATTCTTGTCGAAGGCCTCCACTGCATCCTTCCCAAGGTCGGTGAAATACATGCGGTAGTACATGTACGAGCCGAGCAGTAAGGCACCGAGACTCGCTGTGAACCACCCGATGCGAGTATCCGGTACCCACGCTCTCGGCGGCCCAGTTCTGACTGGTTCTTCCGGGAAAATCGACGGGAACCGGGAAAGCAAAACCGGTTCAACGACTACCATCAGGAACGCGCCGATTAGCACCATCACGACAAACGTCTCACCGAGGAACCGGCGGGTGCTTTCATGCCGGAGAAGTTCCTTTTGTCGTTCTTTCATTCTTGCGTCTGTTCGCTCTCAACTTTTGATTCTTGCGTCTGTTCGCTCTCAACTCGGGATTGTGACTTCCTCCCCACCCTGCTCGCTCACGACTGACGCCGTTCGCTCCTCGAGGGTAGCGTGAGACCGGAGGTCTCACGGATCATGCGAACGGGCGCTTCGCGCCCGTGAGCAGATGGGGCTTCCTGTTTCCACGACGTTGTCAGACTACGTCTGACAGCCCGTGAGATGTAATCTCACGAACGCGCTTTGCAGGAACCGAATCGGTTCCCGCAGGGAGCGCAGTCTCCGCAGGCGTTCGAAAATCACATAGTGATATTCGAACGATCCATCTACTGGCCGACTGGTTCACCTGACCTGGGTTGGAATCGAGCTAAATGGACGCTATACAGATCCGCTGTATTCTGCAGCCAGCTTTCGACAGCCACTGGAGAGATCAACAACTGCTTCAGAAACTACCGAGCCTGCCTCATCGTTTGTCAGCGACCGCTGAGAGAATACGCGAACGGCTCTAGAACAACTCAGACATAGTCGATCGAAAGCGGCTCGGAGGAAAGTCCTCGTCACACGGGGCTCGGAGGGGGTAACACGTCGTCACAGCCGCCACCTGACGTAGGCACTCGAGCGGTTTTGGTCTGTCGCTTCGGCTTCGGCCCCACTCACGCTCACCCGCGCGCTACTGGTCGCGCCAGCCCTCGAGGGCGCGCAACTTCTCGGCCACCGTCGCAACATCGCTCGGCTCGATCACGCCGTCCTCCGTGACGATTTCGGCCACGCAGTCTGCGGGCGTGACGTCGAACGTGGGGTTCACCACGTCGACCGCGGCCTCGCCGTCGTAGACCGCCTCGCGGGAGCCGGACTCGAGGTTGACTCCCTCGCGCGTGGAAATCTTGTCGCTGGCGGCGACGACGGTGACGGGAACCCCCGCGCTATCGGCGGCGATGGCGGCCGCACGGGTGCCGGTCTTGTTCACCACCGAGCCGTCGGGCTGGATTGCGTCGGCACCGACGACGACGCGGGAGACGGCTTCGCGGCCGAGCACGTGGGCGATCGCGGCGTCGGTGCAGACGGTGATCGGTGCGTCGACGGTCGATACCGAGGCCAGCCGTTCGGCAACGTCGATCCCCTCCCGCGCCGGGCGGGACTCGGCGACGTAGATCCGCGAGGGGGCCGCTCGCTCGAGGGCCGCGAGCACGGTTCCGGATCGCGAGAGCGTCAGGACAGTCCCGTCGATGCGGTCGCTCGCGGTTGTGGCGGCCTGCTCGTCGGCGTCGACCGCGCGGTCGATTGTCTCGAGGGCCACCGTGAGAACGGCCGGTGCGTCGGCGTCGGCCGCCCCCTCTCCGGAACCAGCCTCGGACTCGGCCCTGCCCATCACCCGGTTCACGCGATTGCGCAGGACCGCCATCGCGGGCCGGGCCTCGAGCAGTCGTCCAGCCAGTGCGGCCAGTTCCTCGCGTTCGCCCGCCGGATCGGCGCGGTACTCGGCGCGCTCGCTGACGAGCAGGCCCGCCCGGTCGCGCAGCACCTCGAGTGCGCGGATCGAGAGCCACGCTGCGCCGTGGGTGTCGTCAGCGGTGATCGACCGAACCGTGGGTGCGACGCGCTCGTAGGCCGTCCAGAGCGCGGGCACCGTCTCGCGGTCGGCCCACGCCTCGTGATCGGGGACGTCGGTCGCCACGTCCGCGGGGAATCGACTCGCCAAGATCGCAGTCGGCGAGACCCACTCGAAGGCGTCGTGTTCCTCGCTTACCTCTATCTCGCGGGTGTCGACGTCAACGAGGTACGGGTGGACGACCCACGAGCGCTCGAGATCGGGGTCGTCGAGCTCGACGGGCCGACCGGACCGGACGACGTCGGCTGGGCTGACCTCGAGGCCGGTTTCCTCGCGGATCTCGACGAGTAGCTGGTCGTCGGGCTGGCCCTCGGCGAAGCCGGAGACGCCGCCCCACTGGCCGCGGTAGGTGCCGACGGCGTCGCTCCGGCGGAGCAAGAGGACCTCCCCACGATATCGGAGGAAGGCCGTGACGACGTGATCCGAGTCGCTCGCGTCCGATCGATCGGTCATGGAGTGAGCAACGTCGAGGGGTGAGGAATCGCTTTCGGGACCCACTCGCCGGCGATTGCGAACGGCCATCGTGACCGGGACGGTCGGTACCCACACCCGGGCGAGTGGGTGACCGATACGTGCCCGCCGTCTCACAGACGAGTCAACGAGTGACCGGCAGGAACACAGGCGAGGCCGAGACTGGAGAACCGGCCGTAGGATTCCACCGGGAGCGACGAGTGAACGGCGGTCGGACCGGATCGTGCCGGGGCCATCGCTCTGACTCGAGGCTGCAGGTAACAACACTGAGTACGATTCGTATCGCAGACAGGACAATGAGGATTCGCGTCGAGTGGCGCCGCAGTCTGAATCTCACCGGGTCGGTGCTGAAGTGGCTGGCGCTCCCGCTGTGTTTTCCGCTCGTGTTGGCGGCCTACTACCGGGAGCCGGTCACTCCCTTTCTGGTGGCAATCCTCGTGACGCTGGTCGTCGGTGTGGCGTTCGAACGGCTCGAGAGCGAGGGGCAGCTGGGGCCGCGTGAGGCGTTTCTCATGGTCGCACTGACCTGGTTTCTGGTTGCGCTCGTCGGGGCGATTCCGTTCGTCGTCGCCGGCCAGGGGACGATCTCCCACCCGGTCAACGCTCTGTTCGAGTCGATGAGTGGGCTCACGACGACGGGGGCGACTGTGCTCCGGGATTTCGACGCCCACGCCCGGTCGATCATGATGTGGCGTCAGCTCATCCAGTGGCTCGGCGGGCTCGGCATCCTCATCCTCGCGACGGCGATCCTCTCCCAGCTGTCGGTCGGTGGCGCACAGCTCATGGAGAGTGAGACCCAGTACCAGAACGTCAACCGGCTCACGCCTCACATCGAGGATACCGCACGCCTGATCTTGCGGCTGTACGCCGGACTGACGGCCGTCGCCATCGCCGTCCTCTACGGGCTCCATCTGCTCGGCCTCGCACCGAACATGACGCTGTTCAACGCGGTCGCACACGCGTTCACCAGCGTCGCGACAGCCGGCTTTTCCCCCGAACCGCTGAGCCTCGAGGCGTTCGAACCGATCGTCCAGTGGGCGGTCATGCCGTTTATGATCCTCGGTTCGACCAGCTTCGTTCTCATGTACTTCGTCCTGCAGGGCAACGTCTCCCGGCTGCGCGAGAGCGAAGAATTACACTTCTACCTCGGAAGCATCGTCGTCTTCGCCGCACTGGTGTTTACGGTGCTGACGGTGACGGAGAACCCGACCGGGAACGGCATTCACGACACCGTTCGCCAGTCGCTGTTCAATGTGATTTCGATCGTCACCACCACGGGGTACGCTAACGCCGACTTCAACCAGTGGTCGCCGTTCGCCAAGCATCTCCTGTTCATGTGCATGTTCCTCGGCGGGATGGCCGGGTCGACGACCTGTTCGATCAAGTCCCTCCGGTGGCTCGTCGTACTGAAGGCGTTCCGACGCGACCTGTTCACCGCGGCTCACCCCGAAGCGGTCCGGCCGATCCGTCTGAGCGGTCGCGCCGTCGACGAGGGAACGATCCGGGACGTCTACTCATACACGCTCGTCGCCGTCGTCGGCGTATTCCTCGTGACCGTCCTGATCGTCATCGACGGTGCCCGAACTGGCCTCTCCCTCGTGGGCGACTTCGGCGAGTTCGAAGCCCTCGGCGCGGCCGCCTCGACGTTCCTCAACATCGGCCCGGCGTTTGGACCCGCCGGCCCCTACGGCACTTACGACGTCTTCCCGACGACGACCAAGGCCGCGATGATCGTCGTGATGTGGGTCGGCCGTATCGAGATCATCCCCGTCCTCGTCCTGCTCACACCGTCGTTCTGGCGGTCCTGAGTGATCTGGTCGGACCGGTTCGAGCCGATACTACCTCGAGCGCCGGCCGCCCCCACCCGAATTGGTACTCGAGTCCGTGTGAATAATTATCAGAAGGCGTATGTATCGCTGTGCGGAGACCTCGAGTAGATCCGATGGCATCCCGACGGCGGACGACCTCCGACGACGTCGACGCCCAGCCCGAACCGATCAACTGGCGCCAGTCCGGTGCTGCCGTGACTCTCTACGACGAGCGGAACCCCGACGCCTGGGTCCGAATGGAGTTTCAGGCCGGTGTCCCCCCAGAACATCGGCTGTTCATGATCTGTCCCGACTGCGGGGCTGTATTCGCCCAGCGGTCGACGCCCGGAACCGGATCGGCCTGTGGCGACTGTGGAGCGACGTTCGAGCACGAGTGATCCACGACACGCCGACCCCACGGACAGCGATTCGCGACACGCGAGTGTCGCTATGATCTCGTGAACCGTCGGGTAGAGACGATTCAGGGGTCCGTCCGATCGGTTTTCACGCGGTAGGCGAGGTAAATCACGCCGAGAATGATCACGGGATAGACCAGTGCAGCGAGATACCACCCGAGTCCCATATCGGTGCTCGCGTACGACCAGTACTGGTCGTTTCGATCGTTCCCATCCAGTGAGTATCCACGACGACATCGAGCCACCAGCGGAGCCGAGATCGAGCAGTCCTCGAGACGCGGTTCGAACGAAGATGACACTCCTGCGAGCGACAACGACAGCTAGTTAGGACCCGGTGGCGACCCCTCGCACATGGACGGAGCGCTGATCATCCTCGACGGCTGGGGCCTCGGAAACGGCGGCCGGGACGCCGTTGCCGCCGCCGACACGCCAAACTTCGACCGGCTCGCTGCGGCCGGCGCGTACGGCACGCTCGAGGTCGCGGGCAGACGCGTCGGTCTGCCGGAGGGACAGATGGGCAACAGCGAGGTCGGCCACCTCAACATCGGGGCCGGCCGGGTCGTCTACCAGGAGTATACTCGTATTTCGGATTCGATCGCCGACGGCTCGTTCCGCGAGAACGACGCGGTCAACGCGGCGTTCGACAACGCCCTGGAAAACACCGTCGGACAGGAGTCCGACGAGCCCTCGCTCGGTGACGCTCGCGAGAACGACGGACGCGTCCACTTCGTCGGCCTCGTCAGCGACGGCGGCGTCCACGCCGACCAGGAGCACCTCCACGCGCTGATCGAACTCGCTGCCGACCGCGGCGTCGAGACGGTCACCCACGCGATCACGGACGGTCGGGACACCTCGCCCACCGGCGGGCGGGAGTACCTCGCGACGCTCGAGGACGTCGTCGACGAGCACGGCACGGGCCACGTCGCAACCGTCACGGGCCGGTACTACGCGATGGACCGCGACCAGAACTGGGAGCGGACGAAGCGAGCCTACGACGCCATCGTAAATCGTGAGGCCGACCACGAGGCCGACTCCGCGCTCGAGGCCGTCGAGGACTCCTACGATCGGGACGTGACCGACGAGTTCGTCGAGCCAACGCGTATTTCTGGCCAGCCTGCACTCGCAGACGGCGACTCGGTCGTCTGGTTCAACTTCCGCTCGGATCGCGCCCGTCAACTCACGCGGCTGCTGGCAGACATTCGCCCCGAGGACTGGGCCGACGAGTTCGAAACTGATCCCCCGGACGCGGAGGTCGTGATGATGACCCAGTACGACAAGACGTTCGACCTGCCGGTGGCCTACCCGCCGAGCCAGCCCGAAAACGTCCTCGGCGAGGTGCTGGCCGACGCCGGGAAGACCCAACTGCGGATCGCCGAATCCGAGAAGTATGCCCACGTCACCTACTTCCTGAACGGCGGCCGCGAGGTCGAGTTCGACGGCGAGATTCGCGAGATCGTCGAGAGCCCGGACGTGCCAACGTACGACGAACAGCCGGCAATGAGCGCTCCCGAAGTGACCGACACCGCCATCGCAATCACCCAATCGGAACACCCGGATACCCTCGTGCTCAACTACGCCAACCCAGACATGGTGGGCCACACCGGCGACTACGACGCCGCCATCGAAGCCGTCGAGGCCGTCGACGAACAGCTCGGTCGCCTCGTCGAGACTCTCGAGTCCCACGGCGCCCACGTTTTGATCACCGCCGATCACGGCAACGCAGACGACATGGGCACCGAAGACGACCCTCACACCGCCCACACGTACAACGACGTGCCCCTGATCTACCTCGACGGCGAGGGCGGCGACGGAGGTCGCACCGTCCGCGAGGACGGGACGCTCGCCGACATCGCACCCACATTGCTCGAGCTGATCGGCGTCGACCAGCCCGCCGAGATGACCGGGGAATCGCTGCTCGAGTAGCGACTGCCCTGCAAACGCGGGACTTACAACGAGACCTCGAGCGTCTGCTCGCGACTCGAGAGACCAGTGACTGTCAGCACGAGGTCGTTCGGTCCAGTCCGCTCGACGTCGATGCGTCCCGTAAACGAGGTCTCCAGTCCCGTAATCATGCTGTCGACGTCGGTCTCGAGGTCGGCGCTGGTGTCGATGGCACAGACGCCGATTCCGTCTCCGCGGCGCAGCTCCGTCAGGAAATTCGTGTTCAGGAACCGGTAGACAGAACGGGTGTCGTCGACGGCTGCCGTGATCGTCGAACAGAGGAAGATACCCGACCGAAAGCGCGGGTGGACCTGCTGGGAGGCAGCGACCAGGTTCGAAAACTGCATTCCGAGCGTCGTCAGGTCCCCGATGTCGTCGACCGTTTCGATCTCGTCACCGCGTGCAGGTCCATTCGAGGCGAGTACGAGCGTCCGAGCGCCGGCCTCCCGTCTGACTGCATCGATGTTCCGCTGGACCGTCATGCCGTCGCTATTGGTCGCGAGAACGACGCTGCGTTCGCCGTCGTCTGCTGCGACGAGTCGATTGAAAACGCCACGAAGCGCATCCGCATCAGCTCCCGTTAGCAGGATCGATTCGCCGCTGTCGATGTCGTCGATCGGCAGGTCCGCAACCGCAAACCTGTCGGCGCCTGTCGCGTTCTTACTCATTGGCTTGCCCCCTCGACGGTCGCTCGTCCAGCATCGCGGAGTCGCTGGCGAAGCTCCAGAATCTCCATTACCGTGTCGGCGTACTGTTGTAAGGTCTCACGCTCTGGCTCGGTGTACTGGCGAGGTTCGTGATCGAGAACACAGACCTGCCCGATGACCTGACCGTTCGGCGCAGTCATGTTCGCGCCCGCGTACGAGACGATGCCGAGATTCTGAAGCTGGTCGTTCTCGGAAAACCGAGAGTCGGCAGTGATATCTTCGACGACCATCACGTCCTCCTGAAGCATACTGTGGGTGCAGATGGTATCTTCACGGGTCAGGGACTCCCAGTCGGCACCGGTACAGGCGAGGAAGTTCTCCTCCTCGGCTTCGATGAGGCCGACGAACGAGACCGCGACGTCGAAATGATCGGCAATCAGATCGGTCAGCCGGCCGAAACTGTCCTCGATCGGGAGTTCGTCGACCTCGTAGCCAGCGAGTGTCTCGAGTCGCTCGTCCTCGTCCGAAGGACGAAGGAAGCTCACCTGGGCGCTGTGCTCGATCACGTCGTTCACGACGAACTCGAGACGCTCGGCCGCGTCGGGAAGCCCCCGGTTCAGGTACTCGACGATCGATTCCTCGGCCGACGTCGTGTCGATCTCTCCCGGTGGAACATCCGTAAAGAGGACGCAGGGTGTCTGGGGAGCGTGCGCGCGAATCGTCCGAACGACGTCCATCCCGGTTCCGTCGGGAAGGTCGTAGCCCGTGACGACACAGACGACTGCTTCGTTCTCGAGGATCGACGCGACGTCGTCAGTCGACGTGGCCTCTATGGCCCGTAACTCGTCACTGGCATCGATGGTCTCGACGACGGAGTCGACGCGACCTTCCGAGTCCACACAAAGAACTGTTCGTGTCACCCGTCACCGTTTCGAGAACTGTAGGATATAAAGCGGGGCCAACAGTGCTGGGTTCCGTTGGCGGTGGCGTTGTCGACCGGATGGAAAAGAGAGGTAGAATTATGAGCATTGCGCCGGAATCACCGCCAATGAGTCAACAGAATACGGTTCAGGCCGGTGAACGAAAAGAAGAGGTCAAGCGAGCGATGTACATCCTGATCGTGTGGACGCTCGCGGTAGTTACCGCAGGAATCTTCATGGTCCTCCTTGCCGATCCGTTCGCGGCGATCTTCTCGTAACTGACGTAACTGGCTGTGAGTCTTTGCTCTGTTCGGCTCGTTTCGTTCGTTTCGTTTCAGTGCAGCCACGAAGCACTCACGCGTAGTGTGCCTCGAGATAGTCGACGATCGCGTCACTCACGTACATCGCCTCCTCGCGACCCGAATCGACGAGGTAGGGAATCTGGGCCTCCCCGCCGACTTGCTCGAGTATCGCGTTCGTCCGTTCGTTGCACACCTCGTCGTCGGGCGTCCGCGGGTTGTGAACCACGTACGAGAGCCCGAGTTCGGTCAGTTTTTCGCGAACCGATTCGGAGTGCGGACAGCCTTCGGCCTGGTAGAGTTCGAGCATCGATCTGACTTGGCCAGTCCGAGGGATACGTGTTGAGCGCGCACTGGAACAGCATCAGGATGGCGTCGACGCCGGCCGCTCAGGGTAACTCGTAGCGCTCACCGTCGACGGCGAGTGGGTCCTCGAACGCTTCCTCGACTGGATAGTAGTGAGCGACGTGAACGAGCCGCGTCCGGTCCGCGTTCAGGTCCTCGGCCAGCGAGAGGGCTCCTTCGCGGGTCATGTGTTTGGTTCCGAACGTCCGCGGGACGCCGTCGTCGTCCTCGTGCCGACCACCGATCGGGTGATATTCACAGAGGTGCGCCGGGACGATGCCGTCGGCCAGCAGGAGGTCCGGGTCGGCGAGAACCTCACGCGAACGTTCAGGAACCGCGTAACTCGTATCACCCGAGATCGACAGTTTCGAACCCGTTTCTGGATCTTCGATGGCGACGCCGTAACACAGCAACGGCGGGTGTTCGACCGGGACCAGCGTCACGTCGAACCCGCAGATCCGGACCGGCTCGAGCGGCGGCGTCGGACGGACGTCGATCACGTTGAGGTAGTAGTAGTCCTCGACGATCGACTGGGCGACGCTGCGGCCGGTCTCGGGGTCGACCTCGTTCGCCGCGTAGACGTCGATGGAGTCGAACACGCGAAAGACGTTCCCAAGGCCGTCGAAGTGATCGAAGTGGACGTGCGTGACGACGGCCGCGTCGGGGAGCGGGACCTCCTCGCGCAGGAACTGGTGGCGAAAGTCCGGACTGAAGTCGATCAGCAGCGACTCGCCGCGGCGCTCGTTCTCGACGTGGATCGAAAACCGCGTGCGCTCGAGGCCCTCCTCACGGGCCCGTTCGCAGGTGTCACAGTCACAGCCGACCGTCGGCGTCCCCGTCGTGTCGCCCGTCCCGAGGAGGGTCACGCGCACCGATCGTCACCTCCGCGACGGTCGAAACCGTTGGCTCCGTCGACGTCACCAGCCCGGTTCGTTCCGGCGACTGCAGCCGACCGCGTACTCGGAGCGCCGTCCATCACTCGGTCCCTTCATTCGCACCCATCAGTTAAGGGTGTTCCCCGTCAGTGCGGACGGTTTTGCCGGTGTCGCCGAGCGTCAGCGTCACCGAGCCACGTGATCGAAGACCGTGACCGGCGCTGCGACCACGCGATAAGTCAAACCCGAGTTTGAGTCACGCGAGGAATTAGGTACGCGTAGCCCGAACCGACTGTCAACCGACCGACTCGCCATGTCCGGACTCCTCCCGACGACCACAGACGCGACGACCGACCGCTCGGGATCGCCCGCACTGCTGTGTCTCGAAGACGACCGCACCGACGAGATTCTCGATGCCCTCTCGTCTGACACCGCTCGAGCGATCTTTCGGGCACTGAACGAGCGACCGCGCTCGGCCGCCGCCCTCGCAGACCACCTCGAGATGTCGATCCAGCGTGTCAGCTACCACCTCGACACTCTCACCGAGATCGGCCTCATCGAGGTTGCAGACACCTGCTATTCGGAGAAGGGCCGTGAGATGGACGTCTACGCCGTCGCCGAGGAACCGCTCGTGATATTTCTCGGCAGCGAGAACGACCAGCCCGGACTGCGGATCGCGCTCAAGAACCTCGCAGTCGCGGTCGGCCCCGTCTCGATCCTGATCGCGATCTGGGAGACGCTCGCCCGATTCGTCGGTTCCGACGGGGCTGCCTGATCGTCAACAAGCGTCCGCCGATCGGTTCTCAATCCCGGCGAACGTATCGCCACGCTTATGGATTCGGACGGCGGCCTCTCGAGTCACACGTGAGCGTCGACCGGGTTCGAACGCGCGAAGACACTGATGGCTGTGCCTGTCTCGAGTGTCGTGGCGTTCGATCGGTCGCGACGCGGCGGGGGCTCGGCGACGTCCTCCTGTGGTCGATCGGGTTGCTCCGCACCCGGCCGTCGATCGTCGTCGTCTTCCTCGGGCTGGCGGCGCTGCAACTGGTCGGGACGATTGGATCGGTCTGGGTCGGGTTCGCTGTCGCCATCGTCTCCTTCGTTGGATCGCTGTTCGCGCTCTGTTACGTGGCCACACTCGCCGGCGGCGAACTCCTCGGCGAACGCTATCCCGTCGGAACCGCGATTCGGTACGCTCTCAGGCGGTTGCCCGCAGCGGCGACGATCCAGATTGGGGTGCTGTTCTCCATGATGCTGGCCATCTTCGTCATCTTCCTGGGCTCGATCACGGTCGTCCTCTCGGGAGATCTCCGCGTGCTCGTGGCCGGTGCGGTCGTCCTGCTCGTCCTCCTGATCGTCTTCGTCGTCGTCGCAACCAAATTCGTCCTCGCGACCACCGCTGCCGTCGTCGGCGGCTACGGGCCGCTCAGATCGCTCCGGGTGAGCTGGCGGCTCGTCTCCTTCCGTCGCCGGACGACCATCCTGCTCGTGGGCCTGCTCGTCGTGCTCCCGGCAAGTTACGGCATCGCCGAACTGGCGACCGTCACCGACCCCTACCCCGTGATCGGCAACGACGCCGTCCGGTTCGGCGTCCAGGCCGCCAGCACCGTCACAACGTTCCTCTCCTCTGCGGTCACCATCGCCGTCTTCACCCACGTCTACGTGCAAGGCGTCCTCGAGTGAGGGCGACGCTCGAGTTCTGGCTCGGTCCGAGACTGTGGTGATCGCTCAGTACAGTCGAGATAACGATCAACTTAATGGTGTGGGTTGGGGTGGAATATCCGGCCCGCCGTCGGCGGTGGGTTGTCCCTGCGCTGTCGGATTCACTCCCGCCCTGTTCGCTCCTCGGTTCCGACAGTGCGTCGGAACACTCGTCACTCACGGGAAGAGCGGGATTCTCTCCTCGTAGGAAGATAGGCCCTGATCGTTCGCCGTCTCTCACCAACAGAGACAGGCTGTCACTCCCGAATCTGGGATCGACACCGAAAGGTCTCCGACCTACGGCCAGCTCGCTGGAAGCTCGCTCTGGTGGTCGACGAGCAACTCGACAAGTGGCGCGATCTCGTCGAAGCGCGGCCCACACGTAATTGTCTTCGAATCGGGGTTCCACTCGATGAAGCCCGCCTCGTCGAGCTTCGGGAGGTGAGCATGGTGTAACCTCACCAGGACCCCCTCACGTCGCTCGTCACTGGTGACGGCCCCTGAAGTGATTCAGCACGACTCGAGCGAGCAGAGAACAGTTCGAACGACGGCGTTGGTCCCTAACGGTCAGTGGTCGTGATCGTGGCCGTGACTGTGATCGTGATCGTGGTCGTGATCGTGGCCGTGCCCACCGTCGGTCGCACCACCGAGGTCGCCACCGGCAACCAGCGCGTCGTGATCGCCCTCCATCATGTCCATGTTCTTGAGGGTGTCGCGCTCTTCGAACTCCTTGACGGCGTTGACGAGGTCGTCCTGGGTCAGCGACGTTCTGTCCTCGGTCAGGGCCTCGAGGACGGCTTCTCGAAGGACCATCCGGAGGTCGCTGCCGGTGAGACCGTCGGTGATCTCGGCGATGAACTGTGGATCGAACTCCTCGATGTCCATCTGGCGGGTGATGACCCGGAGGATGTCCGCCCGCATGTCGTAGTCGGGTTTCGGGAAGTTGACGATCTCGTCGAAGCGCCGCCAGGCGGCGGCGTCCAGTTGATCGGGGTGGTTGGTCGCCCCGATGAGGAGCACGTCGTCTTCGATCAGCGAGATGTTGTCGATGCTCTTGAGCAGTGTGTTGACCGCACGTTTCAGGGCCGCGTGTTCGTCGCTCCGGCGCGTCTTGGCGACGAAGTCGAACTCGTCGATAAAGAGGATACACGGCGAGAGCCGTTTGGCCACCTCGAACGTCTTGTCGACGTTCTTGGCCGTCTCACCGAGGTACTGTGAGGTGATCATCGAGAGTTTGACCTCGACGAACGGGAGGTCCATGTCCTGGGCCAGCGCCTGCGCCGTCGAGGTCTTGCCCGTCCCCGGCGGCCCGACGAACAGCAGTTTCCCAATCTCGCGCAGGCCGATCTGGGAGAGGTAGTCTCTGTGTTCGATCGCTTTCGCGATCTTGTCCAGTTCGTTCTCCTGATCGGCCGTGAGCACGAGGTCCTCGAGAGACATGTCGACTTCCTCGGGCGCGCGCACGTCAACGAGGTCGAGCATCTCCTCGTCTTCCTCGTCGTCGAAATACTGCTCGAGGAGGGCGTCGATCCAGACGCGGTCGGCACGGATCGGCCGATTCCGCTCGCGCGCGTCGTCGTGACTGACGTCGACGTCGAACTCCTCGTGGTCGGCGAAGTGTTTCGCCAGCGTCGGGTTCTCGAGCAGTCGGTCGTCGTCGGCGCGGTCGGCGAACCAGCGCTCGGCCATCCCGCGTTCGGCGAGCGTGATGGTCCCGGAGAACTCGTCGCGCTCGGTGAACATCAGGTCGGAGATGGCCGCCCACGGTTCCGGAACGCCAGTCGCCTCGCGGGCGGTCTGCTCGGTGACCGAGAGCGGTCGGCTGATCCCGGCCGGTCGGGCTCGCCCACCGGCGGTCCCACCATCTGCACCTGCGTCGTCGTCGTCACCGGCCTCGTCGTCGACTCCACCAGTCCAGTACACGCGTCGGTATGCCGGCGGCAGATCGTTCTCGTCTAACGTCCTGTCCTCGGAGTACACGCTCGCCGTGAGCACGAACTCGACGACCTCGAGCGCCGCATCACTCATTCGATCGACGTACTCACCACACACCCTTAACGGCGTCGTCACGCGCAACGTGTGTGAATCGATCACGTGCGACTCCGGCGGAGCTGTTCGCCACTGGACAGTCGGGGTCCGTGTGGTGATCTTGAGGAATGAGGCGTCGGCGACCAGCCGGATCACGGTTGGCGATGGGAGAATACTCTCGGTGACGTGGACGATCGGCCACGAACGCTGGTGGGGGAGTGACGAATTCGAATACAGGGACCTCGGCAGGCATTCCGGCGACCACATGTCCACATTTATCCGAAATACGACTATGCTTGCCCCAGTAGTAAGCCTTATTGTGTGACGTACAGTAACACGAAGTAGCGAGGTGGTGAACACGAATCAGAAACACGATATCGATCCAGCATCCGACTAATCGTGGTCTACACCCACTGTGGCTGTGAGCCTGTGTCCATACCCGACTGAGACCGTCACCCCTGTGGCTCAGGATTTTCTGCCGACGTTTTCACGCGACCTGTGTTGTCAGTTGTCACCGTCGCTGCGTGCCGACGAGCAGTCGATTCTACCACCGATCACGACGTCCCGGCGGCGCAACGATTTTCGTCCATCGGCTCACACCTGTGAGCATGAACGTCCTAGTTGGGCTCGGTGGCACCGACGAAGCGGTCAAGACGCTTCGACAGACGATCGATCGAACCCAGGAAGTCGGAGACGACCTGACCGTCGCCGTCGTCGAACGACCCGAGGCCAAACGTTCCCAGGAAGAGATGTACGAGGAAGCCGACGAGTTACTCGAAGACGCCGGTGTCGAGGCCGAACTCGTCCGGCTCGAGGGCGATCCCGGCAGTTCCCTCGTCGACTACGCCGAGCAAGGCGAGTTCGACCAGCTGGTGATCGGCGGCGGCACCCTGAGCCCGATGGGGAAGATCCAGCTCGGGCCGCTGACCGAGTTCGTCCTGCTGAACGCCCCGACGACCGTCAAACTGGTGCGATAACGATGACGGGACCGCGAACGTATCCCGACGAAGGAGCGGGGCCGTTCCCGTCACCGCCGACGGCATCGGAGGACCGGGACGGTCGCACGATCGAGATCGAACCGATCACGGACCTCGCCGACGAGGGCCTCGAGGACGTCGTCGAGATGTACGTCGAGTTCAACCCCGAAGACCGCGCACAGGGGATCCCGCCGACCGGCGAGAGCCGCATCCGAAACTGGCTCGAGGCGATCGCCGACGCCAGTGTCAACGTCGTCGCCCGACACGACGGCGACGTCGTCGGTCACGCTATGCTCGTCCCGGACACGGACGACCCGTCGTCGATCGATGACCGTGGCGACATCGAGTGGGAACTGGCGATCTTCGTCCTGCAGGCCTATCAGCGCGCCGGCATCGGCACCCTGCTACTCGAGGGGCTGCTCGGTCACGCCGCCGAGATCGGTATCGAACGCGTCTGGCTGACCGTCGAACGCTGGAACAATCCGGCGATCGCCCTCTACGAGCGCGTCGGCTTCGAGGCCACCGGCACCGAGAGTTTCGAACAGGAGATGGCGATTCGACTCGAGTCGGCCTGACCGTCGTCCGTTTTCCGTCGAGTCGAGACTAGACGGAAAGCACCGGCTGGCTCGCGTACGCGAGCACGTACTCGGCAGCCTGCTCCAGAACGTCCGGCGAGGCGTCGGTCGTCGACTCCCGCGGGAGGACGATGAAGTCGGCGTCGACGAGATCGGCGGTGTCGAGGACGACGTTCCCCGGGTGGCGCGTCTTGATCGACGGCGAAAAGCCGTCGTCGACGGAGGAGACGAGCGGCACGTCCTCGGCTGCCGCAATCTCGCGGACGCCCGCGAAGAACTCGCGGGTGTCGGTCGCCACGTCGTCCTCCTCGAGCGTCCCCGCGTTCATCCCCTGGATCACGCCCCTGCCGAGGACGAAGAGGGCGTGAACCGACGCGTCGTAGCGGTCTGCGACCGCGACGGCGTACTCGAGGGCGGTGACGGACTCGTCGGTGCCGTCGACCGGCGCGAGGACGGTATCGACGGAAAACGGCGCGCTGTCGTCCATACTCGTCAGTGTATCGTGTGGCGCTAAAAAGGTGCTCCTCGATGGAGACGTCGTCGAGTGGAGAGACGTGCCCGACCGCGGGTGTTTAAGCCGCCGCGGGCGAAACCACCGCGTATGTTCGACACGGTCGTGGTCGCTACCGACGGCTCTGAAAGCGTCAAACGGGCCGTCGACGTCGCGCTCGACCTCGCTGGCCGGTTCGACGCCGAGGTCCACGCGCTGTCGGTCGTCGACGAGAGCGAGGTCGACGCCTCACCCGAACAGCTCCAGGACGAGCTCCGAACCGCCCTCGAGACGACCGCCGACGCCGCACTCGCGACCGTCGAGGAACGCACCGGCCAGGAGGTCGTCACGGCCGTCCGCGAAGGTCGCCCAGCCGTCGAAATCTGTGAGTACGTCCGGGAGGTCGACGCCGATCTGGTCGCGACCGGTACCCGCGGCCGTCACGGCGAGAACCGCTTGCTACTGGGCAGCGTCGCCGAACGCGTCGTTCGCACGTCGCCAGTGCCCGTCCTGACCGTTCGCCAGCTCGAGGGTGCCAGTGGTGGTACCGGGAACGGCGACTGACGGCCGGGCCAGCAGCGACGTGTTTCGAGCGGAAGCAGGTCGAGCCACCAGTATACACGGCGAACACTGGATGCCGACTGGCCAGAGACCGGGGGGTACTTCCCTCGTGGTCGCTCACGACGGTGTATGGACGACGAACTCATCGACAGCGGTGATCTCCCGCTGGCCCGCAAGTCGGTGCTGCCCGGCACCGGCTTCTTCCTGCCGGATTCACTGGACGAAAACCGCGACGACGAACTGGCGGCTGCCGCACTCGAGAGTGCCGACGTCGCCGTGATCGCCGACACGGACGCCGACGGTCTCGCCTGTGTCGCCCTGATCCGCGAGGCCTACGACGACGTGCAAGTGGTTCCCGAGCCAGACGACGAGGATGACGAGGACGGCGAGGAAATCGAGAGCGACGACGAGGCAGACCTCGAGGTTCCACCCGTCGAGGGCGAGGATCCGCTCGAGGAGCCCGAGCCGACGCCGCACTCGGTCGCCTTGCTGCCGGCCAGCCCCCACGACGTCGAGGACGCGCTGGCTCGCGTCGCCGAGTTCGGCGAGGACGGCGTCGATCTCTTCGTCTGCGACCTCGCGCCCGACCGGTACGAGTACGTCGCAGAGGAACTCGAGGCCGCACTCGAGACCGCCTCGTCGGTCGCGTGGTACGACCACCACCAGTGGGGCGACGACGTCGCGGCGGCAGTCCGCGAGGCCGGCGTCGACCTCGTCGTCGGCGACTCGGAGGAGGAGTGCTCGGCGGACGTGGTCTACCGCTCGCTCGAGTACGACTTCTCGCCGATGTACGAGGAACTGGCGACGGTCACGCGCGATCACGACCTCTGGCTCCGGGAGGACCCCCGGAGCGACGACCTGGCAGATTACGCCTACTGGACCGATCCGGCGGAGTACGTCGAGGTGGTCCGCGAGTACGGCGTCGACCTCCCCGTGTGGGTCCAGGAGTTTATCGAGGAGCGACGCATCGAGAAGCAGGCGCTTATCGAGCAGGCGATCACCCGCGCGGAGTTCCACGAGGTCGGCCAGTACACGGTCGGCGTGACATACGGCCGCTGTTCCCAGAACGAGGTCGCCGAGGCGATGCGCGAACAGGGCGCGGACGCGTCGGTGATCGTCAAACCCGCCGGTTCGGCCTCCATCCGGGGCACTGACGAGTTCGATAGCTGCCACCTGGTCGCAGGGAAGGTCAACGGCGGCGGCCACCCGAAAGCTGCGGGCTGCAAGCCGGACATCTACGACGACATGCTCGACTACGCGAACCACTGGGTGACTCGAGGTGCAGTGACCAGGCGCGTTATCCTCCGGGCCTTCGAGGAGGTCGTCGAGGCCGAACAGGCTGAGGCGGGCGAGGAGGACGTCGAAGACGACGCGGAACCGCTCGAGTCCGACGCCGAGTAACGGACAGCGAGATTCAGTCCTGCGAGAGCACGTACCGCATGACCAGTTGCAGCACGTGGACGAAGACGCCAGCGACGGCGATGTAGACGCCGATCGTCTGGAGGGCGATCGAGGCGTCGCGGCGGTCTCTGACTTCCCAGATTTCGTAGCCCAGCCGCAGGAGGAAGCCGAGGAAGATCAGGACGAAGCCCACGCTCAACAGCACCGGGAAGACGAACGAGCCGACGGCGATGACGACGATCCCACCCAGGAACGCAGCGTTGGCGAACGAGCCCCAGTGCTCGAAGGTGATCGAGCGCGCGTAGACGTACCCCGAGATGAGCGCCGTCCCGATGGCGGTGACGATCAGGGCCAGTCCGAGGATCGGCAGGTGCGTCTCCGGCGGGGCGAACGAGAGCACGCCGGCCCCGAAGATCGCGAACGCACAGACGAGGATCACCGTCCCGACGAACGCGACGCCCATATCGCCACCCTTGACCCCGCGTTCGGCGATCAACTCGCCGACGAAGATGGCCGCACCGTAGACCAGCACACCGAGGATTGGCGCGGTACCGAACAGGTAGTCGTTGACCGTCGCCAGCGGCGTCGCCACGAAGACGTACATCAGGGCGACGGTCACCGCCATCAGCCCGCTCGCACCGCCGATCACCTGCACTTCACGACTCGAGAGACCGAACCCGCGTCCGGTCTCGTGGGCCGTCTCGAACGAACTCATACCCCAGTCTTTCGCCGGCCGGCTGGAAAAGCGTTCCTCGACGGCTCGAGGGCTGCGGTTTCACTACTGTGCCTCGGACTCGAGGCCCAACTGGGCCCCAACAGCTTTCGGCTCGCGCTCGAGACGACCTGACGAGCGATGGCGTTGCTGGACGAGCTATCGGGCTACGAGTTCGAGGACCTGATGGAGGACGTGTTCCGGCGGCTGGGGTACCAGAACGTCCGCCAGTCGGGAAAGAGCGCAGACGAGGGCCGGGACATCCTGATGGAGGAGGTGGTCGACGGCGAGCCGCGGGCGGTCGTCGTCGAGTGCAAACACACCGACACGGTGAGCCGACCCGTCGTGCAGAAACTCCACTCGGCGGTCGCAACGTACGACTTCGACGGCCCCAAACGTGGGATGGTCGTCACGACGGGCCGGTTCACCGATCCCGCACGCGAGTACGCCGAGAGCCTGGGGACGCGAACCGAGGGCGGAATCGAACTCCTCGACGGGACCGACCTTCGCGAGATCGGCGAGGCCATCGGGATGGACCTCTACAACGGCCGGATCGAAATCCTCTGTGCAGAGGCCCTCGAGCCCACCCACCCTACCGAGGGCCGAACTGCACCCCTCCTCGAGACCGTCGGCGAGGTCGACAACCTCGAGCCCGACGCAATTTCGGACCCCGAGACCGCACTGGCACTCGAGCCGACAGTGACCGTCAGCGCACGGACCAGCGCGACGTTCGAGACGAGCGTCGGCGTGATCCACACGCTCGACGAGCGGAACGACCTCGTCGTCCACGCCGACCGCGACGGCCCGCGAGTCGCGAGTAGGGCGCTCCAGCGACTCGTGGCCAGCCCATCCGCTTCCCGGGTGGACCTCGAGTCGGCCGATCTCGAGGCGGAGTTCGACGCGCTCGAGCGGGAACGCTTCGACCGCACCGAGACCGAGTACCGCGAGTGGGCCGTCGACAAGCTGCGGGCGATCCACACCACGACGGTCCACTACACCGGGAAGAACAACGTCGACTACGAGAGGACCTGCACCCCGAACAGGTCGGACGTCCTCGTCCAGGCGATCGATCCCGTCTACGTCCCGCACGTCCGGTCGACCCTCCCGCTCGGCGAGTACGAGTACGCCTACGACTACTACGCCGCCGGCCCGTCGCGGGCGACGACCCGGAACGACCTGCAGGCTTGCGTCCACTGCGACGCCGCAGGCGGCGACCGGACCTACACCTACTGCGCCAACTGTGGCAGCATCAACTGCGACAGCCACGTCCGCACCGAGCGACTCGAGGGCGAGCCCGTCTGTACCGGCTGTGCAGTCACCGAACGGTTCGCGCTCAAGACGAAGTACTTCTACGACGAACAGAATCTCGAGGCGTTCCGCGCCGAGTACCACGAGATGGCGATCCACGAGAAAGCGATGGAGAACCGGGCGCTGGCGATCGGGGCCGGCGTCGTGCTCGTACTCGTGGCCGTGCTCTTTGTACTGATACTGCTCGGTGGCGTGCTTGCGGTCCTGTGAGGATCGTGCAGGGACCTACTGAAAGGACCTGATGACGAGGAACAATCCGATCAGCACGTAGCACAGGTACACTCCGAGTGCGAGCGCCCAGAGACGAACCACGGCTCGAGCCCACCGGTACGGTTCGGGGACGAACTCCTGTGCTCCCAATAGCACCAGTAGAACCCCCACGACTGAAACGAGGATCCCGGCAGCCCCAGTGTCGGTCTGAATCGTGACCAGCGTGTACAGCAAGAAACCGCCACCAGCGTAACACAGTCGCACTGCCGTCGCTCTAGATACCAGGGGACCGACAGCGTACGCACGGAGCGACGATAGTATCGATGCGTACTGTCCACCAGCTGACGACATACGTCCAGTTAGTGTGTACGGTCGGTTAATTGTTCGGTATACCGTCACATAGATGTACTGGGGGAGCACCCGTGAACGCTGTATCCCCTCCCTGCTCGCGCCTTCGGCGCTCGCTGAGGAAGGGGCATAGCGCCTATTTTCGGGTAATGGATACTCACGCGACCTGCGTCGCGAACGACCGCGCGAACCGCTCGACGTCCTCCCAATCGGTGTACTCGTAATCCCTCGAGGTGTCGGTGTCCTTCCCCGCCCTGCCGGCGATGAAGCGCATCAGGAGCCGTTTGAGGCGACTGTACTGGCTGTACGCCAGCGCCCCGGGAATCGTGGCCGTTTCGTCAGGGTTCCAGTCGGTACTCTCGAGAAACTCTTCGAGTACCTCCCGGGCCGGCGCTCGATCCTCGGGGTCGTCGTAGGCGGCCGTCAGGCTCACTGAGAAGAACGCCGAGGGGACCGCCTCGAGCGCGCTCCGGTTGGCCCGGACGAACCGCGTCGCCGATCGCTGGTGGGAGCCCGCGTGAACGGACGCGCCGAGGATCACGCCGTCGAATTCGCCGACGTCGAGCGAGGGCAACGGTTCCGAGACGTCCGCGAGCGTCACGTGAGCCCCGGCAGACGAGAGAACGTCCGCCATCCGGCGTGCGATCCGTTCGGTCTGGCCCTCGCTCGAGGCGTAACAGACGAGGAGGTTCGGTGTGGTGTCGGTATCGGTCTCGAGCGTCGACATACTGCACGGACGCCGTCCAGACCTATGAAACAGTGGTGTCGGCGGTGCTGGCGTCGCTCGCGACCGGCAGGGGGGCAGGGCCTCGAGCGCATGGGACGGGCGTGACCGCGAGCGCTCGCCGCGTCACCCGGACCGGTCGGCGAGCCACGCCTCGATGTCGTCTGCCAGCGCGCCCCGACGGTGGATTTCACCGGACGCGACCTCGACGACGGTGCTCTCGGTGCCGGGCGTCTCGCCCCCGTCGAGGACGACCGCTGCGTCCCGGACCGTCTCGCTCACGTCCCCGACCTGGCGGGCACTCGGCTCGCCGCTGACGTTCGCGCTCGTGGCCGTGATCGGCCGCGCCGCGCGCTCGAGTAACTCGATCGCCGGTTCCCAGTCGGGGACCCGAACACCCACCCGGTTGCGCCCCGCGGTGAGTACGTCGGGGATCGACTCCTGGCGCTCACAGAGCAGCGTCACCGGCCCCGGAAGAAATTCGTCGGCGAAGGCCCGCTCGCGCTCGCTGGCCCGGACGTAACCCGCCTCGAGTGCTCGTTCGAACCGCGGAACGGCGAAGGAGACGGGCTTCGATCGGTCCCGTCTCTTGACCGCGAAGACGCGCTCGACGGCATCGGAGTCGAGTGCGTCCGCACCCAGCCCGTAGACGGTTTCAGTGGGGTAGACCACCAGTCCTCCCGCACGGATCGCGTCGGCGGCCCGCTCGAGTGCGTCGTCGTCCATACGCGTTGGTCGCGCCGTGACGAGCAAAAACGTACCGTCACGGCTCGAACTCGAAGCGACCTCTAGCTTGCGGCCATCTCGCGGCAGGTCTCGGCGCACTTCGGGAGGATCTCCGCACAGGCCTGACAGTGGTCGTGGTCGTGCTGGGCGCACTCCTCGGCACACTCCTCACAGAGGTCCGCACAGAGGTCCGCGAGTTCGCGATGATAGCCCGATTCGCGGGCCATCCACCGGGCGTGCAACGCCGCGACGTCGGCGACGTCCCGACAGAGCCGAATACAGCGAGCCATCTCCTCGCCTTCGTCGACGCAGGCGTCTGCACACCACTCACAGACCTGTACCGCCTCGAGGCAGTTGTCCATACAGTCGTCCATCAGGTCGTCTGCGTGCTCGAGCTCTTGGAGCGCCATCGCTCGAGTCGCCATCGAACGTGGCAATCAAGCTACGGTGGGCGCGTGCAAGCGGAACGGCCATCCGACGACTCGTCAGACCCGTCGGCTGTCGTTCGACGACAGTTACCACCGATCGTCCGTACCGTCGGCGTCGGCGGCCCGCGATTCACGGTCCGGACTTGCCGCCCAGCCGCTCGAGTCGTCGGCCACGTCACCGTCTCGCTCGCGAGGGAGCAACTCGGGGTCGTCGACCGGTTCGGCGCGCAGGCGCTCGAGGTCGGTCGGTTCCGGGTCGTCGCCTCGCGGATCGTCGTCCCGGGTGGCGACCGGCGAATCGCGATCGGCGCCCTCGTCTCGGTCCGCGACGCCGGGAATCTCGACGCGCTGGAGTGCCGACCGGACGACGTCGGCCGGATCGACGCCCTCGACGGTCGCCTCGGTCGTCGCCACGAGCCGGTGGGTCATCGTCGGCCCGGCGAGGCGTTTGACGTCGATCGGGGCGACGTACTCGCGGCCGTCGATCACCGCGGCAGCGCGAGCAGCCTCGAAGACCCGCTGGACGCCGCGCGGGGAGACGCCGACCTCGAGGCGGTCGTCTTCGCGGGTCGCCCGCGCGAGGTCGACGATGTACTCCCGGATCGGCTCGGAGACGGTGACACTCTCCGTGACGCCCTGGAGCACCTGGACCGTCTCCGGCGTGACGATCGGGTCGACACTCGGCGCGAGGGTGCGCCGGTTCGCCCGGCGCTCGAGCAGCCCGAGTTCGCCATCGCGGTCCGGGTAGCCCAGTGAGGTCTTCACACTGAATCGATCCCGCTGGGCCTCCGGCAAACGGAAGGTTCCCTCCTGTTCGATCGGGTTCTGGGTAGCGATGACGACGAACGGCTCCGGCAAGTCGTAGGTCGTCCCGTCGACGCTGACCTGGCGTTCCTCCATGGCCTCGAGCAGCGCGGCCTGGGTCTTCGGCGGCGCGCGATTGATCTCGTCGGCCAGCACCACGTTCGTGAACACCGGCCCTTCGGCGAACCGGAACTCGCCGTCGTGTTCGTCGTAGACCATCGACCCCGTCACGTCCGAGGGGAGGAGGTCGGGCGTAAACTGAATGCGCGTGAACTCGAGGCCCATCGCTTCTGCGAGGGCTCGCGCGGTAACCGTCTTGCCCGTCCCTGGGACATCCTCGAGGAGAACGTGGCCGCGAGCGAGAATAGCGGCGAGAATCGGGTAGAGAACGTCGTGATCGACGACGACGGCCTCGTCGACCCGGGAAACGACGTGGTCGACGGCCTCGGCGGCTTCGTCGGGCGACACGCGTGAATCGGTCATACCCGACAGTCGAGCTACACGACCAAGTAGACTTGGCTCCGGTTCACGACGCGGGGGAGGGCCGCGACCCTCCCGCGAACTGCTGTGCGCCGCGGAAACTATTGTCACGGGGGGCGAACGTCGAGTATGGAACTCACCGACGAACAGGCCGCCATTCGGGACGTCGTCCAGGACTTCGCGACCGAGGAGATCCGGCCCACCGCACTCGAGGCCGACCGCACGGCGTCGTTTCCCGAAGACGTCTGGGACGGCCTCGCCGACCTCGAGTTGACCGCGCTGACGGTCCCCGAGGAGTACGGCGGGTTCGACGCCGATCCGGTCACGGCGGCGGTCGTCTACGAGGAAGTGGCGAGAGGGATGCTCGCGGTCGCGACGGCGCTGTCGGTCCACGGCCTCGCGACCTCCTGCATCGCGACCTTCGGGAGCGACGACCTGCAAGAGCGCTGGCTTCCAGACATGGCCGCGGGCCGCCCCGTCGGCGCGTTCGCCCTCTCGGAACCCCACGCGGGGTCGAATCCGGCGGCACTGTCGACGGTCGCCCGACGCGACGGAGACGAATACGTGATCGACGGCGAGAAACAATGGATCACCAACGGCCAGCGCGCGGGCGTCTACGTCCTCTTCGCCCGGACCGACCCAGACGATCCCGGTTCGATCACCCAGTTTCTCGTCCCGGGTGACGTCGACGGCCTCTCCGTCGGCGAACCCGAGGACAAACTCGGCCTCCGGGCCAGCGACACGACCAGTCTCACCTTCGACGGCGTTCGAATTCCCACCGAAAACCGACTGACAGAGGAGGGAAAAGGGCTCTCGGCGGCGCTCTCCGTGCTTACTGGTGGTCGGATCGCCATCGCCGCCCAGTCCGTCGGGCTGGCCCAGTCCGCGCTCGAGGACGCCATCGATTACAGCCAGGAACGCGAGCAGTTCGGCGGCCCGATCGGCGACATTCAGGCGGTGCGTCACAGACTCGCCGAGATGGCCACCCGGACACGGGCCGCGCGGTTGCTCACCCGCGATGCGGCCCGCAAGCGGGGTGACGCGGAGACAGCGGCCGGCGGGGCCGCCCTCGAGGCCAGCATGGCGAAATACTTCGCGAGCGAGACGGCGATGTTCGTCACGAACGAGGCCGTCCAGCTCCACGGCGGCGCTGGTTACGTCACCGAGACCGACGTCGAACGGCTCTACCGGGACGCCAAGATCACCGAAATCTACGAGGGAACCACGGAGATCCAGAAGACCGTCATCGCCCGGGAACTGCTCGACGGCGACTGACGTTCTGCCGATTCCCTCGAGTCGAGGTCGCCACTCACCGGGACCGACACCGATATTCCGCGTCCAGACGTTTCACTCCGTATGCACGAACGCGACGCCGACGCGTACGAGGCCGTCGTCTACGACCTCGACGGCACGCTCGTCGACCTCGTCGTCGACTGGGACGCCGTCGCCGCCGACGTCCTCGAGGTCTACACCGCCGCAAACGTCGAACCACCGAGTAGCAACCTGTGGGACCTCCTCGAGGACGCACAGTCCGTCGGCCTTCAGCCGGAGGTCGAGTCCACGATCGCGAGCCACGAACGCGACGGCGCAGCGGTCGCCCCGCGGCTCCCACACGCCGACGAACTCCTCGAGCACTCGGTCCCCGTCGGCGTCTGTTCGCTCAACTGCGAGGCCGCCTGCCGGATCGCCCTCGAGGAACACGACCTCGCGTCGGCCGTCGACGCCGTCGTCGGCCGGGACACCGTCTCGCGGTGGAAACCCCACCCCGAGCCGCTCGTGGAGACGGTCACGCGACTCGAGGCCTCGCCACCCGCGGCGCTGTTCGTGGGTGATTCGGCTCGAGACGAAGTGACGGCGGAGCGCGCGGGGACGGACTTCGAGTACGTCGGCGAGGGACCGTCCGGCGTCTGAGCGTCTTCGGGACCGAAAACCGGACCGCTACTCCTGCGTTCGCTTCGCGTACGCGAACACGATCAGCGCCGTCACGAACCAGATCGGCGCACCGACCCGGATCGCGAATTCGGCTCGAGCGCCCCAGGTTGCGAGCTCGAAGCTGATCGAGAGGAGGGCGACGAGCGGGGCCCCGACGAGGATCGTTACGACGAAGGTCGTCTGCATGACCCAGCCGTAGTCGACGCCGTCGGGATCGGTCGTTTCGACGGGTTCGGGCACGCTAGAGACTCGCGAGGCGGTCCTCATAAGTTTCGCGGGTCTCCTGTGAGCCGTGTTCTGCAGAACGTTGAGAGTATCTGGATCGGATGAGATTACCACGAAATCCCCTCCCGAGCATCGCGGGAGGGGATTCCCGATCAACGCCGCCAGCCCTTTCAGTCCCACCCACGTAGCTTGACCGATCAGCCGACACGGGTGGGACTGAAAGGGGCTGCCGTGCTCGCTGAGCGAGGCGACGCAAGCACCGCAGTGAAACGAGGAGCGCAGCGAGCCGCAGCCAGCGAGCACGGCAGGGGCTTTCGTAGTGGTCTTGGTCGATTTGATGAGATCTACACGGTCGACAAAGAGACTAGCGGACAACCACGTGAGGTTTAGTATCACGGCACGAACGACCCCCCATGACCACCGTCCGGGACATCAAAGCGAAGACGGGGGAGGAACCGATCACGGTACTGACCGCCTACGACGCACCGACCGCCGCGATCTGCGACGCGGCTGGCATCGACGCCATTCTCGTCGGGGACAGCCTCGGGAACACCTCACTCGGCTACGAGAACACCCTGCCAGTCAGCGTCGACGACATGGCTCACCACGTCGAGGCCGTCGCTCGAGGTGCCGACGACCCGCTGGTCATCGCGGACATGCCCTTCCTCTCGATCGGCGTCGACGAACGCGAGAGCATCGCGAACGCGGGTCGAATGGTCAAAGAAGCCGGCGCGGAGGCCGTCAAACTCGAGTGTGGCCCCCACACGGTCGACCTCACCGAGCGGCTGGTCCAGCTTGGCATCCCGGTGATGGCCCACCTCGGGTTGACTCCCCAGCACGTCAACCAGTACGGCGGCTATCCCCGGCAGGGAACCGATCAGGAGGCCGCCGAGCGCATCCTCGAGCTGGCGCGGTCCCACGAGGAGGCGGGGGCGTTCTCGCTGGTACTCGAGCACGTCCCCGCGAATCTGGCCGCCGACGTGACTGCAGCGCTCGAGACGCCGACGATCGGCATCGGCGCTGGCCCGGACTGTGACGGCCAGGTGCTGGTCGTCGACGACGTGATCGGGCTGAGCGAGTGGTCGCCGTCGTTCGCCGAGCAGTTCGGCTCGGTTCGCGAGGAGATGACCGGCGCGATCGAAGACTACGTCGAGGCGGTCGAATCCGGTACGTTCCCCGCCGACGAGCACAGTCACGAAGAAGACGACCTCGAGGAACTGTACTGACCGGCTGCTCTCGGTCGACCCAGAACGACCGGTTTCCCAGCCCGATCCGCTGATCGTCACCGCGCGGTGACGTTCTGGTCAACCAATATAATTGCCATATAACCACGCTAGTAGAGTATTATATATTTACCGACAGTGTTTATATACCACGACCACGGAGTTCGCAGTAACACCCGAGAACCACCATGTCCACTGCACCGAGCGATCCCCGGTCCGCATCGCACCCTGCCGAGCACCCCGACGAGCCGGACGCCGCGACGATTCAACACGTCACCGTCGACCGGGACGGCGTCGCCGTCTGCACGATGTTCCCGGCCAACTGTGACGACGCCGACGTGACCACCGAGTGGCTCACTGCCAGTTCGGACGCCTACTGCTCGCTCGAGGACGCCCGGTAGGCCCCGTCGGCACGGTCTCTGCTTCTCACACCGGTCACTGCGCCGCAGACAGCTCCGAGAAAAACGTCGTGAGCGCCTCGTTGAACGCCGCCGGGCGCTCGAGCATCGGCCGATGGGCCGCGCCCTCGATCTCGACCGCTCGTGCGTCCGGAATCTCCTCAGCGAGGTACTCGTGGAACCACGGCGGCGTCAGTCGATCCTGATCGCCGTACAGCAGGAGCGTCGGGACGTCGACGCCCTCGAGGTCGTCGCGGACGTCGAACCGGTGGCAGGTCAGAAAGTCCCGGCGGGTGACGACCTGCCCGGTGTCGAGCATCGTCTCGAGCGAGCGCTCCCGGATATCCGGGTTCGAGTCGGGATCTGCGAAGAGTCGCCCGGGGCCGTGGAGGAACTCGACTGCGCGCTCGAAATCCGAGGCGAGCCACTCGAGGAGGTCCTCGAGGACGCCCATCCGCGCGCCGGTTCCCGTGAGGACGATCGCCTCGGGCTGGAACGACCGCTCGAGGGCGACGTGGAGAGCGACAGCGCCGCCGAGGGAGGCACCGACGAGGACGGTCGCGTCCGTCTCCTCGGCGACGGCGATGACGTCGTCTGCGTAGGCCGAGAGCGCCTGGTACCCGGGATCGGCGTCGACGTCCGCTGAGTCACCGTGCCCGCTCAGGTCGAGTGCCACCATGGGTGCGCGATCGGTGAGTTCCCGCTGGGCGCGCCACATCTCACGAGCGCCGCCGCTCCCGTGAACGTAGCACGCGGTGGGTCCCACACCGCCGCGGTCGACGTGCTCGTATGCCGTGCGTCGCCCGTGGTGGGAGACCGTTTCCATACTGCACACACGAGCGGCGACACCATAAATCCGGACACAGCGCTCGACGAATCGACGGGACTCCGGTACCGAAGACCGCCAGGTGCCGAAGACCGTGTCAGCCTGACGGAGGCCGCCGACGAAAACCGCCGATTCGACGGCGGGGGATCATCCGGCAGCGACTGTGAACTGCGAACAGCGTTTTCTCCCCGACCCCAGTGCCGTCACTCGATCTGTCGGGAAAAGATTTTTATAGTAGCACGACTTACCTTGGGTTAGTTGAAACATGACCCTCGACCAAATCATCAGCGACGACGATGCGGCGGTACGCCAGTACCAGTACCACGATGGGAACGTGCTGGCCGTCGACTTCGGGCCTGCAGTGGACGGGTCGGTCGACGTCGTAGCGGACACCGTGATCGTCGTCATCGGAGACGAGCAGTACGAACTGGACCTGGACGGGGCAGGTGATGCACACACGTTTATCAAAAACGGCGTGCTCACTATCGAGACGGAGGCCGAAGTATGAAACTCACCGTCAAACCCCTCAAACAGAAGGACGCTGGCCGCGGACTGGCGGCGATCGACCGCGTCTCGATGCGGGAACTCGACCTCGAGAACGGCGACTACATCGTCATCTCGGGCAAGGGTGACGGGCAGACGGTCGCCCGCGTCTGGCCCGGCTATCCCGAAGACGAAGGTCGAGGGATCGTCCGGATCGACGGCCGACTCCGTCAGGAGGCGAACGTCGGAATCGACGACAGCGTGACCGTCGAACAGGCCGACGTCAAGCCGGCGAAGTCGGTCACCGTCGCGCTTCCGCAGAACCTCCGCATTCGGGGCGACATCGGTCCGCTCGTCCGGGACAAGCTCTCCGGCCAGGCCGTCACGGAGGGGCAGACGGTGCCCTTCTCGCTGTCCTTTGGCCCGATGGCCAGTTCGGGACAGTCGGTCCCGCTGAAGATCGCGGGCACCCAGCCCAGCGGCACGGTCGTCATCACCGACTCGACGAGCATCGACATCTCCGAGACGCCGGCCGAACAGGTCAGCGCCGGCGGTCCCGGCACCGCCGCCGAAGGCGTCCCGAACGTCACCTACGAGGACATCGGCGGCCTGGACGACGAACTCGACCAGGTCCGGGAGATGATCGAACTGCCGATGCGCCACCCCGAGCTGTTCAAACAGCTCGGCATCGAGCCGCCCAAGGGCGTCCTCCTCCACGGCCCGCCGGGGACCGGGAAGACCCTCATGGCCAAGGCCGTCGCCAACGAGATCGACGCCCACTTCGAGACGATCTCCGGCCCGGAGATCATGTCGAAGTATTACGGCGAGTCTGAAGAACAGCTCCGTGAAGTGTTCGAGGAGGCCGAAGAGAACGCCCCCGCGATCATCTTCATCGACGAACTCGACTCCATCGCCGCCAAGCGAGAGGAAGCCGGTGGCGACGTCGAACGCCGCGTCGTCGCTCAGCTGCTCAGCCTGATGGACGGTCTAGAGGAGCGCGGCCGGGTCACTGTCATCGCCGCGACCAATCGCGTCGACGACATCGACCCCGCGCTCCGTCGCGGTGGCCGCTTCGACCGCGAGATCGAGATCGGCGTCCCGGACAAGGACGGTCGCCGGGAGATCCTGCAGGTCCACACCCGCGGGATGCCACTCGAGGAGTCGATCGACCTGGATCGCTACGCCGAGAACACCCACGGCTTCGTCGGCGCCGACCTCGAGAGCCTCGCCCGCGAGGGTGCGATGAACGCCCTGCGTCGGATCCGTCCGGACCTCGATCTGGAGGCCGACGAGATCGACGCCGAGGTGCTCGAGTCGCTGCAGGTCACCGAAGGCGACATCAAGGAGGCGCTCAAGGGGATCCAGCCCTCGGCGATGCGCGAGGTGTTCGTCGAGGTGCCGGACGTCACGTGGAACGACGTCGGCGGCCTCGCAGACACCAAAGAACGCCTGCGCGAGACGATCCAGTGGCCACTGGACTACCCCGAGGTGTTCGAACAGATGGACATGGAGGCCGCCAAGGGCGTCCTCATGTACGGCCCACCGGGCACCGGGAAGACGCTGCTCGCCAAGGCCGTGGCGAACGAGGCCCAGTCGAACTTCATCTCGATCAAGGGCCCCGAACTGCTGAACAAGTACGTCGGCGAGTCCGAGAAAGGGGTCCGGGAGGTCTTCGAGAAGGCACGGTCGAACGCCCCGACCGTGATCTTCTTCGACGAGATCGACTCGATCGCCACCGAGCGCGGGCAGGGCGCGACCGACTCCGGCGTCGGCGAGCGCGTCGTCAGCCAGCTGCTCACTGAGCTGGACGGCCTCGAAGAACTCGAGGACGTCGTCGTGATCGCCACCACGAACCGTCCGGACCTGATCGATCCGGCACTGCTACGGCCCGGGCGGCTGGATCGCCACGTCCACGTGCCCGTCCCCGACGAGGACGGTCGCAAGCGGATCTTCGAGGTCCACACCCGGAACAAGCCGCTCGCAGACGCGGTCGACCTCGAGTGGCTCGCCGCCGAGACGGAGGGGTACGTCGGTGCCGACATCGAGGCCGTCTGCCGCGAGGCCTCGATGGAAGCCAGTCGCGAGTTCATCACCTCCGTCGATCCCGAGGAGATGCCCGACACCCTCGATAACGTCCGTATCAGCACGGATCACTTCGAGCACGCCCTCGAGGAGGTCAACCCGAGCGTGACCCCGGAGACCAAAGAGCGCTACGAGGAGATCGAAGAGCAATTCGACAGCGCCGAGCCAGCCCAGGAGCAGGACCAGCTGGGACGCACGTTCCAGTAGCGCCGTCGTCGTCTCCAGTGGTCGGCCACCCGAGTCGATATCGTCACCCGACGACCGATGACTCGAGCCACGGTCGCCGACGGCAGACGACCGATACCATTTTTGACCGAACGGCCCTGACGTGACTGCGTGGACGTACGCGGAATCGTCGCCGACGAGGTTACAGTCCGAACCGTCTCCACCAGCTACGGCGAGACCGACCTCGCCGAGGTGCCGGTGCGACTCGTCGCGACCGACGACGCAGCCGCCGGGACCGGGCCGCTCGCAGATGGCGGAACGGAGAGCGACGCCAGCGCTCCAGGCGACAGGGGGGCCGATACCCGCGCGGCCGGAGCCGATGGCCCAATCGGCGACGAACCACTCGAGGACGCACACGAACTGACGACGATTACCTGCTGGAACAAGTGGGTCGAGTCGGCCGAGTTGCTCGAGCCCGGGATGGAACTGCTCGTTACGAACGTCGAGGAAGACGAGTACCAGGGGGAGACCCAGTACACGACGACGGGCGACTCCTACGTCGTCGTCGAGCCGAGTTTCCTCGTGAACGTGACGGCGATCCGCAACTGGGTGGAGTGTCCCCGGCTCTACTACCTGAACAAGCTCTCCGGGGTGCCGCTGAACTACCCCGTCGTCAAGGGGACCATCGTCCACGAGGTCTTCGGCGACCTGCTCCGGGGTCGGGACCTCGAGGAGTCGATCGACGCCCGCGTCGAGGAACGGGGCCTCCAGCTTGGCCTGCTCGGGGAGACACCCGAGGCCGTCGCCGAGGACGTCCGGGAGAACGCCGCGGCGATCGAGGGCTGGCTCGAGCAAGGTCGGCTGACCGAAGACGATAGCTGGCGGTCAGAACAGTTGCTCATCAGCGAGACGTTCGGCATCCGCGGTCGGGCCGACGCCATCCGCCGGGGCGCACCGGTCGAACTCAAGACCGGCAAGAACCTGCGGAAGGAACCCCGGTTCAAGGACAAGGTGCAGGCCGCCTGCTACGCCCTCTTGCTCGAGGAACACGGCGACGAGGTCGACACCGGGACGCTACTCTATACGAAGAACTCGGCGCTGGACCGCAACGAAGAGACCGGCGACCTGACGCCAGCGAAGGACTTCTCGATGGGCGCTGGACTGTTGAAGTTCGTCGTCCGGCTTCGCAACGAGATCGCCGCGATGGAGGTCAAAGGCGACGTCCCGACCGGCTACGAAGGCGACGCCAAGTGCGAATACTGCTTCGAGCAGGACACCTGCATGGTCGTCTCCGGTCGGCTCGATCAGGAGTCGAAGGCGGGCCAGATCGGGCAGGCACTCCCCGACGAGGAACTCGAGTACTTCGACCGACTCTACCGCGCCATCGAGGAGGAACGGCGGGAGGTCCACCGCGAATACGCCAAACTCTGGCAGCAAGACGCCCAGGAACGAGCCGACGACGACCGCGCGCTGATCGACCTCGAGTTCGTCGAGAAACGGCCGCTCGAGGAGGGACGGTGGGAACTCCGGGCGAAGCGGACGGCTGGCGGGGCCTCCAAGTTGCGCGAAGGGGACCTCGTGCTCGCGAGCGATGGCCACCCGGTTCGAGGTAACGCGGAACTGGCGATGATCGAACGACTCGACGACGAAGTCGTGCTGACGGCCGACGAGCCGGTCGAGGTGTGTCGGCTGGACGTCTATCCCTCCGAACTGACCACCGACAGGCTGCTCGTGGCGATGCACGATTTCCTGCTGAAAGGCGACGGGCGGCGCAAAGACGTGCTGTTCGGCCGCGAGGAACCCTCGTTTTCGCTCCCAGAGGAGACGTTCATCGGCAACAACGCGGCCCAGAACGAAGCAGTGAGGAAGGCCGTCGGTGCCGATGACTTCGCGCTGATCCACGGCCCGCCCGGCACCGGGAAGACCTACACCATCGCTCGCGCCATCCGCGCGATGGTCGAGCGCGGCGATCGCGTCCTCCTCTCGGCGTTCACTAATCGCGCGGTCGACAACGCTCTCGAGGCGCTGCTCGAGCAACTCGAAGAACACGGTGAGGGCGTTGCGCCGGAGGCGCAACGCGAAGACGGTGAAACCGTCGAGGTCGTCCGCGTCGGCAGCGAGAGCGGCGTCCGCGAGGACATGCTGCCCTACCGCCTCGAGCGGGCGGGCGACCCAGAAGATCGGCTCGCGGAACTCGAGAACGCGCAGGTCGTCGCGGCGACGACGGCGACCTGTGGCTCTCGCGAACTGAAAGAACAGTACTTCGACGTCGCGCTGGTCGACGAGGCCGCCCAGTTGACCGAACCCGGTACGTTCGCGGCGGCCACCCTCGCCGACCGGTTCGTCCTCGTGGGCGACCACGAGCAGTTGCCGCCGGTCGTCCGCGCCGAGAACGACCTCACCGAGTCGCTGTTCGAACGGCTCGTCGAAACACATCCCGACGCCGGCGTCATGCTCGACCGCCAGTACCGGATGAACCAGCGCATTCAGTACTTCGCCTCCCAGGAGTTTTACGACGGGAAGCTCCGCCCTGCGGAGCCCGAGGTCGCCGCACGGACACTCGACGACCTCGTGGGCGTCTCCCGGGACGCGCTCCCCCCGACTCTCAGAGACCCCGTGACCTTCGTCGACGTCGAGGGCGACGGCAGCCGCTACACCGACGCAGCCGAGGCCGAGCGCATCGCCGAGTTACTCGAGACCTACGCCGACGCCGGCCTCCGCTACGAACAGATGGGCGTCATCGCGCCGTTTCGCGCACAGGTGTCGACCATCGCGAGCCGCGTCCCCGACGCCGTCGCCGTCGACACCGTCGACCGGTTTCAGGGCTCGAGTCAGGAACTGATCGTCGTCTCGTTTACGGCAACCGGCTCGCTCGAGGGGCCGATCTTCGAGGACTACCGGCGGATCAACGTTGCACTCACCCGGCCCAAGCGTGCGCTGGTGCTCGTCGGCGACTCGCGAGCGCTCGAGTCCGATCCGGTCTACGCGCGGATGCTCGAGTGGGCCGATCGCTAGCGTGTGGGGCGGCCGAACCTGACTCGAGGGGCCAGCACAACCGAGACGCGGTACAGCATTCCGGACGAGGCACGCACCGCGCCACGGTGGTCTGGAAGGCCTGCGATTGCAAGCCACGGCTTCGGCTCCTGAAACCGTGATCGTCGCTATTTGGAAGGGCGTGCTGTAGCGCCGTCTATGCACGATCGACAGGCCTCGAGCGAGCGACGACGGAGTCTGGCGGACAGGCTCCGCTACGGGAGCACCGACGGGCGACTCCGAGCGACGTGGCGACTGCTCGCGGCGCTGCTCGTCGGCTTCGTGATCTACATCGGTGGTCACCTCTTCGTTCCGGCCGTCGTGGCGGACGCTCTCGGTTCGGTAGACGGGGTCTCTGCGGTCGGTGCCACCGTGGTGATCTTCGTCGGCTTCGTGGTGACCATCGCGATCGCCACGGGTGCGTCCCTCCTCGTCGCTTCCCGACTCGACCGGCGTCCACTCACGAGTTACGGGTTCGCGCTCTCGAGGCGGTGGTACGTCGACTTCGTCGCCGGTGTTCTCATCGGGGTCGTGGCCAGTATCGGGACCGTCAGCTATCAGGCGCTGCGAGGACAGGTTTCCCTGTCGGTCACGGTGACGGGCGTCGGGGTCGATTCCGCGCTCCTCGGCGGCGTCGTGCTCGTCGCGATGCTGGCGTTCCTCCTGGCCGGAAACGTGTTCGAAGAAGTGCTCTTTCGATCGATATTCATCACGACGGTTGCCGAGGGTCTTCGATCCCGATCGGTCGGGGCTGGCACGGCTGTGGTCGCTGGCGTCCTCGCGAGCCTGCCGGTGTTCGGCGTGTTTCACGTTCTCGGCGGGGGAATTGGACTGATCGTCACGAGTGCGATCGGGGGCGTCCTGTTCGCCGTCGCGTACGTGTTGACCGGCCAACTGGGGTTGCCGATCGGCGTTCACTTCGGTGGCGTCGCGATCGTGAGTATCGGCCAGGAACCGATCTCGGCAGAGCCCGCGTTAACCCTCCCGTCGATTCTCGTCGCAGAACAGGCGACCACGCCGTCGCTCGCGACCGGCGTCGAGACGTGGACGGTTCGGATGCTGATCGGCGTCGCACTCGTGTGTGCGTGGGTGTACCTCGTTTACGGCGATCTCTCGGTCACCGACCGACTGTACCGGGAGGATGCTGGCTACTGACGTGACCCGGATCAGGGCTATCCCTCCCTCGAGCGCACGACTTCAGCCCTTGAAGTTGTGGGGTTTACATTTTCTCGATCGAAACGGACCACCACGTATGAGCGAGGAGTGTGACGTCGAGACGATCGGGAGCGTGCTGAACGACGCCGTCGCCCGATCCATCCTCGTTCACGTTCGATCGGAGGCCATGTCGGCCAGCACACTCGCCGAACGCTGTGACGTCTCGGAGGTGACGATCTACCGCCGTCTCGAGACGCTTCGCGACCACGACCTCGTCACGGCGACGACCGTTCCCGACCGTGACGGACACCACTACAAGGTGTACCGGGCCAACCTGCACCGTCTCACGGTCACGCTGACCGACGACGGGTTCGACCTCAGCGTCGAACGGACGGAGACGCCCGCCGATCGACTCACCCGGTTAATCGAGGAGCTGTGACAATGATACCCCAGATCGACCTCTCGTTCGAACTCATCGTACAGGGAACCCTGTTTAGCATCCTGACCGTCCTCGGGCTCGCGATCGTCGCGATCGCCTTTCAGGGGTACCGACGGAACCAGAGTCGACCGATGCTGTTTCTGGCCGTGGGGTTCGCCGCCATCATCCTCCCCGAACTCGCGATGACGGTCGTCACGAGAATCGTCGAGATCTCCCAGTTCTGGACGGTGACCGTCTTCCAGGTGACCAACGTCTTCGCGTTCCTCTGTATCCTGTATGCGATCACGATGGACGCGTGAGAGACTTCGTCCGATCACCGACGCTCCGCAGCGATCTCCCGCGTTCGCTCTCTGATGATCGACCGAACGCGACCGGGATTCGGAACGTTGTGGAACTCGAGGTAGCCGAGGCTGGCGTTCGTCCCGCCGGTGAGCACGGCGACCGTCCCCACGCCGAAGGTGCGCTGGACGCGGTTCTGATCCAGTTCGTGACCGCGAACCTGCGTGAACGGAACGTCTCGAGAGCGCCGGCGGAACCACAGGGTAAACTCGTAGCGGATCGCGTCGTCGGTGACGAGGTACTGCGTCCGCGTCAGGATGTATATCCGAACGAGAAACCGCGCGACGACGATCGCGACGACGAAGACGACGACCCAGCCGAGGATCGACGACAGCTCGGGATCCTCGAGGCCGAGGACGTTCTGAAAGAGCGCGACGGCGATCGTCCCGCCGATCAGGACGGTCAGCCCGATCCAGACGAGCGCGGGCCTGATCGTCGGACGGGTCCGGTATCGAACCTGTTCACCGGTAGCGTCCTCCGAAGAGTCGTCGACGACCGACGACTCGTCGTAGCTCGTCGTCGAGTCGGTGGCCGGTGTCTCCGCGGGTTCGCGTGCATCCGTCGTCTCTGGGGTCGTGCCGCCGTCGGCCACGGGATCGTGGTCCGAGTCGTCGGTGGTCCCGGAACTGCCGTGGGCCGGATTCTCGGTCGCTGTCGATGCGCCTGCTTCGTCCGTGGATCGTGATCGATGTCGTGTCATAGCAGGATGGGGATCGCGAGACCGACGATTGTGCCGTCGAGGAAGAGGGCCGTGACGATCGAGCCGAGGACGAACAGGACGGGTGAGGCGACGACGAACCCGACCGCGAGCAGGCCCGCGAAGCGACTCGAGTGGTGATTGTGGCGAGCACCGAGGTACAGCGAGTAGAGGTAGTACAGCCCCGCGACGAACAGTCCAGCGAGCGCGACGATTCCCGATCCCGTGATGCCGGTCAGGTCGACCGGCCCGGGCCGGCCGCCGGGGAGTTCGAGGTTCGTGCCCGTCGCGTCGATGACGGCGTAAATGAACTCCGCCTGGACCCAGATGAGCCACTGGTCGGCGACGACGATCGCCGGCGACGTCGAGAGGTACCAGGTGAAACTGAAGATCGCCGCGAGGTAGATGCCGGTCGAGTAAACGACCGTGTGGATCGACTGGAGGACGCCACTCGAGTTGCGAGTGAGCCAGACGGCGACGTGAAAGGTGAGGAAAGTGAGTGCCGAGGCGGCAAAGAGAAACGTGCAGTTCTGGACCAGTGCGAGGAGGAACTGCCAGCTCGAGAGGGGGTCGGTCCCCAGGGAGGTGGCAACGCCCTCGACGAACGCTGGGGGGTCGCCGACCTCTCCCGTCGCACCGAACCCCGCGTACGTGAGCGGGACCGCGTACAGGAAGAGGTTGAACAGGTAAAAGAGGATCAGTCGAACGGCCTGATACGCGCGTTTTCGACGTGTCTGGCCGTAGACCTCCACGTTCGCGGAGACGACGTCCGACGGGTCGAAGATGGCACTGTACCCGTACCGGGCGAACCGGAACGACGATCCCGCCATCGTATCGGATGGATAGTAAGTATCGAAAGTAAACGTATCGGCCGGCGCAACCAAACTCGCTCATCAGAGAGTCTGGCGGTCGATTCCCCGAGTGCCGGGTACAGACCCGATAGCAACAACCCGATATGTTTTCCCGCAATCAACCATCCAGAGTGACAGAATCCACCCGGAGAGGCCGTCCACCGGTGGGACGTCGGGAGGCGAACAGTGCTCCGGACAGGAGCAGCCGTGGGCGTCGACGGACTGTGGCTCGAGCTCGCCGGGCAGCGGATCGTTACGGCGCGAAGGGGCGCTCACGGCTAGTAGTTCGTCACGCGAGTCGGGGGCAGACAGTTGACGGGTCCCGGGTCGGAAGACGGCGTCCTCCCGACCAGTTCGAGGGACAGGATTCGAAGTATCGACCGCGGCAACGGACCTCGTTCTGGATCGCGACTCGTCAGCAACCGTCTGATGCGATCTACGTGTAAATCGATAGGCCGATGGGGCGCGCGCGAGCACCGAGAATCGAACCGAATGCGCCTCGAGGACCAGAGTGCGGTCGTCCGCGACGCCGTCTCACCCGAACTCGCCGACGCGATTCTCCTCGTGACCGCCCTCGGCGGGACGACTGTCCCCATGGCATTGCTCGGGACGCTGTTCTGGCTGGCGAGTGCTCACCGGCGACGGGTCGCCCTCGCGATCGGGTACGCGATCGCTGGTCTCCCCCTGTTGCTCGCGGTCAAGGCGATCCTCGCGCTCCCGAGACCGCCCGAGGAGGCCCTGCTGGTCCCGCTCGAGGTCGAGGGCTACGGCTTTCCGAGCGGGCACGCCTTCGCGGCGGTCGTCGTCTACGGCGGCCTCGTCGTCGCGTTCGACAGGATCCGCGACTGGCGAGCGCTGGCTGCCGTCGCGGTGGTCGTCGGCCTCGTCTCACTTTCACGCGTCGCACTCGGCGTCCACTATCTGGGTGACGTCGTCGTCGGGATCGCACTCGGCATCGTCGTCCTCGCGAGCGTCGTCCGCCTCACGCGCGCCGATCCGACGCGCATCTTCCTGCTCGCACTCGTCGTCTCGATCCCGGCGGTCGCACTCACCGGCGGGAGCGACGACGCACTGCTCGGACTGGGTGGTGCGATCGGTGGCCTGCTCGCGGGCAGGAGCGTCGATCAGCTCCCAGCACTGCGCTCGCCGCTCGAGGGCGTCGTCCTCGTCGGCGTCGCTGGCAGCGTTACAGTCGCAATTCGCGCACTCGAGTCAGTCGTCGGAAGCGCTCGACCGGGGCTGGTCGCCCTCTACGCGGTTCTCGTCGCGTGGATCTTCCTCGCCCCGGCTGTCGTCGCTCGAGGACTCGATGCCGTCCCGGAGCGCTGGCTGGCCGGCTGACGGGCAACCGGTCAGGTCGTCGCACCGACGACCTCCTGCTCTACGTACCCAAGACACCACTCGAGGTCGGCCATCGTCGTCTGGTCGCCGTCCCGATCGATCGAGAGCAACACGCCGCACTTTCTGTCTGCCGGATCCGGGCACGAGACGATCCAGGCGTCTTCGAACACCCGGACGACGGCGGTGAGGTCGCCAGCCGCGACGGTCTGCTGTGCCCGCCGATGACCGAGCTGAGCTACGATCGTTCGATCGACGAGATCGCGGAGGGCGTCTGTCGAGTATCGCCGCCTGACGTCCGGGCGGAGTTTGGATTCCGATTCGGTCGGCCCGTACCGGATCACCGCACGCAAATCGTCGCCGATCCGGTCTGTAAGCACGTTCCAGATCGCCTCTGGCGTTCCCCCTGACATTATGTATCCCTTACCAGCCATGGTCATCGGTATAAGATATAGCTATTGGCTTCCGCCCAGAGTCGTCAGGACACCGTCACGTTTCGAGAACGTCGCGATGGTCGGGAGAAACGGAAGCGAGTCGGCCTGTCGATCGTCACGCGTCCTCGTCGACCGCCGCCCAGAGCGGATAGAGGTCGTCGACGACGGGTTCGGTGATCGATTCGGAGCCGAGGCGGAGTTCCGGTTCTCCCGCCTCGACAGTCCCGATCGCCGCCGCCTCGAGTCCGGCGGCCTCGAGATCGGCGAGTGCGTCGTCGACCTCGTCGTCGGGGACCGTCGCGAGGAGCGCGCCGGAGCCAAAGATGCAGAGCGGGTCGACGCCCGCGGCGTCACAGAGCGTCTCGGTCTCGGCTCTGATCGGGACAGCGTCGCGGTCGACCACGAGGCGTCCCCCAGAGGCGACAGCAAGCTCGAGCAGACCGGCAGCGACGCCACCTTCCGTCGGGTCGTGCATGGCCGTCGCGTACTCCCGGAGGACGTGAGCGTCCGGGACGACGCTCACCTCCTCGAGGAATCGCTCGGCCCGTCGACAGGTGGGGTCGTCGACGCCGAGGTCGTCCCCGAAGTCGGCCGCGAGGATCGCCGTTCCCTCGACGCCCGCCGCTTTCGTCAGGACGATTCGATCCCCTGTCCCGGCACCCCCGGTCGGGACGAACCGGTCGGTGGTGCCCATCGCCGTCAGACAGACCAGCGGGCGCTCGAGCGCGTCGACGTACTCGGAGTGGCCGCCGACGACGCTGACGCCGATCTCGCGGGCAGCGTCGTCGATATCGCCGGTAATCGTCTCGAGGGACGACTCCTCGTCGGGGAGCATCACGACGACCGTCAGCCACCGGGGGTCGGCCCCCGAGGCGGCCACGTCGTTACAGGCGACGTGGACCCCGAGGGTGCCGACGGCCGAGGCCGACAGCGAGATCGGGTCGGTGCTTACCACGAGGGTTCCGTCGGGCGGATCGATAGCGGCTGCGTCCTCACCGTAGGCCGGTCCCTGCACGACCGCGTCGTCCGGCGCACCAGTCCGGTCGAAGACGTGCTCGAGCAGGTCGTCGGGCGCGACCTTGCCTGGCATACTGAGTACTGGGAGGATCGGCCGTTTGTAGCTGTCGGGATCGGTGGATCCACCGGTTTCCGGTCAGTCGTTCGCCGGGGCCAGCGCGTCCATCGTCTCGCGCACGTCGTCTTCGGTCGCCCCGCGCGGGAAACTCACCATCACGGCGTCTAGCCCGTCGACGGCCTCGTAGCGCTCGAGGCTCTCGCGAGCCGTCTCGAGGTCGCCTGCCGCACAGAGCTGATCGAGCAGGTCGTCACCCAGCAAGTCGAGGGCGCGCTCGCGGTCGCCCTCCTGCCAGGCGTCGTAGATGGCTTCGGCCTCGTCGTAGCCCTGTCGGACGAGCGCATCGCGGTAGAAGGTACCCATCCCGCCGACGTAGAAGGCGACGTGCTGGCGGGCGAGTTCGCGGGCCCGTTCTTCGTCCTCGAGCACACAGCAGTTGACACCGATCGAGACGGTTACGTCATCGGGGTCACGGTCGCCCAGTTCCGCACCGCGTTCGACGTCTGCGAGGCGGTCCCGGACGCCGTCGGGAGTGAGCATGATGCCGTGCCAGCCGTCGGCGAATCGGCCCGCGAGTTCGACGGCCTTGGGCCCCATCCCGGTCACCTCGACCGGTGGTGCCGGCTCGGGTGAGTCACAGCGCAGGCGAAAGCCCGACAGCGAGAAGTCCTCGCCGTCGTACTCGAGTTCCTCGCCGGAGAGCACTTTACGGACGATTTCGACGGTTTCCCGCGTTCGCCGCAGCGGGTTGCCGTACTCGACGCCGTGCCAGTTCTCGATCACGATGGGGCCGCTCGGTCCGATACCGAGCCGGAACCGGCCGTCGGAGACCTCCTGCAGCGTCGCGGCGGTCTGCCCGAGCAGCGCAGGTGTCCTCGAGTAGGTGTTGACGATACTGGGCCCGAGGTCGATCTCTTCGGTGCGTTCGGCGATAGCCGTCAGCACGGTCACGGCGTCTCGCCCCCACGTCTCGGGGAGCCAGACGCAGTCGTATCCGCCACGTTCGGCTGTCTGGGCGTAGTCGACGATCGCGTCGACCGTCGGCTGTGCGGCGACCGGCAGGTGAACCTCTCTGTCAGTCATCACCACTCACAGACGGCCCCCTGCCCTTTGGGTGTATGGGAACGGCGCGCCCACTGCGAGTCGTTCACAGTGGACTCCAAGGTCTGGTATCGAACGGACCCCAGCGAATTTCGGGTCCGACGGATACGGTCGAAGAAATGGAGTCCCCCGGTCGTAGCGGGTGTTCGCACCGAGTTGGGAAGTCGACCCGCCGGCCGGTACAGGGACGTCGGTTCGGTGCCGATCAGAGGGCGTCGTCTCCATTGTCAGCACAACCAGCCAGCGAGACAACGATTCCAGTGCCTGCGGCCGATAGGCCGCCGCGTCGCGTTCGTGGTCGTCTAGACATCTGCAACCGGTGGTCGTCCCTGCTGTAAAATAATACCTTGCATTCTTTAGACTATTTCACTATATTTATGAAAATTTATATATTTTAGCCGAATTATTCGCACTTAACGAGGACTCATCCGGAACATCACGGCCGCTGATGGTCGAATACAACCGATAGACGGGTACTTGCAATTCACCCAGATTTCATCGCGTAGAACGGTCACCAGCGTCGAACGACGGCCGTCCCGTCGCCTGCGAAAGCGACCGTCAGACGGGCGGCTGACAGACGACCGACTGCCCGGGACGGAGAGATCAGGTGCCGGAGCAGCGAAAGGGACTGTGTGATTCTATGCACGATCGTGGATACCACACCAACTCGAGAACTGGTTTGACAGCACAAACACGGGGATTTTTATCGACCCGGTGCCCTACAGACTCCCATGACTGATGGGCGGGGCGAGACTCCCCGGCGAACAGGAATGACCGAGAAGTGCGGCGTCGTCGGCGTCTCACTTGCCGGTCGAGACGCGGCACGACCGTTGTACTACGCGCTGTACGCACTCCAGCACCGCGGTCAGGAGTCCGCGGGGATCGTCACCCACGACGGGTTCCAGCAACACAGCCACGTCGACATGGGCCTCGTCGGCGAGGTCTTCGACGAGAGCGACCTCGACGTGCTCAACGGCTCGGCCGGCATCGGCCACGTCCGCTACCCGACCGCCGGGTCGGTCGACTCGAGCTGTGCACAGCCGTTTTCCGTCTCCTTCAAGAGCGGTTCGCTCGGGCTCAGCCACAACGGCAACCTCGTCAACGCCGACGAGATCCGCGACGACCTCGCTGCCGTCGGCCACGCCTTCACCAGCGACGGCGACACCGAGGTCATCGCCCACGATCTCGCGCGAAACCTGCTCAAAGAGGACCTCGTCCGCGCGGTCAAACACACGATGGAGCGTATCCACGGCTCCTACGCGCTGACGATCAGCCACGACGAGACCGTCCTCGGCGTCCGCGACCCGCTCGGGAACCGCCCGCTCTGTATCGGGAAACTCGAGGATGGCTACATCCTCGCCTCCGAGTCGGCGGCGATCGACACGCTCGATGGGGAACTCGTCCGCGACGTGAAGCCGGGCGAACTGATCGTCCTGCACGAAGACGGCGGCGGGTTCGACTCCTACCAGTTGATCGAGCGTGACAATACGGCTCATTGCTTCTTCGAGCACGTCTACTTCGCCCGCCCGGACAGCGTCATCGACGAGACGCTGGTCTACGAGGCCCGGCGGAACCTCGGACGCAAGCTCTGGGAGGAAAGCGGCGTCGAGACCGACGTCGTGATGCCCGTCCCGGACTCCGGTCGTGCGTTCGCCTCCGGCTACGCTGACGCCGCGAGCGAGACGACCGCCGACGGCGAGATCCGCCCCGACGACGAAGATGGCGTCGAGTTCGCCGAGGGCCTGATGAAAAATCGCTACGTCGGGCGGACGTTCATCATGCCCACGCAGGACGAACGTGAACGCGCCGTCCGTCTCAAACTGAACCCGATCAAATCGACTATCGAGGGCAGAACGGTCACCGTCATCGACGACTCGATCGTCCGTGGGACCACCTCGACGCAACTCGTCCAGTTGCTCAAAGACTGCGGGGCCGAGGAGGTCCACGTCCGCATCGGCGCGCCAGCGATCGTCGCCCCGTGTTACATGGGGATCGACATGGCCACCCGCGAGGAACTGATCGCCTCCGACAGGACGACCGACGAGATTCGCGACGAAATTCAGGCCGACAGCCTCGCGTACCTCTCGACCGACGCCGTCGCCGAGGTGCTGGGCAAGGAACGCATCGACCTCTGTCTCGGCTGTGTCACCGGCGAGTACCCCTACGAGATCGAGGGCGAGACGACCGACCGCGACGTCACCCGCCCCGAGATCGACGAAACGCCGCTACACGCCGACGACTGACGAACGTTTGTGATGCGGCTTCGACTCCGGCGCGACCTCGACTGCGTGGCGGCAACGCCGCCACGGTATCGGTGGTCGGTACAGCCGACCACACGATCGATGAAACACACCCCTGACGCCATTCCGAACGCGAAGCGTCCTCCACATCGGTCGTCGACCCGCTTTCGTTCCGGCGAACCTGGTTCCACCACGGACGCTTCGAGTTGCTCTCGAGCGGTCGCTGGTAGTCAGTAGCCGACGTGCAACAGCACGTAGACGACGATCCCGAGTGAAAACGAGATCAGCCACAGGCTCGCCGCGTAGCGGCCGAAACGAGCGTGATTCGTTCGAGGTAGCTCCTCGATCGGGTAGGCCATCGCGAGCACGAGCGCGTAGTAGACCAGCGGCACGCAAACCACGGCCAGGAAGATGTGAATCGCGAGCACCGGCAGGTAGACGAACCGGTACACCGCGTCGGGTCCCGGGAACGGGTCCGGCCCACCCGTCGAGATCAACCGGAACAGGTAGAGCACGAGGAAGGCCGCGAAGAGCAGGAACGACGTCACCATCAGGATGCGGTGCCGGTCGACGTTCCCTCGGCGAATCGCCCGCCAGCCCAGCGCGATGGTGACGATCGCCGCCGCACTGATCACCACGTTCACGTGCGGGATCGCATCGAGCAGCCACCCCGGCGCGTCTGGCACCAGCGACGGTGGGATCTGCCCGCCCGCTGCCGCGAAGACGATCGCGAGCGAGACGACACTCAAAATGGCAGTCACCGGCCGCACGCGCTCTCGAGGGACGACCTGCAGGTCCATGCCCGGACGTTCGAGCGTGGCAGGAAAGGCGTTACTGTCTCGGGTGTCGGTAGCGATGGGGCTCGAGTGGTCGTCCGGATGCGGTGATCACGACGGTGATGACGACGTCCCGTACTTGCAGAGTCAGTCGCTCATCGGCGGACCCCTCCGGGACAGCACCCAGAGACAGTCCTGCTGGTAGGTGGTGTAGTTCTGTCAGAAGTTATGCGTGGGTGATGTCCACGAAGGGAGATCACCTGCATCGTGTCGCTCGGCGGTTACACCGCCTCGCGTCTCGCGGCGCGTGGCGCCGCGTGTGCGATGCGTGGGACCGGATTCGAACCGGCGGACCCCTACGGGACAGCGCCCTCAACGCTGCGCCGTTGGCCTGGCTTGGCTACCCACGCTCGCTGTTTCTTTTCCGCACTCTCTCGTACCCACCGGTGTTACTAAAGCCCTTTCTTTTGAGTCGGTGCCTGCGGCGGGGTCACACGGAACCGCTGGGAGCGGTGGCTTGAAATGCGACAGTTGCCAAAAGCTACCATGGCAAAGTACTCGACGGGTTCGTCCACTGGCGGCGGTGGAACGAACTGCGAACTCTGTGGTGCCGAGAGCGACTCCCTCCGGGTCGCAACCGTCGCCGGTGCCGAACTCGAGGTCTGCCCGAGCTGTGCCCCCCACGACGACAGTTCCCGGTCGGGCGGTGGCTCCGGTGGCCGGGGGTCGAGCGGCGGCACGCGAGACGGCGGTGACCCGGTCGACGAGGAACAGCGCCGGAAGAAGAAAGCTGCCCAGAACGTCGCGAAGGCCAATCCCGTCTGGGATGGCGACTCCGAACACTGGGAGCGCGAGGGGACCAACTACGACGACGACCCGTTGCCGTACCTCGTTTCGGGCTACGACGAGGTCGTCGTCGAGGCACGCCGGGAAGCCGGACTCCAGCGCGAGGAACTCGCGGCCGAACTCGGCTGTCGCGAGCAGGACCTGCTGGCGGTCGAACAGGGACGGGCGACCCAGGCCGGTGTCGGCGGCGGTCTCATCGACGCCCTCGAGGAGTTTCTGGACGTCGAACTCGCCGAGTAATCACCGGGCCGTCCCGGTCAGTCGGACCGGTCGGCGAGCAGACTTTTACTGCCAGGCGTCGGAGAACGACCGATGAGCGGGCAACGCGCAGCAGCGGAACCGTACACCACGCGGTTTCAGACAGCGGTGACGTCGATCGACGGCCGACGCGTCTGGCTCGAGCGCAGCTACTTTTACGCCGAGAGCGGGGGACAGCCGGCTGACCGGGGCCAGATCGACGACGTCAGGGTCGAAGACGTCAGGGTCGAGGACGGCGAACCGGTCCACTACCTCGCCGAGGAGCCGTCGTTCAAAGTGGGCCACCGCGTGCTGTGTTCGATCGACTGGGAGTACCGGATGTACTGCATGCGCGCCCACACGGCGAGTCACGTCCTCTACGGCGCGGGACGACGCCTGTTCGACGAACTCTCGTACGCCGGCTTCGACATCGGCGACGAGAAGGTCCGCGTCGACCTCGAGACGCAGACCGAGGTCGACGACGAGACGCTGATCGAGCTGGAAGAGGCGGTCAACCGCGTCGTCTGGGAGTCACGACCGGTCTCGTGGGACGACCACCCTGTCGCCGAGGTTCGCGAGCGCGAGGACGTCGCGTTCAACGAAGCGACCGAGGAGGGGGCGTTCGCGAAGGGACGAGTCAGACTGGTCACGATCGGCGGCCCCGAGGCCAGCGGCAACGGCGGGAGCGACGGGCCGACGTCGAACGGGAGTCGACTCGCCGGCGGCGCGACCGTCACAGTTGCCGGCAAAGATAACCGAAACGGAAACCACTGGGACGTCGCCGCCTGCGGCGGCACCCACGTCCGGAACACGCGGGAAATCGGCCCCGTGACCGTTCTCGAGCGCTCGAATCCCGGCGAGGGAGTCACGCGGGTCGAGTTCGCCGTCGGCCCACCCGGGATCGAGCGCCGAAGCGTCGAGAAGCGAGCCGTCTTCGATGCGAAGCGCCTCCTCGGGACAGGTATTTCGGACGTTCCCGGCGCGCTCGAGCGGCTGTCCGACGACCGGGACGCACTCTCCGAGCAGCTTCGCTCCCGCGAACGCGACCTCGTAGCCGCCCGGCTCGAGGGAGAGAAGACGGTCGAGCGAGAGGACGAGCAGTGGCTGGTCGCGACGGTTGGGGATCTCCCTGCCGACGTTACGAAAGACGTCGTCGACGACCGACTTACAGACACTGATGCGGCCGTCGTCGTCGCACTCGGTGGCGGCGATTCGACGTACGCAGTCGTGGGGTCGACCGGCTCGCGATCGGCGACGGCTGTCGTCGACGAACTCACCGAAACCTTCGGCGGTGGCGGCGGCGGTGACGACCGTCTCGCTCAGGGAGGCGGATTCGGGGTCCCGCCAGCCGAGATGCGGCGCTCGCTCGAGTAGGTAGTCGATCGCTGCCGAGAGTGGAAACAGCAGGCATGACCTCGACAGCGAGTGGACGTGGGCAGTAGAGATAACTATCGGTTTCTCTACCGGCAGATGCCACCGGAGTCTCCAACGCGAGTCGAACAGTCACTCGGTCGTGAGTAACGTTATTCCCGTCGAGTCGCGAAGGGAGTCGTAAGACGATGACAGAGCGCCGGTCAGTTCGAGACCAGATTGCCGAGTGCGGTCTGGTCGCAGTGATCAGAGGAGTCGACGAGGCAGACGCCGTGTCAGCCACACGAGCACTGGTTGACGCGGGCGTGACGGCACTGGAAGTCACCGCAGACGGACGTCACACGGCCGAGACGGTCGCGACGCTGGATCGAGAATTCGCAGACGAGGACGTCCTCGTCGGGGCGGGAACTGTCCTCGACGCCGAGACAGCCCAGGCGGTAATCGACGCGGGCGCCTCGTTCGTCATCTCACCGCACCTCGAGCCGTCGGTCGTTCGGACCTGTAACCGCCACGGCGTGCTCCCCGTGCCAGGCGTGATGACCCCTACGGAGGCGGTGCGCGCCCTCGAAGAGGGGGCCCGCGTCCTCAAGGTGTTCCCCGCGAGCACGCTCGGGCCGGACCACCTCTCTGCGCTCCAGGGGCCTCTCGGCGACGTCGACCTCGTCCCGACCGGCGGCGTCTCGAGCGAGAACGTCGAGGCGTTCTTCGATGCCGGTGCGATGGCGGTCGGCGCGGGTGGCTCGCTGGTCGACAGCGAGGCGATCGCCGACGGTGATTTCGACCGCGTTCGCGAGCACGCCGAGACGATGGTCGAAGCCGTGGCGGCGGCCCGCCACGGCGGGAACGAATCGTAACTGGGTCGCCGGGGACGCACGTACCAGCCCCACAGTCAGTCGGATTCCGTGACCTTCACAATTTACTACGATTGAGGTAACGTTTTATTCCCGGCAGTCGTCGTGGCGTGTATGGACGTGATCACTGTCGAGCCGGGCGCCGGCGAGCCCACCCGACTCGAGCGGCCGAGACCCGAGCCAGGATCGGGGGAGGCGCTCGTCCGGACCCTGCGCGTGGGCGTCGACGGGACCGACCGAGAGGTGATCGCCGGTCACCACGGCGAGCCGCCCGAGGGAGCCGATCGGCTGGTGCTGGGTCACGAGGCTGTCGGCGTCGTCGAGAAGCCGGGAGGGACCGACTTCGCGGTCGGTGACGTGGTCGTTCCGACGGTCCGCCGGCCGCCGAACGGGTCGAACGCGTACTTCGAACGCGGTGAACCGGACATGGCACCGGAGGGGGAGTACGTCGAGCGCGGCATCGCCGGCGCTGACGGCTTCATGGCCGAGTACGTCACCAGTCCCGCCGAAGACCTCGTCCCGATCCCCGAGGACCTCGCTCACCTGGGCTTTCTCGTCGAGCCGGTGAGCATCACCGAGAAGGCTCTCGAGTACGCCCTCGCCAGCCGCGAGCCCTTCGAGTGGGACCTCGAGTCGGCGCTCGTGCTCGGCAACGGCTCGCTCGGCTTGCTAACACTCGCGATCCTCACTGACGTACTCGAGGTCGAGCGGGCGTACTGTCTCGGCCGGCGGGACCGGCCCGATCCGACGATCGACTTCGTCGAGGACCTCGGTGCAACCTACGTCGACTCCCGCGAGACGCCGGTGCCGGAGATTCCCGACGTCCACGAACCCGTCGACCTCGTCTACGAGGCGACGGGCTACGCCAGACACGCCTTCGAGACGATCGAGGCGCTCGCACCGAACGGCGTCGGCGCGCTCGTCGGCGTCCCCGGAGACTGGGAGTTCGAGATCGACGGCGGGCGACTCCACCGCGAATTCGTACTTCACAACAAGGCACTCGTCGGCACTGTAAACTCCAATCGGGACCACTTCGAGGCCGCCGTCGACACGCTCGGGGACCTTCCCGACTGGGTGTTCGAAGACCTCGTGACCGGCGTTTACGGGCTCGAGGAGTACGAGAAGGCCTTCGACGAACGTGACGACGTGATCAAGACCGCCGTCGAGTTCGATTCGCTGTAGTCGAGTCGTCTGCGAGACGAGCAGTTTCGCCGTTCGCTCGAGAACGTCTAGAGCGACCGGACGATGAAAACAATTACTATCTTTGGTGTGAATATTTAAACACATGGGAGTCGATTACTCACAGCTTCGCGACCCGAACGCGGAGTATACGATGCGGGAGCTTTCCGCGGAGACGATGAACGTCACCCGCGAGCGCGGCGGTGGGCGAGACGTCGAGATCACGGACGTCCAGACGACCATGGTCGACGGCAACTTCCCGTGGACGCTCGTGCGCGTCTACACCGACGCCGGAATCGTGGGGACCGGCGAGGCCTACTGGGGTGCCGGCGCGCCCGAACTCATCGAACGAATGGCCCCGTTCCTGCGTGGGGAGAACCCGCTCGACATCGATCGCCTGACCGAACACCTCGTCCAGAAGATGTCCGGCGAAGGCTCGATCGGCGGCGTCACCGTCACCGCCATCTCGGGCATCGAGGTCGCCCTCCACGACCTCGCGGGCAAGATCCTCGAGGTGCCGGCCTACCAGCTGCTGGGCGGCAAATACCGCGACGAGGTCCGGGTCTACTGTGACTGCCACACCGAGGAGGAAGCCGAACCGATCGCCTGCGCCGACGAGGCCGAACGCGTCGTCGAGGAGCTCGGCTACGACGCGCTGAAGTTCGACCTCGACGTCCCCTCGGGTCACGAGAAGGATCGCGCGAACCGTCACCTCCGGAACGCCGAAATCGAGCACAAAGCGAGCATCGTCGAGGCCGTCACCCAGCGGGTCGGATCGCGCGCCGACGTCGCCTTCGACTGCCACTGGACGTTCTCCGGTGGCTCTGCGAAACGCCTCGCAAAGCGCCTCGAGGAGTACGACGTCTGGTGGCTCGAGGATCCCGTCCCGCCGGAGAACCACGACGTCCAGCGGTCGGTCACCCAGTCGACGACGACGCCTGTCGCCGCGGGTGAGAACGTCTACCGCAAACACGGCCAGCGTCGCCTGCTCGAGGAGCAAGCGGTCGACATCGTCGCCCCGGACATGCCGAAAGTCGGCGGGATGCGCGAGACCCGAAAGATCGCGGACCTCGCGGACACCTACTACGTTCCCGTGGCGATGCACAACGTCTCCTCGCCGGTCGCGACGATGGCGAGCGCCCACGTCGGCGCAGCGATCCCGAACGTACTGGCCGTCGAGTACCACAGCTACGAACTCGGCTGGTGGGCAGACCTGGTCGAGGAAGACGTCATCGAGGACGGCTACATCGAGATCCCCGAAGAGCCGGGGCTGGGTGTCACCCTCGACATGGACGCCGTCGCTGAGCACATGATCGACGGCGAAGAACTATTCGACGAGGCCTGACGGTGGACCAGACGGCAGTCAGGGTTCCGGCGGATCACCGCGCCTGAACAGCGTCTCGACGTTGTCCGGATCGAAATCCTCGGGCGTGACCTCACCATCTGCATCCAGCGCCCGCGCGAGGTAGGTGACGCTGTTGATCAATCCGAGGTGAGAGAACGCCTGCGGAAAATTCCCCAGTAACGTGCCGTCTTCGGGATCGATCTTCTCCGAGTAGAGCCCGAGCGGGCTGGCGCACTCGAGGACGTTCTCGAAGTACTCGCGGGCGCGCTCGAGCTGGTTCGAGAGGACGAGCGCGTCGACGAGCCAGAACGAACAGAGCCCGAAGGCCTCCTCCTCGTCGCGCCGGATGTCGGAGTCGACGAACCGGACGACCAGTCCGTCCTCGGTCGTGAGCCGATCACAGACGGTGTCGATGGTCGACTGGACGCGCTCGTCCTCGGGCGGCAGGAACTCGTAGATCGGTATCAGGAGTGCGGTGGCGTCGATCGCCTCGTCGCTCTCGAAGTGCTGGACGAAACTGCCTGCAGAGTCGCTGTAGCCGCGTTCTTCGATCGCCTCGCGAATCGCCTCGCGCCCCTCGCGCCACCGGTCGAGTGGCGCGTCGAAGCCGTTCTCGGTCGCGAGCGCGAGTCCCCGATCGAGCGCGACCCAGCACAGCAACTTCGAGTGCAGGAAGTGCCGACGCTCGTCGCGAAACTCCCAGATGCCGGCGTCTTTCTTCTCCCAGTTATCACAGACGAAGTCGACGAGTTCGCAGATGGCACTCCACTCGTCGTCGGTGATCGTCGTCTCCTCGTCGAACTGGACCGTCTCGTACAGCGCCTGAACGATCGTCCCGTAGGCGTCGATCTGGAACTGTGGCGCGGCACCGTTTCCGATTCGGACTGGCCCCGTGTCCCGGTACCCCGAGAGGTGCTCGAGTTCGATCTCCTCGACGTCGGTCTCGCCGTGGAGACCGTACAGCGGCTGGATCTCGTCGGGGCCGCGGCGGGCGAGTTCCGAGAACCACTCGAAGTAGTGTCTGGCCTCCTCCCGGTGACCCGTGTCGTGGAGCGCCTGCACGGTGAACTTCGCGTCACGAATCCAGTTGTAGCGGTAGTCCCACGTGCGCGGGTCGCCGATCTTCTCGGGAACGGAGGTCGTCGCCGCCGCCGGAATCGCCCCCGTCTCGTGGTGGATCAGGAGTTTCAACACCAGTTCCGACCGGACGACGTGTTCGTGCCAGTGCTCGGGCATCGACGCAGGCGAGCCGTCCCGTCCACCCAGCCACTCCCGCCAGTAGTGCTTCGTCGCCTCGAGTGCCTCGTCGCGGTCGACCGACGCGAGCGGTTCCCGGCCGCCGTACTGGACGCCGATCCAGCAGCCCTCGTCGGCCTCGAGGGTCACCGTGCCGTCGACTCGCCCCTCGTCTGCGACCACCTCGAGGTCCACGTCGTCGTCTGCGTACAGCCCGAGTCGTTCGGTGTCGCCACAGGCCAGCACGCCGTCGTTCATCCGGTCGAACGAGGGATCGACTCTGGCGTAGTCGAACCGTGGTGCGAACTCCACACCGAAGTCGACCCGACCGCGTTCGCACTCGAGTCGACGGTAGAGTGCCTGCTGGAAGCGCTCGTCGCCGTGTCCGGGAGCTTCGTGTTCCCGGATCGGCATGAAATCGAGCACCCTTGCCTGTCCGTCGTCGGTTTCGAAGGTCGTCTCGAGGACGTTCGTCCGGTCGAGGTAGCGGTGACTCGACTCGAAGTCGGCCACCGGCGAGACGGCGAAGTGACCGCCGCGGTCGGCGTCGAGCAGCCGTGCGAACACACTCGCGTCCTCGAGATGCGGGAAACAACACCAGTCGATCGAGCCGTTTCGACCGACGAGCGCGCACCGGTCGTCGTTCCCGACGACACCGTACTCGGAAATCGGTAGATACTCCATACGCCCGACGTGTCTACGTTGCGCTCGCGTACGTAAACGCGGGCCAGCACACGCCGGGGACAGTCGTGGGGGTCCGGGATCGGCCCTCGTTCAGCATCCGTCGATCGGCTCCACCCACACCGGCCAACGACCGTCGACTCGTGCCGGTGGAAGGTTTACGTCCCTCCTCGAGGTGGAATCCCCCGTGACGTCGAATCGGTCCACGCTGTCTCGCAGACGATTGCTTCGCCTGACCGCCGTCGCCGGCATCACCGGAGCCACCGCGACGACGGGCTTCGCTGCCCGCGGCGACCGCGTCGTCGCCCAGGAGTACACCGACGTCTACGAGGAGACGATCGACGACGTCGTCCTCGTCACCCCGGTGACGGCCACGGATCCAGCCGAGGACGGCGATCCCGGGACGCCGGATCCCCCCGACCCTGAGGAGGAGGTCCCCGCTGGCCTCGGTTCCGGCTTCGTCGTCGACGACGTCGTCGTGACGAACGACCACGTGGTCGGGGACGCAGACGCAGTCGAACTCCAGTTCACCGACGAGCAGTGGCGAACCGGAGAGGTCCTCGGCACCGACGACCACAGCGACCTCGCCGTCCTCGAGGTCGACGACGTGCCCGACAGCGTCGAGGGCCTCTCGCTCGCCGACGACGATCCCGAGGTCGGACAGGAGGTACTCGCACTCGGTAACCCACTCGGCCTGGACGCCTCCGTCAGTCAGGGAATCGTCAGCGGCGTCGATCGGTCGCTGCCGAGCCCGACCGGCTTCGCCATCCCCGCCGCCATCCAGACCGACGCCGCCGTCGACCCCGGTAACAGCGGCGGACCGCTCGTCACCCTCGACGGCGACGTCGTCGGCGTCGTCTTCGCCGGGGCCGGACGGACCGTCGGCTTCGCTATCCCCGCCCAGCTCGTCTCGCGCGTCGTCCCCGAACTCCGCGACGAGGGCGAGTACGCCCACCCCTACCTCGGCGTCGGCACCGAACCGGTCGGTCCGCTGGCCGCTCAGGTCAACGACCTCGAGGACGCCCGTGGCGTGCAGGTCGTCGAAACCGACCCCGACGGCCCCGCAGCGGACGTCCTCGAGACCGCAGACGAGGTCGCCCTGGTCGACGGACGCCCGATCCCCATCGGCGGCGACGTCCTCGTCGCCATCGACGACGAAGCGGTCCCCACACAGGAACGGCTCACGACGTACCTCGCACTCGAGACGAGCCCCGGCGACGAGGTCGACCTCGAGGTGATCCGCGACGACGAGCGCGAGACCGTCGACGTGACGCTCGACGAGCGGCCGGACGTCGACGTGCCCTGATGCGGTTCGCTGTACGTCAGTTCCGGCGCAACCGCGACCCAGGCGGCGGTTGCGCCGGGACATTTGGCGAATGTCCTGTGATGTGGTGTCGAATCACGCTCATCCGACGTCACGCACTCACCACACCACACCACACCACACCACACCACACCACACCACACCACACCACACCACACCACACCACACCACACCACACCACACCACACCACACCACACCACACCACACAGGTGCTCGCGAGAGTCTGGAGACCGACGCCAGCGTCTCGAGTTTCTCACTTGCGGCACCGATTCTCGACGTCGGCTTCACTTTCACTCCGCTTGGCCGGGGTATAAGCCCGTTCCACCATCAGGGTCCAGTAGGGGTGTACAGTCGGACTCCTCGAGTGTCTCAACTCCGCCGGAATACCCTGTTCACCCGTTTCGAACGCAGACTGACCATGGTCGCTCAAAACCCACGACTCGGTGCGTGCCCTCGATGCGGTAGTGAGATCCATCGCGGGCACACGCTGATCGAGTACGAGGCAACGGACGGGCCGTCCGTCTGGGCATCGTGTCCCGACTGTCGCGACGTCGTCAGTCCCGAGTAATTCGCTATGTTCCGAGAATTGAAGCGCGTCTTCGTCTACTCTGGCTCGACAGAAGTGCTGGTCGAGTGCCGCCAGTGCGGGTCGAAACTCGAGCACGACGCCGGGTCGTGTCCACACTGTGGGAGTTCGGAACTCGCCCGCTACGAACTGTGACGACTTCCATCTCGCAACGACTACACACTCGTCGTGGGTGACGTTAGCCGCACTCGAGCCCGGCGGCTCCCTCGAGGAGCTGTCGCCACTACTCGTCGATTCCCTCGACGTCGTCGACGTCCTCGGGGATGTCCTCGAGTTCCTCGTCCGTCGCTTCGGCGTCTTCCAGCTCCTCGATCTCCTCGGCGTCTTCTCGGGGCGCGTTCTGGGTCCCGAGGTCGCTGTCGCCCTCTGAGACCTCGTCACGGTCGCGGTCGATCCGCTCGAGTTCCTCGCCGATCTCTGCTTCTCGTTCCGCCTCGACCTCGTTCGCGCGGTCGGCGTCGTCTTCGGCCATGATACTCGCGGTTCGCGGCCTGCAGGTTTGTCCGTCGGGCCGTCGCCTGCAACGTCGGCCGAGGGGATTGCGAGAGCGGCGGGTCGTCGAGGCTGAAGACGCTACGGGAACCTGTCGCTCGAGCGAACGTGCCGGCGGACACGAAAGACAGATAAAAGGCCGCGGAGTGTGAACGGATAGATATGGACGTTCCGTACGACCTCACCTCGTACGTTCGGGTGTTGAAGATGGCGACGACACCCACGACAGAGGAGTTCCTTCAGGTGTCGAAGATCGCCGGTGCTGGGATCCTGCTCGTCGGGTTCCTCGGCTTCATCATCGGCAGCGTCATGCTGCTGTTGACCGGCGGCGCAGCCCCCGGTGGTGGCTTCTGATGGGCATCTACGCGGTCAAGACCACGGCGAGCCAGGAGCAGACCGTCGCCGACATGATCATCAACCGCGAAGAGCCCGAAGTCCACGCCGCACTCGCGCCAGATTCGTTGACTTCCTACGTGATGGTCGAAGCCGACGACCACAACGTGATCGAGCGCGTGCTCGAGGACATTCCCCACGCCCGGAGTATCGTCCCCGGCGAGTCGGACATCTCGGAGGTCGAGCACTTCCTCTCGCCGAAACCCGACGTCGAGGGAATCGCCGAGGGCGACATCGTCGAACTCATCGCCGGCCCGTTCAAAGGCGAGAAAGCACAGGTCCAGCGAATCGACGAAGGCAAAGATCAGGTCACCGTCGAACTGTACGAGGCGACGGTTCCGATTCCGGTCACGGTGCGGGGCGACCAGATTCGCGTGCTCGACAGTGATGAGCGCTAAGGCGCTCATCAAGCAGTCAGCGCGGTGCAACCGCGCTGAATATAGCGACGAACGATAGTTCGTCGAACCATGCGAACGGGCGCGTTGCGCCCGTGAGCATCCGACGAGCGGTAGCGAGTCGGTTCACTCGGTGTGAGCGACGTGAGCACCGAGAACGTTTTGTACTAAATTTTGCAAGGAGCGGTGAGCGAACGACGTGAGCGAACCCGACGCAGTAAAATTTAGGAGCGCGACGGTTCCGATTCCGGTCACGGTGCGGGGCGACCAGATTCGCGTGCTCGACAGTGATGAGCGCTAAGGCGCTCATCAAGCAGTCAGCGCGGTGCAACCGCGCTGAATATAGCGACGAACGATAGTTCGTCGAACCATGCGAACGGGCGCGTTGCGCCCGTGAGCATCCGACGAGCGGTAGCGAGTCGGTTCTTGCTGACTGGTTCCGTCACCACTGGCACGGTCGCTGTTTTCGCGCCGGCCCGACTCGTCCGTGGACGGAGACGTTACGTCCCGCCGTGGCTCGGGGCGGCCACCTCACCACCGATTTCCGTATGGTCGGCAGCGACGAACTCGACAGTGACCGTCATCGGCTCGTCGACGTGGCGGTCGGCCGCTGCGACGAGTCGCTCGACGAGCGCCGGATCGGGACCCTGTTCGGGGCCAGAGAGGACGATCACGAGCTGGTCGAGCGAGCGAATGGGATAATCGTCACCGAGTTCGACCGACACCGCCGTCGTCTCGACGCCGTCGAACGCCGGATCCGCGAGCACTGCGTCGACGTCGGTTTCGACGTCCGACTCGAGCTGTGCGGCCTCGAGTTCGACGAGCGTCGCACCGACGAGTGGGACCAGCAGCGCGACCATCAACAGGCCGGTAAGCGTCGCCATCGCGATGGTCTGTTTCCGGGCCGTCGTGACGGCAAACAGGTTCGCTGGCCGGTATTCGGCCGCCCAGAGGGTAACCAGCGCAGCGAAGTTGATCGAGAGCGTGTTGACGAGGACGAGGACCATCGCTCCGACGGCAGCACCGTAGATCCCCCAGCTGACGGCGATCCCGACGGCCGCGGCCGGGGGGATGAGTGCCGCGGCGATCATCACGCCGACGATCGCCTCGGAGAGTTCCCGCGTGAGACTCAGGACGCCCGCGACGCCAGCGCCGAGGGCGATCAGGAGCGCGAGCAGGTTCGGTGCGACGCGTTCTTCGAGTTCGGCGACGGCGACGATGTCGATCCCGGCAGGCTCGAGGCCCACCAGCCGAGTGATACTCGCGAGACAGATTGCACCGAGGATCGCGATCGTGATGCCGCTGATCTGGTAGACGAGTCCGGTCGACTGGAGGGCTGGATCGTCGACGACGGTCCCGACGCTCGTAGCCAGCGCCGGGCCGATCAGCGGGGCGATGACCATCGAGCCGACGACGACCGCCGGGGAGTCGAGCAAGAGTCCCGCGGTCGCGACGATCGCGCTGACGAGCGTCATCGTCGCGTAGACGGGAAACGTCGGCGTCAGCCCCGCCGCTTTCGCCTGCAGTTCCTGTCTCGAGATTCGGTCACCGCCGATGGCGCCTCGAGCCGATCTCGACCGGGGGTAGTCGGTCTGTTCGGAGACGATCGCCTCGGCGTCGATGACGACGGCGCTGGCGTCGGTCCCGATGCCAACCTCGCGTAAGCGATCGAGAACGCGTTCGACCGCGTCACTCGGGAGTGGGAACCTGACGGCAGCGGCGTACTCCTCGTCGCTGACCGACTCGCTGACGACGTACCGGATCTCTTCCTCCTCGAGGACCTCGAAGACGGACTCTTCGCTGCCAGCCGGGATCAGGACCTCGACGTACCGCACGTCGAACGCGTACGTCGAGCGGGTACAAACCAGTTGGTTCGGGTGGCGATGACACTCTCGCACGTCGAACAGTCGATGCGACGCGGGTCGTCGCCTGCAGACGATCTGGCCGGCCCCGAGGAGTCGGGTGACAGTTACCGCTTCAGTTCGGTTGCGATCCGTTCCATGTCAGCCTCGGATTCGATCTCCTCGAGCAGTTCCTCGCGCTGGCGGACGTCTTCTGCGTCGGCGTCGTAGGCGCGGACGTACTCGGCGCGGCTGTGTTCGGTGAACGCGTGTCGGATCGCGAGGTAGCCGTCGGGGACGACGGTGCCACAGACTTTACACTCTCGTCGCTCGTGCTCGGTCGCCTGATGAACGACGAGGTCCTCGACGTCGCCGAAGACCGAGCCGCAATCGTCGATGCCACATTCCCAGGCCATTCGTCGACACATCGACGGGGAGACGTAATGGGTTTTTCGTCGGCGCGACGACGGACGTTCATATTAGGCGTCTCGAGTTCGAATAGACTGTGACCGCGGGAGCCGTCCGGAGTCGAAATCGCCCGCGACACGCTCGAGACCGGCACGCACGCCACTGGCGAACGAATCAGAACCACTAACTCACCGCTCACGAAACGTGTTCTCGTGAGCGACGGCGAAGCGACGCGAGTCGACTGCCACGTGAAGGTGCTGAACGAACGAGTCGTCGAGCGAGCGCGCCGGGCCGGGCTCGACGTGCTCGTCTACGCACCCCACTTCACGCGACTCCCCGAAATCCGCCAGCAGGCCGCAGAATACTCGAGCGACGACCTCCTCGTGGTTCCCGCACGCGAAGTGTTCACCGGGACCTGGAAGCACCGCAAGCACGTCCTCGCGATCGGACTTTCCGAACCTGTGCCCGATTTCATCCCGCTCGAGGCGGCGATGGCCGAGTTCGAACGGCAGGACGCGACCGTACTCGCCCCGCATCCGGAGTTCGCCAACGTGAGTCTCGCCGCCGAAGACATCGCGACCTACCGCGAGGCCATCGACGCGGTCGAGATTTTCAACCCGAAGCACTTCCCGTGGCACAATCGCCGTGCCCGCGATATCGCTGACCACCTCGAGATCGCGCCGTTTACCTCCTCCTACGCCCACCTTCCGGACTCCGTCGGCGTCGCCTGCACGGCGTTCGACGCCACCATCGAGAGCGAAGCGGATCTCTGTCGAGCGTTCGCGGAGGATACGGCCCGGCGGATCGTCTACGACAACGGGGCGACCCGACTGCGGACGACCGCAGGCGAACTCGCCCACCTCGTCTACGAGAACACCTGGGAGAAGATCGACCGCTTTTTCCTGCAAGGACTCGAGCCGACGCACCCCCGTCACATCGCCTACGACGGCCGGTTCGAGGACGTGGCGCTGTACTGAGCGTCGCCGTACTGTCGGTTCATAGTACTGGGACTCGCTGTCCCGAAGCCGTCGTGCCATCCTGAGTGTCTCGAGTACCGATCACCGACCACCGGTCACCGATTACCGATCATCGACGTGCTCGAGCGTCTCGGCGACCCGGTCCCAGTGGCTTCCCTTCCAGAAGTACTGACTGCAGTCCTGACAGCACCAGACGGACGTCTCGGCGGGGGCTGGAGCGTACTCGGGCGTCGACTCGTCGGGTGGAACGCGCTCGAGCCGGCCGTTACAGCGCCCGCAGCGGTCGGGCTCGTCGGCGAGCGTCAGGTCGACCCCCGCGGCACCGAGTTCTGCGAGCTGATCCTCCACGTCGTGAGACTCGAGCAAGAGTGCGTCCTCACCACGACTCGCGAGCTGGACGTCTCGTGTGAGAAGCGTCCGTTCGTCCGCGCGAGCGCGCTCGAGCAGGGCGTCGTCGGCCTCGAGCCCCACGTCGCCAGCGTAGACGGTGTCGTGGTTGCACATTCGCAGGTAGGCGACGAGGCCGCCGCACATGACGTCGAGGAGGAACCGTCGACTCATGTCTCGAAATCCGTGACTCTACCGGTCAGTGCAAGAACGCCTGCAGGTCCTCGAGGTCCCAGCAGTTGATCACGTCTGCGGGCTCGGCCCAGCCGCGGCGGGCGGTGTGGATGCCCCACCGGACGAACTCGAGCGTGGCAGGCTGGTGGGCGTCGGTGTCGATCGCGATCGTCGCACCCTCCTCGAGGGTCGCCTGGACGGCGCTCCCCCAGAGGTCGAGCCGGCGTGGATCCGAGTTGACCTCGAGGGCAGTCCCGCTGTCTGCGGCCGCTCGAGCGAGGCGGGTGACGTCGAAGTCGAGGCCGGAACGCTCGTTGAGCAGACGACCGCTCGGGTGGCCGAGCACGTCGACCGCGGGATTCTCGACTGCCCGGACGAGCCGCTCGGTCGCGGTCTCTGCGTCCTGAGAGAGCGCGCTGTGCGGTGAGGCGACGATCACGTCCAGCGCGTCGATCACGTCCGCAGAGAGGCCGATCTCACCCTCGGCGTCGACGTTGGCCTCGACGCCCGCGAGCACCGTGATCTCTCGGTTGGCGTCGATCTCGCGAATCCGTTCGGCCTGCTCGAGCAGTTCATCCTCCGAGAGCCCGACGCCGCCGACGATCCCCGGTCCTTCGGCGTGGTCGGCGACGGCGTAGTAGTCGTAACCCAGCGCTTCGGCGGCGTCGACCATCGGCTCGATGGAGGTGTTGCCGTCGGACCACTCGGTGTGGGTGTGGAGGTCGCCCCGAACGTCCTCACGGGTGAGCAGATCCGGTAGTTCGCCCGCCTCGGCGGCGTCGATCTCGCCGCGATCCTCGCGCAGTTCGGGTGGGATCCACGGCAGCCCGAGCGCCTCGTACATCCCCGCTTCCGTCTCGCCGGCGACGCGCTCGCCCACGCGCTGGTCGGATTCGTGGTCCTCGACGTCGGAGACGTCGAACGCGCCGTACTCGTTTAGCTTCATCTCGCGGTCGATCGCGTAGTTGCGCAGCCTGACGTTGTGGTCCTTGCTCCCCGTGAAGTACTGCAGTGCAGCGCCGAACTCCCCGGGGACCACCACGCGGAGGTCGACTCGAATCTCGCCGACCCGGACGCTGGCCTTCGACGGCCCGGACTCGATCTCCGCATCGACGGACTCCCAGTCGACGAACGCCTCGACGACGTCCTCGCCGGCCTCGGTCCCAGCGAGCACGTCCACGTCGCCGATCGTCTCCCGCCAGCGCCGGATCGAGCCTGCGACCTCGACCCGCTCGACTGCGTCGAGGCTCTCGAGAAACGCGAGTACGTCGTCGGCCAGCGGCCGACCTTCACCCAGCAGCTGACGCTGCCCGACCTGCCGGGCGAACTCGAGGTTCTCGCGGATGTTTTCCTCCGTCTTGGGGCCGAAGCCCTTGACCTCCTGAATCTCCCCGGCCTCGGCCGCCTCCTCGAGATCGTCCAGGGTCTCGATCCCGAGTTCGCGGTAGAGTTTCCCCGCCGTCTTGGGGCCGACGCCCTCGATGCGCGTGAGGTCGGCGATGTCGATCGGTAACTCCTCTTTGAGAGCCTCGAGTTCTTCTATCTCGCCGGTCTCGACGTACTCGACGATCTTTCCGGCGATGGCGTCGCCGACGCCGTCAATCTCCTGTAAGACGTCCTCGTCGCCGGCCTCGACGCGGTCGGCGATCGGCACCGGGAAGGCACGGACGTTCTCGGCGGCGCGGCGGTAGGCTCGCGGCTTGTACTCGACCTCGTCGGCCTCGAGCAGGTCGGCGAACTCCTCGAATCGGCCCGCGAGTTCGGCGTTAGTGACCATCACCGACCCCTCCGTGAACTGCCACCGTCGTCCTTGCCGAGGGCCTTCTGGAGGAACGACATCCAGCGCTTGCGATCGGCCGCCTGCTGGGCTTTCTGCTCGCGCTCGAGATCCGTGGGACCGAGGCTCTCGAGGGCGTTCAGCGCCCGATCGATGCCGATGACACTCCGGGCGAGCTCCTCGCCTTCTTCCCGGGTGATGTCGCCCTCCTCGATCCGCTGGACGCGCTGGAGGCGTTCCCGGCGCAGGTTCTTCTTCGCTCGCTCGACGCGCTCGCGTTCGCCCGGCGGCACCGTGTCGCGGCGCTTGATCTCGAAGACGAACGTCCGGAGGTCGATCTCCTCGCCCTGAACCTCGATCGTCTCCGGGATGTCCGCGCCGACGGTCGCCCCCTCGCGCTCGACGCGCTCGAGCAGCTGTTTGCGCTCGTAGGCTTGCACACTCTCCGTTCGGGTCCGGCGACTCAAAAAGCTATACCGAGCGGCTGGTCGTCGTACAGCTACTCCAGTGAGTCTGCGTCGCCGTTTTCACTCGAGTCGTCCGCCCCTCCGCGCTGGGAGAGTTCCTGATCGATCATCAGGAGGCCGGGGCCGTCGTCTCCGACGTACCTGAGTTTGTCGAGGATACCCTGTGCGGTCGCCTCCTCTTCGACCTGTTCGGCGACGAACCACTGGAGCATGTTCTCGGTGGCGTTGTCGCTCTCTTTGCGGGCGAGTGCGACCAGATCGTCGATCATCCCGGTGATCTCGACTTCGTGTTCGTAGGCGGCCTCGAAGGCGTCGGCCGGACTGTCCCACTCCGTCTGTGGGCTGTCGATTGCCTCGAGAGTCACCCGACCGTCACGTTCGATGACGAACTCGTAGATGCGCATCGCGTGTTCGCGCTCCTCGTCGGCCTGAGCGCGCATCCACGACGCAAACCCGGGGAGTCCCTCCGCCTCGTAGTAGGCCGCCATCGAGAGGTAGAGGTACGACGAGTAGAGTTCGGCGTTGATCTGCTCGTTCAGCGCGTCTTCGATCGGTTCAGAGAGCATAGTAGCTAGGCGAACTATTCGGAGAGCGCATCATCCTTGGGGTGGTCCTGGCCAGACCCCAGCATCCGAATCCGGAGACAGAACCGCTGGACGCTGTCGACGCTGACACCGCTGGCGACACTGCCGACGACAGCGCCATCGTTCGCCCGCAGAGACTCGAGCCTGCGACCGTAGCCGTGAACGGATCTGGCAGAACCCCAACTCCCTTAGCCATGCCACCCTTACCCACCTGCAATGGCCACGTGCGACGTCTGTGGAAAAGACGAAAGTATGCCGTACAACTGTCGGCACTGCGGCGGGACCTACTGTGCCGACCACCGGCTGCCGGAAAACCACGACTGCTCTGCGCTCTACGAGTGGAACGATCCGCAGGGCGTCTTCGACAGCGGCTTCGACGACAGCGTCCAGTCAGGCGGGGGCTCGAGCGCCTCGAGTCTCACGGACAAACTGCGGATCGACACGGGGCCCGGCGGGCCGCTCGCGTACTTCCGCGGGAACATGACCTACACCATCCTCGCGCTGATGTGGCTGACGTTCCTCTTTCAGTGGCTCGCGCTCACGGTCGGTGGCTGGCCGCTCCACGACGCGCTGTTTACCCTCTCGACAGCCCACCCCGAGTACGTCTGGACGTGGATCACGTCTATCTTCGCTCACAGTCCCATCGGCGTCTTCCACATCGTCGCCAACAGCATCGTGATCTTCTTCTTCGGGCCGCTCGTCGAGCGCTACGTCGGCTCGCTGAAGTTCGTCCTGCTGTTCATCGTCAGCGGCGTCCTCGCCGGTCTCGGCCAGATCGGCATCTCGATCGCGCAGGGTGAACCCTCTGCCGTCCTCGGTGCCAGCGGTGCCGCGCTCGCGATTATGGGCGTCATCACCATCCTGAACCCGAACCTGCGGGTCTACCTCTTCTTCATGATCCCGATGCCGCTGTGGGTGCTGACCGGTGGATTCGCGCTCATCAGCCTCGGGCTGGTCGCCGGCGGCTCGGCAGGAGCGTTCAACGTCGCCCACGCGGCTCACCTCGTCGGCCTCGTGGCCGGACTCGCCTACGGCGAGTACATCAAGCGAACCCAGAACCTCCGTGCGCCGAACCAGCTCCAGCTCGGCGGTGGTGGTCCCGGTGGGCCGGGTGGCCCCGGTGGACCGGGCGGTCCCGGCGGCCGTCGCCGATTCTGACCCGATTTTCCGATCCCGCTCTGCGTCCGTTTCCGGCCGGCGGAACCACGACCCTCATCCAGTCACGTCCACAATTGCTCACAACGCCACCATGACCCAGCCCCGCCCCGACCTCGAGCCCACCCCCGGCCTGAGCCGCGAGGAGATGGAGGGCATGCAACGGGACATCGCCGACGCCGCCGTCTTCGAGGACGACTTCGAGTTCGATCCGGCGGTACTCTCGAGCCCGCTCGAGTCGGCCGCAAGTGGGGCCGATCCGCCGACCGTCGTCGGGGTCGACCAGTCGTTCCTGACGAACGACGCGGGTGAGCAGGACCGGGCGCTCTCGGCCGTCGTCGCCATGCGCGGCGGCGAGGTAGTCGAACGGGCCCACGCGATCACGTCGCTCGAGATCCCCTACGTGCCGGGCCTGCTCGCGTTTCGGGAGGGACGACCGATTCTGGCGGCGCTCGAGGAACTGTCGGTCGAGCCCGATCTCCTGCTGTTCGACGGCAGCGGGCGCATCCACTTCCGCGAGGCCGGGATCGCCACCCACGTCGGCGTCGTCCGCGACGTGCCGAGCATCGGCGTCGCCAAGAGCCTGCTCTGTGGCACCTCGACCGAGGACACGGAGAACCTCCCCGAGGGGAGCCGGGTTCCGATCGAGGCCGACTCGCGGGTCGAGGTTTCCGACGGGACGCTGCTCGGCTACGCGGTCCAGACCCGCCAGTACGATTCGCCGAACCGTCACATCAACCCGCTGTACGTCAGCCCCGGCCACCGTGTCGGTCCGGAGACGGCCGCCGACGTGGTGCTCGCGCTGGCGGCCGGCTACAAGCTCCCCGAGCCGGTTCGGCTGGCCGACGCCTACGCGACGGAGGCCAAACCCGCCCGCGAGGACTGACCGGAACGCGCCCCACGCCCGGCCTGCTGTCACAGAAACCGGCCGGTTCAGCCAGCTCGAGTCCGTGGAACCGAAGGAGTGTTTTGTCTCCGGTCCCTCTCTGTCGGTAATGAGCCAGCAGGATCTCGAGGCACTCGACGTCGGGGCGATTCGCGAGGAGTTTCCCATCCTCGAGCGGACCTTCGACGGCGAGCAACTCGTCTACCTCGACAACGCGGCGACGACCCACACTCCGGACCCGGTCGTCGACGCGATGAGCGAGTACTACCGCGAGTACAACTCGAACGTCCACCGTGGGATCCACCACCTGAGCCAGGAGGCGTCGATCGCCTACGAGGAGGCCCACGACCGCGTCGCCGAGTTCATCAACGCCGACGGGCGCGAGGAGGTCGTCTTCACCAAGAACACGACCGAGAGCGAGAACCTGCTCGCGTACTCGTGGGGCCTGAACGAACTCGGCCCCGGCGACCGGGTGGTCCTCACGGAGATGGAACACCACGCCTCGCTCGTCACCTGGCAACAGATCGGCCAGCGCACGGGTGCAGACGTCGAGTACATCCGGATCGACGACACCGGTCGGCTGGACATGGACCACGCCCGCGAACTGATCGACGACGACGCGGCCATCGTCAGCGCGGTCCACGTCTCGAACACCCTCGGCACCGTCAACCCCGTCTCCGAACTCACCGACCTCGCCCACGACCACGGCGCACTCTCGTTCATCGACGGCGCACAGGCCGTCCCCAACCGACCCGTCGACGTAAAAGAAATCGGCGCAGACTTCTACGCCTTCTCCGGCCACAAGATGGCCGGCCCCACCGGCATCGGCGTCCTCTACGGCAAACGCGAGTTGCTCGAGGACCTCGACCCCTACCTCTACGGCGGCGGCATGATCCGCAAGGTCACCTTCGAAGAGTCGACCTGGGGCGACCTCCCGTGGAAGTTCGAACCCGGAACGCCACCGATCGCCGAGGCTGTCGGCCTCCACGAAGCCGTCGACTGGCTCGAGGACATCGGCATGGACCGTATCCAGGCCCACGAGGAAGAGATCGCTCGCTACGCCTACGAACAACTCGAAGCCGAAGGCGACGTCGAAATCTACGGCCCCGAACCCGGTCCCGAGCGAGGCGGCCTCGTCAGCTTCAACCTCGAGGGCGTCCACGCCCACGACCTGGCCTCGATTATGAACGACCACACGGTCGCCGTACGGGCCGGTGACCACTGCACCCAGCCGCTGCACGACAAACTCGGCGTCCCGGCCTCTGCTCGAGCGTCGTTTTACGTCTACAACACCCGCGAGGAGGTCGACGCGCTGATTGCGGCGCTCGACGACGCGCGACAGCTGTTCGCCTGAACCGGCCCCAGCCGACGTCCGCCGTGTTCTGCTGCAGCCTCACGCCTGTGACTGCCCGATCGAGCGGTCACCCTGTCCGCAACCGACGTCGCTGCCGCGGGCCGGGTCTTCGTACGCGACAGCGGGGTGTACCTGACCCGGTGGACGCCCCGACTCGTCGGGGCAGTCGAGCGACTCGCCGCGCGCTGACACCCGTCGAGTTCGAGTCACCGCAAGCGGACGTCCTGCACCCGAGTGGGACTCGTGGATCGTGATCGCGAATCGAAACCGCGACGCGGCACCGTTTTCGACAGTCTTCTGCCCCGCCGACCGGTAGCTGTCCACTCATCGTGGACAGTGTTACCATTACACACATTTATCACAGGTGACCCTGTATATGTGGGCATGGTTCGCCATCGGAACCGGGAGTCGAGGGACGTCGTCCGTCGGTGGGATCGCATCTTCGAGGTGCTGGCTACCGAACCACGTCGCCAGCTAGTCCTGTCACTCGCGGCCGCTCCCGAGGACGAGGCCGTCGGGTTACCCGAGGCTGCCGCGAACCCCCGGCTCGAGCCGGACCCGTCGCGGCTCACGGTGGAGCTACACCATCGACATCTGCCGATCCTGGCCGACGCCGAGTACGTAGAGTGGCAACGATCGCCGTTTACCGCACGGCGAGGGCCACGATTCGACGAGCTCGAGGCCCTCCTCGAGAGCCTCCACGATAACGCCGACGAGATTCCGGACCTGCTCGTCGACGGCTGCCAGCTCCTCGAGCGAACGCGCGAGCAACCAGAGTGTTAGCGGCTGTCGAGCAGATTTCCGGCCAGGTCGTCGCTCGGTCACTCCCCTCGACACCGTCGTGAACCATCGCTACCCGGCGGCCGCCATCGGACGGTGGCCCTGTAACTCCGATCGGTCTCGAATCGACGATTCCTGCGGCCTCCGTAACCGATCCCGGTAACGTGACCGGTCGGACCCCGGAACCCTTTTACTTCGATACGGTCTATGCCGGGATACGATGGGACTGGGCTCGGATATGTACAGACAGCAGATCCTCGACCACTACAAGAACCCCCGGAACTACGGGGAACTCGAGGATCCAACGTTCACGCACGTCGGCGAAAACCCGATGTGCGGCGACGAGATTCGCATGGACGTCAGACTCGACGACGACGAAGAGACGATCGAACGCGTGGCCTTCTCCGGCGACGGCTGTGCGATCAGCCAGGCATCGGCGAGTATGCTCTCGAGTGAACTGCAGGGCAAAACCGTCGACGAACTCCTCGAGATGGACCGCGACGACGTCGTCGAATTACTCGGCGTCGACATCTCGCCGATGCGGATCAAGTGTGCCGTCCTCGCCGAGAAGGTCGCTCAGGACGGCGCGGAGATCTACTTCGGCGAACTCGAGAAGACGCAAACGACGACCGAAGACTGACCGCTCTGCCCGGTCCGGTACCAGTATCCGCTCTTTGCATACGAACAGCGTTGCTATAGTAACAACTGCAACTATTTACACACTGATCGCCGGTCCGTCTGGCGATCAGGTGTGCACTGACGTGCAGTGGCTACGATATCACTCGCCGAAGACGGTCTCGAAGAACTTTCGCTCTGCAGTCCGGAGGTGCTGGTTGAACGTCGCCGGGGCGATCCCCAGTCGCTCGGCGATCTCCTCGCCGGTGCTCCCCCGGGGCCAGTCGAAGTATCCCGCGAAGTAGGCCGTCTCGAGGGCGGCTCGCTGTTTGTCGGTGAGTTCCTCGTCGAGGACCGACTGGGTCCCGACCGTCGACCGATCGTTCCGTTCGGTCGTTCGCTGGGCGAGGTAGGTGACGTCGTCGCGTTCTTCGTTGATGAGCTCGATCACCTGTCGGGTATCACGGCCACGGGGGAGTTCGACGACGAACCGGAACTCGCCATCTTCGATCGTTGCCGAAGCCACTCGACCGCCGTGAGTGGCGATCGTTTCGAACAGCGACACGGCGGCCGGAGCGACCAGTTCGAACTCGAGGACGTCCCGTCTGGCCGCGAGGATACGTACGTCGGCGATCCCGTCGGTCGCCTCGACGGCGTCGAGAAACGCCTCCCGAGAGACGTCGTAGGCTGACCCGTATGCAAGCAGCGTCTCGTCACCGGGGACGAGTTGCTCGATCTCGAACGTACACTCCTCGGTCGCCGAACAGGCGACCAGTTCCTCGGCCATCGCCTCGATCCGGAACTCGAGTTCGACGACCGCGTCGCTGACGAGGGCGTCTCGGCGTTCGATCGCCGTAATCGCGTGAGCGACGACGTTGCCGATCCGGGCGAGGACGGCGACCTCCGCGTCGGAGAACGCCCGCGACCGGCCCGAGTAGATGTTCAACACGCCGTAGACGAGATCCTCGTGGACGATCGGAACCGCCGCAGACGAGCGGTAGCCCCGCTCGCTGGCGTGCTCTCGCCAGGGCTCGAACGACGGATCCGAGTCGACGTCGGTCACGACCTGCACCGCACCGGTTCGGATCGCCGTTCCCGACGGGCCTTTCCCGGCTGGCTCGTCCGGATCCGCCGACACCTCGACTTCCTCGAGATAGTCCTCACCGACGCCGGCGACCGCCTTGGGAACGATCCGGTCGCTCCCCGGATTCACCTCGCCGACCCACGCGAAGCGGTAGGCCTCCGAGTCGGTCAGGCGCTCACACACCTGCTCTTCGAGTTCGGTTCGCGACTCGGAGGTGATCACCGCGTGAGTGATATCGTGGGCGATCCGGTTCAGCCGGTTGAACGCCTCGAGTTGCTCGCGCTGCCGGCGGCGAACCCGCTCCTGGCGAGCACGCTCGAGTGCGTGATGGATCGTTCGAACGAGCGACTCGCTGGTCACTTCGTCTTTGACGAGGAAGTCCTGAGCACCGCGCTGGATGGCTTCGACGCCGACTTGCTGATCCCTGAGACCCGTCAGGACGACGATCGGCGTTCCCTCCCCGTTCTCGGCCTCGGAAACCGCCTCGAGCGTCTCCAGCCCCGTACTGTCGGGGAGGTTCAGGTCGAGAAGCACGACGTCCGCCGGATCGTCGTCGTCCGTGAGCGCCTCGAGCCCGTCTTCGAGGCGCGTCTCGTGGGACAGTTCCGGCGTCCAGTCGGCCGACTCGTCGGTACTGACTCGCTGGGCGAGTTCGGCCGTGTCCCGCAGCATCTCCTCGATCAATCGGGCGTCACCGGGGTTGTCTTCGATGAGGAGAACGCGCACGACGCCCTCGTTCTCGACGACGCCCAGCTCGTCGGCGTCCGTCTCGATGACGACGTCGCTCGCGTCGAGTTCGATTCGATCGTCGCGTTCGTTCCCACTCTCGCTATCACTCACGGGAGATCACCGCCTGACGGTCGGTGGTGTCGGAGTGCCACAGGAACCGTTCGGCCAGGGGCCGAATGGACGTGCGGTGATTCGTGATGGTCGGTCCAGGAGCGGCCGCGACCCCCGCTGCCGGGCGCGATTTGCCGGTGGGGATCGGTCGACGTCCCGGGACCGGTCGAGCGAACCGCGTGCAAGGGCGGCGGGACGGTGAAACCGGGCCGTCGAACAGTCTGCCGTTCCATCGTTAGTCATCGAGTAAAATCGGTTGACAGCTATAAACGTGGTGCTCGAACACACAGCGTCGTGACCTTCAGGTCGTGACGACCGTCTCGAGTGCCGAGTACTCGGCTGCACCGTCGCTCTGCCGGCCCCGCCGGGTCGTCCGATCACTCGAGAAACGTCGATAGCCGAACCGTCCGGCCGTCGCGCAGGGATCGCCGGATTCGGGCGCGATCCCATCCCAGCGGCGAGATGACCTCCTCACAGGCCCGGATCAACAGCGTCGCGTAGAACGCTGCGTCGTACTCCGTCGGCTCCTCGAACTCGAGCCTGACCCGTTCTCGCCCGCGAGCGTCGTCGTCGGTCACGACGTACCGGACCGACTGGCCGGGATACCGATCGATCCCCTGAGCCGCGTAGCGCTCGAGGGCGGCGACCGTCCGGGTTCGGCTCCGGTAGTCTGCGAGCCGTCTGGTAGCGCGGGTGCTGATCACGAGCGTCTCGGGGTCGACTGCGCCGCGCCGAAGCGTCGCGAGTCGCCGCTCGAGGACGTCACAGACGGCTTCGGGATCGCGCTCGCGGTCGAGCGTCTCGACGAACGCGCGCTGGCAGTCGGCGACGAACGCGGGTGTACTCCGGCGGCGACAGGCGATTCCACGGAACTTGTACGTGCCGTCGGTCCGCTTGCCGACGTACTTCGTGAGCGCGCCCGCCGTTCCGGGGTCCGGTTCCGTGTCCGGCTCCGAACCGACGCCCTCGCGGTCACGACCCACCGAATCCGACAGCGGGACGAAGCTACACCACTCGTAGCGCCCGTCGTGCTCGAGCGGGATGCCCACCGCCTGCGAAATCTCGTCGACGACGGTCGACAGCGGCTCCGGTTCGTCCACGTCCTCACGCGGAGTCACCCAGAAGCTGTCGACGAGACCGTGGACGATCCGCCAGCCGGCATCCTCGAGTCGGCGCTTGGCCTCGAGGGCGATCTCGCGCGCGTAGGCGTTGATCGCCTCGTGGCACTCGATTCGGCCGTACTTGGCGTTTCGATAGCCCTGGTAGCCGAAACAGGAGACGAGCACCCACTTGATCGCGCCCGACTCCGCGCGCAGGCGGGCCGCTACGTCTTCGGGTGGATCGGCAGCGAGCCGCCGCTTGCACCGCGCCCGGTCGGCGAGTAACGGCTCGAGCACCTCGGGGAGGAACCCGGACTGGTCGCAGATGCGGTAGCCGAGGTCGGGGACCGTCTCGCGGATGGTCTCGTGATCGTCGCCGCCAGCATCATCGCCGGCAACACTATCGTCGCCCTCGAGCGGGCGACAGTCGACCGTCTCCGGGCTGACGTTGTGCTGGCAGATGATCCGCGGGTACAGCGAGCCGAAGTCGATCTCGTGGACGTCCTCGTGGAATCCGACCTGTGGCGAGAACGCAAACCCGCCACGGTCGGCCGCGTGGAGCGTCCGGACGTCGGTGAACCGCTCGGGTTCCCACTTGTTCCACGGGGCGAGGACGCCCCACTCCCGGCGGGCCAGCCGGATCTGTCGGGAGGTCAGCAGCGTGCCGATGCTCCCCCACGCGGCCTCCTGCAGGGGCCGACCCGTCCGTTCGACCATGTACTCGATCCCGCCGAGGCCCGACTGGTGCCAGAGGAAGCTGTTCGCAGTGTCGACGATTGCCCGTCCCGGCACCCGATAGCGGGCCGGCGAGTGGCCCACCCGCCCGTAGCTCTCGAACGTGTTCTCGCCCGCCAGTTGCGTAACCCCCGGCAAGCGACCCAGCCGAAACCCCTCGAGTTCCAGTTCCGACGCCCGGCCGTCGAGCAACGGAATCAGATCGGCGTGGCCCACCACGAGCACGTCCGGATCCCGGCGCTCGAGGGTAGTCTGGAGGGACTCGAGGGCGGCCACGTCGTCACGCTCTCCCGCTCCACTGGTGGCACTGGTGTGCCCACGCCGACGCTCGAGCGCTGGCTCACCATCGATCGTCAGCGCCGAGACGTCCCCGTTCGACAGCGCTGGCTCCTCGAGGCCAATTTCGAGCGTCCGAAGTTCGCGGGCCGGCGTCGGATCGAGTCCCCGGTCGAGACAGTACCGAAAGCCCGGCGCGAGGTCGACGTCGAACAGCCGGAACGTCCCGGGTGCGAACGTCTCACGCTCGTGAACCCCGCGAATCTCGCGGGCCAGCGTCCGGACCTCGCCGACGCGCTCGCAGTCGGCCCGGAGGAGGCGACTCCGCTCGCCGACGTGAGCCTCGTGGAGATCCGCCGCCCACCGCTCGAATCCGGTTTCGACCACCTTGGGATCGACCTCGAGCCGCGTTCGCAGGTCTTCGAGCGCCGCCTCCGGACCGGCGACGAACACCGACGGCGCGTAGTCGGTCACCAGCCGGGAGTCGACTCCCACGTCGGTCAGGTACCACTCCCGGACGCGGTCGTCCTCGAACTCGAGAGTGTAGGGGCCGGGCGTCAGGTCGGCGTTCTCGGCTGCGTTCGGATTCGGGATCGATTTCCGACCGTCGTCACCCCCGTTCACGGCTCGTTCACCTCGAGTTCGCTATTCGGCACCTCACACTCTACTCCGTTCGAATCGGCCCCGTCGTTACCTGACTCGAGCACCTCGAGGCGCTCTCGCGTCGCCTCGAGTTCGGCACGCACCTTTCGCAACTCGACCTCGTGAGCCAGCAACACCGACAGGAAGAACGCCCGCTCCGGGTCCGGCGGGTTCGCGTAGCCCGCCGCGTCGGCGAACGCCCGCCCGCGGTCGAACAGCCGATCGAAGTCGGCCTGATACTCCCGCCGAAGGGCTCGCCCCATCGGCTCCCACTCGCGCTCGAGCCCTCGGAGCGCGTTCCGATAGGTCGGGTTCGTTCGTCCCATCAGAGACCCACCTCGAGCGAGCGCTGTTCGGGGACTGGCGCGTCCACGACCGGCTCGACCGTCTCGACTGTCCCGAACAGGTCGGCCCAGTATGGAATCGTCGTCTGCCAGTACCGGCCATGCCAGTAGCCCGCCGTGAACGGCTCGTCGTCCTCGCCCTCGAGGCGAACTCCCTCACGCGTCTGCACGCACTCGACCGTCGCATCGGCGTAGTCGGCGACCGTTTCCGCCGCGTCCCCGTCGGCCGTCGTCACGACGACTGGACACTCGAGTGCCGCCGAAAGCGCCGACAGCGTCTCGAGACTCGCGGCCAACAGGTCCTCGCGCTCCCACGACGGCAGGTCCGGGTCCTGGTAGAGCGAGGCGACGTTCGGCGCGACGACCAGCCCCGCCCCGGAACCGGCCCGTCGAACGACCTCCCGGACCAGCGAGTGGTGCTGGTAGGCGGTAAACGCCCGCGCGATCTCGAGGCCCGCGAGCGTTCGCCGACTCGGCGCGTGCTCGTACAGCGCGTGCGTCGAGGCCGTATTTCGCGCGTCGATCCAGTAGGCCGACCGCCCAGCCATCGCCGCCAGCCGGTCACAGACCAGCCGGTGAACGACCGTCGAACGCGGCGACGACACCTCGAGCAGCGTCAGTCCCGCGTCGTCGATCAACGCCGATTCCTCGACCTGTGGTCGGTGGTCCCCACCACCTGTCACTTCCTGCATACTCGCAGGCTCGAGGGAGCGGTCCATAAGCAAGCGGGGGCCGTTTCCGATTTTTCCGATAACTGCCGAAGCCCCGAATTCTTCATCCAGAGCTGATAAACCGACGATCCGACGCTTCCGTTACGATTTCCAAAACTGGTGATTCCTGAGTGAGGTCGCGCTCGATCGCAGCGACACAGCGCGGACGCCAACGACCGCAGCCGCTGGTAGCTGATGACTCGGATGCGTTCGGTTGCGTCGCCAACAGAGACCCATTCGACTCACCACCTGGAGCGACGGCGTGGCTATCGCTCGCTCTCGCCGACCGCGCCGTCTTCCTCGCTCGTCTGGACCTCCTCGTCGACCACTCGATAGGACCGACCTCGGCGCTTGCCCACTGCCTCGATCAGGTCGTAGTGGACCATCTTCGTCAGGTAGTTCCGGAGCGTCCGCTCGGTTTTTGGCTTCGTGACCCGGCGCTCGTAGGCGTCGTAGAGGTCGGTTGGCTCGATCTCGCCGGCGTCAGCGATTACCTCGTACAGTATCCGCTGGTGCTCGATCAGCCCCTCGAGGGTCTTCCGACGGATCGCCGTCTGAGCGTCCGGAATCGACGCCTCGATCACGTCGTCGGTGAACTGGTCCGTTCCCCGTCGCTCCGCTCGCCGCGCTGCAGACCGCAGGATGCCGATCCCAACGCGCGCGTCACCCGAGGCTGCGTCCGCAATCGTCCGGAACTGGGCATCGGAGACGGCTCCCGGCTCGAGAGCTTTCTCGGCCCGCCGCTGGAGGATCGCCGCGAGTTCAGTCGTTCGATATCGGTCGAACCGAACCCGGGTGCTCGCGTGCAGGCGCGAGCGAATCCGGTCGTCGAGTCGCGCAAACAGTTCGTCCTCGCGGTTGGCGATCATGACCAGCGAAACGTGACGAAGCCGGTAGAGGTCGTAGAGCACGTCCGTCTCCTCGAGCTGGTCGACCTCGTCTAAGATGACGACGATCGGTCCCTCGTCGGCCGCCTCGAGCCGACCGAACAGTTCGTCTTTCGGCGTCGATCGGTGGAGGTCCGCCGTCCGGTCGATCGCCTCGAGGATCGCGTAGAGTACCCGAAACCGGGTGTACTCCTGCCAGCAGTTGACGTAGGCGGTCCTGATTTCGGGGTCTTCCTCCCGGAGCTGCTCGAGCGTGTAGCGGGCGATACAGGTCTTGCCGACTCCCGTCGGACCGAAGAGAAACGCGGGCTCGGCTCGTTCGCCGTAGAGCAGCGGCTCGAGGGTCTCCGAGAGGTGGGTCACCTCGTCGTGACGATGGACCACCTCGGTCGGGACGAAGTCCTCGCGCAGGACACGGGCGTCGACGATCACATCCACCCGTTTCGGCTCGAGTGACATAAACGACGCCGGGCCGTTTCCGATATTTCCGAAACTGCTCGTGGCGCTCAGTCGGCCTCTGCGGGAGGACGGGGTCGGTGGCTGGTTCGCCGGTCGACCGTCGATCCGCAGTCCGGACAGACGAGGTACCGAACGCCATCGACCCGGCACTCGAGCCAGTCGTGGGCGATCGGTCCCTCGTGGTCGCACGTCGGACAGAAGAGGACGGTCTTTCGCCGTCGGTCGTCAGTAGCGTGAGATGTCGACGTCATCGCTAGAGGTTACGGGTCGGCAGGTAAACGCTTTGTCCGAAACTAACGATGGTTATGGATCGACGATTCTGACCGCACAAACAGCGGCCTGCCGAACGCACAGCCCAGCGAGGAGGTGTCACGCGGCCTGCTCGATTCGCGTAGAGAGATATTCGGTATCGCATCATAAGATTTATCGGAGAGTCCGGCCCAGAGCAGGAATCGACCCGACGAGTGCGAACGCGCAGGAAAAACAGCGATACGGCTCGACAACGAGCCGAAACCGTCGATCGGCACGGAGCGGTCGCGACCCGTGGAAAGGGTACAGTCAGTGAGCCGAACCTGGCGAGTGCTGTGCCGAACGGGGACTCGAGTGACGCCATCGGTAGTCCCAGCCACGGGACCGGCGACTGGAGAAACGTATCGTGCGCGGCCGTTCCAGCGTTCGAACCCGCTCGCAAGATCGATCGTGTTTCGAACGTCGATACTGCGAGACAGTGAACGGCATCCCTCGACAGATCCAGGTCGGCCCGTCACCCGAGACCACCGCCTTCGCGAGCTGCCCCCCAGGGTAGCGTGCGGAGAAGGTCGCTCCAGATGTTGCGTCGAACGCTGGCTACGGCTGGTTGGATCTCGCATGCAGACAAAAAACCAGGACGACGCGTTCGTCTCGCCAACAAACCGGATCGAGCCACCCACTATCCGAGCAATCCTCGGTCCATGGAGTCGAGATTGGACACACCGATGGCCCCGCGATATCGACGCGGCAAACAGAGCACTCGCGAGCCGGCAGCGACAGCCACTATCACCGAAACTCGAGTCGCGTCACGTTCGAGGGAGGGCGTGTCGAAGCTGTCCGTGCAAGTCGTTCCGACGGCGACCGAGTGCGAGTCAGGTAGTGCCCCGGTTGCTGGAGAGGGCGATTCCGACGGGCACGGTCAGAAATTGGGGCGTTCGGAAACCGAGCGATCCACTCGGGACTGGCAGAACGTCCTCGCAGTGAGACGACGCGTCCGAAATCCCCGCAGTCGCCGATGGGAAACGAGGAGTCCCGGCTGCTGTCGGCTTCTGATCCGTGCCGGCTCGAGCTGGGCTCGAGTCGACGCCGTGCCGACCACGTTGAGCCTGCAAGTACCGAACGAACGGAGAACGCACACGTCGACGTCAGAATCAGGGGCCTCGCTACGGCCCGAACACGGACGTACCGACCCCGGTAAATCCTATATCGCGATATGAAATTTGGTGTGGGTCGAAAATCAACCTCAGGATGTGAATTTCTACAAACCACTAGCTCTCCAACACCTGGACTAACTAGATACCATCATAGGTTCGAAGAATAATATCACTACATGCGTATGCTGTGCGTCTATCCAACATAGCATGTGCCGGTTTCAAAATAACCCCCGTTAAAACCAGGGTGATATCAGGATCTCGAGTTCGAGCCTGCGACCTGCCCCATCGGTGAGACGAACCACGAGCCAAGCAGGACGAACAGTCCGACGATGGCCAGGATCACGCCGATCGGTGGATTAAGAAACAGTAGCGGAATGGCGACGACGAAGGCGAGTACACCGTTTTTTCTCACCGCTCGTTTCGGTGCATTTCCACACGCAGTGCAGGTACCAGTTCCCTCCTCTAGAGGTTCGTTGCAGGCTGCACACGTTCTGGGCATGTTGTCTCTCTCGCTCTCTTCGCTCTTAGCCATTGGTATTGAATAATTGATTAATAGATACACCGTCTGTTATGAGCCTCTCTCAACCACGAATTGACCTGTTGTTGTCAGTTAGGGGGGCTGCTTTATAGCTATCCGTTCTAACGTGGACAACAATGGTGTGTCAATGCCACCCATTCCCCCTATTTCGACTCGTGTACTGTAGCCGGCCAGACAAGCTCGGTACCGATGCTCGACTTCACTCTGTAAGGAGGGTTCGGATGAATGGCGACTGACTCGACAGACGTGGACGGCCAGCGCGTCGTGATCGTCGGTGGTGGGACCGGCGGCACGGTCGTCGCCAACAAGCTCTCGGACGCGTTGCGTGGCGAACTCGAGGCCGGCACACTCGAGGTAACGCTCGTCACCGACACGCCCGATCACGTCTACAAGCCGATCTTCCTATACGTCGCCTTCGACAGGAAATCGATAGCCGATAGCCGCCGTCCACACCGGGAAATCCTCGATCGACGAGTCGAGTGTCGTCTCGACCACGTCACCGCGATTGACACCGACGAGAAGCGCTTGACTCTCGAGGACGGTGACTCGCTCGGGTACGACTACCTCGTGATCGCTACGGGTGCGACGCTCGACCCGGAGGCCGTCGACGGACTCGCCGAGGGCGGCCATCACTTCTACACCGCCGACGCTGCCGAAACGCTTCGGGACGAACTCGCGGCGTTCACGTCCGGCCATCTGGTATTGAGCACGGTCGGTATCACTCACATGTGTCCGGCGGCACCGATCGAATTCGCGCTCATCGTCGACGACTGGCTCCGAGAACGCGGTCGTCGGGATGACATCGACCTCACCTACACCTACCCGGTCGACGGCGCACACACAATCGAGTCGATAGACGACTGGGTAACGCCGCTTTTGGCTGCGCGGGACATTTCCCTCGAGACCGACTTCGAGGTCGATTCCGTCGATCCGGACCGCGAACACATCACGGCAACCGACGGTCGGACGCTCGAGTACGACCTCCTCGTGACGATCCCGCCCCACGTCGGCGGGTCGATCGTCGAACGGGCAGAGCTGGGCGAAGAGTGGATCGAGGTCGACAACCACACGCTCGAGGCAACGCGTGCCGAGGATGTCTCCGCGCTGGGGGACGTTACCGACGTCCCGACGAGCAAAGCCGGCAGCGCCGCACACTACCAAGCCGGCGTCGTCGCGGACCGGATCGCGAGTGCGGTCCGGGGACAGACGCCGACGACCACGTACGACGGCCGGACGCTCTGTTTCGTCGAGGCCGGCCTCGAGGAGGCGACGTTCGTCTCCTTCGACTACGATCTGGATCCGGTCGTTCGACCGCCCTCCCAGTTCGTCCACTGGGCGAAACTCGCGTACAACGAATCGTACTGGCTGACTGCCAGAGGCTTGCTCTGATCATGACTAACGAAACAATCACCGACGAGGATGACCTCGATAGACTCCTCGTCGAAGCGATCGAAACGAATTCCGAGGCAGTCGCCGCGTTCGTCCACCAGGAAGGCCATCTCGAGGGGTTGTTCGACACCCCGGCGTTCGAGACGGACCGTCTCGACGACCGACTCCTCGAGGCGGCTGCCGACGCCGAGGCGGCCGAGGGCCCGGATCGACTGACCGCGGTCCTCGAGAAAAACGCCGACGAGCTCGCCACCGGCCTCGAGCGGGTCGCCAGGCTTGAGGCGACCGGCGACCTCGAGACGCTGGTCGGTCTGGCGAACACGATCGCGTTGCTCGCCGCCGCGGTCGACGACGACATCGTCATGTCGGTCGGCGGGACCGCTGGTTCGCTCGGAGAGGTCGCGGATACGACGGCTGATCCGGATACGGTCGCCGGTGTCCAGACGTTGCTCGAGGGGCTCGGTGAGGCGGCCGGGGAAAAGCCACCGGAACAAGTCGGCACTGTCGAATTGATGCGGACGCTTCGAAACCCCGACGTCCAGCGTGGACTCGGATTTCTCGTCGCCATGGTTCGGGCCGTCGGGGTCCAGCTGGAAGACGAGCGGGAGGCGATCGACCGAGCAGCGGAGGAAAGTGAGTCGAGTGGTGAGAGACAGTGATCGAGCCGCTGCTGATCGACCCCGAACTGGGGAGTCGCATTCAGTTCGGCGGCACGCTTTCGGTCCACATTGTCTTCGCCGCCCTCTCGGTCGGGCTCGCCCCCTACATCGTCTACTTCACTTACAAGGAGATCTCGACGGGTCGTGAGAAGTACGAACGGTTGCGCTCGTTCTGGACGAAGATCTTCGCCATCGGGTTCGTGATGGGCACGGCGACGGGGATCCCAATGAGCTTCCAGTTCGGGACGAACTTTCCCGCGTTCTCGGAGTTCGCCGGTGAACTCATCGGCGGCCCCCTCGCCTTCGAGTCGACGATGGCATTCTTCCTCGAGGCCGTCTTCCTCGGTGTCCTGTTGTTCGGCCGCGAACGAGTTAGCGACCGCGTCTACGTCCTCTCGTCGGTGCTCGTGATGGTCGGTGCGTGGCTTTCGGCGCTGTGGATCCTCATCGTCAACTCCTGGATGCAGACGCCCCAGGGTTACGAACTGATCGAGGAAAACGGCGTGACAGGACTCGTACTCACCGATCCCATTGCGGCGTACTTCACCCCGCGGCTGTTCTGGATGTACGTCCACATGCAGAACGCAGCGGTGATCTCAGTGACGCTCTTCGTCGCCGGCGTCGCCGCCTACTTCGTCTGGACGAACCCCGACAGCGAGCCCTGGCGCGGGACGCTCAAGCTCTCTGTCGGCGTCCTCGCGATCACCTCGATCTTCCAGGTGATCCACGGCGATATGTACACCCGCCACGTCGTCCAGACTCAGCCGATGAAGTTCGCCGCCATGGAGGCGATCTACGAGACCAAAGAGGGCGCCCCGTTGCACCTGCTCGCGTTCCCGCGAAGTCTCGAGGACCTCACCGACCCGCGGGCTGAGGAACTGTTCACGGTCAGTATTCCATATCTGGCGTCGTTTCTCGCCGAGGCCGATCCGACCGGGGTCGTCTACGGCCTCGAGGAGTTCGATGTGCAGAACCCGCCGGTCGCGTACGTCTTCTGGTCGTTCCGGACGATGGTGTTTCTCGGCTTCTGGTTCATCGTCCTCGGACTGTGGGGCGTCTACCGGATGCGAAAGGGCGTGCTCTTCGAGCGCGGACGCTACCTGAAAGCGCTCCTGGCTTCGATCCCGCTCGGATTCGTCGCGACGATCGTCGGCTGGTACGTCACCGAGATCGGCCGCCAGCCCTGGATCATCCAGGACGTCCAGCTTACGAGCGAGGGGGTCTCTCAGACGCTCACATCGACCCAGATGACGATCTCGCTTTCCGCCTTTGCGATCGCCTACGCGATCCTCGTCGTTCTGTTCATCCGGGTGATCAAATGGATCGTCGACGACGAACTCGAGCGCGTTCTCGAGGACGACTTCGAACGGGTCGAGCAAGAACGGACCGACGACCAAGCGCCGAGTGGCTCCGGTGAGGTGTGAGCGCGTGACGACCAACTTCCCGATCATGGCGGACGTGACTCGAGTCGATACCGTATTGTTCGGCCCCGTCGTTCCCGTCGACGAGTACCTGATCCCGTGGTTGCCCGAACTCTGGTTTGGTATCTTGCTGTTTACCCTCGGGATGTACGTGTTCCTCGATGGCTTCGACTTCGGGATTGGTATGCTGTACGGGACCCGCGAAGACGAAGCCGAACGCGACCTGTTGCTCTCGATTTTCGGTCCGGTCTGGGACGCAAACGAGGTGTGGCTCGTCGCGTTCGGGACGGTGCTGTTCGCCGCCTTCCCGCCGGTGTACGCCTCGCTGCTCAGCGATCACTACCTCCTCGTCTTCGCGATCGTGTTCGCGTTGATCCTGCGGGGGATCACTCCCGAGCTTCGCGAACAACGAGACGAACCAGAGTGGGTGCGTGCCTGCGACCGAGGCTTCGTGGTGGGCAGCACGCTTTCGCCGTTTTTCATCGGTACCCTCGCTGGAAGCTGGGTCTTCGGGACTGGCACGATCGCACTCCCGAGTGTCTTGACCGGTGTGGCCGTTGTCTTTCTCTCGGTGGCCAGCGGGGCGGCCTACGTCGCGATGAAGACAACCGACACGCTCCGTGAGGAGATGGTCAGATACGGACTGTACGCCGCCGCGGGCTACCTGCTCAGTGTCGTTGTGTTGCTCATTACCGTTTTCCTCACCGATCCACTCGGCGTCCGCGAGACGCTTCTTTCGACCCCGGTTCTGGCGGTCGTCCTCGTGACGGTCGTCTTCCTCGGTATCGGCGTCGTGGCAGCAACCCGGGACGCACTCGAGGTTACGTGGTGGTTTTACGCCACCGGCGGCGTCGCGTTCGCGCTGATTACGCTCGTCGCGATTTTGCTGTACCCGGATCTGTACCCCGCTACTGGAACGACTGTCCGTGAATCGATCATCTCGCCGCTGGCGCTCAACGTCCTCACAGTCGTCGTGATTCCTGTCCTGTTCCTCGTGTTAGCGTACTTCCGGTACCTGTACACGGTGTTTTCCGGGCCGGTCGAACACGAGGACGGATACGGAACCTCCGACTGATTCGATGGAAACACTGCTACGTCAAAGAGCGAGAATCAAGCATGGGACGCACGAGACCGACGAGAGGTCTGTACCACAGAGCACGTTGCACTGAATGGTCCCAGTGCATAGGAAGCCGAACCATGGACGTTACAACCCGACTGTCGTTGGGTACGATTGTCGGGAAAGCCCGAGTAGGAGACTCTCAGGTTCGCGCACCGGCCTCCTGTAGAGAAGACACTGATCAAGAAGCGGACGCCGTTGCGCTTACCTCCAGATCGTGATTGCAATCACCAATCACGAGCCAGGAGACAATTCAAGACGTGAGAAACTCAAGACATGGTCTAGATCCTATGACACACTCTAGTTACCCGATAGTCATCACTTGATTAGAGGTCGTAACAACGTCAAGGAGATCAGACATTGTTGAGATCGGATAAATATCTCCCTCGTCACTGTTCTGGATTTCTAAGCAGGTTCCACGAGCTAACAACTCACCTCCGGATTCAGTAAACGCCTCCATTCGATCTCGCACATCGTACTGGTCGTCCGTGATCTCCTCAGCCTCCACACCTTAGACAAGCAGGAACACGGAGACTTCTTTTCCGTTTTCCAATGCGGTAATTCCGAGACGGAGAGCGTTCCATGTGCGTTCGGGATCACTGGTTTCGAAAACGATACCCAACATCTCTACGTCGCCACCATCTACCGGATTAGATATATACTATATATTCACCTTAATGCTAAATAAGACTGTTTTTCGACAACAAATCGTGTAGTATTGCGTTCACAGATACATTAGATCGACATAATTGAGCGGATATATGATGTGATATGTTCGAATCATTTGTTCCCATATCTGGACCTACTGTGGCACACGAATTGACACCGACGCTGGACGACGATGCTCCCGCGGTTGCGGGAGCAATCGTCTACCACGCGAAGACACTCTGTGACCAAGTTGATACACTCTGGCGACTGCTCAACCAAGTCTCGATTCCAGTTGCTGAACTCAGCGATAGCCGCAATCAGAACAAAGCAACCTTCAGCACCGAGTCGATGGCACGGCTCTACATCTACCAGACGGTCCACGACCTCACCCAGAGCGAACTCGCAGACCGCCTCGCGAACCGCCCAGCACTTCTGAAGGGCTTCGGGATGCCCAAGCCACCGACTCAACAGAACATCTCGTACGCGTGGAGCAAGTTCAGTGCTCAAACGAAAACCACGCTTGAGGCCGCAGCACGGGGAATGCTCTTGGAAGCCCACGATCAGGGGCTCATCACCGACGTACTGCTACCAACACAACCCAACGAGAACGACATCAAAGAGACCGATGATCAGCCAATAGCAACACGCGAGTACGTACACGACCATGGCAGCAAGGTCGTCGAACTTGCTCGCCGACACGGCTTCGCCGAGTTCAGCTCTGACAGAGCCGACAACAGAGTCTACGAGGACGAACAGATCCTCGATCTGTTCGCCAACGCATGCCTGACACAGGGAAGTGCCCACTCGGAAGGTGAAGCAGGGTGGTTCCTCGATAAGAACGACGTCTGTGACGATTCGACGTTTCTTCGGGTGATCAAGCAGTTCTCGATGCCACCGGGTCAGGAGCTTCCAAAGCCATTTCAGGAGTACAGCATCGAGGATATTGTCGCTTTCACCGAGGAATTTCGTGAGACGTTGATGGAGTCGTTCGACGCTGCAACCGAGAACATTCTCAGCACGATTCGCCACGAAGATCCGTTCGATGACCGCAACGTAGTGGCAGCTATCGACTTCACACACGTCCCCTACCACGTTTGGCCGTGGATCGACAAGGACAGGCAAATCCCGAAGGCAGACTATCCGCCGATGGTCAGCGGGTACAAAAGTGACGGTGAAATCAAGCACGGGTATACGTTCGCGACGATTACGATCGTCGGGAACGACGTCCCGATCATTTTGGGTATTGAACCAGTCAAAGAATGCTCTGCGTGGGAACCAGAAGATGCTCCAGCCGATTCGAAGGCGGATGTGGTCGACCGATTACTGGCGACTGCCCAGCAGTACGTCGATCTCGACGAAGTGCTCCTCGATCGAGGATTCTACAGCAACGACGTGTACGCAACGATCCACGACCGTGGGTTGGTGTACATGACGCCGGTACCGAAGTACGAAAACGACTACGAGTCGATTGCGAAAATCAAGAGCAAAGACGGGGTTGACGCCGCTGTTAAGCACGATGTTCCGTTCGCCATCGATGGCGAACTCCACCACACCGCTGAATTCCTGTACGTGCCAGCAACTGACGAGGAAGCAGACGGCAATTACGCCGTGTTCGTGACCAACCGTGACCATGTCGCTCCCAACGAAATCATGCACGTCACCAACAGCTACAGCCGACGCTGGGACATCGAAAACCAGTACAAGTCGGTGAAGGCGTTTCTGCCGAAGACGTCCTCGAAGGACTACCGTGTGCGGTTGTTTGGCTTTACGTTCGCAGCCCTGCTGTACAATCTCTGGCGACTCACTGATTATCTGGTGAAAGTCGGGATGGGGCGTGATATTCGCTCTCCACCAGTCGTGACTGCCAAGACGTTCGTCCGGGCGATCGGAAAATATCTTCGCGAGGGCGGCTGAAGCTGCGGTTGCGGTCCGTAGGCCGCTCTTCGAGAGCTGCAGCACTCGTACTCTCCGCAAAATCTGGCATGGGAAGCCGTTGTTTGCTAGATATCACTGGTCATCGATGAACTACACCAGCCGATCCAGATACAAATGCCTCAAATCGAGCTAACTTCTCTCTGATCTCGTTTGTAGCGGTGGTAGATCCCGAAAACGTGGTCGAAATCGCGACTGAGGCAACCGGGTTCGCGACGTCCTCGAGATGGAAAAGACCGGCCTGCAGGGACGGGCACCACACTCTTGCCGTCGGTCGACGGCGGTCCGCGTATGCCGACCTCCGACGCGGATGCCGACGCCGGTTCGGACGCGGTGGCTGACGACCGCGAGACCACGACGACTGGCGTTCGACCACACGGGGAACTGGTCTTCGACGACGACCTGCAACGGCAGGTGTACGAGTTCGTCGAGCACCACGGTGCGGTGACCGAATCGGAACTGATCCGTTCGACTCGTCTCGAGACGGACGACACCCAGTCGAAGCCCGCGCGATCGGGCGCGTACACGCACGAAGTGGTACCCGCGCCCGGTGAGATCAGGGCTGCCGTCGAGTCGCTCGTCTCCCGACGATATCTGACAGACACCGGTGACAGAATCCGACTCGCGCTGTCGGCACCGCCGCGAACGGTCGAGTGCGAGTCGGGCACGGTGACGCTCAGGCCAGTCGAAGAAGGTGATCGTCGGGCGCTCCTCGAGACGATGCGATCGGTCGCCCGCGACGGAAGTTACGTCGTCGCCGCGTCGCTGGCCGACCGGGTCGAGGCCGACTCGGCCGTGGTCCGGACGAGGGGTGATCGGTCACGGATCTGTTTCGTGGCGACGCTCGACGAACGCGACAACGGCGGACAGACGACACGCGACAACCGCGGCGAAGCGCCAGCCACGGACGACGAATCGACCGTCGTCGGCTGGTTCCACCTCGAGGCCCCCAGTCACCCGGCACAGTCGCACACGGCCAGCGTGACCGTCGGGGTCGACCCGGCCGTGCGCCGGCAGGGGCTCGGGTCGGCACTGCTCGAGTACGGGCAGGCGTGGGCGACCGAACAGGGGTTCCGAAAACTCGGCCAGGGGGTTCCGGCGACGAACGACGGGGCCATCGAGTTTCTCGAGGCCCACGGGTGGGAACGCGAGGGAGAACGAAGAGACCAGTACCGGATCGACGAGGCGTTCGTCGACGAACTGTTGCTCGCGACCTGTCTCGACTAGTACAGTCGGAGTAACTGCGCGTGGCGGGTCTCGCCGACATCGAGAACGTTGGCCTCGTCGACGATGCCTTCCTCGATAGCGAGGGTGACGGCGCGAGTGCCGACGATGTTTGCAACGTCGGCGCGAGCGAGGCTATCGACGACCGCCGCTTCGTCGACTCTCTCGCCGCCGTAGAACTCCTCGGTGACCGTCAGCGAGATGCCGCCCGCGTCGTCTTCGAACGTCTCGCCGAGGACCTCACGGTCGCAGACGGCGACGAGCAGGCCCTGTTCTGTCTGTCGTTCGGTGAGGAGCATTCGTTACTCGAGGTGGAACTCGCGGTCGCGGTCGCGGTCGGATTCACGGCCGGGATCGGTGAGGTCGTCCGTTCGGTCCTGTTGCTCGGTCACAGGCTCCCGGTCGCGTCGCTCCCGTTCACGGTCGGGGGCGTGTCCCTGCATCTCCCGGCGCTGTTCGACCAGCTGTTCTTCGGCGCGTTCGCGCATCGCGTTCGCCTCGTCGGCGACCTCCTCGGCCTCGTCGTACTCGCCCAGTTCCTCGAGAATGTAGGCTTTCTCCTCGAGAACGGTCGCGTTGCGCATGCCGAGGCGGATGGCGTTGTCGATGCAGTGGAGGGCCTCCTCGGCCAGCCCGCGCTCTGAGAGGAAGAAGGCCCGGTTGTACCAGCCCTCGGCGAACCGCTCGTCGATCTCGACGGCGCGTTCGGCGTGTTCGAGGGCCTCGGTCGTCTCGCCGAACTCCCAGAGGGCGTAGGCGAGATTAGTCGCTGCGGTCGCGGCGTGCTCGCTCGAGTCGTCGATCGACAGGGCCTCGCGGTGAGCGCCGATAGCCTCGTCCCACTCCTCGAGTTCGGCGTGGGCAGCGCCTTTGTTCACCCAGGCTTCCTGGGCGAGTCGGTCGTCGTCGGTGAAGCGAGCGGTCCGCTCGAAGGCCTCGGTGGCCTGTTCGTAACGGTTGATCGACATGTAGTTGAGCCCGACGTCGAGGAGTTCCTCGGCGTCGACCTGGTCTTTCGGAATCTGCTGTTCGTCGAGCGTGTCGGTGACGACCCGCGAGTCGACCGGGTCGACCTTCGAGGGGTCGACGTCCAGCTCCGGCGGGTCCAGGTCGAACTCCTCGTAGGGGTCGCCAAAGCCCTCCCCTTCGGAGAAGCGGTGGTCGCGGTCGCCCTCTCGGTCGGTCATGCCCGGTAGGAGGAGACGACGATTGTTAAGGGCTGCGACCCGCCGGAAGCCACCAGAGGGGTTCGACCCGAAAACACTTGTCACCCCACCAGCATCCCAGCACATGAATCGGCGACCGTTCCTCGAGGCGGCCGCCACGGCGACGTTCGGCGCTGGCACAGCGGTCCTGACGGGAGTCGGACTGGCGGGCTGTCTCGAGGAGGGCGAAGAGGACGTCGGGCCACCGGAGGACGACCACGGCGACTGTCCCGAACAGTACGGTATCTTCGTCGGGCTCCCCGAATCGGTCCCCCCCGACGCCGACGTTCTCGACGCCGAAGCCGCGGGGGTGACCGATCTCGAGGCGACGGCAGAGACCCTCGCCGTGGCCCACGACGAGTACGACGACGGGATGGAAGACGAGATCGACGAGTACGAACACCTCGCTGAGGGGATCGACGGCGGGGAACTCGCCGACGAGCTTCCAGAGCAAGAAGCCTACGTCACCTACCGGAACGTCACCTTCCGGGTCAGCACGCACGTCGAACTCCAGTGTTGACGGGCGTGCAAATCGACCAGCGATTCTCGAGGTGGCCACGTCGCTCGCTCGTCACTCCCCACGCCCGAATCCGAGCATCGACCGCAACGTTCGCGTCCGGACGCCACACTCGCTCGCGAACGAGCAAGCGTTACACTTCGCGCGGTTGTGCGTCCGCGGTGGTGGGCCGTCCAGTTCGCGGACGGTCCGGAGCGCTCGCCGGTATCGGGCTTTTCGGCGCGTCGTGAGCGCGAGCGACCGGACGACGCCGTGAGCGGGATACTCCACCCACGCGCGCTCGATCGGCGTCTCGTGTTCCCAGGCGAGTGCCTTCGCGGCTGCGACGGCGTGAACCGACTGCGGTTCCCAGACACCCTGCGGCGGGGGCTCGCCAGCCGAGAGAAGCACTGGCTCGAGCGGTTCCGCGAGCACCTTGTGGACGATTCCACGGCAGTCGCGACCGGACACCAGCCGGTCGCGATCGGTGGGTTCGCGGAGCCGCTTCCAGTCGCCACGCTCGCGAAGGCGGTCCCGCGTCGCCGCCAGCTGCTCGCGATATCGCCCGGGAATGACCGCGATCGGTTCGCCCTCGAGTGCCGCGTCGGGAGACGCGAGAAGGACCTCGTACCGGCGCTCGAGCGCTCGAGCCGACGTGACCGACTGCGGCGGCTCACGATTGACGTCCCGCGTGCGTTCGTAGTAGAGACTTCGCGGGCAGAACGCGGCGCTGCGAAGGTCGCCGAAAGAGACGAGGCGTCGAGTCACGCTTACCCTGGCCGCGGCTTCAGATATAAAGGGTCGGCGTGAGGAATCCGGTCGTGACTGGCCTCAGAAGAGCCCCGTGATCGTCCCGTCGTCTTCGAGGGCGATTTCGGTCGCTGCGGGCTCCGCTGGCAGGCCGGGCATCGTGTTGACGTCGCCGGTCAGGGCGACGACGAAACCCGCGCCCGCGGCGGGTCGGAGTTCGCGGACGGTCAGTTCCCAGCCCTCAGGCGCGCCGTTTCTGACGGGATCGTCGCTGAACGAGTAGGGCGTCTTCGAGAGACAGACCGGGGCCGTCTCGAGGCCGACGCGTTCGATCGTCTCGAGGTCGTCGCGGGCCGCGGCAGTGAATGTGACGCCGTCGGCACCGTAGACCTCGGTCGCGACGGTTCGAATCGTCTCGTCGACGCGTGCGTCGGGGTCGTACAGCGACTCGAACGAGCCCTCGTGCTCGTCGATGGCTGCCTCGACTCCCGGGCGAGTGCGAGACCGCCCTCGCCGCCGTCGCGGAACACGGTCGACTCGGCGGCCCGAACGCCGAGGTCTTCCCGGCAGTGCTCGAGGATGGCCGTGACCTCCCTGTCGGTGTCCGTCGGAAACCGGTTGACCGCGACGACGACCGGGACGCCGTAAGACTGGAGCACCGAGACGTGGCGATCGAGGTTCTCGAACCCGCTGCGGACGGCCTCGACGTCGGGTTCCTCGAGCGCGCCGACGTCGACCGGCCAGTCGTCCCGGCCGTGATACTTCAGCGCGCGCACGGTGGCGACGAGGACGGTCGCCGCGGGTTCGACGTCCGCGACGGGCGCGACGACGTCGAAGAACTTCTCGGCACCGAGGTCGGCCCCGAAGCCAGCCTCGGTGATCACGTAGTCCGCGAGCGCGCCCGCGGCCCGGTTGGCCACGATCGAGTTGGTCCCGTGGGCGATGTTCGCGAACGGGCCGCCGTGGACGAACGCGGGCGTCCCCTCGATCGTGCCGACGACGTTCGGCTGGAAGGCATCCCGGAGTACCGCGGCGGCAGCGCCGGCGACCTCGAGGTCGGCTACCCTGATGGGATCTCCCGCCGTATCTGCAGCGACGACGATCCGACCGATTCGCACCCTGAGATCCGCCAGATCGGTCGCCAGACAGAGCACGGCCATCAGTTCCGAGGCAGCCGTCAGGACGAACCCGGCTTCGCGGGGCGGGCCGTTGGCCGACCCGCCGAGGCCGACGACCAGTTCGCGTAGCGCGCGATCGTTCACGTCGAGCGCCCGGGGCCACCTGACGGCGTCGACGTCGATCTCGAGGGCGTTGCTCTGATGGAGGTGGTTGTCCACCGCGGCGGCGATCAGGTTGTGCGCGGCGGTCACCGCGTGGATGTCCCCCGTGAAGTGGAGGTTGATGTCCTCCATCGGGAGTACCTGCGAGTAGCCGCCGCCGGCCGCACCACCCTTGAGCCCGAAGACGGGACCGAGCGAGGGTTCCCGGAGGGTCGAGACGGCCGTCTCGCCCAGCCGGTCGAACGCCTGGGCGAGTCCGACGTTGGTCACCGTCTTGCCCTCGCCCCGGGGCGTCGGCGTCATGCCGGTCACGAGGACGAATCGGGGCGCAGAACCGTCGTCGCTCCCACTGCGCTGGGCGTCGGTCATCAGTCGGCGCGTCGTCGCCAGCGACAGCTTGGCCACGTGTGGCCCGTACCGCTCGAGGTCGGCAGGCTCGAGGCCGAGCGGTGCGACGACGTCAGCGATCGGGTCGGGGTCGGTCTGACGGGCGATTTCCGCGTCTGCTGGAAGGGTCCATCCGGACTCGTCGGTGGTCATAGAGGAATCGTCACGCTGCAGACGGTCATACTACGGCCGAATTGCCGGCCAGTGGGAACGGCTCCAGCAGTCGTGACCGAATCGGACACCCTGCTCAGATCTCGTCGACCAGCTGTGAGATGTTCTCGACGTCGATAATCGGCATCGTCTGGCCCTCGAGACCGTGTCTTCGCATCGCCAGCGCGGATTTGAAGCCAGCCTCTCGGTCGTCGGCCTCGAAGATCACGAGGAAATCGTACTCCCCGAGAATCGCGTAGGAGTCTTCGAGCGTCGCCTCGTGCTGGTCGAGTTCGGTCTCGAGTTCACCCCAGATCGAGGCCAGTTCCTGTGCGTTCTGGACGTCTCGGTCGGCGAGCGTCATCAGCGAGGCGTATTTCGGCATGGCCGGGAAGACGCCACTCCGTCCGAAAACGGTTGGGCCGGCATCGGACGGCTGCGGGGATAAACCGAATGTTGCAATAGCAAATACAGGTTGGTCGCCGAACGTGGTGGCCGCAGACGGACCACGGCACGACATCGCCGGGGCGACCACGGGACGGTTCACGGCCGCGCCAGCAACGACGGTGTTCCGTCTACTCGTGGGCGATCGACTCGCGGGGATCGGGTCGGGTGGTCACTTCGAACCGCGCGCCACCGTCGGCGCTTTCTGTGACGTCGACGGTCCAGCCGTGGGCCCCGGCGATCTCCCTGACGATCGCCAGACCGAACCCGGTACCGTCGCCCGTCGTCGAGACGCCCCGGTCGAACACGTCGGAGCGGCGCTCCGGAGGGATACCCGGACCGTCGTCCGCGACGTAAAATCCGGACCGGTTCGCGAGCGGACCGACCCGGATCGTCACGTCCTCGCCACCGTGGACCAGCGCGTTCGAGAGGAGGTTCTCGAACAACTGTCGCAGTCGCGACTCGTCGGCCTCGAGGCGATCGTCTTCGAAGGCGACCTCGATGGTTGCGTCGTCACCGGGTATCGTCTCACGGACCGATTCGACCAGGGAAGTGAGTGCGATCGATCGGGTCTGTTCTATCTGCTGGCCATTTCGGGCGAGCGTCAGCAGGTCCGTGATGAGGGCGTTCATCCGGACGTGAGCCGCCTCGAGACGATCGAAGTCGTCCGGAGAGTGGCTCTCTCGAGCGAGTTCGAGCGCAGCCTGTGCGACCGTAAGCGGGTTGCGAAGGTCGTGGCTCACCACGGCGGTGAAGGCCTCGAGTCGGTCGTTGGTGCGCTGGAGAGCCCGTTCGCGTTCCGTGCGTTCGGTGACGTCCTGGAAAGCGCCACGGGCACCGACCAGTTTGCCGACGTCGTCGTACCACGGCGTCCCGAGCGTTCGAACCCATCGAACCTCGTCGTCGGCCGTGACGATCCGAAGTTCCACGTCGTACCCCTCGCCAGTCGCTTTCAGTCGTTCGAAGGCAGCAGTGACCGTCGCCCGGTCTTCAGGATGGTAGAAATCGACCCCGTCTTGGACCGTCGGCTCGAACGTCAACGGCACGCCGTGGATGCGATAGACCTCCTCGGTCCACCGCATCGTCCCGGTCCGGAAGTCGACTTCCCAGCCACCGATCGCCGCGACTCGCTGGATCTGCCCGAGAAATTCCCGCTTTTGCTCGAGTTCCTCGGCCCGTCGTTTGTGCTCCGTAATGTTTCGCCCCTCGGCGACGAGCGAGACGACGTTGCCGTCATCGTCCGCAATCGGCCGAAGTGAGAAGTCGATGACGACAGTTCCACTCGACCCGCGAACGGTTTCGTCGTAGCGGACGAACTCGCCGTCACTGGCGGTCTCGATCGCGGCTTTCAGGGTCTGCTGGGCAGTCCCGCTGTCTCGCCACCAGCCGGTTTCCCAGACTGGATTGCCCACGACGTCCTCGCGGTCGAACCCGCCGAACTCGAGTGCGGAGTCGTTCGCTTCGAGCAACGTCCCGTCCAGGTCGACGAGCCCTGTAAACTGGTAGGTCTGATTGAAGATGGCGTCGTACTGGCGTTCGCGCGCCTTTCGTTCGGTGACGTTGCGCGTCGCACCGACGATCTTCTCGACCGTTCCATCGACGATGACCGGAGTGATTCGGGTCTCCCACCAGGAATCTTCCTCGGGAACCGAAATCGCCTCCTCGTACTGGAGTGGCTCACGCCGGACGACGCACTCGCGATAGTTCTCGAGGATGGTCCGGCCCTGCTCGTCGCCGAAAACGTCCGCAATCTCCTCGCCGGCAAGTTCCTCGTTCGTCAACCCGGTGTGGGCCTCGTAGACGGGGTTGACCCGTTCGAGCCGGAAGGTTTCCCCGGCGTCGTCGACGTCGACGAGAAACAGGGCATCCTGTGTGTTCTCGAACACCGTCTCCGCGAGGTTATCGTCCACCGCTCGAGGCTCGCGAGGGGGTATCTCGCGGGCGATCATCGACAGGCCGCCTTCGTCGGCGTAGATCGTTACCTCGACCCGGTCGGCAGACGCCGGACACCGGAGAGTGACCGACCGGGACTCGTGGGTTTCCATCGCAAGGCGACAGTGTGACTCGAGGGCCGTCCCACGGATCGTCGGCACCGCCTTCCAGAGTACCTCGCCGTCCGCAGGCCGGGTGCCAGTCAGGGCTGCCATCCGGTCGTTCCAGTTGGTGATTCGCCACGTCGCATCCACGGCACAGTAGCCGTCCGAGATGCGCTCGATCAATCGGTCGGACTCGAGTCGATGGTCAGTCATACGTCGTGAACGAACGGGCGAGACGGGAGCGGGAACTGTTGGTGCCTCGATCGGAGGAAGCGTCTGTCGGCCGGGCTCTCGACGGGATCAGTTTCGCGTCGTTGCCGCACGAATTCGGTCGACGAGCACGTCGAACTGGTCCGGGTCCGGCGCTTTCTTCACGTAGTCGGTGACTCCGGTTGCGATCGCCTCGCTTGCGACTCGCTCGCTCCCCTTGGCGGTAAAAACGATAAACGGGACGGCGGAATCGCGCTCGCGGACGGCTTTCAGAAAATCGAGGCCACTCAAGGCCGGCATCTGATAATCGCTGACGATGCAGTCGAACGACTCCTCCTCGAGCGTCGACACCGCCTCGAGCGTGCTCGTCGCGATCGTGACGGTGATGTCGTCGTTCTCTCGTTCGATGTAGCCGCCGATCGTTTCGGGAAGCCCCGGCTCGTCGTCGACGAGCAACACTGCGAGCTGGTCACTGCCGTCGGATCGGTCGTCCGGGTCGTGTGTGCGCTCGGAGCGGAGCTGCTGGCGGACGGCGAGGTCGAGCCACTCGCCGACCTCACCAGGGGGATCCGCCGATTCGACGACCTCCGCGGCTCGGTCGTGGGTAAGGAGTCCCCGCTCTTCGAGTAATGGGAGATGACGGTGGTACAGTTCCGTGCGCATCCGCGTTCGATCCTCGGCGTCCCACTCTTCCACACTGGTCACGGCGAGCACGTCGACCAGTTCCTCGAGCGTCGCAGCCTGGTGCTGGCGGAGGTGAAAGAGAACGGTGCGTCGACTCGAGTGGGTAAAGACGGAGAAGAGTTCGTCGTTCGTCAGCGTCGCCCTGCCGTCCGAGTCGGTAATATCGCCGTTCATGAGCGGTAGGGAGTACCACACAAACATAAGTATTATTTAATTTTTTACCAGATTACATTTGACTGGAAGATCGGGGGGGAGAGATACTCTCACGGGCCGACGCCACGAGCCGAGACGATCGGCCACGGTGGGACTCCGTGGGAGCCGATGACCGCGTCCGAGCACCGTCGACGGGACCGGTGGTCACGGGAACTGCGGCTGCATCCTCGAGCGGTCGAAACGGAGCCGACGCGGGACACGACCTTTTTGAGCGGGCGGCCGGTAGCTCGACGCATGCGAAACGCGAAGATCGTCTGTACGCTGGGGCCGGCCTCGAGCGACCGGCGGACGATCGCCGAACTCGCGGCGGCGGGGATGTCGGTCGCGCGGCTGAACGCGAGCCACGGCACCGTCGAGGACCGCGCCGAGTTGATCGAACGCGTGCGGGCGGTCGACGACGCTCGCGACGAACCCGTCGCGGTCATGCTCGACGTCGCAGGGCCAGAGGTCCGGACCGCACCGCTGCCCGGAGGCGAGACCGTCGCCCTCGAGACGGGATCGACCGTCCGGTTCGTCGAGGGCGAGACGGCCTCCGAAGAGACGGTCGGGCTCTCGGTCCCGCTCGAGGGGGTCTCGCCGGGCGATCGCATCCTGCTCGACGACGGGTTGATCGAGACGACGGTCACCGACCGGGACGGCGAGGCAGTCGTGGCGCGAGTCGACGCCGGGGGTGATCTCGCCGGTCGGAAGGGGGTCAACGTCCCGGGGGTCGACCTCGAACTCGAGAGCGTCACCGAGGCCGACCGGGCGGAACTCGAGCTCGCCGCCGAGCGCGAGGTCGACTTCGTCGCCGCGAGTTTCGTCCGGGACGCCGAGGCGGTCTACGACGTCAGCGAGGTGCTCGAGGAATTCGGCGCTGAGATCCCCATTATCGCGAAGATCGAACGTGCAGGCGCCGTCGAGAACCTCGAGGAGATCGTCGAGGCCGCAGACGGGATCATGGTCGCCCGCGGGGACCTGGGCGTCGAGTGTCCGATGGAGGAGGTGCCGATGATCCAGAAACGGATCGTCCACGAGGCCCGGGATGCGGGCATCCCGGTCATCACGGCCACGGAGATGCTCGACTCGATGGTCGAAGCGCGTCGGCCGACGCGCGCGGAGGCCTCCGACGTGGCCAACGCCGTCCTCGACGGAACCGACGCCGTGATGCTCTCGGCGGAGACCGCCGTCGGCGACCACCCCGTCACCGTCGTCGAGGCGATGGACAGCATCGTCCGCACGGTCGAGGCCTCCGCGGAGTACGCCGAACAGCTCGAGCAACGGGTCCCGCCCACCGGCGAAGCCCGGACGGACGCCCTCGCCCGATCGGCGCGGTACCTCGCCCGCGACGTCGACGCCGACGCCATCGTCGCCGCGACCGAATCGGGCTACACGGCACTGAAAACTGCCAAGTACCGCCCCGGCGTCCCCGTCGTCGCCTCGACGCCGAACCCGGCGGTTCGCCGGCGACTTGCCCTCTCGTGGGGCGTGACCCCGCTTTTCGCCGAGGTCTCCGAACAGGGTGCCGACGCGGTCGTCGAACGCGCCGTCCAGTCGGCCCTCGACGCGGGTGTCGCCGACAGCGGCGACACCGTCGTCGTCCTCTGTGGCATGATGACCGACCTCGAGGGAGCGAACACGACGAACATGCTCAAGGTCCACGTCGCCGCGGAGGCGCTCGCGACCGGCCGCGTCGTCGTCGAGGGTCGGGCCACGGGACCGGTCGCCCACCTCGAGGACGGGGGCGGGGACCTCTCGAGACTTCCGGACGGCGCTGTCGTCGTCCTCCCCGCCGACTTCGACGGCGAGTTCGACGGCGACCCCGCTCGACTGGGGGCCATCGTCTCGGCCGACCGGGGTATGACTGGCTATCCGGCGCTCGTCGCCCGCGAGGTCGGCCTGCCGATGATCGGCGGCGCGGAACTGGCGGACGTCGCCGACGGAACGACCGTGACGGTCGACGCCGAACGCGGCGTGGTCTACGGCGGCGTCGTCGAAGCCGACGACAGGCCAGAGGGCCGCGACGAACAGCAGTGACCGGTCTCGCGATCGATCACGAACCGTCGGCTGGCGACCGCGGTCAGCGCTGGCGAGCAGCGAGCCACGCGTCGCGATAGCTGGCCGCCGACTGCTGACCGCGGGTTTTTCCTCGTCGGCCTCCTACGCCCGCCCATGGCAGACGAGTCGCCCGGTTTCGACCGCGACGACGAGGACCGCGACCGCGACCCCGGGCGAACCGACGGTACCGATCCGGCCGACGACGCCGCCGATCGTGACGACCCAACCACCGGGTGGACCCCCTCGAGACGCCCCGTCTCCTCGGAACGCGACGGCGACGGGTGGACGAGCGAGCCCGACGTTGGGACGGACGAACACCGCGACTCCCGCCCCGATCACACGCGATTCGACGACGCCGACCGGATTCGAATCGACCTCTCGAGTGACGACAGCGTCGGAGGCGGAGGTGAATCCAGTCACGACGACGATCCGCGCGCCCCGGAACCCAGTTCGACGCCGATCGAAGCCGGCGACCCCTCCCTCGAGAACGTCCTGTTCGTTATCCTCGGCGCGGTCGCGATGATCCTCGTGATCGTTCGGTTCGTTTCGCTCCCGCTGTGAGACGGTTCAGGTTCCGGATGGGAGCCGTGACCGTGATCGACGGACCATCGGACGGGTGAACGAGTAAGTGGTTTTATCGTCACACAGCAAGGAACGGCTATCGTGACAACGCTGGTCGTCTGTCTGGATCGGACCGACGACGTCGGCCGCAAGACCGGCCTCCGAACGCCTATCGTGGGCTGGGAGGCCGTCCGCGCGCTCGTGACCGACGTCGGCCTCGCCGATCCGGAGGACTCGGGAGTCAACAGCCTCCTCGAGGCGTTGCGGGTCGCCCAGGACCTCCGCGACGAGGACGAGGAGGCCGTCGTGGCGGTCGTCTCCGGAGACCGCGAGTCGATGGTCTCGGCCGACCGGGCGGTCTCCCGCCAGCTCGACGACCTGATCGCGGAGTACGACCCCGACTCGGCCGTGGTCGTCATCGACAGCGCCGAAGACGAGCGCCTGGTGCCGATCGTCGAGAGCCGCGTCCGTGTCGACTCCGTCGACCGCGTGGTCGTCAGACAGGCCAGAGACATCGAATCGACCTACTACCTCCTGAAGCAGTTCCTCGCCGACGAGGAACTTCGCCAGACCGTCCTCGTCCCGCTCGGGCTGACGCTGCTCGTCTTTCCCTTCCTGGCGATGCGTTTTGGAACGGCACAGGGAGCCGCCGCAATCACCAGCGTCATCGGCCTCTTCCTGCTCTACAAGGGCTTCAGCATCGACGACGTGATGACCGGCCTCGCCCACCAGGCCCGCGAGGCCCTGTACTCCGGGCAGGTGTCGGTCGTCACCTACGTCGTCGCCGCCGGGCTCACACTGGTCGGACTGTTCGCAGGCGCCCTCGGCGTCTCGAGCCTCGAGGACGCCCCCGGAATCGTCGTCCCTGCGACGCAGTTCGCCTTCGACGCCGTCCCCTGGCTCGCGACGGCGGCAGTCACCGCCAGCGCGGGCCGCCTGCTCGACGAGGCCATCGGCGAACAGCCCATCCGGAGTTCGTACCTCAACCTGCCGTTTCTCCTGCTCGCGATCGGCCTCGTCGTCCGGGGCTTTTCGACGTACTTCCTCGAACAGCAGGGCGTGATCGAGCCGATCGTCGTCCCGGTGATCGAGACGAACGTCGTCACCGTCGAGAGTTTCGTCGTCACGGCCGGCGAACGACTGGTGATCTACGTCGTCTCCGCGATCGTGGTCAGCCTCCTCGGCGCCAGAGTCGCCGCCTCGCTCTCGACGCCCGGTCAGGAGGTCGACCTCGAGCGCTCGAGCGGCGGTGACAGCACCACCAGTGGGAGCGAGGGCACCGTGGACCCAGAACCAGAACCAGAACCAGAACCAGAACCAGAACCAGAATCCGACCTCGACCCGAACGTCGACACCGGGGCTGGCGTCACCGATGGCGGTGCCAAATCGACCGACGCGAGTTCGGGCTCGAGTCCAGACGCGAGCGATGAGGGAGATGCCACCCCGGATGACCAGTCGGCGGCAGCCGACGAGTCCGGGGAGTGACTCGACTGGCGCTGTCGAAGAGTCCAACGACGGACCATCGGCGCGACTCGTCACGCCTATACGTTTCACCGCCCAGCTACGACCATGAGCGACGCTGACGGTGCGTGGATCAGCCTCTTCTCCGGCGGCAAGGACTCCGCGTGGGCCCTCTACCGGGCGCTCGAGGAGGGCCTCGACGTTCGCCGCCTCGTCACCGTCCACCCCAGCGCGGATTCGTATATGTACCACGTCCCGGCGACCGACCTCGCCGGACTCGCCGCCGAGAGCATCGGGATCGACCTCGTCGACGTCGACCCCGACGACTTCGCGGCCACCACGGCCACCGACTCGAGCGCCCAGGGCGACGACGAACTCGAACCGCTCGAGGCCGCACTCGAAGACCTCGACGAAGAACTCGACGCCGGTATCGCGGGCGTCACCGCCGGGGCCGTCGAGAGCGAGTACCAGACCAGCCGCATCCAGGCGATGTGCGACCGCCTCGAGTGTGAGCTGTTCGCCCCGCTCTGGCAGGAAGACCCCCGGGAACTCGCCGACGCGATGCTCGAGGCTGGCTTCGAGATCGTGATCGTTCAGGTCGCCGCCTACGGCCTCGACGAATCCTGGCTCGGCCGGACGCTCGATCGCGAGGCGATCGTCGAACTCGAGGCGCTCAACGACGAGTACGGCGTCCACATCCTCGGCGAGGGCGGCGAGTTCGAAACGCTGGTCGTGGACGGCCCGCACATGGACCGGCGGATCGAACTCGAGTACGACCGCGAGTGGGACGGGACGCGCGGCCGAATTCTGGTCACCGACGCCTGGCTCGAGTAGGGCACCGGCGGCTACCCAGAAGCTGGCCTCGTTCGGACGCCCCGCGAATCTCGAGCCCGGTCTCGTCCGTGGGCTCGACCAGCGGCACGAAACGCGTTATCCACCGGTCGTGTCGATCGAACCGAACCCCGTCGCTGGTCGAGCCGCGGAAACTGTCACGACCAGACCTGCGCCCGCGGCGTTCCGCAACCGCTACAGACGATCGCCCGGTTTCCCTTGTAGGTAGCCCGCTCGAGCGTCCCATCACAGTGCGGGCAGGATCGACCCTCGAGTCGCTCGAGTACTCGTCCGTGATCTGCGTCGTCAGCCGATGGCTGTGCGCGTGCCATGTGGCGACTCGAGCCTCGATGGCGCGAAACCGTTGGCCCTGAGAGTGCCGGTACTGATCAGAGAATAGGAAGGCCACGGCTGCTCGCTCGGGCGACAGTTGTTCCAGATCCGCGTCCGCGAGGTCGAAATCGTGGGTGCTATCCCACCTCCTGACGTCGTGTGGGTATGCGCCAGTTCGTACTCCTCGGCCACGAGGTCCCCACCGACGCCGACTTCTCGCTCGACGACCTCGCGGGCGGGGCCGGCCGCCTCGACGCTCTCTGCCGATCGATCACCGCCTCGTTCGTCACCTCCCACGGCATCCGCGAGGACGTCCGCACCCATCTCGTCGTCCAGGACGAACTCACGATCACCTTCGACGGTAGCGAACTCCGGCGACTCAACCCCGACGAGCGCAGTACGGCGGCGCTCGTGCGCACGGCCCTCGAGCACCGCGAGGAAGCCATCGGCTCGCTCCCCGCCGAACCCAGCCCCGGCGTCGAACTCTACCGACGCGGCCTCGAGCCCACGCTCGGGGAGATCGCCGACGACGGAACCGTGGTGCAGTTACACGAAGACGGCGACGCCGTGGCCGACGTCGATCCCGATGCGGTCGCGGACCCGATCTTCGTCCTCTCGGATCACCGGGATTTCACGGACGTAGAGGAGGAGTTGCTCGAGTCGGTCGTCGACCGACGGCTTCGACTCGGACCCGAGCTGTTGCACGCCGACCAGGCGATCACCGTGGCTCACCACTTCCTCGACACCGCGGGCTACGAGCGATTTTAGGACTGGGTGGCGAGGGCTCGAGACCCGCCGCCGTCGCCGTGTTGGCCCCCTTTCGGAAGCGTTAAACGATCGGACGCCCACCTTCCGGATGCGGGCCGGTGGGGTAGCTTGGTATCCTTCGGCCTTCGGGTGGCCGTAACCGCAGTTCGAATCTGCGCCGGCCCACTTTTCCCGCACTGCAACACCACGAGCGCAGCGAGTGGGCTGCGGTGCGGGAAAATGGATCCAAGCAGATTCGAAGCAGTGAGGAGCTTCGCTCCGACCGTGGTTCGACATCTGCGCTGACCCACAGTTCTGCACTTCACACGAGGAACGAAGCGACGAGGCTACGCTGTGGGGAACGAACTCCACACAGGTTCGGACAGGGAAGTTGCAGTGCCCGAGCAAGGCGAGAGTGGCCGACGTCCCGTGTTCGTGATCTACGCCGACCTACTGGAATACCTCCCTTTCGTACTTCCCGACACGTGGCGGTCGCTGTTCGAGGAGAGCTGCGCGAGTGCTACGCTGCGGTTCGGTGCCGAAAACTCGAGCTGTCGCCACAGGGCTGCCCACAGACGATCACCGTGGCCGCGAACGCCCGCACGTGCTGTGGCGGCCCGACGGAACGGGCGGTGCAGACCGACGGCGAACGGTCCTCGAGCCCGACGGACCACGTACTGAGCGGCAAAAAGAGAGCAGGAGTCAGCCCGGTTACAGTGTCAGTGACCATTCGTGGCCACAATCGGCACACTCGAAGTCAACCAGTACCTCCCCGCCAGACGCGTATTTTGCGACTTGCTCCCCCAGCCCTCGGTCACACGATGGACAGCGAGCAGACACCATCTCCGCAGAGTGTGCGGAGTGAGCCCTGTTAGTCGGTGTGGTCCACCTCTCGAAACCGCGCTATCGGGCTTTCGAGGGGGTCCACACGATGACTGGGTGTGTCGGTTCGCCGGGGCCGTCGAGGTAGAGTACGTGGTCCACGTCGGCAACGCGTCACTGCGGTTCAGCCAGCGCTCGAGCACCGCGGTCTCGAGCGGTGCTTCTCGAGGAAATTGACGAACGAGTTCACCGGAGGTATACCCGTGCTGGGCCGGAGTACGAGCACGAGGCGGGGCAGACGTGCACTCGGTCCAGATCACGCGGAGGTGGGCTGAAACGCGCTGTCGACGGGTGTTTGTTTTACCAACGGCAAAAAGACCCTGAATTCAATACACTCGCTCCGAAAGGGGCGATAATGACTGACGTTATTGCTGAACCGAGTGTTCGATTACTGGATACGGATCACTCAGATATCCGCTTTCAGGAAGCGCTGGCTGATCTCTTCGCGGAGGACGGGACGATCTACATCGTGAGCGGGTACTTCACGTATCAGGGATACCTGGCGATACGCGACGACATCGTCTCGTTTCTCGAGCGGTCTCGGGACAACGAGCTGATCACGGTCGTCAGTCCTGCCTCCGACCAGTTCTCGCCCCGGATCGCCCACGATCTCTGGTCGCTCGACGAGCACGATCAGGTCCAGATATACAAACAACCCAGAGGACTCCACGCGAAGCTCTACATCCGTGAGGGCCCGAACCCGACGTGTCTCATCGGCTCCGCAAACATCACTCAGGTTGCGTTCAGGTACAATATCGAAATTAACGTCGAGATCACGCGTGAGTCGATCGATCATCCGGATCTACAGCCGTTCCACGAGTGGATACTGGAACTGGTCGAAACGTCCGATCCGCTTCGACGACGGGATCTCCTCCCGCCGTATCAGGTCGGTGGGTCCGTCGCGAACTGGTCGAACAAGGCTCGATACCTCCCCAAACGGAACGTCGCACTCCGGGCGATCCCCGTGTTACTGCTGCTCGTCTTCTTTTCAGGGATGTTCTCGCTACTGCTCAGTCTCATCTGAGGGTGGAGAACGTCTCTTCGGTGGACGATCCGCACGGACTCGAGCGCACTGTTTTCGTCACGTCATCGCCCCTTCGATATCCCATCGTGCCTCTGTCACGCCATCGTCTCTTCGTCACTCCACCAGAACGGGCGAGAACCCCCGATCGACCAGCCACACTGGACGGTGAGCGAGTTGGCACTCGAGCGCACGGACTCTTTGGACCCATCGCTCGTTCAGGTACTCTCAGGATGGACAGAGTGCCTTCGAACCGGTACGTATCGCCACCGGACTCCCCGCTTCTCCGTCGGACATTTCTGGTGCTGTGGGCTATCGACGTGGTCACTGCGGTGCTGTTGATTCTGGTGCCCTACGCGAGTGAACTGAACCCTGTCACCGTGTTTTTCTACGTGGAGTTCGGCATTCCCGGCGTCGTGTTCGTCGGCTGTGTGTACGCCGCCATCGTCGTCGTCATCGGGAACGTCCTCCCCCACCCATCGGACCTGGCATTCGTCGCGGTAATCGTCGCGTTGTACCTCTTTTTCGTGTTCAACAACCTCCTCGTCCTCCTGTTCGACCAGTCGATATGGACCCTCGGCGCTGTTGGACTCTCGAGTGGCTGTCGGAGAGCTCCCCCGCAGTCACGCTCGTGAGCGATGTGAACTGACGACGTCCGAAACTCACTATACGGATACGGGGTAGTCGCTGCTCCAGAATCGGGTGGAGGCCCTCGCGAGCGCCTGTGGGATGTCAGTTCTCCCGCTCGAGGACGACGGCGTCCCAGGGCCCGACGGCCGAGGGCGATAGGTGAGAGTCGACTCTCGAGTGTGAACGTGCCGGCTGGGGTCTTTTGTGGATTCGGGATCTGTCCCTGATATGGCGACGAGAGCGGGCCTCGAATGTCCTGTCTGCCACGAGGAAATCGGACGAGGTGAGCAACTCGAGGCACACCTGTACAACGATCACTCGAAGCGAGCGCTGGCGGGATTCGTGGCGACCGAAGCGGTGGCCATGGAAGAAGACGACATCTCCGAGTGAACGAGACTCGAGTCGGCCGCCGCGTCCACACGTTCTCGTCGGTTCGACGCACTCGAAGTCCCGGTCGGGAGCGGGACGGCTGAGAAATCGTCGGTACCGACTCGAGGGCAAATCGCGATGTCAATCCCGGAAACCTAGTAATCGAGTCGCTGCTGTTCTTCGACCTCGAGTCGGAGACACCCGACGACGAGCGAGTCGGGCAATTCGGGGGCGTGCTCGTGGAGCGTGTCGAACACCACCCCGATCTGGTCGAAGTTGGGTCCACGAGAGGCCTCGAGTGGGTCGGTCTCCCACTCGACGAACCCACCGTCGGAGAGCAGCGGCAGGTGCTCGTGATACAGTTCCTGTCGGAGGGTCTGTGGGTCCTGTGGGACGTCCGGATTGATCGCGCTTTCTGGCAGCGAAACGGACGTTCCGGGCGGGGCGTCGAGCAAGGAGACGACGAGCTGCCGTCGTGGTTCGGCGGCGGCAGCGCGGAACACGGTATTCCATCGCTCGGTACTCGCGGTTGAACCCCCGGGCGAGTCCTTATTCATGCCCCATCACCCACTTCCCACGCGATTGTCGGTAAAATAAGTTACTGCCACCTGACCGGACTACCCGGTCGGTGACCCCGGGCGGGCGAACGCCGGGGCGACGATCACCGGATCGAGCGTCCCGAACTCGAGGGCCACGACGTCGATTTGGAAGACCGGTTTCGGCCCACCCGGGTACGGCTTCTGCGATGGGGTGTCTGGACGGCTCGAGAGGCGGTGGTGGAGACGAGTGCCAGCGTCAGCCCTGGCTTCGTTCTTCGTCGATCCCGCTGAACACCCGCCAGACCCCGAGAAGGACGACGAAGAAGAGGGCACCGATCCCGATTCGCAGGCCGACCTCTTCGAACCCGGTGGCCTCCGCGTGGACGATGCCGGCTGCCCACCCGCCGACGACCACCGCGAAGCCCGTCGCCACGATGAGCATGATCAGGAGCCGATCTGTGGGGACGTCCATACCCTCCCGTCGGCCTCGAACGGGGGTAAGGTGCCAGCCTGATACAGCCAGTGGTCGAGCGCGTCGGGCCGTTCGAACCCCGGTCGACGTACTGCGTCCTGGAGCGGGTCGAGCGTGCTCACTCGAGGACGCCGGGAAACCGGGCTACTGGTCGGTCGCATCGACGACTTCGTCGACCTGGATCCGGACGAGGACGCGTTCGGTCTCGATCGGTATCGCGTACTCCTCGCCCGTGTATCGCCTCGCGAGGTCGTCGATGTGCTCGCGAGCGCCGTCGGTCGTCACCTCGTCGACCGTGCCGATGACCGAGACCCGACGGTAGGGATTGTCGGGATCGGTCATACTGACGCCGACAGAGGGGTTCGCCCGGACGTTGCGCTCCTTTCGGCGACCGCGTTCGGTGTTGACCAGAAGTCGGTCGTCTTTCGGGTCGTAGCCGACCCAGACCGGCGTTACGTGGGGGTCCCCGTCTCCGGTGAGTGTCGCGACGTGAGCGATCGTCGGCTTCTCGAACAGGTCCTGAAACTCGTCTGGAATCGACACCATGGGAGCAGTGACGTGTGCGGAGGCATTCGTCGTTGTGCCTACACTCGGAGGCACCGCGTCGGAAGATCCAGCGGTGCCATCGTGGAGACCACCCTCGAGACGTGGGTTTCAGCGGGTCGCACCGACGTACCGAACGACGCCGCCGACGAGGACGAGACAGAAGACGATCATCACGCCCTGTGTGACTGGTGCGACGACCGAATCGACCGCGTCGCCGGTGGCGAGTGCGACGATATCGGGAACGGCTCGCAGCGAGCCGAGCACGCCGAGGGCTGCGAAGAGCCCGATTCCGTACACCGCGAGCCGTTCTCGGTTTTCGGTTCGTCCAATCGTGCCGAGAATCGCGATGATGGCACCGAAGATGGTCGGGATGAGCGCCGTCGCGCTCGCGAACTCCGAGAGGACGTACGCAGCGATACCGACGACAGCGAGGATAGCACCGACAACGATCCCGAGGGTCGCCGTCTGTTCGCCTGGATCTGACATACCTCGATAGTGAACCGCCACAGGTATTGCTCTTATCGTCCAGGTGTCGAAACCGGCGGGTGGGTGTCGGGTCGGTTCGCCATTCTCTGGATCCACGGCGACACGGACAGTCGACTCGAGCGAGGGGTGGCACCCTGACGGACCCCAGGAGTGGAGCACAGCCGTGTCACGAGTCCGCACGCGCGGTCCAAGGCCTTAACCGCACTCGGTGAGTATCGAGCAGTATGCAGCACGTGAAGATTCCGCAGGACCGCATCGGCGTTCTCATCGGCGAGGGTGGCGAGACGATGCGCGAAATCGAGGCGGAAGCCGAGGTGCGACTCGACATCGACTCCGAGAACGGTTCGGTGGCGGTCGACGCAGTCGGCGATCCCGTCCGCGGGCTGAAAGGCCCCGATATCGTTCGCGCGATCGGTCGCGGATTTCCACCCGAAGCAGCACTCCGACTTCTCGAGGACGAGATGATGGTCTTCGACCTCGTGGACATCGACGCCGCCGCCCGGAACACGAACGATATGAAGCGCAAGAAAGGCCGGTTGATCGGCGAAGGTGGCCGCACCCGGGAACTCATGGAGGAGTTGACCGGCGCGGACGTCGTGATCTACGGATCTACCCTCGGGATCATCGGCGCGCCCGAACAGGTCGAAGCGGTCCGCAGAGCCGCAGAAATGCTTCTGGACGGCGCACCGCACGGGGCCGTCTACTCGTTCCTCGAGGAGCGTCACAACGAGATGAAACATCAGGGACTCCAGTATCACCGGTTCCCCGGCGGGCAGTCCGGCGGACAGTCCTGATCCCACGTGATTCCGTGCCGTAGGTCCCGTCGTTGTTCTGTTTTTCCCCAGCACGCGTGCGTCCGGTAATCGTTCACGCGTCGAGACTCCTCGAGACCGCCACGGAGAAACCATATAAATAGCAGTTATCGGAAGGCTCGAGAACCGCCTTACTGCAGGCACGTAGTTACTCCCGAGTTGACCGTTACCGAAATTTTTATATAGAATAGCAATCAACGTCTCTCTTGACTATGGCACAACAGATGGGCAACCAGCCCCTCATCGTTCTCTCGGACGAAAGCCAGAGAACCTCCGGTAAAGACGCTCAGTCGATGAACATTCAGGCCGGGAAGGCCGTTGCCGAATCTGTACGGACCACACTCGGTCCGAAAGGGATGGACAAGATGCTCGTCGACTCGACGGGCAACGTCGTCGTCACGAACGACGGCGTCACCCTCCTCTCGGAGATGGACATCGAGCACCCTGCCGCCGACATGATCGTCGAGGTCGCCGAGACCCAGGAAGACGAGGTCGGCGACGGTACGACCAGCGCGGTCGTCGTCAGCGGTGAGCTCCTCAGTCAGGCCGAAGAGCTGCTCGACCAGGACATCCACGCGACCACGCTCGCCCAGGGGTACCGACAGGCCGCAGAAGAGGCCATCGAGGCGCTGGAAGAGATCGCGATCGACGTCGACGCCGACGACGACGAGATCCTCCACAAGATCGCCGCCACGGCGATGACCGGCAAGGGCGCAGAGAGCGCCCGCGACCTCCTCGCAGAGCTCGTCGTCGACGCCGTCCAGTCCGTCGCCGACGAGGACGGCATCGACACCGACAACGTCAGCGTCGAGAAGGTCGTCGGCGGTTCGATCGAGAACTCCGAACTCGTCGAGGGCGTCATCGTCGACAAAGAGCGCGTCTCCGAGAACATGCCGTACTTCGCCGAGGACGCCTCGGTCGCGATCATCGACGGCGGCCTCGAGGTCAAAGAGACCGAGATCGACGCCGAGGTCAACGTCACCGATCCCGACCAGCTCCAGCAGTTCTTAGACCAGGAGGAAGCCCAGCTGCGCGAGATGGCCGAGACGCTCGCCGACGTCGGCGCGGATGTCGTCTTCGTCGACGGCGGTATCGACGACATGGCCCAGCACTACCTCGCACAGGAAGGCATCATCGCCGTCCGCCGCGTCAAGTCCAGCGACCAGACGCAGCTGGCTCGCGCGACCGGCGCCCGTCCCGTCTCCTCGGTCGACGACGTCACCGAGGACGACCTCGGCTTCGCCGGCAGCGTCGCCCAGAAGGAAATCGCCGGCGACCAGCGCATCTTCGTCGAGGACGTCGAGGACGCCAAGGCCGTCACCCTCATCCTGCGCGGTGGCACCGAGCACGTCATCGACGAGGTCGACCGCGCAATCGAGGACTCGCTGGGCGTCGTCAGAACGACCATCGAGGACGGCAAGGTGCTCGCCGGCGGCGGTGCACCCGAAGTCGAACTCTCGCTCGCGCTCCGTGACTACGCCGACTCCGTCGGCGGCCGCGAACAGCTCGCCGTCGAAGCCTTCGCCGACGCACTCGAGGTCATCCCGCGAACGCTCGCCGAGAACGCTGGTCTCGATCCCATCGACTCGCTGGTCGAACTCCGCGCCGCCCACGACGGCGGTGACACCGCGGCCGGTCTCGACGCCTACACCGGCGACGTGATCGAGATGGCCAACGAGGGCGTCTACGAGCCGCTGCGCATCAAGACGCAGGCGATCGAATCGGCCACCGAGGCCGCCGTCATGCTCCTGCGCATCGACGACGTCATCGCCGCTGGCGACCTCGCGGTCGCCGACGACGACGGTGACGACGAGATGCCGCCGGGCGGCGGTGGCATGGGCGGCGGCATGGGCGGTATGGGCGGCGGCATGGGCGGCATGATGTAAGCCGGCCAGGCCACCGTCACAACCGTCGAAACCGACCACACCGTCTCCGCTTCGTCGCACCGCACCCAACCCACGGCGTCGGCCCACACCCTGACGCCTATCTTCGACGAGCCGCGTTCGACGCACTGTCTCGCATTTTCACGCCTGCAGTAGTACTCAGCAGAGGGTCCAGCCTGTCACCCGTCGGCGGACGTGAAAGACGTTATCGCCCTCGAGCGTAGAGAGACAGGTATGACAGTCGATCACGGCGATCACGCCGACCGACGCGGCACCGACGACCACGGCCACGACGTCATCGATCCGCTCTACGTCGGGATCGTCACGGTCTCGAGTTCGCGCGCAGGCGAAGACGACCCGGACGATCCGGGCGGTGACACGATCCAGGAGTGTTTCGAGGCCGGGGGCCACGAGGTTCGCGAGCGGGTGCTCGTCCGCGACGATTACGCGTCGATCCGGACGGCCGTTCGGGGGCTGGTTGCTCGCCGCGACGTCGACGTCGTCGTCACGACCGGCGGGACGGGCGTCACGGCGGACGACGTCTCGCCCGAGGCGACGTCGTCGCTGTTCGAACGCGAGTTACCGGGCTTCGGCGAACGCTTTCGCGCGCTCTCGTGGGAGGAGATCGGCACGCGGGCGATCGCCTCTCGCGCGACCGCGGGCATCGCCGTCGACACGCCGGTGTTTTGCATCCCGGGAAGCACGGGTGCCTGTCGGACCGCCTGTGAACAGTTGATCGTCCCCGAAGCGCCCCATCTCGCCGGGTTAGCGACGAGTCACCGCGCGGACGTCACCGAGGGGACGATCACCGAGTACGGCGAGGAGTAACACGCCCTCGGCGCGGCCGATACCGTTGAGTGGGTGGCCGGAACTACCGTCTCCAATGCCCGACTGTGACTACTGTGGTGCATCGTATTCCGACCAGGAGGCCTACCTCGAGCACATCGGCTCGGCTCACCCCAACGAACTCGGTCGGATCGACCGCCGACGCGCCGACGAGTACGGATCGCTCGAGACGGTCGACGAAACGCCAGCGCCGGTGATGGGCTACGTCTTCATCGCGCTGGTCCTGTTGTTCAGCGTCGCGATGGTCGCGTACATCGTCTTCGTCGGGTTCTGAGCAACGGCGGGATATCGCGGCCGGCTCTCGACCGTCGCAAGCCCGTTTCGAGGTCGGGGCCGGCTGCCCGGCCGATACCGCTTCACTTCCGCTCCGGTGGCGGCACTTTAAATACCAATGGGCGCGAATCCCGGTATGCCTCCCACTGAAAGCAAGGAGGAGGCGTGAGACAATGAGCGACGTACGACAGCACGCAGAAGACGTACACGAGCAGTTTTCGGACCACCTCGACGTTACAGTCGAGGACGTCGAGGAGCGCCTGCATACGCTCGTCGACGAGTACAAGGTGCCCATCGACGAGGCCAGGCGAAGCGTCACCAACCACTACCTGGACGAGGCGGGCCTGGAGCGCGAGGACATCTCACGGGGCGGCAGCGAGGAGGTCCGCATCGAAGACGTCGACGAGCCCGAGGAGTGGATCGACCTCACCGCCAAAGTGATCGAACTCTGGGAGCCCCGTAGCGATTCCGTCGCACAGGTCGGCCTGCTCGGGGACCCGACTGGGACGATCAAGTTCACCAAGTGGGCCAAATCGGAGTTGCCCGCGCTGGAGGAAGGCGGCGTCTACGACCTCCGGAACGTCGTCACCGACGAGTATCAGGGCCGGTACTCGGTCAAACTCAACTCGACGACTGTCATCGAAGAGCGCGACGAGGACATCGAAGTCGGCGACGACACGAGCGAGATCGAAGGCGCGTTGATCGACATGCAACGCGGCAGCGGTCTGATCAAGCGCTGTCCCAAAGAGGACTGCACGCGAGTCCTCCAGAACGGCCGCTGCAGCGAGCACGGCGAGGTCGAAGGCGAGTTCGACCTCCGGATCAAGGCCGTCGTCGACGACGGTATCGACGCCCACGAGGTCATCTTCGACAAGGAAGCCACCGAGGATCTGACGGGGCTCAGCCTCGAGGAGGCAAAGGAGATGGCGATGGACGCGCTGGACACGACGATCGTCGCCGACGAGATCGGCGCGAAGATCCTCGGCACCTACTACCGCATCGAGGGGCCGACATTCGGCCGGTACGTGCTGGCCGACGAGGTCGAGCAACTGGACGGGCCAGCCGATGCCGAGAACCTGCTGATCAAAGCGAGGTCGATGTGAGATGAGCCAGGCAGAACTCACCCGCGAAGTCGCCCGCCGCGTCTTCGCCTCCGAATTCAACGACTCGACATACACCTTCAAAGAGAGCGACGACGAGCGCGCGCCAAACTACGCGCTGCTCCCGACGGGCGACCGCGCGAACCGCGTGTTCATCGTCGGTACTCTCACCGAGACCGAAGACGTCGGCGAGGACAGCGAATACTGGCGCGGCCGGGTCGTCGACCCCACCGGGACGTTCTTCGTCTACGCCGGCCAGTACCAGCCCGAGGCCGCCGCCGTCCTCCGCGATACGGAGCCACCGGCGTACGTCTCTGTCGTCGGCAAACCCCGGACCTACGAACCCGAAGACGGCACGATCAACGTCTCCGTCCGACCGGAATCGATCGCCGTCGTCGACGCCGGGACCCGCGACCGCTGGGTCGTCGAGACCGCAGAACGCACCCTAGAGCGCATCGAGGCCTACGAGGAGTGGGAAGCCGAACAGGAGGCCCCCGAGAGCGGTTCGACGGCCCCCACGAACGAATACGCCCAGATGGCTCGCGACCGGTACGATTCACCCGTCGAGAACTACCGCCGAGCAGTCATCCAGGCGCTCGAGCGACTCGAGGAGGCAGAGGACGCACAGGCGACGCGATAAGCGACGCCGTTCGACACACCACACGATCCGCCTTTTTCCGCGCTCCGACGACCGGTGCGGAGCCGTCGGTTCGGCCAACCCGTCGTGCCGTTGGGCGTGCAGACGCTGCCAGCACAGTCGGTAGAAGCCTCGAGGTCGATCACTCGAGCGTGACCGACACACCCGCCGATGCCAAGGTCGACACCGACGCCGACGAGCGCGCCCGACTCGTCGGCACCAACCACGTCGCCCTCGAGGTCGGCACCATCGACGAAGCGCTCGCGTTCTACGAGTCGCTGTTCGCGTTCGACCTGCGCGGGCGTGGCGAGACCAAGGCGTTCGTCGACGTGGGCGACCAGTTTATCGCCCTCGCGGCGACCGACGACGCGGGCGAGACAGTCGACGGGGCGCGCCACTTCGGCCTCGTCGTCGACGAGACAGCGCACGTCGAGGACCGACTCGAGGAACTCGAGATCGAGACGCTCGACGTTCCCGGCCTCGAGTTCCGTGATCCGTGGGGAAATCGCGTCCAGATAGTCGAGTACGGCGAGATTCAATTCACGCAAGCCGACCACGTGCTCTCGGGGATGGGACTCGACCTCGAAAAGAGCGACGACGCGCTCGTGGAACTCACAGAGAAGGGGCTGGCACCCGAGTCAGATTGAAACGGTGAACCACCGTTCGTCAGGAAGACGTACCAACGAGGTCGTGATCGCCGGCTGCGTCCGTTTCGGTTCCGATATCGATCGGCTCGAGTTCGGCAAACGCCCCGAATCGCTGTGAGACGACGTCGGCCGACAGCGTTCCCGTTTCGTCGAGATGGTGGCGGTCCCCTCGTTCCATACCGCCGAACAGGTTCGCCGGCAACATACAGTTACCCGCCCGTAGCAATCGAGAGCGACGGTCTCGAACAGCGCCCCGCTCGTCTGACAAATGGTTAAGTGCGATGAACGGTAACACAACCGACGAATGGGCAACAAGAACAAGACGATCTCGTTCCGGGTCAACGAGGACGCGTTCGAGGCGCTGCAGGACATCGCCGCCGAGCGCGACATCTCGCTGTCGGCCGTCTTCCGGGACTACGTCGACCTGCTCGTCGAACACGATGGGCAGGTCGAGGTCGTGCCCGAGGAGGAACTTCAGACGGGAACGGGAGCGGACGACGACGAGGACATCTCGTTCCCGCCGACGATCGAGGTCCCGAAGAGTTTCATCCGCGAGCACGAGCGCCTGGAACTCGAGGCCGACCACCTGCGCGAGCAACTCGACGAGTACAAATCCTACGTCACGGTCCTGCAGGACCGACTCGAGGAAGAAGAAGGCGAGGTCCTCCTGCTGGACGAACTGGACGAAGACGACGAGTCCTACCAGCTTCGGTGAGCGACGGGGGGTCCGAGTGGGCGGGTACTTGGTCGGCCCCAGAACCAGAATCCGGTGCGTGCAGTTAGTTCGCTAGCTCTCGCTTTTCATCGCGGATCTCGTCGTACTGCTCGTCCGCGCCGTCGACGCGAGCGAGACCCTCCGCGGCCTCGAGCGTCCGCACGGCGTCGTCGAGAAACGAGAGGACGTCGCCGGTGTAGGCGTAGACCATGTAGTCGTCGCCCATCACGTCGACGATGGCGTCCGGCCCCAGCCCCTGTGCGCGTAACTCGAGCAGGTAGCGGATGAACTTCCGCTCGGGACAGCCACAGTAGGGGTTGTCCTGACAGTCACAGTCGAGGAAGTCCTCGCTAAAGTCGAGGACGCGATCACGGGTGGCGTCGTCGAGTTTTTCGAGGCCCTCGCCCTGAAAGAGCACGTCGAGGGTCGCGCCCTTGAAGACGCCCTTGGGGATGTTCGTCTCGAGTTGCGAACTGATCTGGCGGTGGTTCTTGAGGTAGATCTTGTCGGTGATGGCCACGCGTTGGCCGTGGTTGGGCGTCTCGAGCGAAAAGCGTCCCGGTCTCTCGCTGGTGGCTGGCCCCGGTCTGGGCGACCTGATGTGTGCGAGTCAGTGGCGCGGGTCGGTGGCCCGCGGGGTACGCGAGTCGTAACGTATTTCAGGTGAACCGCACGTACCTCTGGTTGCAAGCGTGTCCGGGTTGGGGTAGTGGTTATCCTTCAGCCTTGTGGAGGCTGAGACGCGGGTTCGATTCTCGCACCCGGACTTTTTCACGACGACCGCAGGGAGGAGTGGAAAAGCCGGAAGGCGAGATCGAACCACGCGAGACGAACGAAGTGAGTCTCGCAGTCGGGTTCGATTCTCGCACCCGGACTTTTTCACGACGAACGGACGTGAGGAGCGAAAAGCCCGACCGAAAATCGAATCAGGGAGTGAAGTGAGCGAAGCGAACGGAACGACCGTGGTTCGATTCTCGCACCCGGACGGTCTGCCGTCGTCACTAACACGTACGTGACGCTCGGAGCAACACGTTGACCACGTACCCAGCTGTGAGGAACAGTGTCTCGAGAAAATCAACGTCCCAGACCTCGAGCGGTGGAACCCTTGGTCTCGAGACTGGGACCAAAGAAACCACGAGCGAAACGGATCTCGAGGCCGACCACGACACCCTCGAGCCCGCTCGTTCGGGACGACTCGAGGTGGGGTCACTGTTCGAGAGACGAGACGAAGGTGCGGGGGCGAGACGAAAGCTGACTCGAGTAGCTCGAGCGGGCCTGTGACGTCGCCTCGACCACGGGACGGTCAGTCGCCCTGGAGGGGTGTCGGTTGCCGTGACTCCGGTCGCAACGCAGGGTCTCGAGTCTCGGTCAGCAGGCGGACGAACTGGCCGGCGTTGGTCACGAGCTTGTTTTCGGCTTTTCGGAGGTGTTCTTCGAACGTCGCTCGAGCGACGGTCGTCTCGGCGGCGAGGTCGGCGATGGAGGCTCCGCGGGGCTGGTCGTAGTATCCGGCGTCGAGGGCGATTCGCAGCGCCTCGAGCTGGCGATCGGTGAGGCCGTCGAAGAGCGTATCGACCGAGACCAGTGAACTGTGTGGGACGTGACGTTCTTCGATCGCGGTCTTCGAGATGACGTCGATCTCGCGGTCGGCGTCGAGGTCGCCGAGCAGGGCGCTGACGTCGCCCTCGTCGAAGCAGATCACGGAATAGTGTTCCCAGCCATCACGGTAGAGCGTCGGCGGGAGGTGGACGCAGTTGTATCGTTCGAACGTGTGGACGATCGACTCCTCGAGCGAGCAGGCACACGACTGGACGATCACGTGGAGGTCGGGGCCGTCGGTCGTCGTGTGCAGGATCGTCCCGATCGACTGGAGTTCGTCGATGAGCGAGCCCTCGGCGTCGTCGGGCGCGGTGACCTCGAGTATCTGGCAGTCCTGGAGGTGCCACTCCCGAATCGACACCCGCGGGAATCGTTCGGAGAGGTCCCGGTAGGGACACTCGTGGCGAAGTTTGAACGAGACTTCGTGCATTCCCATGGGTGTTCGAGGGGCTCGCACTCGATAATGGTGCCGGTCATAACTGGCACCGGAGATATGGGGGTGGTGTCCCTATCCCGTATCGATGGCAACACTTTCGCCGGAAACGGTCGCCGAGCGGCTCGAGCAGGACGACGACGGATTCAGGCTCGTCGACGTGCGCGACGAATCGGACTTCGAGGAGTGGCACGTCCCGGGAAGCGAGAACGTCGACGTCTACGACGAACTGAAAGACGATCCGGACGCCGCACTCGAGGGACTCGAAGCCCTGCCGGACGACGAGGAGATCGTCACGGTCTGTGCGGCAGGCATTCTCGCCGCAGACGCGGCCAAACTCCTGCGAGAGCAGGGCTACGACGCGAAGACGCTCGAGGACGGGATGAACGGCTGGGCGCGCGTCCATCGCCACGCTCCCGTCGAGGCCGACCTCGAGGGCGACCTGATCCAGGTCGCTCGCCCGGGGACGGGCTGTCTCTCCCACGTCCTGATTTCTGCGGGCGAGGCAGCCGTCTTCGAGCCCTCGCAGTACACCGCGGAGTACGAGGCGATCCTCGCCGAGTACGACGCCGACATCGTGGGGGTGTTCGACACGCACGCACACGCCGACCACGTCTCGGGCGGGCCGGCGCTCGCCGAGACTCACGACGTGCCGTACTACCTTCACCTGGCGGACGACGACGGTGTGGGTGCGACACCGATCGAGGACGGCGACGTTCACACGGTTGGGGTCGTCGATATCGAGGTGATTCACACGCCCGGTCACAGTCCGGGGAGCGTCTCGTTCGCACTCGAAGACGACGCACTGCTGACCGGCGACACGCTCTTTCACGACAGCGTGGGTCGCGTCGAACTCGGCGTCGAGGCCGGCCTCGAGGAGACGAACGTCGCGGAGAACGCCGAGACGCTCTACGAGAGCTTAGAGCGGCTCCGGAACCTGGATGGCAACCCGGTCGTGTTGCCGGCCCACGATCCCGGGTCACCCGAGCCGCCGGTTGCGGCGCGTCTACGCGAGGTCGAAGCGCGCAACGAGGCGTTCGGACAGGATCGAGAGACGCTCGTCGACCGACTCTCGAGTGACGTACCCGAGCAGCCGGCGAACTTCCAGCGGATCAAGCTCGCCAACGTCGGCGCTGAGCGTCTGGACGGCGAGGAGGCCGACGAACTCGAACTGGGACCGAACAACTGTGCGGCGGAGTGATCGATGAGCGGCGAGTACGCACAGGGAATCCGTCGCAACTGGCGGCAGTTCGCCCTCCAGATCGCGACGGTGTTCGCCGTCGGGCTCACGATGGGGTCGCAACGAAACGTCGTCCCCATCATGGGCGAGGAGACCTTCGGCGTCGAGTCGTTGCTCGTCATCGGCTCGTTCGTCGTGAGTTTCGGGATCGTCAAGGCGGTCCTGAACCTCTACTCGGGGAAGTGGGCCGACGCCTACGGCCGCAAGCCGATCCTGATCCTCGGGTGGATCGCCGCGCTCCCGATCCCGATCATCCTCATCTACGCGCCGAGCTGGAGCTGGATCGCCGTCGGGAACGTCCTGCTCGGCGTCAACCAGGGGGTCGCCTGGAGTATGAGCATGATTTCGAAAATCGAGTTGGCCGGGCCCGACCAGCGGGGACTGGCGGCCGGGCTGGACGAGGCGTTCGGCTACACCGGTGTCGCCGCCGGAGCGTGGCTGACGGGTGTCATCGCCGCCCAGTACAGCCTCCGGCCGGAACCGTTCTACTTCCTGGCGGCGGTGATCGTCGTCGCCTTGCTGCTCGCGATCGTCCTGATCGAGGAGACCCTTCCCTACGCGAAAGCCGAAGCGGCGGGACTCGAGGACGACGATGGCGTCGAAGCCGACGGCGGAACGAACGACGCAAATCTCTCGTTCACCGAGATCGTCAAGCGGGCGACCTATCAGGATCGGACGCTCTTTACGGCCGCACAGGCCGGTCACGTCGAGAACTTCGTCGACACGCTCGTCTGGATTGCGTTCCCCCTGTTTCTCGTTGCCCAGGGCCTCGACGTCGCACAGGTCGGCGTGGTGGTGGGCGTCCACAGCGCGGCGTACTTCCTGCAGGTCTACACTGGCCGACTGGGCGACCGGGTCGGCCGCAAACCGCCGATCGTCGCCGGCTTCTTCCTCGCGGGCGCGGGCGTCCTCGGGATGGTCCTCGTCGAGGGCTACCTGTGGTGGATCGTCCTCTCGGCGCTGTCGGGCGTCGGGATGGCGCTTCATTACCCCAACCTGATCGCCGTCGCGAGCGACGCGGCCCACCCGCTGTGGCGCTCGACCGGGCTCGGCGTCTACCGCCTCTGGCGCGACCTCGGATACGCGGTCGGGGCCATCCTCATCGGCGTGACCGTGGACGTACTGTTCATCGAGGCCGCCTTCTACGGGACCGCCATCGCGATGTTCCTCTCGGGTAGCCTCGTCGTCGTCTGGATGGACGAGACCCACCCCGAGTTCGGGACCCACGAACCGCCCACGATGGACACAGCCGCTGGCCACCCAGAGCCGGAAGACTGAGGAGAAGGGGCGTCGCCCTCCAGAGTGGCTCACTCGAGCGCGGGAAGTACCTCCTCGCCGAAGTCGTCGACGAACAGCTCCTGTGCGGTGGTGACGTTGTGGACGAACACCCGGTCGACGTCGTGAGCGATGTCGGCCGCGAGCCACTCCCGGTGGTCGTCGAGGTCGGCAGAGACGCGGACGTTGGCCTCGACCTCCTCGGGGCCGATCTGTGCGGCGAGTTCGTCGTACTGCTCGGGCGTCCTGAGTTCCTGGGTCACCGGTCCGGGGACGCAGTTTGACGCCCACTGGTCGACCGCGCCGGAGAGCGCCTCGTCTTCGTCACTCGCGTAGGCGTGCTGGGCCTTGAGGTAGACCGGCCTGTCGGGTGCCCGTTCGCGAAAGGCCTCGATTCGTGCGGCGTCGGCCTCGTGGTTGGGCGTCGAGATCGTGATCATGCCGTCGGCCCAGTCGGCGAGCCAGGCCGCGGTCTCCTCGGAGAGTGCCGCGCCGAACAGCGGTGGAGCGGTCTCCGGTCGGGAATAGAGCCGGGCCTGCTCGACGTCGACGCGTCCATGGTGGGTCACCTCCTCGCCGTCCCAGAGTCGTCGCATGACGTCGGCACACTCCTCGAGTCGGGCGTTTCGTTCGCGTTTGACCGGCCAGTCGGTGCCGGTGATCCCCTCGTTCAGCAGTTGCCCGCTCCCGGCGGCGAACCAGAAGCGCTCGGGATACTGCTCGCGGAGCGTCGCCGCGGCCTGGGCGACGATCGCAGGGTGGTAGCGATAGCCCGGCGCGTTGACCGTCCCGAAACTGAGGTCCGTGGCCTCGAGTGCGGAGCCGAGCCACGACCAGACGAATCCCGACTCGCCCTGAGACTGGCTCCACGGGTGGAAGTGGTCGGAGGCGAGTGCGTGGTCGAACCCCCGCTCGTCTGCGCGTTCGACGTACTCGAGGAGGGTGCTCGGGGCGAACTGCTCGTGGGAGGCGTGGTAGCCGATGGCAGTCATCGCTCTCGGATCAGCGAATCACGGGGCGACACTTAATCGCACGGCGCGCGTGTGCCCAACCGTGCTCGGTTGCCGGTTCAGCACTGGGCTGAAGCAGGCTCGGGACGGTCATGGGGTCCCTGAACGACCGGTTTCGGGACGTCTGGAGAACCGACCAGCGGAGAGTTGAACCGATCGACGAGGCCATCGAACGGCCGGTTCCGGGCGCTTCGAGTGCGGTTGAGGCCCCACCCGGATCGCAGGCAACCACGTCGCCGACGAAACCACTGCTTTCAGCACCCGCTCGAAGAGGTGAGGCTGATCGACGGGTCGACGACGGTCCGGGCTCGCGGCGCTCGCTCGCACAGCGCGCTCGAGGACGCCGTCAAGGGCGGCCTGTACGGTTTCGTCCGCTCGAACCGTCTCCGGGTTTTATGGTTGGATCGTCCCACCACTCGAGTGGCGAGACGCGGTACACACGTCACTGATGGCCCCATCGACGGTGCCGGGTCACGCCACGATCACCACCGTACGATTACCTATCACCCACCGTACGTAACGCCGACCTCGATCGGCGTTTTCCTCGCGACGTGTCACACCCACCCGTTCCTGCCCTTACGTCTGGACGCTCGAGCGTCCGTATTCCGTCGGCTCACGCGACGCTCAGACAGCCATCAGAGTTACAACCGTCCGTATCGACACCGATAGCAGGCGGGCGTGAGTCCACTGTCGTTGCCAGCTACACTGTGACTCACCTCGCCTCGATCACCGCACCACCCCGGGGATCGCACCCCCCGACGGTGGATTCTGAACGAGTGCTTCCAGAGTGCTACTCCCACGCTCGAGTGTGCCTTCCTGAACGACTATCGAGTGCCCCCGGAAAACCGTTCAACGATTGACCTCCTCCCGCGCCTACAGTCGCTGGTATGCGCTCGTACTATTTCATCGCCTCGAGTGTCGACCCTGAATCGTAGTAGAACACTTCAAGCCGGCCCTGTACGGCTCCAAGACGTATCAGAAGGGAGTACACTTACGTACGGGTACTCGCAAGACTCGACCGGCGAGGGGCACACCACGGATCGATCCGCGACCTCGCCGATCACCCTACTACACCGTGTTGCGTCGGCTCGAGGCTGCGTCATCGTGACGCGTCACCGCCGTTTGTGTTACTGGCGCGCGTCTGGAACCGAGATTCGGCTGTCACGCTGAACGGTGGCAATACCGGAAAACCCCATCGCGAGCGCCAGATCACGACCTGCCGAGTCACCACAGTCGACACAACAGATGGATTCTAAGTCCTCGAGTCCGTTCTATCGGGCATGGGACTGCTCGACGGACTCCGTGCCGCCCTCGGTCTGCGCGCCGAGAGCGACGCCCGACGCGACGCCGACCCCGAGGACCTCTTCGGGATGAGTACCGCCTACCTGACGATGGAGGCCGACCTCGGCTACGAGCCGGCCGGCGTCGGTGCGCTCTGTTTCTCCGGCGTCGACTCCCAGACCTTCCGCGAGGCCGTCGACGACGTGATCGCTATCCTCGAGGCCGGCCGGGAGGACACCGGTACGAACTTCCGCGTGACCGAGGACGACCACGGCTACCGATGGGTCGTCCTCGAGGACGCAGACCCCGAAGATCTGGTCACGAGCATGCACTTCGCCGCGGACACGTTCATCGAACACGGCTACGGTTCACGGTTGCTCGCCGCCGTCTTCGGTTACACCGGCCCGGACGGACCCGCCTACTGGATCTACTCGTTCCGTCGCGGTGCCTACTACCCCTTCGCCCCGCGAAACGGTCGCGAACGGGACTCGAGCGCGGAGTTCAAACTCGAGGCGGCCCTCGACGGCGAACTCGAGATCGAACGCGAGAAGGAGTACTGGTATCCGCTGTGGCCGAGCTCGAGGGGGACTCACCCCTGGGAGTAGACGCACGTCCGGATTTCCGCACGAGGTGGCTTTTAAGCGTGGAGCCGACAACGGTCACCTATGGACGCGAGCGATCCCGAACAGGAACCGGAACCGGTCGTCAGAACGCACGACGAGATCGAGTACGAGTCCGTCGACGCGGCCGACGGGATGAAAAAGGGCGTCCTGCTCGACGAACACGCAGGCGCGCCGAACTTCGCGATCCGGCGGTTCGTCCTCGAGCCCGAGGCCGAGGTACCCCGGCACACGAACGCCGTCGAACACGAACAGTACGTCCTCGAGGGGACCTACACGGTCGGGATCGGCGACCAAGAGTACGAGGTCGAAGCCGGCGATTCGCTGCTGATCCCCGCGGAGACGGTCCACTGGTATCGAAACGAGGGCGGCGAGTCGGCGGCGTTCCTCTGTGCGGTTCCGAACGGCGACGACGAGATCGTGCTCGAGGACGAGGCGTAGCTGGCATCGACAACGGTGAACGTGACCGGCTCGAGGACGCCGACCCTCTCGCTACCGAGCGCGAGAGACCCAGCCCGTCCGCCGGCCGACAGGCGACATCTCGGCGTGGATCGGCCAAAGCGCTGAACTACGTCGGCCGTAATTGTCAGTCAGGAATGAGCGGGGGGTCACCTGCGGCGGAATCGACGCCGGACGGTTACCCGGTCGGGCCGTTACTCGAGCGGGCGCGGGGGTCCGCCGACGGGCCGATCGAGGTGGGGGTGTCGATGTCGGGGACGGAACCGATCGACGAGAACGAACTGGACGTCTTCCTGGTGCAGTCGGCGGTCGATCCGGGCGAGCGAATCGAACTCGGCATCTTCGTCTCGGGGGTCGGCGACCTCGACGCCACCGACCTGAGCGTCTTCTACGACGACGAGGCGATCCTGGATCTCGAGGATCCCGGCGTTGTTCGTCGGAGCGCGGTGGTGGATACCGCGACGTCCCCGGACGCAGTCGATGAGGACACTGACCGGCCGCCAGAGCGATCGGCCAGCGACTCGACGACAGTTCGGCCGACCGAACACGTCCAGTCGACGAGCTTTCAGCCGCCCGGGTCGCGTCGACGGGAACGACTCAGACGGGCCCCACTCGAGGGGAACGTGGACACCGACCCGGCGTACATCCTCGAGCTCAACACGGACGCGAGCGCGCCGACGGGGGAGTTTTCGCTGCCGGTGGCCTTCACCTACCGCTCGGAGAGCGGGATCAGGCAAGTTACGAAGATTCCGACGGTGCGAATCCGGAGCCTTCGGGAGCGAGTTACGCCGTGGCTGGTCCGACTGGGTGCGTTCGGGGTGGCTCTCGGTGGCATCGTCGCGTTCGCACAGTGGACTGGACTGGGGCTGTAGCCGAGGCTTCGCTGTTCGAGAGCGCTGGACCGGTGTTGTGGCCGGTCGCTTCGCTTCTCGAGGCCTGTACGTTTGGGATAAAATCTGGGTTAGCGAGGTCGGTGAACGGTGCCGTCGACGGAGACGGTACCGTCACTCCGGACGGCGACGATGTGGGATTCGTACTCGAACTCGACGCAGCCGACGAGGCCAGCGTCGGACTGGAAGAGGCGATCCAGCGCCTCGGGGTCGACGACGCTGTACAGCGGCTCGAGTTCGAGGGGGTCGGTGTCGGTTACGGCTGCGATGGCGTCGACGACGCGGAGACTGGGGGAATCGTGGTGGTAGTCGAGCGAAGCGTTTGACATCTCGTTCGGTGAAAAGCGGACGATCGGTAAGGTGCTGTCTCCTATATGCGTTCGGCCACCGTGCGTTGGACGCTACGTGTATAGCCCCTCGGAAACCGATGTGCGTAGTCGCGTATCCCGTGATCGGTGGAATTCGGCCGATCCACGGTCCCTGCGTCGATCGAACGGCCAGCCGACAGGTCTCGGGACCACAGTTTCTATCCAATATACGTTTCGAATTACACCCAACGTATACTATCGCCCAGCGATTAGAGCGGCTATGTCTCGAGGCCACCCTTCGTCTTCCGATCGTCTCCCGGCCGCAGGCCGCCGGGACGACGGTCACCAGTGGTGTCACACGCGCCGTCACCGTCGACCGTGTCGACACAGTCGATTCGTCCCGGAGTCGCCAGCGTGGGCGATCCTCGTCGGCATGGTCTGGCTCGGTGGGCTCCTCGCTCTTTCGGTGCTCGTTCTGGCGACGACGTCGTGGAACGTCCTCGGCGGCGACCTCGGGGTCGGTGGGAGCGTCGGCTGGCTCGCGATATTCGGGTCGGCGGTGCTCGGCGTCGCCGTGAGCGACGACGGAAATGGATGCAACGACCTCGAGCTACTGACTGCGCAGGTCCGGGCGTTCACGGATCGACTCGAGGACGGGACGGGGTCGATCGAGGACGCTGCAGCGGGCCCCGATTCCAGCGTCGCAACTGCAACCGGAGACCCGAGTGAGGTGGACGCCCCCGCCGAGAGCTCGTTCGAACTGGAGCGCGAAGACGACCTCGGCGACCTCGCCGACGCGATCGACGAACTGGCGTCGGTCGCTGCGGACCAGGCGCAGGCACAGGCACAGGCAGAGCGCGATAAGCTGCGAGAGCGAAACCAGTGGCTGAATGCGGTCGTCGACGCCGCGCCGACGGCGCTCGTGGCCGTCGACCTCGAGGACGCCGTCAGGCTGTGGAATTCGGCGGCAGAACGGCTCTTCGGCTGGCGTCGCGAGGAGGTCGAGGGGGAGCCGCTGCCGACGCTTCCCGACGCCGAGGCGGGTGTCGAGGAGTTCAACTCGTTCCTCGAGACGCTCCGGACGGGTGAGCGCGTGACCGGTGCCACGATCGAGCGACGGCGAAAGGACGGGGAGGTGATCGACCTGACGCTCTCGAAAGCACCGATCCGGAACGACGAGGGAGAGATCGTCGGGCTACTCGGCTCCATGGAAGAACGGATGGACGAGGCAGATCCGAATCGACTGGCGCGCGAACGCGGCGACCGGCTCCAGCGCTACCGGGCGTTCACGAACGACGTACTCGACGCGATCGACGACGTCATCTACGTGCTGGACGAGGACGGCGACGTCCTCCGGTGGAACCAGGCGCTCACGGAACTATCGGGCTACCCGAACGCCGAGATCGCAGATATGCGCGCCGTCGAGTTCTTCGACGACGAGGACCGGGAGGCAGTCGCCGAGGCGATCGACGCCGTCCTCGAGACGGGTGAAGCACGAATCGAGGTTCCGGTGGTGACGGCCGACGGCGAGCACGTTCCGCTCGAGTTTTCGGCCTCACGGCTCGAGGACGCCTCCGGTCGGACGGTGATCGTCGGCGTGGGTCGGGACATCACCGATCGACGAGCCAAAGAGCGCGAACTCGAGCGGTATCGGCAGTTCACGAACGACGTACTCGACGCGATCGACGACGTGTTCTACGTACTGGAAAAAGACGGTTCGATGCGGCGCTGGAACGAGGCGGTCGGCGAGGTGACCGGTTACACCGACGACGAGATCGCTGAGATGAACGCTCTCGAGTTCTTCGGCGAGGAAGATCGGCCGGCCATCCGCGACTCGATGCGAGAAGCGTTCGAGACGGGTGATACGCGGGTCGAAGCTGGCTACCGCACCAGAGACGGCGAACAGATCCCCTACGAGTTCGTCGCGACGGTCCTCGAGGACCCCGACGGAACGCCCGTCGAGGTGGGAATCGGTCGGGACATCTCCGACCGAAAGCGCTACGAACGGGAACTCGAGGCAGCGACCGAACGGCTCGACTCCGTCGTCTCGAACGCGCCGGTCATCCTCTACGCGGTCGACGACGACGGCGTCTTCACGTTCTCGGAGGGAGCAGGACTCGAGGCGCTCGGGTTCGAGTCCGGCGAGGTCGTCGGCGAGTCGGTCGAGGACGTGTACGCGGACCACGACGGCGTCCTCGGCGACGTCGAGCGGGCGCTGGCTGGCGAACAGGTCGACGCCGTCCGCGAGGTCGGCAACACGATCTTCGAGTCGAGCTATCAGCCCGTCTTCGACGACGACGGCGAGGTCACGGAGATCATCGGCGTCGCGATCGACGTCACCGAGCGAAAGCGTCGCGAGCGGGAACTTCGTGAGCGCGAACGGGAGCTCTCGCGGCTGATGTCCAACGTGCCCGGGATGGTCTACCGGTGTCGCAACGAGCGCGGCTGGCCGTTCGAGTTCGTCAGCGACGGCTGTGTCGACCTCACCGGCTACGAGCCCGCAGCCCTCGTTTCCGGCGAGGTGGACTGGGGCGAGGACGTCGTCGCCGAGGACCACGACGAGCTCTGGGAGGAGGTACAGGCGGCCGTCGACGACCGCGAGCCCTACACGGTGACGTTTCCGATCGAGACGGCCGACGGCGAACGTCGCTGGATGAGCGAACAGGGCCGGGGCGTCTACGCCGAGGACGGATCGCTCGAGCATCTGGAGGGCGTCATCATCGACGTCACCGATCGCATCGAGAGCGAGCGCGAACTCGAGCGCACCCGGGCGCTGCTCGAACAGGCCCAGCGACTGGCCGGCGTCGGCGGCTGGGAGATCGACGTTCGCAGCGAACCGTTCGACCTCGAGGTAACCGACCAGACCGCCCGAATCCACGGCGTCTCACCCGCAGACGGTATCGACTTCGAGGAGTTCCGCGAGTTCGTCCATTCGGACGACCGACCGCAGGTCACCTCGGCTTTCGAGCGGGCAGTCACCGACCGGGAACCGTACGACCTCGAGTTCCGGATCTACACGGCCGACGGTGAAACTCGCTGGGTGCGTTCGGTCGGCGAGCCCGTCGTCGACGACCGGAACGGGCGATACCCGGAGAACGGCCGCCCCGGTTCCGACGGCGAAGTCGTTGCCGTTCGCGGCTCCGTTCAGGACGTTACCGGGCGCACCGAGCGCGAGCGCGAACTCGAGCGCTACGAGACGATCGTTCAGGCGCTGGGCGAACTGGTGTACGTCATCGACGAGGAGGGATACTTCAGGTTCGTCAACGACGCGCTGACGGAACTGACTGGCCACGAGCCCGCGGAGTTGATCGGCGAGCACGCCTCGACGATCATGACCGACGAGGACGTCGAGGCGGCTCGCGACCAGATCCGGGAGCTGTTGCGTGCAGACGTCCCGTCCCGGACGTTCGAGATCCAGCTGGAGACGAAAGCCGGCGACGTGCTCGATGCCGAGAACCACATCGCGCTGTTGCCGATGCTCGACGGGGAGTTCGCAGGAACGGCAGGCGTGATCCGCGACGTCACCGACAGGAAGGAACGCGAGCGCGAACTCGAGCGGACGCGCGACCTGCTCAATCGGGTCCAGCGGCTGGCGAAGGTCGGTGGCTGGGAACTCGACTTGCGAACCGATCCGCGGGAGGCGATCTGGAGCGAGGAACTCTACCGGCTCCATGACCTGCCGACGGACGTCAGCCCGGATCTCGAGACGACGATACAGTGTTACCATCCCGAGGACCGCGATCTCGCCCGGGAGATGGTCGAGACGTCCATCGAGACCGCAACGGGGTACGATTTCGAGGCCAGGTTGCTGACCAGAGAAGGCGAGGTTCGATGGGTGCGGGCGGTGAGCGAACCGATCTTCGACGAGAACGGAGACCTCATCAAGTTCCGCGGGTCGGTCAGGGACGTTACCGAGCAGAAAGCACGCGAGCGCGAACTCGAGCGGACGAAAGCGCGACTCGAGCAGACCTCACAGCTTGCGAGCGTCGGTGGCTGGGAACTCGACGTCCGCGAGGAACCCTACACGCTCCAGTGGACCGCAGAGACTGCTCGAATCCACGGGTTAGATCCCGAGATTGAGATGGACGTCGAGCAGGCACTGGAGTACTACCATCCGAAGGACGTCGAGACGGTCCGATCGGCCGTCGATCGCGCGATCGAAGACGGCGAGTCGTACGTCCACGAGGTCCGGTTGCTCCCCGAAGACGGCGAGCGGCGCTGGGTCCGGTCTCGCGGCGAGCCGATCGTCGAAGACGGCGACGTGGTAGCGGTCCACGGCTCGATCCAGGACGTCACCGAACGCAAGGAACGCGAACGCGAACTCGAGCGGACCCGCGCGTTGCTCCAGCGGGTCGAGGAACTCGCCAACATCGGTGGCTGGGAACTGGACTTGCGAAGCGATCCACCGACACCGACGTGGACGAACGAACTCTACCACATCCACGGGATGCCGGTCGAGGAACCGCCGGACCTCGGCGCGTCGATCGAGAAGTATCACCCGGACGATAAGCCCCGGGTCCGGGCCGGGCTCGAGAACGCCATCGAGAACGGAGAGATCTACGACGTCGAAGCACGGCTGTACCCCGCTCCCGACGACCTCCGGTGGGTCCGGGCAGTGGGTGTTCCCGTCTTCGAGGACGGCGAGCTCGTCAAGATTCACGGCGCGCTCAAGGACGTGACCGAACGGAAAGAACGTGAACTCGCCCTCGAGTCGCTCCACGAGACGGCACGCGGGCTCCTCGGGACCGAGTCCGTCGAGGAGGTCGCCAGGCTCGCCGTCGAGACTGCAGACGACGTCCTCGACGTCGACGGCGTAGCGCTCTACCGACTCGACGACGACCGGAACCAGCTGGTTCCCGTCGACTGCACGGACCGGTTCGTCGAGTCGACGACCGGTGAGTCGGCGATGTCGCTCGGAAACGGCGACGCGATCCCGTGGCGAGCGTTCGTCACCGGCACCCAGCAGGTACTCGGCGATCCGGACGCGATCGATCGGTCGTCGTTTCTCGAGCCAGCCGTCGAATCCGCCGTCGCGGTCCCGATCGGTCGCCACGGCGTCTTCGTGGTCACCGCCGAGTCGGGAGCGATCGACGAGGACGCCCGCCAGCTGATCGAGACGCTCGTCGCGACGACCGAAGCCGCCCTCGATCGCCTCGAGAGCGAGGCAGCACTGCGCGAACGCGACGACGAACTCGAGTCGCAAAACGAGCGACTCAGGCGACAGGTCTCGGTCACCGAGACGATCCGCCGGATCAACGGCTCGCTCGTCGGCGTCTCCAGCCGCGACGAGATCGAACGGACGGTCCCCGAGCGTCTCGTCGAAGACGACGACATCGCCTTCGCCTGGATCGGTGCGGCCGATCCGTCCGGGACGTCCCTCGAGACGCTCTCCTGGGCCGGGGGCGGCGAGGAGTACCTCGACGCCGTCTCGTTCGACCTCGAGGAGGCGGTGGAACCGGCCTGTCTCGCGACTCGCCGGGGTGAAGCGACGATCGTCGAAAACGTGATCGACGGACTCAGGCAGGACGCCTGGCGACGGCGCGCACTCGAGGCCGGCTTCCAGTCGGTCGTGGCCGTCCCACTCGCACTCGAGGAGTACTCCTACGGCGTGCTCGCGGTGTACGGGACCGAGCCGAACACGTTCACCACCCTCGAGCGAGCGGTCTTCGCTGAACTGGGCGAGACGATCGCGAACGCGATCACGGCAACCAGAACCCGGGAGGCCCTCCACGCCGAGACCCTCCTCGAGCTCACCGTCTCGATCGACGACTCGAGCGACGTGCTCTCCCAGCTCGCCACCCAGTCGGGTGCAGGGGTCTCGTTCGAAGGGCTGGGCACCCAGTCGGGGCCGGGGTCCGGATCGGAGTCGCGGGTGTTCTTCCAGACGACGGGTGTCGAACCCGACGCGATCGAGGAGACGCTCGAAGGACTCGTCTCGGTCTCCGGGCACCGGTTGCTGGCGTGCACCCGAAACGGAGACGAGGACGGGAACGGGTCCGACGGCGAGGGACCCATCCGCTGTCGATTCGAGGCCCTGGTAACTGGCGACGTCCTCGCCCCGCGGCTGGTTCGACACGGTGCCAGCCCACGCTCGATCGAGGCTGACGGCACCGAAACCCTCGTGACCGCGGAGCTCCCGGCTGGAACGGACGTCCGCGAGTTCGTCCAGTTACTTACGGATCACTACGGCGAGACCAGTCTCGAGCGCCGCCAGTACGTCGACCGCTCGAGTCACACCCGTCGGGAGCTTGTGACCTCGCTGTTCGACTCGCTGACCGATCGCCAGCTCGAGGTGCTCAGGACGGCCTACTACGCCGGCTACTTCGAGTGGCCACGTGAGAGCACCGGCGAGGACGTCGCCGAGATGCTGTCGGTCTCCCAGCCGACGATCAACCGCCACCTCCGGATCGCCCAGCAACGGCTGTTCGAGCAGTTGCTGGAGCCGGGGCACGTCGCCGACGTGGGTGCCTGATCGTCTCGGCTGGCGGTCCAACGCCGTTCGTCACCTTCAATCTCGCCCTCGTCCACACCACCACCTGCACCCTCACGCCACGCGCCGGTCGAGACGGAGAACAACCCAAAAGACCCCGGCCACCGAACCCCGACCATGGACACCCCTCAGCGGTCCTCGAGTTCCACCCCCACCGGCGGACCGATCACGGCCGTGCTCGTCGCGATCGGGCTCTCGGCGTTCGGCATCGCCGCCACGCAGGTGACCACAGCCCCCGCATTCCTCCTCGAGCCGGGGCTCGCTACCGCGCCGGGTGAGGCACCGGTCTCCGTCCGGACACTCTTTTTCGTCCTGAACTTCCTCGGGTTCGTCCTCGCGGGAGCGATCTACCTCGCGGTGACCAACCGTGGCTGGGATTACGTCGACCTCCGCGTTCCGACGGTGAGAGACTGGCTGTACGTCGTCGGCGGCATCGGCGTGAGCATCCTCTTTTACGTCGTCGTGGCCCTCCTGCTCACAGTGATCGATCTGCCGGCCTCGGAGAACCAGGTCGTCGAGTTCATCGGCGGCGACCCGGAGATGGTCCTGATCATGATCGCGATCGTCTTCTTCGTCAACGCACCCGCCGAGGAGTTTCTCTTCAGGAACGTCGTCCAGAAGCGCCTCTACGACGCCTTCTCCCGGATGCAGGCCGTCGTCGGGGCGAGCCTCATCTTCGCGCTGGTCCACCTTCCCGTCTACGTCATCAACGCCGACTCGGCGCTCGCGACGGCCGTCTCTCTTACAGTCGTCTTCGGTGGGTCGCTCATCTTCGGCTACCTCTACGCGAAGACCGACAACCTCGTCGCCCCGACGGCCGCACACGCGGCGTTCAACGCCGTCCAGTTCGCGCTGCTGTACCTCGGCATGGTGTTGGATCTCGAGTCCGTAGAGTCGACCCCGACGGGACTGCTGGCCGCCGTCGGTCCGGTGGTCGGCTGGTAATCGCTCGCCAGTACGAGTGGGGACCTCGGGTACTGTCACCCCGCCTGCGTCCGGCACTTTATTAGGATCCGCACGGGAGAGAGGGGTATGTCTCAGGCGAAGGGCGACCGCCGCGAACGCGAACTCGTCAACGCACTCGACGAGGCCGGCTTCGCGGTGATGCGCGCCCCCGCGAGCGGCTCTGCGACCGAACGCGAACTCCCCGACGTGCTCGCCGGCAACGGCGAGGATTTCTACGCGATCGAGGCGAAATCCAGTTCCGGCAAGCCGATCTATCTCACCGGCGAGGAGGTCGAGGCCCTGATCTACTTCGCCCGCAACTTCGGTGCAAAGCCCCGCATCGGTGTCCGCTTCGACCGCGAAGACTGGTACTTCTTCCACCCCGGCGACCTCCACGTCACCGACGGCGGCAACTACCGCGTGAAAAAAGAGACCGCCCTCGCCGACGGCACCGACTTCCCAGAGTTCGTCGGCGACAGCGTAAAAGTGACCCTCGCTGAAGTCGGCCAGAAACAGTCGGGGCCCGACGATGAGATCCTGCGAATCCTGAACGCCGTCAAACAGGACGTAATGGACGTCGAGGAAGCGGCCGAGATGCTCGAGTAGCGCCGCACTCTGTCGACCCGACCGGCGCGTCGTCACAGGCGGTCGCTCGAATTTCGTGTCGCTTTGCATATTGTTTTTCTCCGCCAACAGCCGCTCGAGTCAGTCTACTGGCCAAAATCGTCATATGTCCACCCTGCCAGAAACTTCGCGTACAAGGTATTCAGTTCATTATGACGTTCTCTCTACCGGATCAGTCCTTTCTCTGGACAGTCGCTGTCGCGCTGGTGCTGGCCCTCTCGCTGCTGGCACCGCTCGGTGCGGGGCTGGCCGGTGCCAGCGTGGCACCCGGCACGGTCCTCTCCGGCGACGGGTCGGACTCGACGGAGAGCGTCCCCACCCAGTCACCGGCCGACGTCGACATCGATCCCGCGCTCGAGGACGCAGCCGATCGGTCGGGTCTGGGGACCCAGACGGCCGCCGACGAGCCACTCGAGGTCGTCGTCCGCATGGACGCAGAACGCTCCGCGGTGGCATCGCCGCAGGCCGATACCTCACCCGACGGGCTCAAAGTGGAGGCGAGGGAAACCCAGCAGGCGCTCGAGGCCTTCGCAGAGGCTCACGATGGCGTCGAGATCAAAACCCAGTTCTGGATCGCGAATGCCGTCGTCCTCGAGATCGATCCCGACGACGTGGCGCTCGAGGCCGTTGCAGGCGTCAGCGGAGTCGATCGGTTGCACACGAACTTCGAGGTGGAACGGGCGAGCGAAAGCGCGCTCGATCGGACAGCCGGAGCGGCTGGGTCGCATCCTTCGATTTCGACTCCCCACCCGACCGTCACGACCGGATCCACGGCCGCAACGTACGGTCTCGAGCAGAGTAACGCGACGACGGTCTGGGACGAGTACGACACCCGGGGAGCGGGGACCACCGTGGCCGTGCTCGATACCGGAGTCGACGTCGACAACCACACCGATCTCGAGGCGGCGCTCGTCGAGGACGGATGGTACGACACTATCGACGGGAGTGCGACTCCGGGCGACGTCGAGGGTCACGGGACCCACGTTAGCGGGACCGTCGTCGGGTACCAGACCGATAGCGGTGTCCACTACGGTGTCGCACCCGAAGCCGGATTGTTACACGCCAAAGTGCTCGACGACGCAGGGTCCGGATCACTCGAGGACGTTCTCGACGGCCTCCAGTGGGCACTCGACCACGACAGCGACGTCGACGCCGTGGCGATGTCTCTCGGCGCGAAGGGGTACGTCAGTGCGTTCATCGAGCCGGTTCAGAACGCTCGAGAGATGGGGGTCGTCGTTGTGTCGTCGTCTGGAAACAAGGACGATGGCACGTCGACGTCGCCCGGAAACGTCTACGAAACGTTCGCCGTCGGTTCGACCAACGACCGGTACGAGGTCGCCCAATCGTCGAGCGGCGAAGAGATCGATACCGACGACGCGTGGGGTGACGACGCCCCCGACGAGTGGCCCGACGAGTACGTCGTTCCAGACGTCGTTGCACCGGGTGTCGGCGTTACGAGTGCCGTTCCCGGTGGGGAGTTCGAGAAAAAATCCGGCACGAGCATGGCTGCACCACACGTCGCAGGGTCGGTTGCCCTCTTGCGATCGATCGACGGCGACCTCGAGCCGGACGAACTCGAGTCAGTTCTCGAGGGGACGGCCTGGAAACCAGACGGCGCGCCGGACGAGCAGGACACGAGGTACGGCCACGGGATCATCGACGTGCACGCAGCAGCACTCGAGGTGACTGGGACAGGATCGATCGCCGGAGCCGTTACCGCCAGCGGCGATTCGAGTGCTGTCAGCACCGAAGACGTCGTCTCGAGCGGCGAGCCGATCGAGAACGCCTCGGTGACCGTCACCAACGAGGCCGGAACGACCTGGAACGCGACGACGGACGAGGACGGCTCCTACGAGCTGACGGCTCTCCCGACGAGCGTCGGACCCGAGAACGAGTACGACGTCACCGTCGACGCGGGTGCAAATTACACCACGGAGACAGTTTCCGGGGTTGGCGTGTCGCCCAACGAGACGACGACGGTCGACGTCGAACTCGACTACGCCGAGACGGGGACCATCGAGGGAGCCGTCTCGATCGACGTCGTCGGTCCCGACGAGACGATTCCCGTGACGATTGAATCGGAAGATGACCCCGCGAGCGAGCCGGTCGAGCTGGCCCTCGAGCACGGGATCGAGTCGGCTTCCTATACCCTCGAGGACGTCAGCCTCGCCGTCGACGGCGACGAACGGACGATCACGGCGTCGGCAGCCGATTACGAATCCGCCGCGGCGAGCGTCTCCGTCGAGCCCGGTGAGACGACCGAGGACGTCGACCTCGGACTCGAGCGCGAGCCAGACACGCTCGATGGGTGGTACAACCTGACGCACAACGAAACGAACGCCCCGGTGACCGAAGGTGACGTGCTCGAAGTCGACGTGGACGTCGAGAACCTCGCTGCCGCCGACACCCAGTCGGTCGAACTTCTCGCCGACGGGGAGACTGTCGACGAAACCGACGTCGAACTCGAGGCGGGCGAGGAGACGACGATAACGCTCGGCTACGAAACCAGTGACGGGGACAGTCCCGGCGTCGAACTCGAGGTGCGAAGCGACGACGATTCGATCGTGACCACAGAGCGCGTCCGGGCCGGCACACCGGCGACGTTCGCGGTCGGGGATATCGACGTCGCTGGCGATCAGACCGTCAACGAGACGATCACGGTAAACGCGATCGTGGCCAACGACGGCGACCTCGCCGGATCCGACGACGTCACCCTCGTCTTCGATGGCGAGCCGGTCGACCAGCAGGCACTCGAGCTCGAGGGCGGCGAGAGCGAGACCGTCTCGTTCGACTACGACATTCCACCGACACCGCGAGCGGGCAGTCACGACGTCGACGTCGCTGTCGAGTCGACAGACGACGCCGGGGAGACCACACTCGAGGTCGACTACGAGTCGATCGCGAGCGGAATCGCCGCACTCGAGCGCGACGGGGACGGCGACCTGGTCGGCGACGGGGTCGTCAGGGTCGCTACCGGTACGTACGACGAGACGGTGACGGTCGAAGAGTCCGGCGTGACGATCCGGGGTGAGGACGCGTCCGAAACGGTCCTCGAGCCCGCCGGCGACGTCGGGGTCGCGGTCTCCGGTGACGACGTGACGCTCTCCCGGCTGACCCTCGAGCCGGGCGACGGTGAAACGGGCGTCTCCCTGACCGACGAGGCGAGCGACGTCACCCTCTCCCGAGTGAGCGTCACCGGAACGGACGCGGCGACGGGAATCGACGTGACCGACTCGAGCGGCCACACGATCAGGTACGGTTCGATCACCGGGACGGAAACGGGGATTGGGCTCGAGAGATCGGCAGACGTTCTCGTCACCGGGCCAGATGTCGAGGGCGACGACGGCATCGTCGTCGGCGACGGCGCGAGCGAGACGACGATCCGGAACGCCGATCTCTCGGTCAGTGAAGACGCCCTGACGGTCGCCTCGAGCGCCAGGTCGGGAACGCTCGTCGAGCGGAACAACCTCGTCGGTGAGAACGCGAGCGTCGTCGTCGGGGCGGAGCTGTCGACTGCCGGGTTCGCCACCGTCGAGACCAGCGACTCGTCGGACGTCGACGCCGATGGTAATTATCGAGACGGTGACGTCGTCGGGGAGTTCGAAGACGACAACGAAGCAGACGAGCCCTACGACTCGGCCGAGTTCGAGGCGACGTTCGAGACGGTTCCCGGCAACGTCACTGCCGGCGAGTCACTCGAGGTCGACGTGCTGGTCGAGAACGTCGGGGATCGAACCGGGAGCCAGGACGTCGTGTTCTCGGTCGGCGAGACCGCGGTCGCAACCGAGGACGATCTCGAGCTCGACGCTGGTGACGACGAGACGATTTCGTTCTCGTACACACCCGCCGAATCGGACGCGGGGGCAGAGATCGACCTGACCGTCGAGACCGAGGACGAGAGCGACGAGAGGGACGTCGAGGTCTACGAACGCCCAGCCTTCGAGATAACGGACCTCGAGGCACCCACGAATGCAACGCAGGGTGAGGACGTGACCGTCACCGCGACGGTGAAAAACACCGGCGGGCCCGGAGCGGACGAAATCGCCCTCCGGATCGGGAGCGACCTCGAACAGCCGGGATCGTACACGCAACTCGAGACCGACGAACGCGACCTCGAGTCCGATCAGCACACGTCGATCGAACTCACCGGGGCGGTCCCCGCCGAGGAACCGACGGGACTGCGAATCGTCGGCGTCGTGACCGGGGCAGACGCCGACGACTCGTTCCTCGTGGTCGAGGAGAGTGAGGAGCCAGAGAACGGCGACGACAACGGTGACGATAATGGTGGCAACGGCGGTAACGGGGGTGGCGGTGGTGGCGACAGTGGTGGCCAGGGCGGCGGCGGTGGTGGCTCCGGCACGCCTCACACGCCAGCACCGTTCCCACCGGACGACGTCAACGTCACCGAAGACGTCCGATCGCCGCTCCGGACCGACGCCTCGGGGACCAGCACGGTCACCTTCGACCGCGTCGGCCAGCGCAGCGCCGTCGAACGGATCACCGTCGACGAAGCCGACCTCGTCGGCGACGTTCGCGTTCGCGAGTACGACCGCAGTTCGTCCGTGACCGGACACCCGCCGGGATCGACGGTTCTCGCGATGGAGATTCTCGTCCCCCGGGGCGTGGAGTCACTGTCAGCGACCGTCGAGTTCCGCCTCGACTCGAGTGCCTACACCACCCTCGAGGCCGACGTCGAGAACGTCCACCTCGCCCGGTACCACGACGACAGCTGGCAGGTTCTCGAGACGAGCGTGGTCGAGGAAACCACGGATGGAGCCGTCTTCGAGGCCGAGACACCCGGGTTCTCCCACTTCGCGATCGTCGCGGTGGGCGAGCCAACCGCGGTCGCGTCCGTCGACCCCGATTCGGTGACGGTGGGCGAGGAGGCGACCCTCGATGGGGCTGGCTCGAGCGATCGGTTCGGTGAGATCGAGTCCTTCGAGTGGACCGTCGGCGACGAGACGGCCACAGGCGAGACGGCAACGGTCGCGTTCGACGAGTCTGGCGAGTACGACGTGAGCCTGACTGTGACCAACGACGCTGGCGAGTCCGACACTGCAACGACCACGCTCACCGTCACGGACCCCGACGACGGACTGCTCACGGGCGACGGCATTCCCGGGTTCGGGCTCGTACTCGCGATCGGAGCCGTACTGGCAGCAATGGGTCTTCGTGCGCGCCTCTACCGACGACCGTAGCAGACCGGCTTACGCCGACGAGAGGATTTCGAGCGTTCCCTCCTCGTCGACCGACTCGTACCGAACGATCGCGTCGAAGGCCTCGAGCGGCAATCGATCGCCGCTGGTGATTCCCCGGGCATCCCGCGACTCGAGTTCGTTCGCGACGAACTGCCGGGCGACCAGTGCCAGCCTGCCGGTTCCGTCCTCGAGTTCGCGCTGGGCCTCTGCGAGCAACAGCGCGGCCGTGAACACCTCGAAGACGTAGTGGGCGAGGTGCTTGGCCGAAAACTGGGCGTACTCGGGCCCCTCCTCGGCGAGCGTGGCCATCGCAGCCGTGAGGTCGTGGAACTCCGATTCGACGATCGACGCCGCCTCCGCGAGCGCCGGATGGGTGACCGTCTCGAGTCGGTCGGTGACGACCTGCGCGAACGGCTCGTGGGCGGCCTCGCGCTCGAGCGCCCGGAGGACGTCGAGCGAGAGGACGTTCTCCGTCCCCTCCCAGATTGGCAACACCTGGGCGTCTCGCAGGAGCCGGTGGGTGACGAAGTCGTTCACGTAGCCGTTGCCGCCCTGGATCTCCATCGCGTACGAGGCGGTGTCGACGGCCATCCGGCCCGTCCTGAGCTTGGCGATGGGGATCAACAGGCGGAGCAGGCGGTAGGTGTCCTCGAGCTCGTCCGGATCGGAGTCCTCGGCGTAGCCACTCGCATCCCGCTCTGTGCGCTCGCGCTCTGCGAACAGCCGCCCGGTCTCGAGGACGAACGCCGTCGCAGCCTCGTAGTCGACGGCCATCTCGACCAGATCCGACCGCATCAGCGGGAACTGGTCGATCGTCTGACCGAACGCCTCGCGATTCGCGGCGTGAACCTTGCTCTCGAGCAGCGCCCGGCCCATGATTCCACAGGAGGCGGCGGCGTTGGCCAGTCGCTCGAGGTTGAGCATCTCGACCATCTGCCTGAAGCCGTTTTCTTCCTCGCCGACGAGGAGCGCGGGCGTGTCGTCGAACTCGACCTCACCCGTCGGAACGGCGATGGTCCCGAGTTTGTCCTTCAGCCGGCGGTACAGCTGGTCGTTTACCGCCTCGCCCGGCGGTGCACCGTCGAACGCTTGCCGATCACCTTTCGTGAAGACACCCTCGTCGGGGTCGCCGTGGGGGACCAGAAACATCGAGAGGCCGTCGGTGCCCGCCGGCGCGTCGGGCGTCCGGGCGAGCGCGAGCGTCCCCTCGGCGTCGATGTTCGAGCAGAACCACTTCTCGCCGGTGAGTCGCCAGCCGTAGTCGGGGTCGTACTCGGCGACAGTCTCGTTGGCCCCGACGTCGCTGCCGCCCTGTTCTTCGGTCAGGAACATCGCCCCCTCGATCAGGTCGTCGTACTCCCGGCTCACGAGTCCCTCGTAATAGGGCTCGAGTCGGTCGTCGCCGAACTTCTCGAGGACGAGCGCCGAACCGGCGGTCATCGCGACCGGACAGCCGAAGCCGGCGTCGGCGTAGCTCAACAGGTGGAGCATTGCGAGGAAGTGCGTGTGGGGCATGGGCTCGTCCCGGCCCGGCGGGGCCTCGAACGCGTCGGCGACGATGCCTGCCTCGTAGACCAGTTCGTCGTTCTCGAGCTGTTCGGGCGGATACCGGACGAAATTCTGGACCCCGCCGTGGCGGTCGTAGGGCTCGAGTTCGGGGCCGTGGTCGTCGACGACGTCTGCGTTTTCGGCGACCGTGTGGCCCACCAGTTCGCCGAACGCCTCGAGTCGTGACTCGGCCCAGTCGAACTCCTCGGGCCCGTAGGCTCGACGGACCGCACGCTGGAGCGTTCGGTCGAGGCTCCAGTAGTTGACGTACTTCCCCTCCTCGAGTGCACCGTAGTCGATTCCCTCGGCCATACCGTGAACGACGATACCGATTGACAAGAATCCGGCCGGTTTCAACGGATGGTCGATTCATCGCCGTTGCAACGAGCGGCGAACGCCGAGTGCCGAGCGAGGACTGGGGCGTCAGTCGGCGTTCTCGAGGCGAGTCCGTGGGAACGTGTAGACCGTGAGTTCTCGAGGGACGACGCCGTTTACCTTGACGCTCGCGTGCGGGTAGATCGCGCCGACGACCGGAACGTCGGGCTCGTAGCGGTCGTTGGTGCCGTACTCCGCGACGGTACAGTCTGCCTCGCGGATGGTGACGGCGTCCGCCCGGAGGTCCGAGACGTCGACGACGGTGAGCCGGTCGCCAGTCTCGCGGTCGACGACAGTGTCTCCGGGTCGGATCTCGTGATTCGAACAGTAGATCGGCTCCGGTTCGTCTTCGTCGACGAACACCGGATCCCCGCAGTCGTGACACTCGATCGCGAGCGTTCCCGGCGGAGGCGTCCGTCCCTCGGTGATTTCGATAGCGACCCGACGGATGTGCTTACACCGGACGTCGCGGAAGACGTGGTCCGGGCAGGTACAGCGGCCGCTCTCGAGGTCGACCAGGTAGGTGTGATCGCTCGCGGACTCGACCTCGTAGAGACCGTCGCCCAGCGGGAGCACGGACATCGGCTCCGTCCGGGCACGGCGCGAGCGCTCGGCGAGATGCTCTGACGTCGGAACTGGCAGTGGGGCTTTCGGTGACGCGTGTGTGTTCATGGGGTGCGTCGAAGTGGGTGCCGGCGCCAGCGAACTGACGGCGGCGAATGCGGTCGGCTGGCTACTCGGTGGAGGTAGGATCTCGAGGCGTAAAACGGACTCGCCAGCAGTCAACACGACTGTCTATCGGGAAATCCGACGTTCGGTCGGACGGCAGTGGGAGGACAGTCGACAGGGGACCGGACCCACAGCGGATCGACCGTCAGACCGGGTCCTCGACTTCGAGTGCGGCCTGCAACCGCTCGCGCTCTTCCCGGAGCGCCTCGAGTTCGTCGGCGACACGGCCGTTTGCCAGTCGGTCGCGCTCGTCGGGCGAGAGCTGAACCACTGCCTCGGCGGCGGTCTGAAGCCGGTCGTAGTCCGTCTCGTGCGTCCGGCGACTGACTCGTCGCAGAGCGGCGACGGTCTCCTCACCGGCGATGCGCTCGACGAACGGGCGGTACTCCCGCGCCCGTCGCTGGAGCACGCCCGCGGGTTCGGGCGGCCACGGAAGAGTCAGCGGCCCGGCACCGATGGCCTCGAGGTACGTCTGCTGGGTCGCCACCCGTCGCTTGAGTTCGTCGGCGTCCGCGACGAGGTGGGTGAGCTTCGACCGCGAGTAGTCGGCGTACTCGAGCAACTCCGGAATCGTGTACTCGCCGTCCGGACTCTCCTGGACGTACGCTCGGAGGTCCTCGGGCGGCCGCTCGAAATCGACGAACGGATAGAGACGACTGCGCTCGAGCAGGTCGAACACCTCGCGGGTCGACGCCTCGTCCAGGTAGGTCGCCATCGCCGACCGGACCGCGTCGTTGTACGCCTCGATCGGATCCCGGAGCTTCTCGACGGGAGCCTCGAGGTCGGCATCCCCGAGGTCGAGCAACCGTTCGCGCTCGTCGATGGCGTCGTCGATCTCGCGGACGCGAAGCGCGGCCCCCTTCCGGGCGTCGTCGAGCGTTTCACGGGCGGCCTCGCGTTCGTCGATCAGATCGGCGTACCGCTGGGCCGGCTCGAGTTTCCCGCGAGCACGGTCGAAGTCCGACTCGCTAAGCCGGCGTTTGTCGATCGCGTCGAGGGCGTCCTCGAACGCGTCGCGCCCCCGCAGGTCGTCTGGAAGGGAGTCGACGAGGGAGGCAAACTGCCCCTCGAGTTGTACGTAGGCCTTGAAGTTCTCCCGGCCGGTGCCCGTCGCCCGGTCGACGTACCGGTCGAGTAACTCAATCGCCGTCCGATAGGCGTCTGCGGCCTGTTCGACCGCCTCGCCGCCGTGATCGTCGATCTCGCGCTCGGCACGCTCGAACCGGTCGCGGGCAGCTTCGAGGTCCTCGAGCGGGGTCGATTCGTCTGTGGTTCGGCCGTCGGCGCTCGGGGCGGTCGCGTGTGCGTGGTCGCTCATGAGTGGCGTATCGGTCGTCGGTAGTCGCTCGTCGCTCGATCGGCAGTATCGATCCTCAGTCGTCGTACACCGCGTCGGGGTCGAACACCTGCTCGCCGACGTTCTCGCCGTCGACCGTGCGGTAGAAACACGAGCGGTGACCCGTGTGGCAGGCCCCGCCCTCCTGATCGACCAGGTACAGCAGGGTGTCGGCGTCGCAGTCGACCCGTACCTCGGAGACGTGCTGGACGTGCCCGCTCGTCTTGCCCTTCTGCCACAGCTCGTCCCGGCTCCGGGAGTAGTAGTGGGCCAGCCCCGTCTCGCGCGTCCGCTCGAGGGCGTCGGGGGAAACGTAGGCGAGCATCAACACCTCGCCGGTTTCGGCGTCCTGTGCGACGGCGGGGACCAGGCCATCCTCGCCGAAGTCGACCGCAACGGCGTCGTCCATAGTTCGATGGACGTTCGTCGTGCCGATAGGTCTTTTGTCACTCGAGCGCCCGCGCGTCAGCGCGGCCGCGACGACGTCGGGGAGCGGAGAGCCGTCCCCGACACTTTTGTCCGAACCCGTTGGATCTCCGCGAGAGATGTCACTCAGTACGAACGCGCCGCTTCCACCGATTCCGTCGGCCGAACGGGATCACCGCCTCGTCGACGGCGTACGACTCCACGTGGTCACGGCGGGCGACCCCGAGGATCCGCTGGTGGTCTTCCTGCACGGCTTCCCCGAGTTCTGGTACGAGTGGCGCGGCTACGTCGAGCGGTTCGTCGACGCCGGATACCGCGTACTGATCCCCGACCAGCGCGGCTACAACCTGAGCGAGAAACCCCATGGGATAGCGGCCTACCGACTGCCGCGACTCTCGAGTGACGTCGCCGGACTGATCGCGAGCGAGGGAAAAGACACCGCCCACGTGATCGGCCACGACTGGGGTGCGGTGGTCGCCTGGGACCTCGTGCTGCGCCGCCCTGCAGTCGTCGACCGGCTCGGCATCGTCAACGTCCCGCACCCGTCGGTATTCGGGCAAACGCTTCGCACGAACCCCAGACAGCTACTCAAGAGCTGGTACATCTACTACTTCCAGATACCACGGCTCCCGGAGTGGGGATCGAGACGCGCGGACTTCGCGCTCTGGCGACGGGCGATGGTCGGACCAGCGAAACCGGGAACGTTCACAGACACCGACCTCGAGCGCTACCGGCGCGCCTGGTCCGAACCGGGAGCGCCGACCGCGATGATCAACTGGTACCGGGCGATGGTCCGCCACCGCGACGGACCGCCGCGAGACCGCGTCCAGGCCCCGACGCTCGTCGTCTGGGGCGAACGCGATCAGGCGCTCGTTCCCGAGATGGCCCCGATGAGCATCGACTACTGCGAGGACGGCACGCTCGCTCGCTTTCCGTCCGCGACGCACTGGGTGATCCACGAGCATCCCGATCGCGTGTCGGAATTGCTGCTCGATCACCTCGCAGGCCGGTCTCCCGGGGGCTGACTCGAGTCTGCCACCGACCGCGGCCACGTTCGGACTCGCGAGGCCACTGCATCACCCGCGTCTCATTTGTCGAGTGCGAACCGGAGGACGAGCCCGAGCGCGATGACGAGCGCGCCGGAGATCGTCGCGATCGGCGGGATCGGAACGAACAGCAGGACGATCCCGGCGAGGATCACGATCGTCGAGAGCCTGACCATACGCGAATGTCGACGACCCAACGGGTAGTGGTGTGGCCGGCACTCGCAGCCGATTACCACCAGTGGGCGGCGAGCAGCGGGGACAGCGATGGCCGATGTGACAGCCACCGACTCGAGTCCTGTGAAGACCTAGCCCAGCCCTCCGATACGTTTTCCCGACTGTCAGTCGTCGACGACGTATGGTCGACGCGACCCTCACGCCGGTCGAGCGCGGCACGATCACCACCGACGCCAACAACGTCCTCGAGGGGGCTGTCCAGGGAACGGCCGCCGATCCGAACCCGGATCTCCTGCTGGGCGACGGCCCGGTCTACAACCTCGTGATCGAACACCCCGAGGCGACGATCCTCTGGGACACCGGCTCCCACCCCGAGGCCGACGCGGGCCACTGGCCCGCCGACCTCTACGATGCCTTCGAACACACCGGCCTCCGGCCGCTCGAGGACGACCTCGCAGACGCTGGGTACGACCTCGAGGAGATCGACGCGGTGATCCAGAGTCACCTGCACCTCGACCACGCGGGCGGTCTCTCCGCCTTCGCTGGCACCGACGTCCCGATCTACGTCCACGAGCGCGAACTGAAGTACGCCTACTACAGCGCCAAGACCGACGCGGGCGACGAGGCCTACATTGCCGGCGACTTCGACCACGACCTCGCGTGGCAGGTCGTCCACGGTGACCGCGAGTATCTCCACGACGGCCTCGAGTTCCTCCACCTGCCGGGCCACACGCCGGGTCTCCTCGGGGTCGTGCTCGAGGCGGACGGCGCGGGAACCGTGATCCTCGCGGGCGACCTCGCGTACTCGCGGACGAACTACGAGGACGAACACCCGATGGGTGGCAGCCTGCTCTGGAGCAAACGCCACTGGCTCGAGAGCGTGCGAACCGTCACAGACCTCGAGCGCCGCCACGACGCGACCGTGATCTGCGGACACGACGAGGCTGATCTCGAGCGGTTGCGAACCCTCGAGTAGCCGCTCAGCCGCGAGTGACTGGCCCCATCGACTGCCGGTGCCGGTACGACTTTGCTCCTCGAGACGGCGTGCAGTGTATGGACGAAGACCTGGCAGAGACACCCACACACGATACCGGATCGATCGAAACCGACGACCCGGCCATCGACCCGACACCCGACTTCGAGCCGCTGTTCGAACACCGTGTCCGGTTTGCCGAGACTGACATGCAGGGTGTCGTCTTCTACGGCGAGTACTTCACCTTTCAGGACGAGGCCGTCTCGGAGTTCTTCCGCCAGCTCGAGCACAGCCACGACGAGCAGGTCAAAGACGGCTGGCAGGTCCACGTCGTCAACGCCTCCCTCGACTATCGCGACACGTCGACCTTCGGCGACGTGCTCACCAACGAGTTGCGCGTCGCCGAGATCGGGACCTCGAGTCTCACGTTCGACCACCGGGTCGTTCGCGAGGACGGAACGGTCGTCGCCGAGGGAACCGTGACCCACGTTGCCGTCGACGTCGAGACCGAGCGGCCGACGCCGATTCCCGACGCGTTCCGGGAGGCAGTCGCAGCGTTCCAGAACGGGTAACCCGCACGAGCGAACCGACCAGCCACTCGACGCTCACTCGAGGGCGTACTCGCCAGTCGCCGCGTCGAACGAACAGACGCCCTCGTGGGCCAGGTGGTCGAGGTGGGCGAACGCCTCTCCGGGACCGTGGAGGATGTGAACGCCCGAGAGGTCGCCGAAGAGGTGGGCGCTGACCGTCCAGGCGTCACAGGGGCCGTACTCGGCGAGTATCTCGCGGACCCGTGCCGACCGCTCCTCGTGGTGCTCGAGGATCTCCCGCGCTCGCTCGGCTGGCTCCTCGATCGGATCGCGGTGACCCGGCCAGACCCGGTCGTAGTCACGTTCGAGGAGTCGTTCGAGCGTCTCCCGGTAGGTCTGGAGCGGACGATCCACGCGGACGTCCGCCCCACCGATGTTGGGCGTGTAGACCGGCAGCAGGGCATCCCCGACGAACGCTTCCGCGCCGCCGTCGAGTTCGTAGCTGCAGTGACCAGCGGTGTGACCGGGCGTGTGGATCGTCTCGAGTCGGTGGCCCGCCACCTCGAGTACCTCACCGTCTTCGATGGGAGTCACGTCGGCGGGCTCGCCCTTGAGGTGGATCGCGGCCTCGGCGAACGCGAGGAGTTCTTCCCGCGCATCCGCGGGGACGGCCCACTGGTCGAACCGTTCCTCACGGCGCGCCTCGAGTTCGTCCTCGACCCCCTCGGCCTGGGCGACCAGCGGGGCGTCTGCCTCGTGGACGTAGACGGTCGCATCACCCGCCGACTGGATCTCGCCCGCCAGCCCGGCGTGATCGACGTGGTAGTGGGTGAGAACGATCGCGTCGACGTCGGAAAACTCGTAGCCTCTGGCGGCCAGCCCCTTCTCGAGTTGCTCGCGCACCTCGGGCGTCGAGACGCCCGTGTCCACCAGCGCGAGTTCGTCACCGGAGTCGCGCTCGAGAACGTAGGCGTCGTTCAGGCCCTCGAACTCGTCGTTACCCAGCGTGATGCGGTCCATGAAAACTCTCGATGAATTGTTTGATAATAAGACGCGGGGTTCCGGAAGTGGCCGCCCTCATCCGGTGTATGTACGCGAGTGACACACGAAATGTGTCGAAAAAGAGGTAATATGTCCCGAGAGAGCCTCCCAGCGGGCAGCCTACCCCTCGAGTTCCGCACGCAGCAACTGGTTCACGTCACCGGGGTCGGCACTGCCCCCGGTCTTTTGCATGACCTGTCCCACGAGGAAGTTGATCGCGCCGTCGTCGCCGGACTCGTAGTCGGAGACAGCACCCGGATTCTCCTCGATGGCTTCCTTGACGGCCACCTGCACCTCGTCGGCGTCGGTCTTGCCGAGTCCTTCGGCCTCGACGATCGCGTCGGGCTCGTCGCCCTCGTCGAGCATCGTCCGGAGGACCACTTCTCTGGCGTTCTTGGCCGTGATCGCCTCGTCGGCGACGAGTTCGACGAGTCGGTGAACCTCCTCGAGTCGCCCCTCGAGGTCCGTAATTTCCATGTCGCGGTAGTTGAGTTCGCCGAGCAGTTCGTCGGCGACCCAGGTCGCCGCGAGGTCCGGGTCGAACTCCTGGGCGACGTCCTCGTAGAAGTCCGCGACCTGCTTGGTCGAGGTCAGCTTCGAGGCGGCCTCCTCGCTCAGGTCGTACTCCTCCTGGAACCGCTCGCGACGAGCAGAGGGCAGTTCTGGAATCGCAATCTCGTCTTTCCAGTGAGAGACCCGCAGCGGTGGCAGGTCGGCCTCACGGAAGTACCGGTAATCTTTCTCCGCTTCTTTCGAACGCATCGAAACCGTGATCCCGCGGGCCTCGTCCCAGTGGCGGGTCTCCTGTTCGACCGCGCGCCCGCGCTGGATGGCGTTTCTCTGGCGAGTCTCCTCGTAGGCCAGCGCCTTCTCTGCACCCTTGTGACTCGAGATGTTCTTGACCTCCGTCCGGTTTGCGGCCTCGAGTGCTTCGTCGCCGATCTCGTCGACGTCATCGCCGTCGATCTCTTCGTCGGGGATGATCGAGAGGTTAGCGTCGACGCGCAGGCTGCCGTCGCGGGCGGCGTCGAACACGCCCAGATACTCGAGGACCTCCTCGAGTTCGGCGAGGAAGGCCCTGACCTCGCCTGGGCTGCGGAAGTCCGGCGCGGTGACGATCTCCATCAGCGGCGTCCCCGCGCGGTTGTAGTTCACGAGCGTGTAGTCGGCGGTATCGATCCCGCCGCCGACGTGCTGGAGGCTCCCCGGGTCCTCTTCTAAGTGCGCGCGCTCGATCGTGATCGTCCGACGGGTGCCCTCGACTGCCACCTCGAGTTCGCCGTCGGCACAGATTGGCTCGTCGTACTGGGTGATCTGGAAGTTCTTCGGCAGATCGGGGTAGAAGTAGTTCTTCCGGTGAAAGCGCGTCTCCTCCGGGATGTCGGCGTCGATCGCCTTGCCGATCTTGACGGCAGCCTCGACGGCGGCCTCGTTTATCACCGGGAGCGCACCGGGCAGGCCGAGACAGACCGGGCAGACGTGCTCGTTGGGCTCGTCGGTCTGTTCGGTCGAACAGCCACAGAAGATCTTCGTGTCGGTCTCCAGCTGGACGTGCACCTCGAGGCCGATGACGGTCACGAGGTCGCCCTGCTGGACGGTCTGGGCAGTCATTAACGGCGATTCGGGCCGGCGGGGGTAAAACGTAACGGGACGAACTCGCTAGTCGATTGTCGTGCTCGGTGAAACGACTACAACTCGGTTGATGTCACCACGAAAGCCCCTGCCGGCGTCCAGTCGATGGGCTCGCTGTGCGCTTCAGTCGCTTCGCTCCTTCCAGTGCTTACGTCGCCCGTCTTCCCGGACGCCGGCAGCCCCTTTCATTCCCACCCATGTCGACTGACCGGTCAAGCTACGCCAGTGGGAATGAAAGGGGCCGAACGGGTCGACCATCCCCGACGAAGCAAGCACGACTACCCCACCATATTGTCTGACCAGGACTGGTCCACGCAGCAAGGAAGTTTATACCAGTCGGCGCCTTACCACCGCGCCAGCCGAATGGAAGAGAGCATCTCGGGATTCAAAGTCCGCGGCGACTGGGCCGACGTCGTCGAACACGGCGAGCGGATCACGCGCGCGCTGCGCGACGCCGGCGTTCACGACCCCGGTGGCACCCACGCCGAGCGCTTCGTCGACGCCTTCGAGGAGTGGGACGAGTGGCGACCCAAGGCCCACGAGACCCTCGAGGCCGACGTCAACGAGAAGACCGCAGAGCAGGCCCACGTCGAGGAAGGGAAAGGAGAGAAAGCCGGCAAGGGACCAGACGAGGACATCAAGACCGCCGGCGAGAAGCTCTCTGAATCCTACGAACAGCTCGAGGAGGACGACCCGGAGGGAGCAGTCGACAACTGGAAGGAGTCGATCGACTACGTCGCGCGGGCGGCCGACTCCGCGGGTCGAAAGGCACTGCGCCGGGTCGAGGACACCGTCTACCAGAACGTGATGACCCAGCTCGCTCCGTACTACTTCGACAACGAACTGGTGAGTGCGAACATCCAGCAGTCGGCTCGTGGCGCTGACAACGGCGAACAGTTCGTCTTCGAGGTCAACGTCAACGACGACGCCCTGAAAGACGACGTCTCCGATCGACTCGCCGAATTCGACGACGAAGTCGACCGCTGGCACGTCGAGGTCGAAAAGGATACCGACGCCGCGGAAGCGATCGAGGGTGCCGAACCACCGCCGGAGCCCGACGACACCTCGAAGTCGACGACGAACTGAGAACGACCGACACCCCTTCGACTCGTATGCGAGACATCGCATGAGCGTGTCGTCACGTCCACACGAGACGGCAGTACTGTCTCGCTCGCTCGAGCGGGCGGCCCAAAGAGGTTGGTTCCGTCGGTCCGTCCGGTCAGACGACCGATGATCACGGCATCGCTACAGATTCGATTACCCGAGGAGACGTGGCTCGCAGCGGTGTCGACCACGTACCCGAGTGCGACCTTTCGCCTCCTGACAGGGATCCGGACCGGGGAGACCGCGGTCGAGCTTGGCGAGGTCGTCGCCGACGATCCGATCGCCGTCTCGGAGACGATCGCTGCCCAGCCGTCGATCGTCCACTACGAACGCCTCGAGGCGACCGACGATCGCGGGCTCGCGAAGTACGAAACGACAGAGACTCGACTCTACGAGTTCATCGAAGCGTCGTCGTTGCCACCGGAGTTCCCGATCGTCGCTCGCGATGGCTGGTACGAACTGGACTTTACCGGCACGCAGGACCAACTCGATCAGCTCCGCGCCGGCCTCGAGGCGCTCGACCGATCGTACGAACTCCTCTCGATCGTCCAGACCCGGGAGGCGAACGACCTGCTTACAGAGCGACAGCGAGAGGTGCTCGAGGCTGCGTTTCGGGCTGGCTACTTCGAGGTCCCGCGGGAGTGTACGCTCGAGGAGCTTGCTGCGGACCTCGAGGTCGACAAATCGACAGCGAGCGGCATCCTTCGGCGCGGCGAACGGCGAGTGCTGCAGCGAGTGCTGTCGGGCGCTCGGTGAGAGTCCGGGTGGGCGACGGATCGGGCCGACCCTCGTGGCGTCCGGTCGGAGGGCAACTGATCGGATCGACGGAGTGGCGCTCGACTCGGAAACCGTCGATCACGCACCGGGCGCGAACTGGGGGGTGTACCTCCGGATCGCGTACCCGATGAGCGGAACGCCGAGGGCCGTTGGGCCGAGCCAGCGTAACAGCGGCGGAATCGACGTGAGGTTGACCGTGACGGCAGCCGTCACGGTCGCGATGTACGCCCCGCCCATGAAAGCGATGTGGGACTGGATCCACGGCGGGCGAGCGAGGGGACCGCCACGGGTGCTCACGAGCGTGAACACCGCGAACGCGGCACCAATCCCACCGAAGGCGGCGAGGGCGGGTGCCAGTCCGATCGGCCCGGTAACCGTCTGCCAGCCTCCGGCAATCACCATCGCCGTGCCGACGACGATCATCGTTCCGTGGCCGGTGTAGTCGATCGTCGTCGGTCGCGTCGACGCGGCACGCCGACTGCGAGCACGGTAGCCGCCGAAGACGAGGTAGCCGCTGAAGACGGCGATCGCCAGCAGGAACCAGTTCGACGCCCAGTAGGCCATCGGAAGGGCCGTGACGACCACGACGCCCATCGTCAGCGCGTAGCAGCGGCCGACGAGGCGATGTCGTCGACCACCTTTTCGCGTCAGTATCGCGCCGAGTCCCGCGCCGAGGGCGATGACACCCGCAGCGATGTGGACGGCAAACACGAGCGCGATACCGAACCCTGCACTGGCACCGCTATCGATGGCCGGAATCGATCCGACGACAGTCGATGGTGGAATCGAGTTCGTCACGACGAGTGACACTCCCGGAGCACGACCGGAATAGCTTCCCCCAACACGTTGGGCTACACTCGAGACCCGGGACTGCGCCCCGGCCACGTCCGATCCGTACCTGTGGGTACTCGAGGTACGACATACAGAACTACCGCACGGAGTCCCAGCGGACGAATGTATCCCGCGACGGGCATACGCGGGAATCGAGAGTCACTCCGTCGTGCCCTGCTGCCGTCCGTCGGCACTGCCGATCCCGGGGACGGCGACGCGGCGCTCGACGCGGTCCATCAGGTTCGTCGCCGAGAGGACGATTCCGATGTAGACGATGGCCAGCAGCGTGAAGATCGGCGTGTACTCGAACGTCGACGAGGCGATCCTGCTCGCCCGGTAGTACAGTTCTGGCACCGTGATGAATCCGGCCAGCGAGGAGTACTTGATCAGGTAGACCAGTTCGTTCGTCCACGCCGGAATCGCGTACCGGAGCGTCTGTGGAAGCACGACGTGGCGAATGCCCTCGAGTTTCGAGAGGCCGATCGCCCGCGCGGCGGTCAGCTGTCCGTCGTCGACGCTCTCTAAAGCCCCACGGATGTACTCGGCCTGATAGGCCGAGCCGTTGATCGTGAAGCCGATGATGGCGATCCAGAAGGCGTAGTCGGGGACGAACCCATGGCCGACGACCTCCATGTCGTTGAGCCAGATCGGCAGGTACGGCGTGTAGTAGAGGACGAACAGCTGGGCGAGCAGCGGCGTCCCACGGATCAGTTCGGTGTAGGTGAGCGAGAGCCACCGGAACGGGCCGCCGTAGACCCGGAGCACCGCTACCGGCACGGCGATGAAGAAGCCGAGGACGATCGCGACCGACGTGATGACGACCGTGTACCACGCACCGGTCGCCAGCGCAGGGCCGATGTCGATCGCGAGTGCGAGCCCGTCGACGAACGCGGCGGGCCACTCGAGCGGGATGTGAACGGGACCGAGCGCGATCACCGACCCCTCGAGCGTCTCGGCGACGGCCTCGAGCGGTGCCGACGAGAGAAACGGCTCGCCCTCGCCGGGGCCAAACCCCGTGCGAGAGAGCGCGAAGTCGTACACCCAGCGAACGAGCAACCAGGCCCAGAAGAGAGCGAGCGCACCCACTAACAGGCGTTGCTCGAGGTCGACGCTCGAGGCGCGGAGCCGTTCGAGGCCGAGGCCCTTCGAGACGCTCATCGACGCGCGGTCACCTCCTGACAGGAACTGGACTCGCCGGGGCGACAGGCGTCAGTCATGGCTGATGCTCTCGAAGAACCGCTTCGTTCGCTCGTGTCTGGGGTCGTCGAACATCCGGTCCGGCGGGCCGCGTTCGACGATCTCGCCGCCCTCGAGGAAGGAGATGCTCGAGGCGGCCCCGCGGGCGAAGCGCATCTCGTGGGTGACGACGACCATCGTCATCCCATCGTCGACGAGTTCGCGCATGACCGCGAGCACCTCGTTGCTGAGTTCGGGATCGAGTGCGCTCGTCGGTTCGTCGAACAGCATCACCTTGGGGTCCATCGCGAGTGCGCGGGCGATGCCGACGCGCTGTTTCTGTCCGCCCGACAGCTGTGCCGGGTAGGAGTCGGCCTGATCCCCCAGTCCGACGCGCGCGAGTTCGGCGTCTGCGCGGTCGCGCGCCTCCGCCTCGCCCATTCCGCGGACCTTCTGCAGGCCGAGCATGACGTTCTTGCGAGCAGTGAGGTGCGCGAAGAGGTTGATGTCCTGGAACACCATCCCGATCTGCTGGCGGATCTCGTCCGGGTCGGTGTCGCCGGTCACCTCGACGTCGCCGAGGAAGATGTGCCCCTCGTCGACCTCCGTCAGGCGGTTGAGACACCGCAACAGCGTCGACTTGCCGCTGCCGCTGGGGCCGACGAGCACCTCGACGTCGCCGCGGCCGATCTCGAGGGAGACGCCGTGGAGGACGCGCTCGTCGCCGTAGGACTTGTAGACGTCGTCGATCCGCAACAGCGGCTCGGTTCGATACTCCGTCCCTGTCTCCGTCTCGGTGTCGGTCGCGTCTGTCGTCGGTTCGGTATCGGTCACGCTGTCTCACCCGGAATCGCGAATCTGTGGCTCAGGTAGTCGAGCAGCCGGTTCGTGCCGAAGGTCAGCACGAAGTAGACCAGGCTGATGAAGACGATTACTTCCAGCACGGCCGACGTCTCCTGAATGAAGAGGTCGTGGCCGCGCTTGAGCAGTTCGCCGAGGCCGATCGCAAACGCGATCGACGTGTCTTTCAGCACGATCGTGAACTCGTTCTGGAAGCCGGGGACGCTCCGACGCATCGCCTGGGGGACCATCACGTGTCGGATCGCCTCGAGTCGGCTCATCCCGATCGAGCGGGCGGCCTCCATCTGGCCGTCGTCGATGCTCTGGAGTGCTCCGCGAAAGATCTGTGACTGGTAGGCCGCGCTGCGGAAGCCGAGCGCGAGCGTCGCCGCGAGGAACGCCTCGGGGACTTCCGCCGGCACGGGAACCGGCGTCGATGCGAACATCACCTCGAGTGCACGTCGGACGAATTCGGCCGCGTCGAGGATGGGACCGATCGGGAGCACGAAGTACGTAAAGATCATGATCACCAGGATCGGCGTGCCCCGGATCAGGACGCCGGCTTTCCTGACGAACGCCCGTGAGTACCCCGACCCGTACACCTCGATCGCCCCCGCGGGGAAGCCAGCGAGAAAGCCGAGCAGGATGCTCGTCAGCGTCAGGGCGACCGTGATCGCCGCCCCCCACAACAGGTAGTCTGCGTTGTCGAGGACGAACTCCACGTTATCGACGGCGGACTCCCAGTCTTCGCCGAGATAGGTCGTGGCGTACTCCTCGAGCAGCGAGGCCTCGAGCGGCACGGCCGCTGTCGAGAGCAGTGAGGGGTCGAACGCCGTCGACGCGGCAACCCCGGTGATCGCCGACCACAGCGAAAGCGCCGCGACGACGGTAGACGGTACGACGAGTTCACCTGCCATGACCGGTCAGGTTACTCGTCGAACCACTCCCGGGTGATGTCGTCGTACTGGCTCGACTCCCGGACGGCCGTGATCCCCTCGCTCAGTGCCTGCTGGAGGTCGTCCTCGCCCTGTCGGACGCCGAAGCCGTACTCTTCGCCGGTCTCGAACGTGAACGCGATCTCGACGTCGCGGTCGTCCGCGAACGACTCGGCGACCGGTTCGTCGATGACGATCGCGTCGAGAGTCCCACGCTCGAGTTCCTCGATCGCGAGGACGTAGTTGTCGTACGAATCGTAGTCGCCCTCGTCGATCAGTCCCTCCCCGATCAGTTCGTCCTCGACGATCCCCTCGCCGGTCGTCCCTGACTGAGCGCCGACGTTGTGGCCCTCGAGGTCGGCCAGTTCCGCGGGCTGGACGTCCCCGCCGGTCTGGACGAGCACCGTCTGGTCTGCGCTGTAGTACGGGTCGCTGAACGCGATCGTCTCCTCGCGCTCCTCGGTGATCGTCATCGCCGCCGCGATGACGTCGATGTTCTCGTTCTCGAGAGAGGGGATCAGGCCGTCGAACTCGATCTCCTGCCAGCCGGCGAGTTCGTACTCGGTCTCGTCGATCACCGCCTCGAGCAGGTCGATGTCGAAGCCGACGAGTTCGCCGTCGATGACCATCTCGAACGGCTCGAAGCCGGGTGCCGTGCCGGCGACGATCTCGTTGTTTTCGTCGTCGTCACCGCCATCGGCTGTATCGTCGTCACCGTCGTCTGCGTCCTGAAGACAGCCAGCCAGGCCGACCGTTGTGATACCTGCTGCACCGGATAGTTTCAGGTACGTCCGCCTGTCGAATTGTCTCGTCTGGTCCACCATTGTCTACGTGGTAGTACCACGGAACTGGTTTATAGGTTAAGATTTAAACCGCTGTTCCGGATGGCCGAGCAATAATTTACTTCGGTCACGGCGATCGAATCGACCGCTCCGGTTCGGGCCGATCGATCCACCCATCTCGAGTGACAGTTCGCTGTCGGCACACACTTGTACTGGCCGCTGTAACCCCCGGGTAGATGGTCGAGATCGCGACGATCGCGACGTTCCTGATCGCCGCCGTCGCCAGCATGTTCATGGCGTGGGCGATCGGGGCGGGCTCGAGTGGGTCGACGCCGTTCGCGCCGGCGGTCGGGGCCAACGCGATATCTGTGATGCGGGCAGGGTTTCTGGTCGGCATCCTCGGATTCGCCGGTGCGGTGCTCCAGGGGATGAACGTCTCCGAGACGATGGGCGAAGACCTGATCGGTGGGGTGGTCCTCTCGCCGTCGGCGGCGACGATCGCGCTCGTCATCGCGGCGACGCTCGTGGCGATCGGGATCTTCACTGGCTACCCGATAGCGACGGCGTTCACGGCGACCGGGGCCGTCATCGGCGTCGGACTCGCCATGGGTGGGGACCCGGCGTGGTCGACCTACACGGAGATCGCCGCGATGTGGATTCTCACGCCCTTCGTCGGGATCGCACTCGCCTACGTCATCGCTCGAGCGCTCCGTGACGAACCCCTCCCGGAGCGCTACGTGATGATCGGACTGGCTGGGCTCGTCGGCTTGCTCGTCGCCAACATCGAGTTCGCGGTGCTCGGGTCGGACGGCGATGGGGCGTCGCTGGCGGAAACGATTGGCTCGCTGTTACCGGTTCCCGCCGTCGTCGGCATCGTGATCGGGACCGTGGGGATGATCCTCCTGTGGGTCGTTCCGACGGCGCTGGCGGTGCGCAACGATCCGGAACGCGCCCAGCGACGGTTCCTGCTGGTGATGGGTGGACTCGTTGCGTTCTCCGCGGGCGGCAGTCAGGTCGGGCTGGCGATCGGCCCGCTCGTGCCCCTATCCGGCGACATCGGCTTGCCGATGCTCGCGTTGCTCTTCGGCGGCGGCGTCGGACTCCTCGTTGGCTCGTGGACCGGCGCTCCCCGGATGATCAAGGCGATCTCACAGGACTACTCCTCGCTCGGCCCACGCCGGTCGATCGCCGCGCTCATCCCCTCGTTCGCGATCGCGCAGGCAGCGGTGCTCTTTGGCATCCCGGTCTCGTTCAACGAGATCATCGTCAGCGCGATCATCGGCAGTGGGTACGCCGCGAGTGGCTCCGGCGGGGGCGTCAGTGCCCGCAAGATGGGCTACACCGTCCTCGCGTGGATCGCCTCGCTGACGGGCGCAATCCTCATCGCCTTTACCGGCTACTGGACGTTCTCACTCGCAGTCTCGTCGCTCTTCTAGACGGGCGACGCACATCGAACGGGCTTTACCCCATCAGTGACCAAATCGGCACATGGACGTGGCCGAGGATCCGTTCGACTCGAGTCTCGACGGCGACGACACCGTCCAGTGGCGACGCGACGCCTCGAACTCGTGGACGGTTCGCCTGCTGTGGTCACTCGGCGTCGGTACCTTCCTCGCGATGATCAGCATCGTCGTCTTCTGGCGCTTCTACGACATCGCCCGGCAGACCGACGCCGGGATCGCCGTCCTCGCCGTCCTCGCACTCGTCGCACTGACACTCCTCGTGCTCGCAGTCGTCCCCAGCGCCCCGCGACGGCTCGCCAACCGCCTCTCTGTGGAGCGCGTGAGCGAACGCGGGCTGGATCGGATCAGCCACGCGGCAGCGGGCACGCTCGTGATGGGGCTCGTCATCGGGCTCCTGATGGCCGCCGGGAGACTCGCCGCCCACGACGGAGCGTTCGGCGAAATTGGTGACGGACTGTTCACCGGCATCGCGGCGCTCTCCCTGCCGCTGGCGCTCGTCGCACTCGCGTTCGCTTCGTTCGCGAGTTCTCGCGGCGCGATCGACTGCGAGGAAGGCGTCCTCTACGTCGACGAACCTGACCAGGCGATCGACCTCGAGTACGTCGTCAACGCCTCGAGCAGGGAGATCGGCGGAGCGACCTACGTGAAGCTCACCTACGCACGACCCGACAACACGTACGTCCCGGGCCCGCGACGCCTGATGGTCCCGCCGGAGATCGCGAGGGAACTCGAGCGAACGGTCGCCCAGACGTCGTGACTGTGGGTGCTGCGTCCCGGATCGAAAAGTGACCACCTCGACGATTCGCCACCAGCCGCGCTCAAAAGAGAGCGACGAGAGAACTCACCCGCTCGAGTCGCCCGCCTCGTCTGCGACCGCCTCGTCGGTCCCCGACTCCACCTCGAGTTTCTGGAGCCGAGCTTTCATGATGCGGGTGTTCTCGACGGTCTCGACGGTGATGCGGACGCCGTCGTAGGTGATCTCCTCGCCTTCCTCGACCAGCCGACCGGCGCGATTGAAGATGAAGCCGGCGATGGTTTCGAACTCCTCGCCTTCCGGCAGGTCGATCTCGAGAGCCTCGTTGACGTCCTCGATGTTGACCTCGCCGCGGACCAGAATTGTTCGCTCGTCGAGGTCCTCGATCGGGAGTTCCTCGCCGCCCTCTAAGATCTCGCCGACGATCTCCTCGACCATGTCCTCCATCGTGACCAGTCCTTCAGTGGTGCCGAACTCGTCGATGACGATCGCCATGTGGAGGCGGTTTTCGCGCATCTCGGTGAGGAGTTCGTCGACGTTCTTCGACTCGGGAACGTGCAGCGTCGGCTGGATCAGGTCGTCTAGCTCGAGGTCGTCGTCGGCTTCGCCGTAGTTCAGGTCCCGGACGAGGTCGCGAATGCGGACGACGCCGAGGATGTTGTCGAGGCTCCCGTCGTAGACGGGGATCCGGCCGTGACCGCTCTGGATACAGGTCTCGATCGCCTCGTCGATGTCGGCGTCTTTCGGGACGGCCGTGACGTCGAGTCGCGGTGTCATCACCTCCTTGACGATAGTGTTGTTGAACCGGAAGATCCGCTGGAGCATCTCGTGTTCTTCTTCCTCGAGGACGCCTTCGCGCTCGCCGGACTCGATCATCTCCTGGATCTCGTCGCGGGTGACGTAGGGGGTCTCGATCGCGCCCGTCGAGCCGGTCAGACGGTTGACCTGCCGGGTGAGGTAATCGAAGAGGACGATGAGCGGAAAGAGCAGGTACTCGGTCGCCTTCAGCGGCTTCGAGATGCGGACCGCCCACGACTCGGTATTCTCGACCGCGTAGGACTTGGGGACGCTCTCGCCGAAGAGGAGCACGATCGCGGTGATGCCGAACGTCGCGAGGACGACCGCAGTCAGGCCGCCGAAATAGAGGCCGAGGAGGGCGGTCGCGATCGACGACATCGCGATGTTGACGATGTTGTTCCCGACGAGGATCGTCACGAGCAGGCGGTGGGGGTCGTCCTTGAGCCGTTTGACGAGGGCGGCCCCCTCGACGCCGTCCTCGACCATCCCCTCGAGGCGGTGGCGCGGCAGGTTGAACATCGCGATCTCCGACGAGGAGAAAAAGCCGGAGAGCGCGATGAGTACAGCGACTGCGAGCACGCCGAGAGCCGTCACCGTCGACTGGTCGACCTCGAGGCCGACCACGGGGACGTCGGCGGCCGCGAGCACCATCTCGAGGGGGAGCCAGAAGGCCATCAATGTCGTCCGTAGCGCCCGGATCGGTTAACAGTTTACCATTTTTCCGCGCGAGTGCAGGCCGTCGTTTCGTTCGACGACTCGAGTGGGGTCGATCCGGTCGGTGTCTCCGCGGACGATACGGTTATCCGACCGTTCGTCCAACGGTGGTCCATGAGCGACGCTCCCGACCAGGATTCAGCGCCAGCGCTGACGCTGTATCGCCTGCAGGCCTGTCCGTACTGCGAACGCGTCGTCCGCGTACTCGACGACCTCGAGGTTCCGTACCACTCGCGGTTCGTCGAACCGATGCACTCCGACCGCGACGTGGTCAAGCGCGTCGCCGGCGTGCGGACGGTGCCGGTGATCGTCGACGAGCGCACCGGCGTCACGATGGCCGAGAGCGCGAACATCGTCGACTACCTCGAGCGGACCTACGGTGACGGAGAGCGCCCGGCCAGCGGCGAGGTGAGTAGCTGATGGTCGACTTCGAGGTCGTTGCCCTCGAGCCCACCGATCACCCGGAATCTGGGGACGAAGCACCCGATTTCACCCGGCCGCTGGTCACCGACGAGTTCTGGGAAGACCGGTCGCTGTCGGGGCTCGCCAGCGAGGTCGACGGGCCGACGATCCTCGTCTGTACGCCGATGATCGGCTCCTATCCCGGCACGTACGTCTGGGAGGAGCTACACGAGCGCGGCTGGCACGAAGAGGCCGGTGCCGTCGTCGGGGTGTCCATCTCGACACCGTACGCGATCAAACAGTTCCTCGAGACGACCGACTCCCCGTTCGCGGTGTTCAGCGACCCGCAGAACCGCGTCGCCGAAGAGTACGGCATCGTCAACGACCTGGACGGGATGGCGGGTCTCGACGAACCTCGACCAGCCGTGTTCGCCCTCGACGCGAACCTGACCGTCGAGACCGCCTGGGTCGCCGAGGAGTGGCCCGAGTTCCCGCCGTACGACGACCTCGAGAGCGAACTCGGGTTCTGACACGACATGCAGCGCGACATGTATCGAGCTACAGGCTGTGCCAACGGATATAGTGGCCTGAGACGCCCCAGAAGAGACACTCGAAGCGGGCGACACGAGCCAACGGAACGTCGACGAGGAGGACAATCTCTCGGTGGACGCCGTCACGCAACGACACGGCGCGTTCGGCGGTTTCGAGCCAGTTTCGATGGGTGGAGACGGCCAGGAAATACACGAGCGTGCGGGCCACGACACCGAGATGCTCGAGTCAGTCACCCGACGATCCGTTTTCCAGACCTCGAGCGTTACTGAGCGGATCGAGGGTACAGTACCTGCTCTCTCGAGTCCAGCAACGAAATATTTCTCGGAAGTGGTGTGTTTCGTGAGCGGACAGCTCTCGAGTGGCGGCCCAGGTTCAGGGGTTCAACAGCCCGCCGAGTGCACCGGCGATGGCGCTCTCGAGTGCAAAGAGCATCGCGAGGAGGACGCTCGCGCCGAAGATTCCGATGCCGGCGACGCCCGTGGCCATGCCACCGGCGGGACCAGCCGCCCAGCCCGCGAGTGCGACGAAGAGGCCGATCAGAAGGCCAACGAGGATACCACCGAGTGCACCGGCGAGTAACCCGTGCCAGAAGCCTCGAGCGAGACCGCCACCGGCGAGGTAGCCCGCGACGAAGCCACCGATCAGTCCGGCCGCGAGCTGTCCGACGCCGGGGAGGGTTAGCCCGATCAGGCCGAGAACGGTCGCGGTGAGAAAGCCAGCGACGACGGCACGCCAGTCTGTCATACCCAAATCGGGGACTCGAGCGCCGATAAGCCCACCGTTCGCGTTCGAACACGGATTCGGAGCTGACGAGAATGGGACAGCCGGATCAGCTGAGGTCACCCTCTTCCTGAAACAGCATGACCAGCATCGAGAACCCGGAGATGAGGATCAACAGAAGTGCGGGGATGGCCGCGTACCGGTAGGCCAGCGCGTTCTGGGCGTCCCAGATGATCGAAACGAGGGTGTCCATCCCGATGGGCTGGAGCATGAGCGTCGCTGGCAGTTCCTTCATCGTCGTCAAGAACACGAGGACCGCGCCAGCGACCAGCCCCGGCATGATGGCCGGCAAGGTAACGCGACGGAACGTCTCGATCCGCCCCGCGTTGAGCGTGCGCGCAGCTTCGATGGTTTTGTCGTCGACCTGGAGGACCGACGAGCGGACGGTGCCGACGGCCTGCGGAAGGAAGCGGACGACGTAGGCGAACACGAGCAGCCACACACCCTGCCGATAGAACGACGGAAGTGTTCGAGTCCCCAGGAATACCAGGGCGAGGCCTATGACCACGCCGGGGACCGCGAAGCCAACGTAGGTCGCGCGCTCGAGGATCCGCGAGACCAGCGAGTTCGTCCGTCCGGAGTAGTAGGCGACCGGGAGCGCGAACGCGCAGGCAACCAGTGCGGCCAGTACGGCGAGGTACATCGAGTTGAACGCGAACTCCCACTGGAACTCGAGGGATGGAATCGGATCGCCTTCGCTCCGGAACAGCCAGCTCGTGAAGATCGTAACGGGCACGACGAGTGTGACCACCCCGAGTGCCGAAACGAACCCCATTGCCGGCCACTTCCAGATTCCGAGTCGGATCGTGCTCCCCACCCGCGTGCCACCGCTCGCGTCTTCGTCACGCCCGATGCCAGCCTCGATGACGAGAACGACGGCGACGATTGCGACCAGTTGCAACGCGAGTAAGGCGGCGTACTCGACGTTGAAATTGCCGAACTCCCAGTAGATCATGCTCGTGAAGACGCTGGCCTGCATGAACGCGGGTGTTCCGAAGTCGGAAATCGCGTAGAGGCCGGCGAGCAACGCGCCGGCTGCGATCCCTGGCCTGATCTGGGGGAGCGTGACCCGGCGGAAGGCTTCGAACGGACCGGCGTTGAGCGTCCGTGCGGCGTCGGGGAGCGAACTGTCCATCGACAAAAGCGCCGCCCGGGTCGTCAGGAACACGTACGGGTAAGTGTACAACGTGATAATGAACGTCGCGCCGGACAGGCCGTCTATCCGTGGGATCGATACTCCGAATAGCGAGTCGATTTCACCGCCCGAGCCGAACATGCCGGTGAACGCGATCGCGCCGATGTAGCTCGGAATCACGAGCGGGAGTGCGGCCACGACAGTCCAGAACCGTGGATACGGAAGGTCGGTCCGGGTCGTCAACACGGCGAGTGGCACGCCGAGTACGATCGAAAACACCGTCACGAACAGCATCAAGCCAATGCTGTTGGCCGTGATGCGTGCAGTCTGGGAGGAAACGATGAGGTCGTACGCGCGTAGCAGTTCGACCGTCGACGCCTGCCAGACCAGCCAGAACATCGGCAACACGACGAGGAAGGCGACGAGCGCGCTCGCGGCTGCCAGGGCGACCATCCAGAGATCAGCACGCTCGAGTCGATCCGTGACCGTCTGGACGTGCTGTGAGGTCTGGACGGCGTCTGTGATGGATTTCATAGTCTGTGTGGCCGAGCGAATCGGTTCTCCTACGAGTCGGTCGGCGCTCGATTCTCTTGAATTGCCTGATTAGGTTCTCGGTCCGGGAGCGGGCTAGCGGCAGGAATCGGTTACAAAGCGGCTACCGCGGTCGAACGGTCTCGGGTGATCGGAACACGGGGTTCGAGCGACGACGTCTGGAGAGTCCAACTGACACGTCTGTGAGTGCTGAATGGTGGGAATGCGGGTATGGACAGTCCGGGCGGAGCGGACGACTGTCGATGATCAGGACCGATATTGCGGCCCGTCCGTCGATCGAGGTTACAGCGGCATCATTCCTTCGTCTTCCAGGAGTTCGTTAGCTTCCTGCAGCTCCATGTCGAACGCGCTGATGTCGTAGGTCGGCGAGTCGAGGTCGGCCGGGCCGGGCAGCGGGCCAACGTAGTCGACGCCTTCGACGACGGGGAACTCCCCGTTGTCGTCCATCATGAACTCCTGTCCCTCGACGGCGACGAGGTGACGGACGAACTCGGCGACGAGTTCCGGATCGTCGACGGTGTTCGTGACGGCGACGCCAGCGACGCTGAAGAGGGCACCTGCGTCGCCTTCTGTGAACGCCACGCGAATCGGCGAGTTGGGATCTTCGTTGACGAGTCGGGCGGCGTAGTAGCTGTTGCCGAGTGCAATGATCGGGTCGTCGTCACCGCCCCGTTCGACGGCTGCAGCCTGGTCGCTGCCGCCGGAGAACAGCTGCGGGTCCTGATCCATGAAGTCCCTGACCCACTGTCGCGTCGCGTTTTCGCCCTCGAGGTCGACCATCGCCTGAATGAACCCGCGGAACGTCCCGGAGTTCGGCCGAGTCGAGATGATGCCCTCGAACCGGTCGTCGGTCGCGTACTCGAAGATGTCCGTCGGAAGGTCGTCCCAGCTATCGAGACCCGGGACCTCGTCCAACCGATCTTCGTTGTACTGAATCGAACGCACGCGGCCGCTGACCCCGGTCCAGTAGCCGCTGGGTTCGCGGTAGCTCTCGGGAACCGTCTCGACGACGTCGCTCGGAAGCTGCTGGACGAGCCCCATGTCGTGAACTGCGCCGAGTGCGCCCGGGTCCTGGGAGTAGAACACGTCCGCCGGCGTCGCGTCTCCCTCCTGTTCTAACTGGTTGACCTGGACGTCGTTGTCGTCGTAGTCGCGGTTGATCGTCAGTCCGTCGTACTCGTTCTCGAGTTCTTCGAACACGAGATCTATCTGGTCGGGAGTTCGACCGGAGTAAATCGTGATTTCACCCTCGAGGTCGCCGAGGTCGTCCCAGGTGACACCGCTCGGGTCCACGGGTGCACCGAGTGGGTCGGCATCTGCGACGGCACCCCCACCGGAGCCGCCACCATTTCCGCCTCCACCGCTTCCCGCGTCGCCGTTTTCGTCTCCGTTCCCCAGGCAACCCGCCAGACCGCTCACCAAAGCGGCTGAGAGTCCCGTCGTGGCAAGGAATCGGCGGCGTCCAGTCAAAGATCGTGCGTCTGATGCGTCCGTGTTCGTCATACACCTAGTTTTAGGTCGACCTAAAACACTTATAGCTATCGATTCTATTTGGGAAAACGGAGAGAAACTGCCACGGGAGCGGACGTGGGATGCGGCCTCGAGACACCCGTGTGTCGCCCCCTGACTGATTTAGGAGGTCCTAAAACACAAGTATGTGCCGATTTTTAGGACTACCTAAGAGACCGGGAGGGACACGCCCCAGCACACCTCGTGAACTGCCCGATCGTAACGAACGACCTTTTACGCCAGCGCGCCGTATCGCCGAATATGATTTTCGAAGACCTTCCGACGACGCCCACGTCGGAAGAGCTGATCGACAAGGCGTTCTCGCGGGCGGCGCGGGCCGGACGGGCCAAAGGCGGCCTCGAGGCACAGCAGTCGATGCTCCAGACGGCCTCGAGTATTATCTCTGACAACCTCGAGAACGTCGTGACGGCGTGGCCGGACTTCGCCTACGAAGACGAGGTCCACCCGTTCTACTACGAACTCGCGGATGCGATCTTGACCTCGTCGTCGGTATCGGCACCGCAGTCGTCGGGCATCGACGGCGAGACCGCCGGCGTCGACGCGCTCCGCCAGAGCCTCTCGGAGGTGATGTGGGCGAGTCGCAAGGCTCGCGAGATCCACGACGAGTACCAGCCTCGTCTCCGGAAGACCGACGTCGACACCGCGCGCAAGCACCGCAAGCAGGCGTTCGCCCGCCTCGCCGACGTCGTCGAACAGGTAGACGACGAACTGCTGTTCATCAACGAGGCACGCAACGCGCTGCGTGACCTGCCCGAGATCGATCCCGAGGAACCGACCATCGTCGTCGCAGGCTACCCCAACGTCGGCAAATCGTCGTTCGTCAACGACGTTACGAACGCCCGCGGCGAAACCGCCTCGTACCCCTTTACGACGAAAGGGATCGGTCTCGGCCACCTCGAGCGCGACCACATCCGCTACCAGCTCGTCGACACCCCCGGCCTGCTCGACCGCCCACCGGAAGAGCGAAACGAGATCGAGACCCAGGCCGTCTCGGCCATCGAACACCTCGGCGACTGCATGCTCGTCCTGCTCGATCCCACCGGCGAGTGTGGCTACCCCCTCGAGTCACAGCTCGAGTTGCGCGACGCCGTCGCCGACCAGTTCGGCGATCTCCCCGTGCTCACCGTCGCCAACAAGGTCGACCGACGCGACGTCTGGACCGACGACGACCACGACCTCGACGCCGACTACGAGATGAGCGTCGAGACCGGTGAGAACGTCGAAACCGTACTCGAGGCGGCGATCGAGGCGATCGATTACGAGCCGACACTGCCGTTCGAATCGTGATTCCCGGGGCGGCGAGTGTGACCACGTCCCGGAAGCAACACCGATGAAACGACTGGGCCTCTTCGACATGCTCCAGCTCGCCGCCGGCTTCTCGATGGCCGGCCCGATGTTCTTCATCGGGATCGAGTTCCTCCGGACGGGCCGACCGTCCGGCGTCGGCTTCCTCGTCGTCGGCGCGTTCGCGCTGTACTTCCCGACCTATCTCGTCAATCGGATCGGTGGGCCGAAAACGTGGATTCGTCGGCGACTCGGACGGCCGGACTCCAACTCCGACACCGCCGATACGTCGTCGACCGACACTGCCGACCCGACCTCACCGACTGACGGCGACGAGACGAGTCTCCTCGATCGGCTGCGTCGGTAATTGCGTAGCCGGTCGGCGTCTACGGAGATGGCTCCCCAGCTGAGACGGTGGTTCCAGAATGGGTCGAGAGAATTGCAGGGCACACTCACATCTCGACCTGTCCGACGTACCTGATCTCGACCGTGACGTCCTCGTTCGTCTGGGCCGTGATCCGCTCGTTCAGTCGTGACTCGAGTTCGCCAGATCGTTCGTCTGGCGGCCCCCCGAGGGTCACGATCACGCGTTCGGGAACCAAGAACGGATAACCCCCACCGGTTTCGACCTCGAACTCCAGCAGCGTGTACTGGGCGAAGGCCTCGTCCTCGAGGACGGCTTCGGTCTCTGCAGTCGCGTCGTTTTCGAACGTCGAGACGGCGTAGGAAGCGTAGGTGATGCCGCCGAGAAAGGCTGCGAAGATCATGACGATCAGCCCGAGCGCGATGACCCGTTTTCGAACCCGCTGTTCGGTCGACCGCAACGAGAGCAGGTTCTCCGGCCGGTACCCGGCGTACCACAGCGTCACGAGACCAGCGAGGTTCACCGAGAGCACGTTCACGAACACGAGCGCCGTCGACCCGGTCGCCGCCGCCGGTTCACCCCACGCGATCGCGATTCCCGCGGCCGCCGCTGGCGGGATGAGTGCAGCAGCGATCATCACACCAACCAGCGCCGTCGATAGCTTGGTCGCGATGCTGATGATCCCCGCCACACCAGCCCCCAGTGCGACCGCCAGCGAGAGCAGGTCGGGCGTGAGCCGTTCGGCAATTTCGTCGACGTCGCCGATCTCGAGTCCGGGCGGAACGATGTTGGTCACGCGGACCATCCATGCGAAGATCGCCGCGGCGACGATCGCCACCACGACGCCGAGCAACTGGTAGACGACGCTCTGGCGGAACAGGTCCTCGTTGTCGATTACCGAGCCAACGCTGGCACCGAGTGCCGGCCCGATCAGTGGCGCGATCACCATCGACCCGACGACCACCGCGGGAGAGTCGAGCAAGAGCCCCGCCGTCGCGACGATTGCACTGACGACCGTCATCGTCACGTAGATCCCGAACGACGGCGTCAGATCCTCGGCTTCCGTCTCGAGTTCCTGTCTCGAGATGCGTTCGGAGCCGACGTCACCAGTCTCGTACTCTTCGCGAAGTTTCTCGAATCGCTGGGAGACGACCGTCTCCGCGTCGACGACGACGGTGTAGGCGTCTTCGTCGATTCCCGTCTCCTGCAGTTCGTCGAGGACGGGCTCGACCGCCGGCGTCGGCAACGGAAAGTAGACCACTGCCGTGTACTCGCGGCGACTGTGCTCGTCAGTCACCACGTAGTCGATCCCACGAGCGTCGAGCGTCTCGAGGACCGCACCTCGCATCCCCGTCGGAACCGTCAGCTGTACGAGCCGCACACCCTGTGATACCGAGTCGTCCCCCATAATGGTGCTGCACATGGTCAGACGACGCCGAACTGGCGCGACACGTCCGACGCGGCACGCATATACCTTCTCCGACCAAACTCGGAGTATGTTCGAGACGCGTCCCGACCGCGACGCCGAGGTCGCCCTCGTCGGTCGCTCCAACGTGGGGAAGTCCACACTCATGCGCGAGCTCACCGGCCACGACAAGTTCGACACCGGCGGCAAACCCGGCGTCACGCGCGAGCCCAACCACTACGACTGGGCTCCCGAAGACTTCGTCATCACCGACCTCCCCGGTTTCGGCTTCATGAGCGGCGTCCACGAAGAGTACCGCGAGGAGATCAAGACCAACATCGTCCGCTACCTCGAGGCCTACGCCGAACACATCCTCGTCGCCATCCTCGTCCTCGACGGCAAGAGCGCCGTCGACATCATCGACCGACATTCGGGACCCGACGAGATTCCCTACGACGTCGAGATGTACCACTTCCTCCAGGACCTGGGCATTCCGACCGTCGTCGCGGTCAACAAGATGGACAAGGTCGACGACCGGGACGAGCGACTCGACGACATCTGCGACCGCCTCGGACTCTACCCACCGTGGCAACAGTGGCAAGACGTCGTCGCGCCGATCACCGCGAAGAACGGGCAGATCGATCCGCTGAACGAAGCCGTCCGCACACACCTCCACGAGGAAGGGCGGGACGACCTGTTCAAATTCTTCTAACGACCTTTTGCTCTACGTGTGCGCCGATGGCGCACCCTCGGCCGCGTGGCGGCTTCGCCGCCACGTTGTCGGTGGTCGGCGGGGCCGACCACCCAGTCGATCAAAAGCCTCCTCCCTCCGTTCGGGACACTCCGCGTCCCTCACATCGGTCGTCGGCCCGCTCGCGCCAGCGGCGCTCGCGGTTGCTGACAGTGTCTCACCTGCCCTTCCCCGGGTTGCACGACTCTCGTCGTCCTCGAGTCGTGCGCCCGGCCGCAGGCGGGTAGTGGTGCGGCGTCGGCACAGTCGACCGCTCGAGCAGCGAAGTGGCCACTCGTCGAGGCCTCCGGGGACACACGTGTCGTGGGGAGAGTCCGGCCACGACGAGCAAACGAGCGCTCAACCGGTGGTTGCCCCGCAAACAGTTAACCCCCGATCCGTTGAACTGCGGGTACGCTATGAGCCACTTCGACAGCGACGTCGCACTCGTGACTGGAGCCGGATCGGGTATCGGGCGAGCAACTGCACGGCGATTCGCCGCGGAGGGCGCACGCGTCGTCGTCTCGGACGTCGACCCCGACGGGGGCCAGGAGACGGTCGACCTGATCGACGACGAGGGCGGCGAAGCCACGTTTATCGAGGCAGACGTCACCGACGAGGACGCCGTCGCCGACCTGATCGCGGAGATCGACGACACGTACGGCCGACTCGACGTCGCCCACAACAACGCCGGAATGGCCCCACCGATCGAGGCCATCGAGGACGTCGACCTCGAGTCCTATCAGGCGGCGATGGACGTCAACCTCACCGGCGTCGTCAACTGCCTGAAACACGAACTCCCGCTCATGGTCGAGACCGACGGCGGCGCGATCGTCAACACGGGCTCGACCGCCTCTATCGGCGGCGGCAACTCGCCGCTCGCGTACGTCGCCGCGAAACACGGCGTTCTCGGCGTCACCCGCGTCGCCGCCACCCAGTACGCAGCCGACGGGATTCGGGTCAACACAGTCTGTCCGACGACCGTCGAGACACCGCTGCTCGAGGGGCTCTCCGAGGAGGAACTCGAGCAGTTCTCGGCGGGCATCCCGATGGACCGGATCGGTCAGCCAGACGAGGTCGCAGCCGCCGTCGTCTGGCTGTGTTCGCCGGAATCGTCGTTTATCACCGGACAGCCACTCGTCATCGACGGTGGTCGATTCGCTGCGGTGGAGTGAGTCGAGAGAAGACGGCTCTCAACCGATGGGTCCCGACCCGGTCACTCCTCCCTGACGGTGCTCCCGATCACGAGCGCCGCGCCGATGATGACGAGATTCTTGACGATGTACTGGCCCTCGACCGTCAGCGCGTACGGGAACCCGTGGTAGACGACCTCCGGCAGGAGGATCATCGGCAGGAACGTCCCCGGCAACTGGAGCGCGAGGAGCAAGATCCCCAGCCGGATCAGCGGCCGGTAGAGCAGACAGAGCCCGATCAGGATCTCCCAGACGCCGAGGACCGGCACGAACACCTCGGCGGGAACGACGTAGACGGTCGCGGCGACGAGTTCGCCCGCCGGCGAGTCGCCGATCACCTTGAGCGCGCCGAACCAGACGAAGACGATCGCGACCGCGACGCGCAACACCGGGATCCCCCACCGATCCATGGTCACCGCGATCGTCTCGTCGAGGCCCTCGAGTGCGTTCCGGTACCTGAAGCGCCGGCTCTGGGTGCGCTCTCGATCCTGCTCTCGTCCCTCCGACGAGCGCTCCCGGGACACGATACTCGAATCGACTCACGTCAGCGAGCGCGGAAAAACCCGGTCCCAGATACGTTGGTCCCGTCAGTGCGCGGCTCGTTTCAGGGATGGGCGATCACACCACACGATTGACGAACGCCTCGTCGGACTCGAGTCGCTCGACGTTCTCCCGGACGAGATCCGCGACGCCACGATAGTAGTCCTGCGTGAATCCCGCCGCGTGGGGCGTGACGATCACTTCCTCGATATCCCAGAGCGGCGAGTCTGCGGGGAGTGGCTCCTCCTCGAAGACGTCGAGGGCCGCGCCCGCGAGGGAATCGGACTCGAGGGCCGCGACCAGCGCCGCCTCGTCGACGACCGGCCCCCGGGCGACGTTGACGAGGTAGGCGTCGTCGCCCATAGCGTCGAAGACGCCTTCGTCGAAGAGGTGATGGGTGTCGTCAGTGAGCGGCACGGTGGCAATCACGAAGTCGGCGTCCGCGATGGCCTCGAGCAGATCGTCATTCGCGTACATCTCGTCGAACGCGGGCAGTGGCTCACTCGAGCGCCGAACGCCGATCACCTCGAGACCGAGCGGGCCGAGGACGGCGGCGACGCCCTGTCCGAGCGTCCCCGTTCCCACGACACACGCGGTCGCCCCGGAGAGCGTGAACGCCTCGTCCCACGCGGGCCGGGCCCAGCGTCGCTCCTGCTGGTGGGCGACGTGGTCGTGCAATCGGCGGGCGAACGCGAGCAGGTAGCTCGCGACTGACTCACCGATCGGCCGGCCGTGGATGCCCGAACTGTTCGTGAGCCCGACGCCGGCAGCCTCGAACTCGTCGATCGGAAACCGGTCGACACCCGCCTGGATCGAGTGAATCCACGCGCAGTCGAGGTACGCCTCCCGGTGCTCGAGGGTGACGACGGCGTCGCAATCGGCGATCTCGTCGTCGCCGATCACCGACACCGACAGCGAGAGGTCCTCGAGCGCGGTCGCGAGCACCTCGGGTGGAAAAACGGCGCTGACGGAGTCGTGGACGCCGAGTCTGTCGATCGTTGACGCGGCAGGTGGTGCCATCGTTCACTCTTGGCACCGGTCGACAGTGAACGTTCGGCAAACGGCGAGAATCGAATCGGTCTGCCCGAGTCGAAGCGAGGCGAATCAGCCCCGGCTCGATCGAACCGGACCCACCCGAACTGCGGCGAGACCGGACCTAGTCGTCGGCCGGAACGGCTTCCTGGCTCTGGTCGTCGGCCATCGCGAGCACGTCGTCGAAGAAGTCGAGGGTGTCCTTCGGACCGGGATTGGCCTCGGGGTGGTACTGGCGGGTGATGACGTCGTACTCGACGCCGTCGAGCCCTTCCGGCGTATCGTCGTTGACGTTCACCTGGGTCACCTCGAGGTGCTCGCCCGGCTCGTCGACCGTGTAGCCGTGGTTCTGGGTCGTCATGACGACGCGGCCGGACTCGAGGTCGATGACCGGCTGGTTGACTCCGCGGTGACCGAAGGTCATCTTCTCGGTCGTTCCACCGAGGGCCTCGGCGACGATCTGCTGGCCGAGACAGATGCCGGCGACGGGACGGTCTTCGACGAACGTCTGGACGAGCGAGATGGCGTCCTCGTAGTTCGCCGGATCACCCGGGCCGTTCGAGATGAACAGCACGTCCGGATCGACGGCCTCGACGTCGGCCTCGTCGGCGTCGTATGGCAGCACGTGGACCGTCGCATCACGCTCGAGCAGGGAGTCGACGATCGAGCCCTTCGCACCGCAGTCGACGAGCGCCACGTCGACGCCGTCGTTGTCCGCGCCGTGGGCGACCGGCTCGTCGACGCTGACCTGCGCGCCGATGTCGGTGTGTTCGCTCATTGCCTTGCAGGCCTCGAGTTGCTCGAGAGCGTCTTCCTCGGTGACGTCCTCGCCAACGGCGATACCACACTTCATCGCACCCTCGTCACGGATGTCGGTGACGACCTCGCGGGTGTCGAGGTGGTCGATCGCCGGCACGCCCTCATCGGCGAGCCAGTCGGCGACGTCCTCGGTGAGTTCCTTCGCGAGCACCGCACGCGGGTGCACGCGGTCGTCCTCGAACCGTTCCTCACGGACCCCGTAGTTCCCGATCAGCGGGTACGAGAACGTCAGGACCTGTTCCTCGTAAGAGGGGTCGGTCAGACTCTCCTCGTATCCCGTATACGCTGTCGTGAAAACCAGTTCGCCACGAGCCGTCCCCGAAACGCGACCACGCCCCTCGAGTACGTGGCCACCTTCCAGTGCAACGTAGGCCGCTGTCATTACGAAGTCCGTACTGGTCTCGCACCCATAAGTGTTGTCTTCGAAGCTGAGTTACGAAATTCGTAATCGGTAAGTGCACCTCGGTCGTAGAGTCGGATCTCCATGGACGAGCTGGACCGACAGATCCTCGACGTGCTCCGGCGGGACGCCCGGACGCCGTACACCGAGATCGCAGACGAGGTCGGGACGAGCGAGGGCACCGTCCGCAACCGCGTCGAGCGGATGATGGACGACGGCATCATCGAGCGCTTTACCATCTCCACGCGGACGGGGAACGTCAAGGCGATGATCGAAATTGGCGTCGCCGTCGACGTCGACACCGGTGCGATCGCCGAGCGGATGGCCGAGTGGGAGGAAGTCGACTTCGTCTGGATGGTCTCGGGCGAACAGGACGTCGTCCTCGTCGTCGACGCCGCCGACACCCGCGGCGTCAACGATCTCATCACGCAGGCACGCGAGCAGGACGAGGTCGTCAGCACGAAGACCAGGCTAATCCTCGACGAAGAACTCGGGTACACCAACGGGTGACTTCGGTCCGAACCCGCGAGCGTACTCTTCCGGAACGCACACTCACACGTCGTGTGGCACCGCGACCACCGGACAGTCCGCGTTCAACAGTAACGACTGGGTCACGCTCCCGAACAGCACCTGTCCGAGCGGCCGACGCTTCCGCCCGCTCACCACGATGTACTCCGCACCGTGCTCGGCCGCGTAGGTCCTGATCACCTCCGCCGCATCACCCACCAGCCCGACCGCCTCGTACTCCTCGAGACCGTCGACGCCGGCGGCAGCGTTCTCAGCAACCTCGGTCGCCTCCGCCTGGACGCGCTCGACGACCTCCTCGGAAAACTTCCCATTGTGAACCCGGAGCGCATCCGCAGAGACGTCGGTAAAGTCCTCCCGGAAATCGACCGTCGGATCCGCCACGTGGACCACGTGGAGCCCCACCCCGTACTCTTCGGCCAGTTCGTGTGCCTGTGCGACCACTGCTTCAGAACGACCGGAACTGTCCACTGCCGCGACGATTGCCATACCTGCCGTTTCGACGTCGCCCGTATTAGGACTGCGGCCCTCGGGCGTCGACCACCGCTGGACAGGTCCACGCTGGTAGCTCACGGACTGGAACGCGACGACGCGCTCGAGACGGGACTTGAACCACGCCGAGACGTGCTCGTTGCGCTGCGACCGACTCGTTCGAATCCCTGGTTGTCGGCCTCCGACTTCGGATGTTCGCGACCGGTAAGACCGGTCGCTCACGGATCGAAAATCGAAGAAGCGCCCGAGACGGGATTTGAACCCGTGTCACGACCGTGACAGGGTCGTATGATAGGCCACTACACCACCCGGGCTTGCAACTGTTCGTTTCCCGGTGAGACGCTTAAGGGTTTTGTTCCGCATCGATCGCTGTCTTGCTATCTCGAACCACGATCCGAGTCGACGAGCACGTTCGTCGAGCGCTGCCACCGACTCGAGGGGCACGTGGCACGGCCAGCGTATCGCGGCGAAGGCGACAGGTTGCGATCGGACAGCGACGGGACACACGACGAGGTCACGATTCGACGGCTGGCAACGAAAACGAGAACGTCGATCCGCCCTCGGGGTCAGACTCGACCCAGATCTGGCCGCCGTGGTGCTCGACGATCCGCTTGCAGAGCGCGAGGCCGATGCCGGTCCCGGGGTGTTCCTCCCGACTGTGGAGTCGCTGGAAGACGTCGAAAATTCGATCCTGATCGTCGGAATCGATACCGATCCCCCAGTCGCGAACCGAGACGACCCAGTCTTGACCCCGCCGGTGGGCACTGACGTGAATACGTGGCGGCTCGTCACCGCAGTACGTGATCGCGTTACTCACCAGATTCTGGAACACCTGACGTAACTGCCGACGGTCACCATCGACGAGCGGGAGTGAATCCCACGTGACGGCTGCGCCACTCTCGTCGATCCGAACGTGCAGGTTCGCGAGTGCATCCGTGAGCACGTCGTCGAGGTCGACCCTGTCGAACGAATCACTGTCCGCCTCGACGCGGGAGTACTCGAGCAGCCCGTCGGTCATCTCCTGTAAGCGATCGGCCCCGTCGATCGCGAACGCGACGAACTCCCGGCCGTCCTCGTCGAGTGCGTCGGCGTACCGATGCTCGACCAGCGTCAGATACCGCGTGATCATCCGCAACGGTTCCTGCAGGTCGTGGGAGGCGGCGGAGGCGAACTGCTCGAGCCGATCGTTCGACTCCTCGAGCAGCGCCTGCATCCGCCGCAGTTCCCGATTACGACGGTCGACTTCCAGCGCTCGCGTCCTGGCTCGAGCGTCGTAGATGCCGACGCCGAGCCCGGCGACGCTGCTGAGTGCCGTGAACATGAGGAAGCTCCGGTGCGGGTTCCGAAAACTGTCTGCGGGCTGAAAATGGTAGAGCGACAGAATTGCAGTCATGACGACGATCGCCCCGAGACACCACTGACCGATAACGGGATAGTAATTGGGGGTGATATCGTACGCTGGCAAGCGATGGGCCCCATAGATGAGTATCACGCCCGGCCCCACGATCAACGCCGTCACGATGAGAACGTTGAGAGATGGCTCGCCGCCGGTCGCTCGAACGTACGCCCAGCCGCCAGCAAACACGATATACGCCGCCCCGAGGGTGGCGACCGTTCGCCGCCCAGTGGTTCCGGAGACCGTCCCTCGCGCAGGAGACATTGCACCCGGTAAGCCGAGAGTTGCGATATGCGTTTTGGAGTGAGATATCGTGCCACATCTCGAGAGCGGCTTCGATTATTGGTTGAATGTACAAACCAGGTGAGTATCACAGGACCAACCTGAAGGGGGTCTGAGCCCGCACGACGACGCCGACCAGGAGATGGACATGGACGAGGTCCACTCCAAACCCCCGTGTGGTTTTCGAGGACCGGCGACTCGCTGGGCTCACGGCTTTGCCGTTCGCCATGTCGTGGCGCTGCGGGCCACGCACCGCTCGTCGGTTTGGTCCTGGAAAAACGCCCGAGACGGGATTTGAACCGCGGTCGCAGCGAAGCTGCTCCCTGATTCAAATCCCTCGTGTGGTTTTCGAGGACCGGCGACTCGCTGGGCTCACGGCTTTGCCGTTCGCCATGTCGTGGCGCTGCGGGCCACGCACCGCTCGTCGGTTTGGTCCTGGAAAAACGCCCGAGACGGGATTTGAACCGCGGTCGCAGCGAAGCTGCTCCCTGATTCAAATCCCTCGTGTGGTTTTCGAGGACCGGCGACTCGCTGGGCTCACGGCTTTGCCGTTCGCCATGTCGTGGCGCTGCGGGCCACGCACCGCTCGTCGGTTTGGTCCTGGAAAAACGCCCGAGACGGGATTTGAACCCGTGTCACGACCGTGACAGGGTCGTATGATAGGCCACTACACCACCCGGGCTTGCAACTGTTCGTTTCCCGGTGGAAGTATTAAGGCTTTCCAATCGGCCACCGTTTGGTACGGGGAATCGCGCCACGGACAGTCCGTGCTATACAGACTCACCCTCCACAAGGAATTTAACCGTGAGCGGGGTACTCCCACACGTGATCGGCTCACCCGGTCCGGTTTGCCCGGTCGGATAGCCACGGTGCCCGCTCGAGTTAGTAACCCTTAACTGTGTGCCGCCGGTAGCTGCCTGTAGTATCTCGTGACAGCCACTTCTCTCCCCATAGCCCACACGCACATCGACACATGGTAGACGTAAGCAAACACGAACTCGTTCCGGAGCACCGCCTGCTCGAGGAGGAGACCCTCGAGGAGGTGCTCGTGGAATACGACATCGACCGTACAGACCTGCCGAAGATCAAACGAAACGACCCTGCGCTGCCCGACGAGGCGGAGGTCGGCGACGTCGTCGAGATCATCCGGGACTCGCGAACAGCCGATCAGGCAGTCGTATATCGACTCGTGGTGGAATAAATGGCACTGGAACTCGACCGAGACACACGACGGGACATTTCGCGCGAATACTTCTCGAGGGAACGGCTCGCAGAACACCACTACCGCTCGTTCAACGCGTTCCTCAACCGGGGGATGCAGGAGGTCGTCGACGAGAAGGCGACGATCGACACCGACATCGGTGACAAGGAAGGCGAGGAACCCGTACACGTCGAACTGGGCGACGTGCGCGTCGTCACGCCCCGCGTCCGGGAGGCAGACGGCTCCGAAGAGCTGCTCTACCCACAGGAGGCTCGCCTGCGTAACATCACCTACTCCGCGCCGGTGTTCATGGAAATGTCCATCGTCAAGGGCGAGGAAGGCGACGAGCGGGTCGTCGACTCGACCGAGACGAAGATCGGTCGGATGCCGATCATGGTCGGCTCTGACAAGTGTAACATCGCCGGCTTCTCCGACGACGAACTCGTCGAGATCGGCGAGGACCCCGCCGACCCCGGCGGCTACTTCATCGTCAACGGCTCCGAGCGGGTGCTGATGACCAGCGAGGACCTCGCGCCGAACAAGATCCTCGCCGAGTACGACACCAAGTACGGCGACGAGATTCAGGTCGCGAAGACCTTCAGCCAGCGCCGTGGCTACCGCGCACTCGTCCTCTGTGAGCGTACCCGAAACGGCCTGCTCGAGGTCTCGTTCCCCTCGGTGTCGGGCTCGATCAACTTCGTCACGCTCGTGCGTGCACTCGGGCTCGAGTCCGACGAGGAGATCGTCCACAAGGTCTCGAACGACCCCGAGGTCGTCAAATACATGCTCGAGAACTTAGAGGAAGCCGAAGTGCAGACCGAGGAGGAAGCCATCGAGGCCCTCGGGAAGCGCGTCGCCTCCGGGCAGGGCAAGAACTACCAGCTCAAGCGGGCCAACTACGTCATCGATCGCTACCTCCTGCCGCACCTCCACGAGGAGGGCGTCGACGAGGAAGACGTCCGGATCAACAAGGCCCACTACCTCTGCCGGATGGCCGAAGCTTGCTTCGAACTCGCCCTCGGGCGGCGCGACTCCGACGACAAGGACCACTACGCGAACAAGCGGCTGAAGGTCAGCGGCGACCTGATGAAGGACCTGTTCCGGACCGCGCTGAACAAGCTCGCCCGGGACGTGAAGTACCAGCTCGAGCGCGCGAACATGCGTAACCGGACGCTGTCGGTCTCGACTGTCGTCCGGTCGGACGTGCTCACCGAACGACTCGAGCACCCGATCGCGACGGGCAACTGGGTCGGCGGTCGCTCCGGCGTGAGCCAGCTGGTCGACCGGACGAACTACATGGGCGTTCTCTCGCACCTGCGACGGCTGCGCTCGCCGCTGTCGCGTTCGCAACCGCACTTCGAGGCACGGGACTTACACGCGACCCAGTGGGGTCGCATCGGGCCCTCGGAGACGCCGGAGGGGCCGAACTGTGGGCTGGTGAAGAACTTCGCCCAGGCGGTCGAACTCTCCCAGAACGTCGAGGACGAACAGGCACTCAAACGCGAACTGGCGTCGATGGGCGTCGAGGGGATTCCGGGCCTCGAGGGCATCGACCGAGCAACACCGGCAGACGACTAATCTATGAGCAGCCAACAGCGAGAAGCCAAAGTCTACGTCAACGGGTCGCTGGTCGGGACCCACCCCGACCCCCACGAACTGGCCGAACAGATCCGCGAAGCGCGACGCATCGGCGACGTTAGCGAGATGGTCAACGTCTCCGTCAAAGAGCGTACCCGCGAAGTCATCATCAACGCCGACGCCGGTCGGGCGCGTCGCCCGTTGCTCGTCGTCGAAGACGGCGAACCCCGCATCTCCGAGGCCGAGATCGATGCGATCCAGTCGGGCGACCTCGAATTCGAGGACCTGGTCGACCACGGCTACGTCGAGTTCATCGACGCCGAGGAGGAAGAGGACATCTTAGTCGCCGTCGACGAAGAACACCTCACCGAAGATCACACCCACCTCGAGATCGACCCGTCGCTGATCTTCTCGATCGGTGCGGGGATGATTCCGTACCCAGAGCACAACGCCTCGCCGCGTATTACGATGGGCGCGGGGATGATCAAGCAGTCGCTGGGTCTGCCGAGCGCAAACTACCGGATCCGCCCGGACACGCGCCAGCACCTGCTGCACTATCCGCAGCTCTCGATGGTCAAGACCCAGACCACCGACCAGATCGGCTACGACGATCGGCCCGCCGCACAGAACTTCGTCGTCGCCGTGATGAGCTACGAGGGGTTCAACATCGAGGACGCGCTGGTGATGAACAAAGCCAGCGTCGAGCGCGCGCTCGCGCGATCGCACTTCTTCCGGACCTACGAGGGCGAGGAACGACGCTATCCCGGCGGTCAGGAGGACCGCTTCGAGATTCCCTCCCAGGACGTCCGCGGCGCACGCGGTGAAGAGGCGTACACCCACCTCGACGAGGACGGCCTCGTCAACCCCGAGACGGTCGTCGACGAGAACTCCGTCTTGCTCGGGAAGACGAGCCCGCCGCGGTTCCTCGAGGAACCCGACGACATGGGTGGCCTCTCGCCCCAGAAGCGCCGCGAAACGTCGGTGACGATGCGCTCGGGCGAATCGGGTGTCGTCGACACCGTCACGCTGATGGAAGGCGAGGACGGCTCGAAGCTCTCGAAAGTGAGCGTTCGAGACGAACGAATCCCCGAACTCGGGGACAAGTTCGCCAGTCGCCACGGCCAGAAGGGGGTCGTCGGCCACCTCGCACCGCAGGAAGACATGCCCTTTACCGAGGAGGGCGTCGTGCCCGACCTCGTCGTCAACCCGCACGCGCTGCCCTCGCGGATGACCGTCGGGCACATCCTCGAGATGATCGGCGGCAAACTCGGCGCGCTGGAAGGCCGACGCGTCGACGGGACGCCGTTCCTCGGCGAGGACGAAGAGAAACTCCGCAGCGGACTCGAGGACGCCGGCTTCGACTCCGCGGGCAAGGAGGTCATGTACTCCGGCGTCACCGGCGAGAAGGTTCAGGCCGAGATCTTCGTGGGCGTGATCTTTTACCAGAAGCTCTACCACATGGTCTCGAACAAGCTGCACGCCCGCTCGCGCGGGCCGGTGCAGGTGCTCACCCGACAGCCGACGGAAGGTCGCGCCCGCGAGGGTGGGCTCCGTATCGGGGAGATGGAACGGGACGTGTTCATCGGTCACGGGGCGGCCATGACGCTGAAAGAGCGCCTGCTCGACGAGTCCGACCGCGAGTTCATCCACGTCTGTGGATCGTGTGGGATGAGCGCCGTCGAGAACGTCGAACAACGTCGGGTCTACTGTCCGAACTGCGACGAGGAGACCGATATCCACGAGATCGAGATGAGCTACGCGTTCAAGCTCCTGTTAGACGAGATGAAGGCGCTGGGTATCGCACCACGACTGGAACTCGAGGACGCCGTCTAAACCATGCGAAACAGCACACCAAAAGACATCGGGACGATCAACTTCGGGCTGATGGAGCCCGAGGAGTACCGGGAGATGAGCGCGACGAAGATCATCACCGCCGACACGTACGACGACGACGGCTTCCCCATCGACATGGGGCTGATGGACCCGCGGCTCGGCGTGATCGACCCCGGACTCGAGTGCAAGACCTGCGGGAAGCACTCGGGGTCGTGTAACGGCCACTTCGGTCACATCGAACTCGCCGCGCCGGTGATCCACGTCGGCTTTACCAAACTCATCCGTCGATTGCTGCGGGGGACCTGTCGAAGCTGTTCGCGACTCCTGCTCACCGAAGACGAGCGCGAGGAGTTCCGCGGACAGATCGACCAGACTCGCAAACTCGGCCGGGACCTGAACGACGTGACCAAGGCCGCGATCCGACAGGCTCGAAAGAAGGATCGCTGCCCGTTCTGCGGCGAGGTCCAGTACGACATCGAACACGAGAAACCGACCACGTACTACGAGGTCCAGCAGGTGCTGACGAGCGAGTACTCCCAGCGCATCGCGGGTGCGATGCAGGGGGACGAAGAGGAAGGCATCGAGCGAACGACGCCCGACGAACTCGCCGAAAAGACCGAAATCGACCTCACGCGGATCAACGAGATCCTCTCGGGGTCGTTCCGCCCGCGTGAGAGTCAGCGCGAGGCCATCGAGAAGGCTCTCGACATTGACCTCACCGAGGAGGACACGAACAAGCTGATGCCCTCGGACATCCGCGACTGGTTCGAGGCCATCCCGGACGAGGACATCGAGGTGCTCGGGATCGATCCCGACCGCTCGCGTCCAGAGTGGATGATCCTGACGGTGCTGCCAGTGCCACCCGTAACGGCGCGACCGTCGATCACGCTCGACAACGGTCAGCGGTCGGAAGACGACCTCACGCACAAGCTCGTGGACATCATCCGGATCAACCAGCGGTTCATGGAGAACCGCGAGGCCGGTGCCCCACAGCTGATCATCGAGGACCTGTGGGAACTGCTCCAGTACCACGTGACGACGTTCATGGACAACGAGATTTCGGGAACGCCACCGGCGCGACACCGCTCCGGCCGGCCGCTCAAGACCCTCTCCCAGCGCCTGAAGGGCAAGGAGGGGCGATTCCGTGGCTCGCTCTCGGGGAAGCGCGTGAACTTCTCCGCCCGAACCGTCATCTCGCCGGACCCGACGCTCTCGCTCAACGAGGTCGGCGTCCCCGACCGCGTTGCGACGGAGATGACCCAGACGATGAACGTCACCGAACGAAACGTCGAGGAGGCACGCCGCTACGTCTCGAACGGCCCCGAGGGTCACCCCGGTGCCAACTACGTGCGCCGACCCGACGGCCGACGGCTGAAGGTGACCGAGAAGAACTGCGAGAAACTCGCCGAGAAGGTCGAGGCCGGCTGGGAGGTCAACCGCCACCTCATCGACGGCGACATCGTCATCTTCAACCGCCAGCCGTCGCTGCACCGGATGTCGATCATGGCTCACGAGGTCGTGGTCATGCCCTACAAGACGTTCCGGCTCAACACCGTCGTCTGCCCGCCGTACAACGCCGACTTCGACGGCGACGAGATGAACATGCACGCCCTCCAGAACGAGGAGGCCCGTGCCGAGGCGCGCGTCCTCATGCGGGTGCAAGAACAGATCCTCTCGCCCCGATTCGGCGAGAACATCATCGGGGCCATTCAGGACCACATCAGTGGGACGTACCTGCTCACCCACGACAACCCGCGGTTCAACGAGACGCAGGCGCTCGACCTCCTGCGTGCCACCCGGATCGACGAGCTTCCGGAACCGAGCGGCATCGACGACGAGGACGAGCCGTTCTGGACCGGACGCGACGTCTTCTCCGAACTCCTGCCCGACGACATGAACCTCGAGTTCACCGGTACCGTCGGCGACGACGTCGTCGTCGAGGACGGGCAACTCGTCGCTGGGACGATCGCCGAAGACGAAGTCGGCGAGTTCGGCGGCGAGATCGTCGACCACATCACGAAGGCCTACGGCAACACCCGCGCCCGGATCTTCATCAACGAAGTCTCGACGCTCGCGATGCGTGCGATCATGCACTTCGGGTTCTCGATCGGGATCGACGACGAGACGATCCCGGCGGAAGCACAGGGTCGCATCGACGAGACGATCGAAGACGCCTACGACCGCGTCGAGGAACTCATCGAAGCCTACGAACGCGGCGAACTCGAGAGCCTGCCGGGTCGAACCATCGACGAGACCCTCGAGATGAAGATCATGCAGACGCTCTCGCGTGCGCGTGACAATGCGGGTAACATCGCCGACGAGCACTTCGACGACGACAACCCCGCCGTGGTGATGGCCAACTCCGGTGCCCGTGGGTCGATGCTGAACCTGACCCAGATGGCCGGTGCGGTCGGCCAGCAGGCAGTTCGGGGCGAGCGGATCAACCGCGGCTACGAGAATCGCACGCTCAGCCACTACAAGCAAAACGACCTCTCGGCGGAGGCCCACGGCTTCGTCGAGAACTCCTACACCAGCGGCCTGACCCCGCGGGAGTTCTTCTTCCACGCGATGGGTGGCCGTGAAGGGCTGGTCGACACCGCCGTTCGGACGTCCAAGTCCGGGTACCTCCAGCGCCGACTGATCAACGCGCTGTCGGAACTCGAGACACAGTACGACGGTACCGTCCGCGACACGAGCGATACGATCGTCCAGTTCGAGTTCGGTGAGGACGGTACCTCGCCGGTGAAGGTCTCCTCGGGCGACGACAACGACATCGACGTCGAGGCGATCGCCGAGCGCGTCCTCGACGAGGAGTTCACCTCCGAGGAAGAGCGTCAGGAGTTCCTTGGAACCCGACCGCAGCCGACGAACCTCTCCGAGCACGCCGATCATCGCCTCGCCGAGGATCTGGGGGTGAGCTCCGATGACTGAGGTCGACTTCGACGTCTCCGACGACGTGATCGCCGTCGTCGAGGACAGCGACCTCCCTCGCCGCCTCAAAGACGAGGTCTACGAGGTAGTCGAAGACCGGGGTGCAACCGTCGAGGAGGCCAACGAGCTGACAGAGGCCGTCGAGGCCCGCTACGTCGACACACGGGTCGACCCGCTCGACCCCGTCGGAACCGTCTCCGCCCAGTCGATCGGCGAACCCGGGACCCAGCTGACGATGAACACGTTCCACTACGCGGGTGTCGCAGAGATCGACGTCACCCAGGGGCTGCCGCGGCTGATCGAACTGGTCGACGCCCGGAAGACCCCGGACACGCCGATGATGACGGTCCACCTGGAAGACGAGTACGCCACCGAGCGCGAGAAGGCCCACGAGGTCGTCTGGAAGATCGAGGCGACGAAGATCCTCGCGCTGGGTGACGTCTCGACGAACGTCGCGGACATGCGCGTCCAGATCTCGCTCAACGAGGACACTCTCACCGAGCGGATGATCACGCCCGAACAGGTCGCCGAGACGATCGAAGATCACCTCGGCGTCTCGACGGTCCAGCAGGGAACCCAGATCGAGTTCGGCCCCGAGGAACCCTCCTACCGCGATCTGCTCCAGCTGGTCGAGGAACTGCGCGACATCACGTTCAAGGGCATCGAAGAGATTTCGCGAGTCGTCATCCGCCGCGAAGAGATGGACGACGGCAGCGAGGAGTTCGTCCTCTACACCGAGGGATCGGCCTTCGGTGACGTCTTAGAGATCGAGGGCGTCGACGCCTCCCGGACGACGTGTAACAACATCCACGAGATCTACCGCAACCTCGGCGTCGAGGCCGCCCGCGAGGCCATCATCGAGGAGACGAACAACACGCTCGCCGAGCAGGGGCTGGACGACGTGAACGTCCGCCACCTGATGCTGGTCGCCGACATCATGACCAACGAGGGGACGATCGAGTCGATCGGCCGCCACGGCATCTCCGGCTCGAAAGACTCCGTGCTCGCCCGCGCGGCGTTCGAGGTGACGGTCAACCACCTGCTCAACGCCGCCATCCACGGCGAGAAAGACGCCCTCGAGGGCGTCACCGAGAACGTCATCGTCGGGAAACCGATCAAGCTCGGGACCGGCGACGTCGACCTCCGGATGGGCTCGACCGGCCCAGGCAGTCAGGCAGACTGATCGATGACCGTCACCCTCGACGACGAGGCTCGTCGGTACCTCGCGCTGTTCGAAGACGTCACGGGGGCGACCGGCATCGATTGCGTCCTCGAGTTCCAGTCCGGCTCGGAGGCGGTCAGTGACGGCGGCGACGGGGTCACCGTCGGCGATAGCAGCGACGCCCCGACCGTGACCATCGTCGCAGACAGCGACGGCGTCGACTCGGCTGCAGCCGACCGCCTGATCGTCGTCGTCTCGAGCGGCCAGATGGGCGAGGCGATCGGTCCCGATGGTCGAACGGTCAAGCGGTTTGAAGAGCGGGTCGACCTGCCGGTTCGGCTGGTCGAAGCGGCGGACGATCCCGAAACCTTCGTCGCTAACGCGCTCGCGCCCGCGGCGGTCTACAACGTCACGATCAGTGAAAACGAAGACACCGTGGCGTACGTCGAGGTCGCCGAGGCCGACCGCGGAGTGGCCATCGGCTCGAGCGGACGCACGATCGAGGCCGCCCGCGTGCTGGCGGATCGTCACTTCGACGTCGACGACGTCCAGCTGATCTAGCTGGCAGCCGACGTCCGATTCGACCGACCCGAGCGCGACAAGCTATTTTTTGTCGGCCTGTAAATGAGTTGGCTATGGACGACGAGCGCACACCACCGTACGGTCGCGAGCGACTGATCGAGGTCTACACCCAGGGGATGCTGGGGGGACAGACGCCGTCGGTTCCGCCCCGGTTCGAGGACCTCGAGACGCAGGCAAAAGCGAAACTCGAGTCGGAGGCATACGCCTACGTCGCGGGGAGCGCTGGTGCCGAGCGGACCGACCACGAGAACCGCGAGGCGTTCTCCCGGTGGCGGATCGTCCCCCGGATGCTCAGGGACGTCGCCGAGCGCGACCTCTCGGTCGAACTGTTCGGTGAGCGCTATCCGGCACCGGTCGCGCTTGCGCCGATCGGAGTGCAATCGATCCTCCACGAGTCGGCCGAACTGGGTTCGGCACGCGCGGCCGCGGACCTTGGCGTGCCGTTCGTCCAGAGTTCAGCCGCGACCGAGCCCATGGAGGACGTCGCCGAGGCGGTCGGCGACGCGCCGGCGTGGTTCCAGCTCTACTGGAGTTCGAACCGCGATCTGGCTCGAAGCTTCGTCGAGCGAGCCGAGGCGGCAGGCTACGAGGCACTCGTTGTGACCGTCGACACGCCGGTCATCAGCTGGCGCGAGCGGGACGTCGAACAGGCATATCTCCCGTTTCTCGCCGGCGAGGGCGTCGGGAACTACTTCACCGATCCCGTCTTCCGGGAGCTGCTGGGACAGCCGCCAGAAGAAAATCAGGACGCCGCAGTCATGCAGTTCGTCGACGTCTTCGGCGACGCCTCGCTCACCTGGGCGGACCTCGAGTGGCTCTCTGGCCTGACCGACCTGCCGATTCTCGTGAAGGGAATCGTCCACCCGGAGGACGCGGTGCTCGCCCTCGAGTCGGGTGCCGACGGCGTGGTCGTCTCGAATCACGGCGGTCGGCAGGTCGACAACGCGCTGCCAGCGATCGAGACGCTGCCGCAGGTGGTCGACCGGCTTCGTGAGGAGGGTCACGACGACGCCCCGGTACTGTTCGACAGCGGGATCAGGCGCGGGGCCGATGCCGTCGTCGCGCTGGCGCTGGGTGCAGACATGGTGCTCCTCGGGCGGCCGTACGTCTACGGACTCGCACTCGAGGGCGAAGACGGCGTTCGCGACGTCTGCCGGAACTTCCTCGCGGATCTCGACCTCACGATGGGGCTGTCGGGGCAGGCGTCGGTGGACGAACTGGACCGGTCGATGCTGGTCGAGCGTGAGTCGGCGGCGACACACAGTAGCGACCTCGAGAGCGGACGCTGACCCGTTTCACGAGCCACGAGCAGCGAACGCCATTCAGCCGAGACGACGCCGTCGATCAGATCTGTCGGCGGCAGACGGGAGAGCACGCAATCGTTATTCGCATCCCCTGCGAGCAAACAATCATACTATTTCGTTCCAAAAATAATAAATTACCGCGTTCGTAATCACGAGTTGATGTCAGGAAGAAGATGGGATTTCCGGGGGAAATCGACCGCAGTGGGTGCCGAGACGAGCCGCCGAGAATACCTCCACAGATCTGCTGGCGGGATAGCAGCGCTGGCGGTCACAGGCGTTGGCGTCGGTACTGCACCGATCGGTGGCGTCGCCGCGTCGGACGACGAACCGGCGGTGATCGACGACTTCGACCGCGGCGACCTAGAGCCCTACGAGAACATCGACGACGAAGATGGGGTTCCAGGCAACTACGACGTCACGTCGACCGGGAACGTCTACAGCGGTGAGTACGCACTCGAGGTGGGGACGTCGGCCAGTGGCACCGGGATTGTTTCCGAGGACGGCCTCGAGTACTACCCGAAACGCGGCGACCGCCTCGAGTGGGTCCAGTGGTTCGAGGGGCGTCACAGCTGGGGACGACGCTACGGCACGCGGTGGCGGGTCGTCCTCGTCGGGCCAGATGGCGACGCCTACCGCGTGCTCATCACCGGACGGGAAGGACACGCCGTCGAACTGCACCACCTGACGGACGTCGACGACGACGAGGCGGTACTCGACGAACAGGAAGTCGACGACTGGGGTGAGTACGAAGAACAGTGGCTCCGGACTGCCTTCGACTGGGACAGCGACGGCGAGGGAAGGCTCACCGTGACGCTGACCGACGAAGACGGCGAGGAGGTCGCGTCACTCGAGGCAGATCACGACGACGGTCCGGACGAAGCGGCCGCCGTTCGATACCGGATGACGAGTGACATCGACGACTTCGGGACGGTCTATTTCGACGAGTTTGTGGCGAACCCGGACCCCGAGAAAGGGATCGATGATGCTGAAACGGACACACAGACGGACGATTCAGGAAGCGACGACGCTAGCGAGGACGACACAGCCGATTCGACCGACGGTGGTGTGGCCGACGACGAAAGCGACGCGGATGACGCAGACGGCAGGAGCGACGACACCAGCGGCGACGATGGCGAGACCGATGCAGGTGAGGAGGACGACGGCATCCCCGCACCCGGCCTCCTCGCGGCCGTCACGAGCCTCTTCGGCGGCGGCTATCTCCTGAAACGGCGTGCAGAAACCGACTCGAGCGAGTCGACGCCCCGCTAACCGAGTGCAGACGGGTTCGTGACCCTCCGAGCGCCAGTCACTGGCCGAGAGCGACCCTCAAGAGACGAAACGCCACGAGATTGCTTCGTTACCCCCCATCGAGCGCTCTCGAGCCGTAACGCCCCGAGTCGAAACGGGTTGCTTAAGTGCCTCCGTCGGATATCGACCCCCATGGCAAACGGCAAGTACGCCGCGCGCAAGCTCAAGAAGGACCGCCAGAACCAGCGGTGGTCCGACTCTGACTACGCGCGCCGCGCCCGTGGACTTCGCGAGAAGTCCGACCCGCTCGAGGGCGCACCACAGGCCCGCGGTATCGTACTCGAGAAAGTCGGCATCGAGGCAAAACAGCCCAACTCGGCGATCCGAAAGTGCGTTCGAGTTCAGCTGATCAAAAACGGCAAGCAGGTCACCGCCTTCTGTCCCGGTGACGGTGCTATCTCGTTCATCGACGAACACGACGAAGTTACCATCGCGGGTATCGGTGGGGCGAAGGGTCGTGCGATGGGTGACCTCTCGGGGGTCAACTACAAGGTCGACAAGGTAAACGGCGTCGCGCTCCTCGAACTGGTGCGCGGGAACGCAGAGAAACCGGTGCGATAACCATGGCAGCCGAAGAACAACCAGACCCCGACGCCCCCGCCGGTGGCGCAGACGTCAGCGCGAAGCTCTTCGGGACCTGGGAGATCGACGAGATCGCCTACGAGGACCCCTCGACCGAGCGCTACATCGCGGTGACGCCGGTGGCTCACACCGCCGGTCGCCACGCGAGCAAGCAGTTCCAGAAGTCCCAGATCTCGATCGTCGAGCGGTTCATCAATCGGCTGATGCAGACCGAAGAGAACACGGGCAAGAAACAGCAGTCGCTCAACCACGTCCGTGACGCGTTCGAGCTGATCCACGACCGCACCGAGGAGAACCCGGTCCAGATCCTCGTTCGCGCCGTGGAGAACGCGGCCCCCCGCGAGGAGACCGTCCGCCTGAAGTACGGTGGCATCTCCGTCCCGAAGGCCGTCGACGTCGCACCCCAGCGACGAGTCGACCAGTCGCTGAAGTTCCTCGCCGAGGGCGTCTACAACGACGCGTTCAAGACGGCGACGCCGGTCGAGGAGGCCATCGCCTCCCAGCTCGTCGGCGCGGCCAACTACGACGTCCAGACGTACGCGATCAGCCAGAAAGAGGAGAAAGAGCGCGTCGCGGCGGCTGCCCGCTAACGCGGTTTTACCTTCTGTTTCGGACCCGTCTCGAGTAGCAACTGGTTTCTGTCGGCTGCCAGCAAAGCCAGCGGTACCAGCAGACGCGAGCCCGGATCGTCGGGGTCCGAGTCACTGCCACCGGGAGGCACGACATACAGGCTCGATAAACGGCGCGTCGGTTTTCTTTCGGTGAACAGTCATCACCGTTCATCGTGGTAAACGTAACACATGTTTCGATAGATAGTAACATCGCTGGATCGGCGGTATACGACACGTATGAGTGTGGTACACGGGTCGTCAGCAGCCGAAACGAGCGTTCGAACCGGGATTCTCTCGGCCGGAATCGCGGCCGTGGTGATCGTCGCCGGGTGGGTAGCTGGGCTGGCAGGATTGCTCGCCGGGGGCGCACTGATCGTCGTCGCCGGAACGGTGACCGGCTATCACGCGGGGAACCGCGTCGACGAGACGGTCGACCGACTCCAGACCGAGGTACAGTCGGTCGAGGCGGACGACGATGCGTTCGAATCGGTCACCGACCTCGAGGACGTCGCCGACGTCGTTGGGTCGACGGTGCAGGACAATCGCCGGCTTCGCGAGCGCACCCGGGAACTCGAGGAGACGGTCGACCGACTCGAGGGGCGAAACGAGCGGATCGAGGCGCAGGCAGCGGAACTCGAGGAGGCGATGCAACTGTGTGCGGCCGGTCGCCTCGCCCACCGACTCGAGCCGGACGAGGAGGCACCGCTGTCGGTCGCCGACGAGTTCAACGCCATGATGGACGAACTCGAGGGGACGATCCGTCACCTCAAGAACTTCGTCACGCTGGTCGTGACCTCGAGTGACGAACTCATGGCCGGTGTCGAACAGGTGACGACGGCGAGCACGGAGATCAGCGACGACGTTCAGCAGATCGCAGACGGTGCGTCGGTCCAGTCGCAACGACTGGACGCCGCAACCGCCGAGATGGGCGTTCTCTCGTCGAACATCGAGGAGATTGCGAGTCACTCAGAACGCGTCGCGACGCTCTCTGCGGAGACCGTCCGAACTGGTCGAGACGGGAAGCAAGCCGCGAAAACGGCGATCGACGGCCTCGAAGAGATCGAGGCCGGGTCGGCCGAGGCAGTCGAAGCGATCGAGCGGTTGCGTGCGGACGTCGACGAGATCGACGAACTGGTCGAGATGATCGCGGAGATCGCCCACCAGACGAACATGCTGGCGCTGAACGCCAACATCGAAGCCTCACGGGGCGCGAGCCAGGGTGGTGACGGCGAGGGATTCGGGGTCGTCGCCTCGGAGATCAAATCGCTCTCCGGCGAGGTGCAGTCTGCAGCCGAGGCCATCGAGACGCGACTCGACCGGATCCAGACCCGGACCGAAGAGACGACCGAGACTGTCACGGAAACCGAGACGATGATTGCGGCCCACACCGACGCCGTCGATCGGGCGCTGACCGCACTCGAGGAGATCGCCGAGTACGCAGAACAGACCAACGACGGCGTTCAGGAGATTCACGCGGCGACCGACCAGCAGGCGCAGTCCACCCAGCAGGTCGTCGCACTGGTCGACGAGACGGCGACGATCGGCGACCGGACGTCGTCACTGTCCGAGAACGTCGCGGCGTCGGCCGAAGAACAGGCGAGCGCGCTCTCGACGGTCTCAGAGCGCGCAGCCGAGCTTTCGGAGAACGCGGCGTGGCTTCGAGACACGCTCGACATGTACAAGGCCCGACGGGACGTTCCGGGGCAGGACCACCCGCCAGCAGCGTCTGCGTCGGTATCGGCATCGGCAACCGCCGACCGCTCGAGTTCGAGCGCGACCGGAGGAGTCGACGCCACGACGGGAGTCGGTTCGGGCGAGAGCGCCACCGGGGAACCAGCAGAGCCGGCGTCCGGCCACGGAAAGCAACCGACGTTCGAATTCGGCGGCGTCGACGACGAAGACGACGCTGGACTCTCGACGCAGTTCGCAAGCGGCTCCGCCGTCGGTGACGACGGGTTCGAGGTCGGGAAACGGGCGGCGACCCGGGCGGCGGCAGGCCTCGAGACCGACGGCCGCGTCGACTTCGGGCAGGTGTTCTGTTCGCCCGCGTACGACTACGAGGCCGTGCTCGAGGGAATTCGCTCGGTGGTCGGCGAGGAGACCGACCTGATCGGGTCCTCGTCGTCCGGTGAGTTCACCGAGGAGACGAGTACCGACGGGAGCGTGACGGTCGCACTCGTCGCGAGTGACACCGTCTGCTTTTTCACCGGGATCGGGACCGACCTCTCAGACGGCGTTGCCGCGGCAGTCAACGAGGCCGTCGACTCGTTCCCGGCGTCGGTCGAGGGCTACCCACACCGGTCTGCGATCGTCCTCCACGACGGCCTCGCGGGCGTCGGCGATCAGGTCGCGGTGGCCACCCAGCGAAACCTCGGGCACGACGTGAGTCTCGTCGGTGGATCGGCCGGAGACGATCTGGCGATGGAGGCGACACACGTCTTCTGCAACGAAACCGTCGCCACCGACGCAGTCGTCGTGGGGCTGCTGGCCTCGAAGACCCCCACGACGGTCAGCGTCGACCACGGCCACGCACCGATCTCGGAACCGCTGACGGTGACGCGATCGGACGGTGGGCGCGTCCTCGAACTCGACGGCAAGCCGGCGTTCGAGGCCTGGCGAGCGGTCGTCGAACCCTACCTCACAGAGCGCGGCCGGAACGTCGACTTCGACGCCCTCGAGGACGACAGCCGGGAGCTACTCGACTTGCTGACCGAGTTCGAGTTTGGCATCGAGGAGGGTCGTGGCGCGAGCGACGACGGCTACAAGATCCGGTGGCCGGGGCTGTCTCTGACGACGGCAGGTCACCTCGACTTCCCGGTCGGCGTCCCCGAAGGGACGGAACTGCGCGTGATGCACAGTCCCAAACCAGAACAGATCGAGTCGGCCCGGAACACCGCTCGCGAGGCCGTGGCGAACACTGGCCAGACCGGGATCGCCGGCGGCTTCGTCTACGACTGTGCCTGTCGGTCGATCATCCTCGAGGACTCGTTTGGCGAGGCCGTCGACGCGATGGCCGACGAACTCGAGGTGCCGTTTACCGGCATCGAGACGTACGGGGAACTCTGCATGGAGCGAGGACAACTGAGCGGCTACCACAATACGACGTCGGTCGTCATGTTACTCCCCGAGTGAGCCGTCACTCTCCCGGTGGTCGTGGGCCGTCCAATCGACTACCGGGTGAAACCACGACGGATCGTCTCAGTCGGCCGCCGGTCCCTCACCGCCGACGTACGACCGCGTCGCGTCGACGAGCACCTGTCGGTAGGCACTCGAGTCCGGGTCGCGGGCGAGTTCGCGGAAGCGGCGCTTGAACCCCTCGAAGTCGACGTCGGGGGCGTCCATCGCGGCGACGTGGGCGAGGTCGTACAGTCGGTGGTCGTCGTCGACAAGGTCGTGACGCTCGGCGAGAGCGAGCGCGAACGCCGCGTTGACGGCCGTGATGTCGGGGTCGGCGCTCGGAGAGAGCCGCTCGAGCCCCGGGCGAGCGGGCGTGTCGGGCCGGTCGGCGATGGCCGCCGCGAGGCTGGACTCGAGGTAGGCGAGCAGTTTCTCTCCGGGGCCGACCGAGAGGGTGATGTCGTCGGCGTAGATGTCTTTCATGTGGTTTGCGATCTGGTGGCAGTGTGCGAGTTTGCGCCGTTCGACCCGGCGGCCTGCGAGGGCGAGGTAGAGCACTTCCTCGATCGACTGGGTGTGTGAGGGGTGAGCCTGCTCGTAGCGAGCCATGTGGGAGAACTCGTGGAGGGCGAGTTCGCGGGCCATGGCACTCGAGGCGGCCTGCCGGGAGATGTTCAGCACGTGGCGGTCGTCGTAGTGACCAGCCCACGTGCGGACGTCCGGATCGTCACGGAGGCGGACGTAGACCGGCAACGAGAGGTCGTGCTCGGTCTCGAAGAGGTCTCGAGCGCTCAGAAAGGGAGACGTGGGACCGGGGCCCTGAACGCGGATATCCATGTGTACCGGTATCAGGGGTTGGGACTGTATGGCTCTTTCGCCCAGTTCGTCGAGTGAACGATCGGGTGACGACGCCGTCGACGTCGGTCCGGTGAGATCCTGTCCGTTCCCGCAACTATTCACCGAGTTGGAAGAGTCTTTAAGCAACCAGATTCATAGTAAATTACGAAGACATGGTGTCGAGACGACTGCTGCTCGCGTCGGTCGGTGGAACGGTAGCGACGAGCGGTGTCGCCGGATGCCTGTCCCAACTGTCGTCGGACGACGAGAGTAGCGAAGTGCTCTCCAGGTGGATGGTTGACAGGAAGACAGTTACCATTCGATGGATCCCCGATCTGGAAGAGTCGGTCGCGTTCAGTACGGGACTGTTTCAGCTCAACTACATGCGGCCGGATCGGGTCACTGGTGACGTCCCACAGGAGTACGACGAGCAGTATTCCTCGCCGGCGTCGTTTACCATTCCGGCCGACTTTCACGAGTACGTCGAAGACGAGTACGACGAGATCTATTACGAAATCGGCTTCGTCGACGTCGAAGGGGAAGAAATTCAGAACGAGTACCGGGACGAACACCTCTCTCGAGAGGATTTCAATCGCGTTCAACTCGGTGACGCAATCGACATCGAACTGCCGGACGGCGGCTCCGTCGCAGATGAGGGAACCATCCTCGACGTCGAATCGTTCCACGACGTCGACGGCCTCGAAGAAGACGTCGACGTGTACAGTTTCGCTGAGTACCGGCGCGAACGGAGGGCAGACCGCCGAAACGACGAGTGATCGTCTGCGGCCGTCTCGACGGACGCGGGCGGCGGACTCGGCTTCCGTCCGACACGGACGGTAACCTGATTGTTATTCACTCACGCAATAAAGAGAGTTCGGTGCTCAGCCCCAAGAAACCGGCAGATCCGACGCCGACGAAACACTACCCTTTTGACCCCGCTACCGGTAGAGAGGGGTATATGGGCCGACGCAAGAAGATCGTCCAAGAGTGTGAACGGCTGATGGACGAACCGGAGAACATCCGGAACATCGCCATCGCCGCTCACGTCGACCACGGTAAAACGACCCTTTCTGACAATCTCCTCGCGGGTGCGGGCATGATCTCCGACGAGACCGCCGGCGAACAGCTCGCGATGGACACGGAAGAAGACGAACAGGAACGTGGGATCACCATCGACGCGGCGAACGTCTCGATGACCCACGAGTACGAGGGTACCAACCACCTCATCAACCTCATCGACACGCCGGGCCACGTCGACTTCGGTGGCGACGTCACCCGTGCGATGCGCGCCGTCGACGGTGCGCTCGTCGTCGTCGACGCCGTCGAAGGTGCGATGCCCCAGACCGAGACCGTTCTCCGGCAGGCCCTGCGCGAGGGCGTCAAGCCAACCCTGTTCATCAACAAGGTCGACCGCCTGATCTCCGAACTGCAGGAAGGTCCCGAAGAGATGCAGCAGCGACTCGTCTCGGTCATCAGCGACGTCAACGAACTTATCGCCGGCATGACCGAGGACATGGACGACGTCGACGACTGGACCGTCTCCGTCGAAGACGGCACCGTCGGCTTCGGATCCGCCCTCTACAAGTGGGGCGTCTCGATGCCCTCGATGCAGCGCACCGGCATGGACTTCGGCGAGATCATGGAACTCGAGCGGTCGGACAAGCGCCAGGAGCTCCACGAGAAGACGCCGCTGTCGGACGTCGTCCTCGACATGGTCTGTGAGCACTTCCCGAATCCCGTCGACGCCCAGCCCCGGCGTATCCCCCGGATCTGGCGTGGCGACGACGAGTCCGACCTCGCAGAGCAGATGCGTCTGGTCGACGAAGACGGCGAGGTCGTCTTCATGGTCACCGACATCTCGATGGACCCACACGCCGGCGAAATCGCCTCCGGTCGCGTCTTCTCGGGCAGCCTCGAGAAGGGCCAGGAGCTGTACGTCTCCGGTACTGCGGGCAAGAACCGCGTCCAGAACGTCGGCATCTACATGGGTGGCGAGCGTGAGGAAGTCGATCAGGTCCCGGCGGGGAACATCGCCGCCGTCACCGGCCTGCGCGACGCTATCGCTGGCTCGACCGTCTCCGAAACGGATATGACGCCGTTCGAGTCGATCGAGCACATCTCCGAGCCGGTCATCACGAAGAGCGTGGAGGCCCAGACGATGGACGACCTGCCGAAGCTCATCGAGACGCTGCGTCAGGTCTCCAAGGAGGACCCGACCATTCAGGTGACGATCAACGAGGACACCGGCGAGCACCTGATCTCCGGGCAGGGTGAACTCCACCTCGAGGTCATCACCCAGCGTATCGAGAAGAACCAGGGCATCCCGGTCAACACCGGTGAGCCGATCGTCGTCTACCGCGAGGCCGTCCAGCAGTCGAGCGACACGGTCGAGGGGATCTCGCCGAACCGCCACAACCGCTTTTACATCTCCGCAGAGCCCCTCTCCGAGGAGATCGTCGAGACACTCAAACTCGGCGACGCCTCGATGGACATGCCCGAACTCGAGCGCCGTGAAGCGCTCATGGACGCCGGCATGGACAAAGACGACGCGCAGGTCGTCGAGGAGATTCACGGGTCGAACATTCTGCTGGACCAGACGAAGGGGATCCAGCACCTGAACGAGACGATGGAGCTGTTCATCGAGGGGCTCGAGGAGGCCCTCGACAACGGTCCCCTCGCTAACGAACCCGTTCAGGGCACTCTCATCCGGCTTCACGACGCGAAGCTTCACGAGGACACTATCCACCGCGGTCCGGCACAGGTTATCCCCGCGACCCGCGAGGCCGTCCACAAGTCGCTGATCGACGCGAAGATCAAGATGCTCGAGCCGATGCAGGACGTGCGCATCGACGTGCCAAACGACCACATGGGTGCCGCCTCCGGCGAGATCCAGGGTCGACGTGGTCGCGTCGACGACATGTATCAGGAAGGTGACCTCATGGTCGTCGAAGGGATCGCCCCCGTCGACGAGATGATCGGCTTCGCGAGCGACATCCGCTCTGCGACCGAGGGTCGTGCCTCCTGGAACACCGAGAACGCCGGCTTCGAGGTCATGTCCGACTCGCTCCAGCGTGAGAAGATCATGGAGATCCGCGAACGCAAGGGCATGAAACTCGAGCTGCCGCCGAGTATCGACTACATCTAACGGCACCGCGACCGCGGCACGAACGCGATTTCTTTCGACGGCACTCGTTCGACGAGAGTGGTCTGTGGCGGTGCTCCACTGCGGCGAGCCACTCCCAGTAGTCGACCACTCGTTATTTTAATCCGACATATGAACGACTGATATTGTGCACCTTCATACCCGTTCACAATGTAAAAAACTCAAAACCATTTGCTATAGATTTACCATTTTTAATCAACAATATTTAACACTACGATCCTATTTTGTTGTCCCACTCACACGCAAGAAAGCCTGCGTGGGTACGTGAGCGGGCAGTGTCGTTCGCCGACGAGTGGCGACGCTGTGAGTCCGCCAGCGCCGGGCGTCGTACGGCGTCGAACGATCAGACATGAACCGACGAGCATTCATCGTAGGAACGGGCGGTATCGGCACAGCAGCAATCGGCGGCGCAGTCGTCCTCTCGGGGTCGGCAGCGGCCGAAATCGAGGATCACACGTTCTCCGGAACGAGCATTAGCGGGGAAAGCGACGACGGGTCCGTCGACGACATTCGCGCGGGAGCGACGGGCGTCGGCTTTCGGTACGAGGGGCTCAACGAAGAGCCAGAGGAAGCGACGGTCGAACTGCAGGTGGTTCACGACGGCGACGTCGAGACCATCGACGAGGCGACGACCGACGTGAGCGGAACCAGTGATTCGAACGTCCCACTCGGCGAGGACCTCGAGGGCAGTGTCCTCGATCACGACGGTCTCTCGGCAAACGACTTCCAGGCGGACGAAGACGGCGGGATGACCGAGAAGGACGTCACCCTCCGCCTCGAGGTAACGATCACCGACGTCAGCGGGTCGAGCGAGACCGACCTGAACGTCGTCATGCGCAACACGGAAGCCCGCGCGAACGTCGGCGGCGAAGCCGAAGGCGAGGTCGTCACCGACGAAGACGAGGACGACGATGACGACGAGACGGGGCCAGTCGATGAGATCAACGCCATCGTCGACGACGTCAACGCCGAACTCGAGAACGTCGATCCGGTCGAGACCATCGACGACACCGACGACGACACCATCGAGGGGCTGATCGAGGACGTCTTCAGTCAGGTCACAGCCGAGATCGAAGCACAGACCGGCATCGAGTACGACGTCTCCACGCCCGAGGAAGCACGAGACGAGGCCGCCGAGGCCGATCTCCCACCCGTCGCCGACGCACTCGAGAACGCCGCCGACGCCGTCGAAGACATCGCAGACATCGCCGGTTTCGACCTCGACGACCTCGAGGACGACGATGACGACGAGACGGGGCCAGTCGATGAGATCAACGCCATCGTCGACGACGTCAACGCCGAACTCGAGAACGTCGATCCGGTCGAGACCATCGACGACACCGACGACGACACCATCGAGGGGCTGATCGAGGACGTCTTCAGTCAGGTCACAGCCGAGATCGAAGCGCAGGCGGGCATCGAGTACGACGTGAGCACGCCAGACGAGGCCCGCGACGAGGCCGAGGACGCGCCGCTGCCCGACATCGCGGACGCACTCGAGAACGCCGCCGACGCCGTCGAAGAGATCGCCGACCTCGCCGACTACGAACTCGAGGACGGTGACGACGGCGACGACGAAGACGATCAGGAGGCGATCGACGAGATCAACGCCATCGTCGACGACGTCAACGCCGAACTCGAGAACGTCGATCCGGTCGAGACCATCGACGACTTAGACGACGGGACGATCGACGACCTCACAGACGACGTCTTCAGTCAGGTCACAGCCGAGATCGAAGCGCAGGCGGGCATCGAGTACGACGTGAGTACGCCCGACGAGGCACGTGACGAAGCCGAGGACGCACCGCTGCCGGACATCGCGGACGCACTCGAGAACGCCGCCGACGCCGTCGAGGAGATCGAATCCCTCGCCGAGGGGTAGCGATCACGCCGCGTCTCCCGCGACACGATCGCGGACGGCCGTCCCAGTGGCTGCTCCCCGGACGGTCACCCTGACCGTCCGATCGACTGACACACCACGCTCCCGTTCGATTTTTGCGTCGTCCGGTCGCCTACCGGATCCGTGCCGAAAACGGCGACGGGACGATAGTCCGTCTCAGCAACAGGAGAAACCGCCGTCGACGACGAGGGCATGCCCGGTGACCCAGGCGGCGTCGTCGCTGGCGAGGAAGGCCATCGCACCGGCAACGTCCTCGGGGCGACCGAGTCGCTTGAGCGGGTAGTGTCTGGCCATCTCGGATTTCGTCGCTGCCCACTCCTCCTCGGAGCGGTTCTTCCGGGGCATCGGGGTGTCGGTGACGCCCGGACAGACCGCGTTCGCCCGGACGCCGTGCGGGCCGACCTCGGCGGCGACCGTCCGCGTGAAGTTGACCACGGCACCCTTCGAGAGCGAGTACGCCCCGAGCTGTGGTGCGCCGATGACACCCGCCAGCGACGCCGTGTTGACGATGGCACCCGATCCCTGCTCTGTGAGGTGGGGGATCGCCGCACGACAGCCGTTCCAGACGCCGGCGACGTTGACGTCGAGAATTCGATCGCGCTCTGTGAGGTCGATCTCCTCGACTCGCGCCCGGTCGTGGCTAACGCCCGCGTTGTTCACCACCACGTCGAGTCCGAACGTCTCGACGGTTTCGTCGATCGCCGCCTGAACGGCGTCAGCGTCCCGGACGTCGAGTTCGATCGCTCGCCCGTCGGCCTCGAGTCGGTCGATCGTTTCCTCGGCTCCCTCGAGATCGAGGTCGGCGGCGACGACCGTCGCGCCCTCGTCGGCGAACCGCGTTGCCGCCGCTCGTCCCAGTCCAGAACCGGCACCCGTGATGAACACTGTCTTGCCATCGAATCGCATGCAGTATTGTGTGACCTGATAACACATATACTGTCGGTTCGCGACAATGTCGTGGAGGCATGGGGACCCGGGAAGGGGTCACTCGAGGCGGTCGAGGATCGCCTCGCGTTCGTAGGCGAGCGAGAGCGATCGCGAGCGACCGCGGCCCTCGACGTCTGCGTACTCGGCGTCGATCAGGCCGAGCTGGTCGAGTTTGTTGACGATCTCGGAGTAGCGCGTGTAGCCGAGGTCGGTCTTCTCGTGGAAGGCCTCGTAGACGTCGCCAGCTCGCTCGCCGTCGTTGTGGGCGATCACCTCGAGCAGGGTTCGTTCGGTGTCGGTCAGTCCCGACAGGCTTCGCGAGAGGCTGACGTACTTCGAGGTCTCGTAGGCCGACTCGACATCCTCGCGCTCGACGGTCTTGCTGGCGCGCATCTCGGCGTTGAGCCCGGCCCGGCGCAGGAGGTCGATCCCGACCCGGAGGTCGCCGCTCTCGGCGGTGAGTTCGGCGACGTACTCTAAGGTCTCGAGTGAGATGACGCCGTCGTGGAAGCCGCGTTTGACCCGTTCGTGGAGGATGTCGACGATCTCCGGGCCGTCGTAGACCGGGAAGTAGACGTCCTCGGGGCGGAAGACACTCTGGACCCGCGAGTCGAGTTCGTCGATGACGTCCAGTGCTGGATCCGAGGAGACGACGATGACGCCGATCTTCGCGCCGGGGTACTCCTCGTGGGCCCGGAGCAGCGAGTACAGCGTATCGCTTGCCTCGTTCTCGTAAAAGAGGTAGTTGACGTCGTCCAGGGCGACGACGAGTACACGGTCGTCCTCGACGAGTTTCTCGGCGATCTGGCCGAAGAGCTTCTTGAACGAGATACCCGACGATGGGGGCTCGTAGTCGAAGGTTCCCTCGAACAGCCGCGAAAATACCGAGTATCGGGTCGCGTTGACCTGACAGTTGACCCGGATCGTCCGAACGTCGCTGGTCTGGGCACCGACCTCGTCGAAGAGCTTCTGGATTGCGGTGGTTTTGCCGGTTCCGGGCGGGCCGCGAACGGTGACGTTCAGCGGCCGAGACCCACGCACGGCTGGACGCAGGGCGTAGGTCAGCCCCTCCATCTGGGACTCCCGGTGTCTGAACGTCTCGGGGACGTAATCGATCTCGAAGACGTGTTCGTTCCGGAAGACCGACTCGTCCCACGACAACATCCCCCCGTCGGGGTCGTCTGCCATCACTGACACCACGCCGTCGGAACTACTTAGTTGTTCGCCGTTTCCGGGGCCGGAACCGGCTCGATTCGCTCCATCCAGCGCTCGAGATCGGCAGGGTCGATCCGCCCGTGATGCACCATTCGAACGTGCGCCCGGACCAGCCGCTCGACCTCGTCGGCGCTGCTCGAGCGGACGAGGAACTGACAGGGACCCTCGCGACACTCGTACCTGTATGGCATACACTACCATTCCACAAGGAAGTCGGAGGGCGTTGTACTTGCACTGGCAGGTCGGCTGTGACCAAGCGGCCACGCCACGTCGTCGACGCCAGAGTGGCAGCTCCCCCCGGGCAGGTCAGAAGACGCCACAGCCCGTGCTGTTAACACTGTCGTCGGTTTTAATACCCGTGCGACGGTCGGTCCACCATGGCACGAATCGACGCCAGCGACCTGTTACCGGCGGAGCGACTGCGATCGGCCGCCCTCGAGGGCGAGATTACCCAGCTTCACCGTGGTGATCCCCACGCGGCCGAGGGAGACACCTTCGAGATCGGCGACACGACGTTCGAAGTCGTCGAGGTCTTCGAACAGCGCCTCGGCGCGTTGACCGACGAAGACGCCCGTGCGGAGGGCTCGCCCGACCTCGAGGCCTATCGCCGCCGAATCGAACGGACCCACGACACCGAGTGGGACGACGAGAAGACGGCGTTTTGCCACCGGTTCGAGCCGATCTCGTAGCCGTCGAACGGCGAGTTCGGTCTGGCGATCGGGATGCGACAGCCACATCTTTCCCGCCACCGTGGCTCGAGACATGCGCGAGGCAGACGAGACGACCCGGCAGCGACTCGCGGCCGTGCTGCGCGAGGAGCCAGCGACCCCGAGCGACCTCGCCGATCGACTCGAGGTTTCCCCGCACACGGCCGTCGACCACGTCGAGCACGTCGCCCGGTCGCTCGATGGAACCGACGAGCAGTTGCTCGTCGCCCCGCCGAGGTGCCGGGACTGTGGCTTCGACGAGTACGACGAGCCTGCGAACCTCCCCTCGCGGTGTCCGGCCTGCAAGAGCGAGTCGATCGCCGAGCCGACGTTCACGATCGAGTGACAGTACTGGTGATGAGAGAACGTGATTGCGATTCGATACTACTATTACTGCCCCACGAATGTACTTCGTACCGACCCCGTTTCCGCGACCGCTCCGTCGGGTGACGAGCCGATTTTCGTCGGTTCGTTCGGCCGCCGGTCGCCGGGGAGACACGTCCCATGACGACCACATCACACACCGAGTTCGACGGCGTCCAGTTCGCTCTCGACGTCCTCGAGTGGCTCGAGGGTCGTGACGAGCCGGCAGCCTCGGTCGACGAAACGTTCGCACTGCTGTCGTCGACCCGTCGCCGTCTCTGCGTCCAGGTGATGCGTACGTTCGACGAACAGGTAACGCTCCCCGACGTCGCCGAAGCGGTCGCCGAGCGCGAGGCAGGAGAGTCCGTGACGGAGCTGTCTGCCGAACGCGTCGCGGAAGTCTACCTCTCGCTGTATCACGACCACCTGCCGCGGCTGGTCGACGCCGGCTTGCTCGAGTACGACCAGGAACGGGACCTCGTTTCGCCACAGGCGATCTGACCGGCTCGAGCCCCCCGCCACGACGGCGGCTCCGTTTCGAACGCTCGAATGCTGGATCTAACGTCTGACTCAGTTTTACCATCCCGAAGAGCCAACGGCGAGTATGGACTCGGTCCTCGTCTACGGCTCGTACGGCTACACCGGCCGGCTGGTCACCCGCGAAGCCGTCGCACGGGGAGTCAGACCGATCGTCGCCGGTCGGGACGACGCTCGCGTGACACAGCAGGCAACCGCCCTCGGTCTCGAGGGACGGACGTTCGATCTCGCGGTCCCCGACGCCATCGAGCCCCACCTCGCCGACGTCGACTGCGTGTTGAACTGCGCCGGTCCGTTCACAGCGACGGCCACCCCGATGGTCGAGGCCTGCCTCGAGACCGAAACGGACTACCTCGACGTGACCGGCGAGTTTGCAGTCGTCGAACGGCTCCGCCGGCGGAACCGTGCCGCTCGCGACGCCGGCGTGACGGTCCTCCCGGCCGTCGGCTACGAGGTCGTTCCCTCGGACTGTCTGGTCACCTGGCTCACAGAGCGCTGTCCGGGCGCGGACGAACTCACCCTCGGCGTTCGCGGCTCGCCGCTCGTCTCCCCCGGGACCGCTCGAACGCTGCTCGACCTCTGTGACGAGGGCGTCGTCAGGCGGAACGGCCGACTGGTCCGGGTGCCGCCGGCGTTTCGCAGCCGCGAGATCGACTTCGGTGACGGCCCGGAGTACGCGATCACCGCGCCGTGGCCGGACGTGGTGACGGCCGCCCACGGCACCGACCTCGAGACGGTAGAAGCCTACGTCGCCGTTCCCGACGTGGCCAGACCGGCGGTCGGACTCTCCGGCGTGGCTGCCTGGCTCGCCGGCCGCGAGCCGGTTCGACGACTGCTCGAGCGGGCCATCGACGCCGCCGTGGACGGCCCCGACGAGCGGCAACTGGCGACCGACGAGACGGTGATCTGGGCCGAGGTTCGTGATTCGACGACCGGCCACCGGGTCAGCGGTCGCGTGCGCACGCCGAACCCGTACGCGCTGACGACCGAGAGCGCCGTCACCGCCGCAGAACGCGTCCTCGCAGGCGAGGTCGACGCCGGGTTCCAGACCCCGGCGACGGCCTTCGGGGCCGACTTCGTCACCGACCTCACTGGGATAGAGCGGCGACTCGAGGACGACTGGCGACCCCCGTCGCTCGAGGAAAGTGAGAAATCGAGAGCGCTCGAGCGCGAGGGGCGACGGGCGGTAGACGCCAGCGATTGAGTTCTACTCCGCCCGGTAACAGGCCGCCTCGACGCGCTCGTCGTACAGCCGCGCCAGTCGGTCCGTGAGTGGGCCACCGCCGATTTCGACGTCGTCGATACGGTCTACCGGCCGCACTTCCCAGGTCCGGTTGGTCAGGAACGCCTCCTCGGCTTCGTAGACCTCTTCGAGCGTGTAGCTCCCGTTACGCGTCGGCACGCCAGCCTCGTCGGCGAGTTCGAGGACCAGTCCGCGCGTGATCCCCGGGAGGACCGGCCCCTCGAGGCCGGGCGTGTGGACGACACCGTCACGGACGAAGAACAGGTTGCTCGTCGCTCCCTCGGCGACACGGTTCTGTGTGTCGAGACAGAGCGCCTCGTCGGCATCGGTACCACGGAGTTCGGTGCGTGCGAGGATGCCGTTCAGGTAGTTGTGCGTCTTCGCGCTCGCGGGCAGTGCGTCGTCGGGAATCCGCCGCGTCTCGACCGTCCGCACGGTGGCAGGATCGTCCCAGACAGGCCGGCCCTGGCGCCCGCCCCTCGGCAGGGATTCGACGTAGATCACTACCGTCGGATCGACCTCGCTTCGGGGGGTGAGCTTGCCCGGCTGGACCCCGCGGGTGATCGACAGTCGGACGTAGGCATCCGCGAGGTCGTTGGCCGCGAGCGTCTCGTCGACGCGCTCGCGAAGGTCGTCGGGAGCGAGGCCGTGGCCGAGCGACAGCGCCTCGCAGGTGGACTCGAGGCGCTCGAGGTGGCGGTCCCACGCGAAGATCGTGCCGCCGTAGGCGCGCATGGTCTCGAATGCAGCGTCACCGTAGCGAAACCCCCGGTCGTCGACGCTGACGGTCGCCTCGCTCGCGGGCACGAGGTCGCCGTTTACGTGATAGAGGGTACCGGTAGTCACACTCGAGTCACCTGCGTTCCGTTTCGACGTTCGTATCAGTTGCTCCGTTGGAAGCGTGAGATTCAGCGAACCGACAGAAGTTCTCGATCATCCGTTTGCCGACCGCGAGCGAGATGTCGGTTTCGTCGCCAGCGTCGTCGTGGCCGCGAGTAAGGATGCTCTCGGGGTGGAACTGCACCCCGACGTGGGGCCTCTCGCGGTGGCGCACGGCCATCAGGACGCCTCGTTCGTCCGTCGTCCGGGCAGTCTCACAGAGGACGTCTGGCAGATCACCGCGCTCGACCGCGAGCGAGTGATAGCGCCCGACCTGGAACGTCTCGGGCAGGCCCGCGAAGAGTCCCTCGCCGTCGTGGCTGACCTGCGAGGGCTTGCCGTGGACCACCTCGGGAGCGTGGATCACCGGCGCGCCGTGGGCCGCACACAGCGCCTGATGACCGAGACAGACCCCGAGAATCGGGTACGCGGTTTCCTCGAACAGCGGGATCGAGATACCCGCTTCCTCCGGGGTCCCGGGCCCCGGTGAGACGACGATGCCAGTGGGATCGAGTTCGTCGACGTCCTCGAGGTCGAGCTCGTCGTTTCGCCGGACGATCACCTCGTCGGCGACCGCACCGACGTACTGGACGAGGTTGTAGGCGAACGAGTCGTAGTTGTCGACGACGAGCAACCGCGTGCTGCGGTCACTCGCTGTCGCTCGCTCGAGGGTACTGCGTCCGTGGGTGCGACGCTCGTCACTCACGGTCGCTCACCCCGGTCGCCTCGCTCTCCTCGGCCGCCTCGAGTGCCAGTCCCGCCTGCTCACCCAGTGCTTCGTCGACGGCCGTCACGAGCGCGCGGGCCTTGTCGAGGGTCTCGTCGTACTCCCTGTCCGGGTCGGAGTCGTGAACGATTCCCGCGCCAACCCGGAGGTGGTAGGCGTCCGCGTGGCGCACGAGCGTCCGGATGACGATGTTGAGAGTGGCCCGACCGTCGAAACCGAAGATGCCCACGCTCCCGGTGTAGGGACCGCGACGAGTCGCCTCGACCTCGTCGATGATGGCCATCGTCCGGGGTTTCGGCGCGCCGGTGATCGTCCCGCCGGGGAAGACCGCCGCGACGGCATCCGCGAGACTCGCGTCGGGACGGAGCCACCCGGTGACGTCGGAGACGAGGTGCATCACCTCGGAATAGCGATCGACCCGCCGGTACTCGGCGACCTCGACGGAGCCGTAGTCACAGACTTTCCCGAGGTCGTTTCGCTCGAGGTCGACCAGCATCGCGTGTTCGGCGCGCTCTTTCTCGTTCGAACGCAGGTCGGCCTCGAGCGCCGCGTCCTCCTCGGGCGTCTCCCCGCGCGGGCGAGTCCCCGCGATGGGTTCGGTCCGCACGTGGTCGCCCTCGCGCTCGAGCAGTAGTTCGGGACTGGCGCTCACCAGATCCGCGGCGCGAAACTCGAGCAGGCAGGAGTACGGTGCCGGGTTGACCCGCCGGAGCGCGTCGTAGGCGTCGACGGGGTGGACCGCCGCGGGCGCGACCAGCCGCTGGGAGACGTTCGCCTGGAAGGTGTCGCCGTCGCGAACGTACTGCTTGACCCGGCGGACGCGGTCTGCGAACGCCTCACGGCCGCACTCGCTCTCGAACGTCCCCGACGGCTGTGTGACCGGCGGTTCGCCGACTTCGGCGTCGCCGTCGCGGATTCGCCGCGCGAGTTCGAGCGCGCGTTCCCGGCCTCGTTCGTAGGCCGCCTCGAGTTCCGGCTCCGGCAGTTCCTCGAGCGCCGGGTCCTCGACGGACCCGACCTCGAGGCGCGGGCAGGCAGTGATCCGAAGGGGCGTCGCTCCGTCCTCGGCCGCTGCCGGCTCTTTCCACGCCGCGAACCGATCGTAGACTGCGACCTCGAGTCGTGGCAGCCCGCGGTCGTCGACCGCCGAGTCGGGCAGGAATTCGAGTTCGCGAGCCACGTCGTAGGAGAGCCAGCCGATCGCGCCGCAGGGGTAGGGAACCGCACAGTCGCCCCTGGCAAGTGCGTCGCCCGCGAGCAGTCCCTCGAGGGAAGCGAGCGTCGGTGAGTCGTCCGCTGTCGCGACCGCCTCGGCCGAGACCGTCAGCCGGTCGACCGGGTCGACACCGAAGTAGCCCCAGCCGGGCTGGCCGCCGGTGGTCTCGAGGATCGCCCCACCGATCGGGTCGCGAGCCCGCCGATAGGCCTCGAACGGATCCGTGACGGACGTGCGAACCTCGACCGGCACGCGGACCCCACGCGTCACCGATCCGTCGGATTCGTCGGGGCCGTCCTCGGCTAGCCACGACTCGAGAGCGGCCCGGAAGGACTCGAGCGTCGTTACGACGCGTGGATCGCTCATGTTCGTCGTCAGGACCGTCGGGGCTAATCCTCTTGCGATTCCGTCGATTCTCACCCCGGATTCGACGCGAGTCCCGACGGGCGTCTCGACGGAGTCTGGCCGCGAGGCGCTCGAGCGAACCGACGGCCCGTAATCGAACGAGTTGTGAGCAGGTCGAGGTGAGCGTGAGAACGAGAGCGAGCGAGAGAAGAACGTCGTCAGTGTCCTTGACCTCCTCCCACGGCTGAACAGTAGTTGCTGATTCGATCAGGAAAGCCGCAAGGATTGGAGTGTCGTTCTCAACTCCGGCTTCGTGAAACCGTTCTCAGTGCTGTCCAGAGAGCGTAACAGCTGTCGAAGCGTTTCCTCAGCCTTGTTCTTCCAGTCTTACCAGTACTGAGGGGCGTACTGACTCGGGCTGCTCAGCCCGAGTCAGTCGCCGAGATAACCGCTACCCGTACGGTATTTGCCCGAGAAACGCGCGAAACAGGGCGGTCGGGACGACTGGATCCGTCCCGACCGCCCGGCGGGACGTCACGAGCAGGTTCGTCAACACCCACAGATTGTACAGCGCGACGGCGAACAGGAAGTAAAAGAGCCGTACTGAGAACGTCGGTGACGACGTTCTCGGGAGAAACTCCGTAATCTTGCGATAGGACGTTTCGATTCCCCAACGACGGCGATATGCTTCAGCCAGTGGCCGGGCGATCTCGACGTCAGTGCCGACGTCGAGATCGCGGTTGGTAACCAGACAGAAGTGGTCGTCATTTCGTGTTCGATGCGGAACGACGACGAGCCGGACTGTCGTTCGGCCCGTCGGCGGATTCGACCGAGCCATCTCGTACTCTGCAATGAACGTGTCGCTGTCGTGGTCATCAATAAATTGCTGTACCTTTTGTGTTTGCGGCGCACGCATGAGGAACTCAACGTCGAGTTCTTCGAGCGCTAGGGCGAGGTGAACACGATAGAAGCCACGATCGAGATAAAGGCGGTTGATTTCGACATACTCGCGGACGTCTGAGACGAGTTGGCGGAGTGCATCCGCCAACTCGTCGGTATCGCTGCCCTCCAAGGCTACCGATCCAAGCGTGAAACGGACGCTCGGATCGACGATACAGACGGTAGCGAACTTGTACGCGCGATCGGTGCCCTGCGCTGGATTCGTTGTACAGACGTGAGGAGTCTCTTTGTCCCCGTAATAGAGCCAGTCGTGAACGTCGATTGCGACGTCTACTGGCCTGGTAAACACGCGGTTGCGAGCGGCTTCGTCGAGGATTGCGTCGCGGACGCGGTCGAACTGATCGTCGACCGCGTCCGCGTCGAGTCCACGTAGATGGTAGAGGAGCGCTCGTGCGAGCGGATTTCGAGCGGTTGCGTCAATGGCGATATCGTCGCCACGGGCGAGCTGATAGGCTTTCGCACCAGTATTGGCGAATTCATTGTCGAATGCGATCCGAGCGAGGACTTGCTGGAAGTCCTCGCTCGGATAGGTGCCGTTCGCAGCGATCCCGAACTCAAGTTCTGGAAACAGCATCGACGACGCTGCACGAGTCACCTGCGTTGCCTCAGTTGTCTCGACCATATCGAGACAACGACCGCGACGGCAATCGTCACTTGGTCACTTCAGCAACTACTGTGAAGCCGTGGGATTCCTCCGCTGGGATGTCGGACTACGCCGATCCCACGGAGGCAACGTTCCCCACCGTACGGCGGGTACTCCGGTTTGTGCGCTCCTCTTTGGGACGTACCCTTACGGGAGAGTCTGATGTCTCCGACCATTCGTGGTCGTCCCACTCGAGGCACACGGGCTGGGCCATCAACCCGACTTCCACACCGGTCTCGCGTTCGAGGAACAGTTGACTCGCCTTCAGATCGGCGTGTCCCTCGAAGCCACAAACACAGCGGAACAGGTCGCTATTCCGCTCTGTATCTTCCCGTTCGCCGCATTCTGGGCACTCCTGCGTCGTCCACGACTCTGCTTCTTCGAGAACCTCAATGCCGTATTCCTCGCAGACGCGTTCCATGCGGTCGATGAACCGTCGATATGCCCAGAAATTGTGCGTCTTCGCGTTCACCTCGGGCATCCAGTGCGTCTCCAACACGTCGCGGATATCGCCGACGTACACGGCTGAAACGCCCTCGTCGTATAGTCGTTCGACAAGATTGCGGACAAGTGCGTCTTGGGCGTGATCGCGCCGCCTATACATCACGTCGTACAGGCGGTCGATCCGCTCACTCGTTCGCCGCTGATCATCGAGTTTCGACTGGAATTCCGCGATCCGTTCGGTCGCCGCACGGAACTGTTCGAATGGACGGGTGCCGTCGTACAGATAAGTCGACCCGGGAGAGGGCCGTCAACGAACCTCGGCGCGGTCGATCCAGCCCTGAATTCGCTTGTCGGAGATGTCGGTCTGTTCGGACAGCGTTTCGGCGTCGGCCGCCGCAAGCTGGTCGACGGTCTCGACGCCGGCGTCGGCGAGTCGGTCGGCATAGGCAGGTCCGATCCCTTTGATTTCGGTGACCGGCTCGCCGTCGTCATCCGCGGGGACGTCGGCTTCGCTGTCGACCTCACCGTCGTCCGCTTCGACCTCCGAGATCCCTTCGCTCGCGTCGCCTGCCTCGGCGTCGGCACCGTCATCGGCGTCCCCGTCAGTCACGTCATCGGCGTCCCCGTCAGTCACGTCATCGAGGTCGTCCTCAGTTTCTTCGGGCTCGAGCTGCTCGTCCGGTTCGCCCTCGACCTCGTCTGCGCCATCGTCCTCGACCGCTTCCGGTTCGGCCTCGTCGATGATCGCCTCCGTCTCGAGATCCGCGGCCGTCTGGTCGGCCGTCTTCTCGGTGGTCTGTGACGCGTCGGTCTCGGTCGGGCCCGTCGCCTCGGCCGGTTCGGCGGCCTCCTCCGGCTCGTCGGTCTCCCGGACCATCGAGTCGGTCGAGGCGGCCGCATCGGTCTCGGCGGCCGCAGCCTCCTCGGGCGCGTCGGCCGGCGAACTCGGCGGCTCGCCCGTCGAGCGTTCGCGTTCGACCGTCACGCCGACCTCCCGGGTCTCCTGTCCGGTGGTGCCCGAATCCTCGAGCCCCAGCAGCGACTTCAGCTTCTGGAGGATTGCCATTGAACCGATATTGTCGTCACCGGCACTTAAATTCGGTTGATGCGAGCAGTCCACACGCGCCGACGGTGATCGACAGCTAGCGGTCGGCGATCAGAGGTGCGACCGCAACGCCTCGTTCATCGCCTCGACCGGCGCGTCCCGACCGGTCCACAGCTCGAGCGCCTCGACGCCCTGATAGAGTAACATCCACGCACCGTCGACCGTCGTCGCGCCCGCGTCGGCCGCCTCGCGCAGGAGTCGCGTCTCGAGCGGCCGATAGACCGCGTCCATCACGGCGAGGTCCCCGTGGAGGTACTCGTCGGGCACCGGGGACTCGTCTTCCTCCATGCCGACGCTCGTGGCGTTGATCAGGACGTCTGCCTCCGAAACGAGCGACTCGAGTGCCTCGAGTCCGTGACCCGTCGCCCCGGGGACCTCGTCGGCGAGGTCGTGAGCGCGCTCGGCGGTCCGGTTCGCGATCTCGACGCTCGCACCCGCGTCGGCGAGCCCGAACGCGATCGCCCGGCCGGCACCGCCAGCGCCGACGACGACCGCTCGAGCGCCGTCGACCGCGACGTCGTGGTCCCGGAGTGCACGCATCGCACCCGCGGCGTCGGTGTTGTGCCCGGTCACCGTCTCGCCGGTGAAGTCGATGGTGTTCACCGCACCGATGCGCTCGGCCATCTCGTCGGGGTCGACCACCTCGAGGACGTCCCGCTTGAACGGGATCGTCACGTTGAGGCCGGTGATTCCCAGTGCCCCAGCCCCGCGGACGGCCGCCTCGACGTCGTCCGGCTCGGGTTCGAAGGTGACGTAGCGCGCCTCGAGTCCGAGTTCGTCGTAGGCCGCCTCGTGCATCGGCGGCGACAGCGAGTGACCGACCGGGTTGCCGACCAGCCCGAAAACGTCCATTGCCATGGCTCTGGCTCGCGCGGCAGGGACTATAATCGGTGCGACTTCTCGACACCTCGGCCTGCTTTCCCGAGGCGTCACACGACGGCCGAACGCACTTCGCCCACGACGGTGTGCTCCCGTCCACACCGATGATCGACCACGAACGCGCCCTCTTCGTCCACACGCTCCGGGAACTCTACCACCTCGAGGCCGAACTCGAGAACCTGCAGGCAGAACTCGCGACGGAGGCGACCCGCGAGGAACTCGAGGAGTACTACATGGCCCACGGCGAGACGACGAGTGAGCAACTCGCTCGACTCGACGCGCTGTTCGACGAGATCGAAGGCGACCTCGAGGCCCAGCTCGAGAGCGGCGTCGAGCCGGGACCGATCGAGGACGGTCCGCTCGAGGCGCTGCGGGCCGACCGGGACGAACTGGTCGGCGATATTCAGGATCCGATGCTGGCCGACGTCGTCGACGCAGAACTCGGGCGGACGATCGAACGGCTCGAGCTCTCGCGACTCGAGACACTGTTGACCCTCGCCGATCGGATGGATCTGCCGTCGGAGATCGTCGATCCGCTCGAGCAGACGTACCGGGAGGCCGAGTCGGGGCTCGAGGAGTTGCAAGGGCTACCACAGTAGGCGAACGCAGCCGACTCAGGACAGCTGTGCGGCCAGCGTAGCCAGCGCCGCCTCGCGCTCGAGCCCGTTAGCGTGGACTCCAGCAGCCGTCCAGTTCGACGGCGACGGCCACTGGGAATCGGGGGTGGATGTATATGTCTGCTCGTGGTCGGGTCAGGCACCACCCGCGATGTGTCACCGCTCTCAGCAGTCACGGCCACGACGTCGCGAGTCCTTACCAGTTCGTCGCTCATCCGTGCCCGGCCCTCGGCCGCCTGCAGTCACGACGAGCGACTGAGTGGCACACCTCGCGAGCACGATGCGCACCGGCACCGGATCTCCGCCCACGGAGTGGCTGACCACCGTCTCGAGGACCGACGCGTTCGTCCCGCTCGCGACGGGGCCGTCGCTGACGCCGCCGTTCGACGATCCCGTGGTGATCTTCGGGCTCGCGATGGTGATCTTCCTGGTCGCGCCGCTCGTCCTCGGGCGCTACCGGCTGCCCGGCATCGTCGGGATCATCCTCGTCGGAGCGGCGATCGGTCCCAACGGGCTCTACCTGCTCGAGCGCGACGAGACGATCGAACTGCTCGGCGAGGTCGGCCTGATCTACCTGATGTTCGTCGCCGGCCTCGAGATCAACGTGAACCAGTTCGTCGAGTATCGCGAGCGGAGTCTCCTCTTCGGGCTCGCGTCGTTCCTGATCCCGCAGGTGGTCGCCACCGCGGTCGGCGTGAGCGTGCTGGGACTCGAACTCCCGTCGGCACTCCTGTTCGCGGCGATCATCTCCTCGCACACGCTGCTCGCGTATCCGGTCGTCAACCGGCTGGGAATCGCGACGAACGAGGCGATGACCGCGACCATCGGCGGGACGATCATCACCGACACGTTCGCGTTGCTCGTGCTCGCGGTCGTCGTCGCCTCTGTCGGCGGCGCACTCGAGGCTGCCTTCTGGCTCCAGCTCGCCATCGGGCTGACCGTCTTCTTCGTCGGTATCTGGCTGGTCGTCCCGCGACTCGGTCGCTGGTTCTTCGCCACCGTCAGCGAGGAGAGTTACCTCGAGTTCCTGTTCGTGATGGCGGTGCTGTTCGGCTGTGCCTTCCTCGCCGAACTCGTCGGCGTCGAGCACATCATCGGTGCGTTCCTCGCCGGACTCACGCTCAACCGGCTGATCCCGGAGACGGGACCGCTGATGAATCGCATCGAGTTCGTCGGCAACGCGCTCTTTATCCCCTTCTTCCTGCTGTCGGTCGGCATGCTCGTCGACGTCCGGGTCGTCCTCGAAGGGCCGGCGACGCTCGTCGTCGCTGGCTCGTTGCTCGTCACGGTCGTGATCACGAAGTACGCCGCCGCCTGGCTCACCGGGCGCGTGTACGACTACGACGGGGACGAAGTCCTCGCGATATTCGGGCTCTCGGTCGGTCAGGCAGCCGCCGCCCTCGCGATCGTTCAGGTCGGCTTCGACGCTGGCGTTCCCGGCTTCGACGGCGCCATGATCAACGGCGTCGTCCTCATGATCCTCGTGGTGAGCCTGTTTAGCCCGGCGCTGGTCGACCGCGCCGGAACCGCCATCGCCACCGCCCGGGAACGCGAGGCCTACGACCCGAGCGAGACCCCACAGCGGATCCTCGTGCCGGTCTCACCGGACTCTCGATACCGGGAATCGCTGCTCGACCTCGCGCTGACGGTTCGCGAACGACGCTCCGAGGAACCGATTCACGTGACGTCGGTCGTCCGACCCGAGGGGCTCAGGCACACCGAAGCTGCCGTCGCTCGAGCCGAGGAGTTCCTCGAGGACCTGACGACCTACGCCTCGGGTGCGGAGGTTCCGATCGACGCCCACACGCGCGTCGAACACAACGTCGCCACCGGGATCGTCCGTTCGACAGTCGAGAACCGGATCACCACCCTCGTCATCGGCTGGGACGGGGCCGCCTCGCGCACCCAGCGGGTGTTCGGCCACGTGATCGACCGGGTGCTCACCCGGACGACCAAGCTGACCCTCGTCGCCCGGGTCCGTCGCCGGCTCGGCACCACCGAGCGGATCCTGCTCATCCTCCCACCGGCCATCCAGTACAACGACGGCGTTGCCGAGGCGCTCCACACCGTGAAACTCGTGAGCGAAGACACCGGCGCACCGGTCCGTGGCCTCGTCGTCGACGACGGTTCGGCCGACCTCGAGGACGTCGAGACCCTCTTCGACGGCGTCGAACCAGACGTTCCGGGACAGTTCGAGGCCGTCGACGGCTGGGACGGCCTCGAGTCGGCGCTCCGCCAGCAGGCCCGGCCGTCGGATCTGCTCGTCTGCCTGAGCGCCCGTCGCGGCGACGTCGGCTGGCACCCGGAACTCCAGACGCTCCCGAAGCGGCTCTCGCGGCTCACCGACGGCAACTTCGTGATCGCGTACCCGGCGAGCGAGGGACAGGAGGACGATCGACAGTTCCTACAGCTCCAGTAGGGATTCCGACCGTCTGCGAGCGTCTCATACGGTTTACCGTACGTCAGTTCCGGTGCAACCACGTCCCGTCCTGCGGGTGTGCCGGCAAACCGGTACGGTAATCCGTATCAGAGTCGCAGCCGGAACTCCCGATCCGCGGCGACGCCTGCGATCCCGGCCCCGAACGCGTAGGCGACGCGCTGGGCACTCGCACCGACGCGGGCCATCAGCGGCCGCTGGGGCTCGAACTCCTCGACCTGAACCGCGTCGCGCTCGAGTCGATCGGCCAGTTCGTCCTCGAGGTCACGGCGGGTGCCGAGTTCGTCGACCAGCCCCATCTCGTGGGCCTGCTCGCCGAGGTAGATCCGAGCCTCCGTGTCGCGGACGAACTCGGCCTCGAGGTCCCGGCCGTCCGCGACTCGGTCGACGAACGTCTCGTAGTAGTCGTCGATCAACCCCTGGAGGTACTCGCGTTCCTCGTCCTCGAGTTCCTTGAGCGGCATCCCGGCGTCTTTGTACTCGCCGGCGGCGATGCGTTCGTAGGAGAGGCCGACCTTCTCGGCGAGTTCACTGGCGTTGACCCGGGAGCCGATGACGCCGATCGAGCCGACGATCGAGCCCTCGCGCGCCCAGAGTTCGTCACAGCCGCTCGCGATCCAGTACCCGCCGCTCGCGCACGTATCCGTCGCGTAGGCGATCGTCGGGCCGTCGAACCGCTCTGTGGCCAGTCGGATGTCGTCGCTCGGGACGACCTCGCCACCGGGGGTATTCAGTTTCACGAGCAGCGCGTCGACGTTGTCGTCGGCGTCCGCCCGGTCGATCTGTTCGACGATGTCGTCGGCCGGCGTCGCCCGCGGGCTAGTCGGGAGCGGCCCGCCACCGCCGTCTCGCGTGATCGGCCCCTCGATGGCGACCTCCGCGACGTCGTAGCCGGGCACGAGCGACCGGGCGACGTTCGCCCCGATCTTCAGCCCGACGAGGACCACGACGACCGCGATCACGACGCCGAAGAGGTCCGTCAGAGTCTGGGGATAGACCACGAACAGCGCGACCCCCAGCACCGCGAAGACGAGCGTCGCCACCAGAACGGTTCCGAGCTGGGCAATACCGCGGAGCTTACCCACTGCGGTCACCTCGAGTCATGTCACTGGATGGGAGTGCTGGCCGGTTAACCGTTGTCGTCTCCCCCAGCTGGTAGCGCCCGCGCAGACCCGGTCGTGAGGAGGTGCGAGGCAGTCGCGACCCGAACCGTCACTCGAACTTCTCGAGGAGCCGATCGTAGAACTGTTCGCCCACCGGTTCGCCGCCGTTCGCGACGGCGTCGTCCTCGGCGGCCTCTCCAGCCAGCTTCTCGACGATCAACTCGGGTGTCGACCGCGCGAGGTGGTCTTTGACCGGCGAGCGGTTCACCTCGAGTTCGCCGTCGACCAGTCCCACGGCCTCGATGCCGTCGACGGAGACGTCGACGGTCGCCATCTCGCGGATCTCGCCGGCGAGGTGGGAGACGAACACCGCCGTCGCGCCGTTCTCGGTGAGCGCCTCGAGGATCCCGGCGATGATCTTCGCGCTCGCGCCGGGTTCGGTGATGCTCTCGAGTTCGTCGACGAGAACGAGCGAGCCCGCCCCGCCGGTCGCGAGATCGGCGAACTGCCGGACGGTGGCCTCGAACGCGCCCGCGTCGAGGGTTCCCTGGGTCTTGGCGTGGTAGTGTAACGCGTCGAACCGGCGCAGGCGGACCGACTCGGCGGGAACGGGGAGACCCATGTGTGCGAGGACGACCACGCTCGCCACGAGGTCGAGCGTCGAGGTCTTCCCACCGCTGTTGACCCCCGACAGCAAGGTGACGCCGCTGACCTCGTAGTCGACCGGATCGATCGCCTCGAGCGGTTCGTCGAGCAAGGGTGAGCGACCGGCCTCGATCGCGAAGCCGATGTCGGGCTCGCTGGTCCCGGCCGCAGCCCCCGACTCTCCCGCCCAGACGAATTCCGGCATCGTACAGCCGAAATCGGCCGCGAACCGGGCGATCGCGAGTTCGACGTCCAGCTCGAGGGCGTCCTGAACGAGCCCGCGGGCGGTCTCGCGCTGGTCGGCCAGTTCACCCGCGAGTTCTCGTTTGAGCTGGCTCGCACGGCGCTCCTTCGCGGTCGTCAGTTCTTCACGGAGTCGAGCGACGGCGTCTTCGTCCCGTTCGACCGGGAACGTCGGTTCGTCGCCGAAAACCCGCCGGGCGATTTCGGTCTCGCCGGTATCGAGTGTGAGGGCATCACAGAGCTCCTCGCGGGCGGCCTCGACCGCGGCGGCGTACTCGTCTGCGAGTTCCCGGGAGAGCAACGAGTCGACGCCCGCACCGCGTTCGACCAGCGAGAGGAGATCAGAACCCTCGATCGTCACGTCTTCTTCCTGGATCGCCTCGCGCAGCTGGTCGTTCGCGACGTTCTCTGCGGTGCCGACGGCGGCATCTACGTCGTCGACCGCCCGGCGCAACCGGTCGAGTTCGTCGTCGCCAGCCACGGTCCCGTCACCCTCGAGCCGTTCGAGGGCCGCCTCGAGCGCGTCGAGGTCACAGTCGACCTCGGACTCGAGGCCGGCGGCCCGGTGGACGTCGATGGCGGCCGCGAGCCGGTCGCGGTTGCGCGCGAAGAAGGCCAGCGCGCGCTCGGGGACGATCTCGGCCGGCTCCTCGAGCGCGTCCGGCCGGACGCGGACGTCGCCCTCGATCGTCACGCCGGCGAAGGATTCGTCGAGTGCGATCACCGTGGCGTAGCCGCGGGCGAGTTCCGCCAGTCCCTGCGCGTCGTCGACGATCTCGGTCGAGAGTTCGGGAACCGCCTCCCGTGCTTCGCTGTAGCGCTCGGCGTCGGTCGTCGCCAGACAGCGCTCGCGAACCCGGACGTCGCCGGGCTCGACGAGCGGTTCGACCCCCTCGAGCGCCGCGAGAACGTCTGGGTTCGGGTCGCGCTCGAGTGCGTCGCGGGCGACGGCCCGTGCTTGCTCGATGCGCGAGCGCCGAGAGCTCGGATAGAACGTCTCGAGGCGCTGGGCGGCGTCGCGAGTGACCGTCCGCTCCTGAAGCAGGGTGAGCACGTCACGGTAGATCTCCCGGGCGCGGTCGGTCGCGAGGAAGCCGCCGGGATCGTCGTGTTCGAGCCTGATTGCCCCGCGCGCGATCCGTGCGGCCCGGCCCTGCGAGATGCCGGGCGCGCGAGCGATCGTGGCAACGTCACCCGTCCGAAGTGCGCGTTCCGGGTCGTCGAGTTCCGCAAGCGCCCGGGCAGTCTTCGCACCGACCCCCGGGATCTCCTCGAGGTCCATTCTCGAGCGCCACGACAGACTGAAGCGAGAAAAAGCTCCCGCCCAGAGGCTCTCGATTGTCTGGCGTTGACAAGTAACACGGCCTGCACTCGAGCGCATGACTGGTCGTTCACCCACAGACGAGAGAACAGGGATTTCCTCTTGCGCGATCCGGCGCTGCCGTTATCCGGATGGCCTGCCAAGAAAGGACATGGTGCTGAAACGACTCCTCGGCTCGAGTGCGACCCGCTCATTGACTGTCCTGTCGGTCCTGACCGAGGCGAAACGAGCGTACGGGCACGGAAACCGGCTGCGTGCACTGCTGTTTCTGGGCGTCGCCGCCCTCGCCTGGAAGTGGGCCCTGATCGGACTGGTCGCACACGGGGTCGTCAAGCTGCTTCGTGGCGACCGATCGACCGACTCGAGTCCGACGTAGTGGCTCGAGCGTGCTCGAGGACCGCGATCGACTCCTCACAGTCCGTTCTCGTCGACCACTCATACGGTCTATTGTAGTTCGTTACCGGCGATCGCCGGTAAAACGCTACGATGATCCGTATCAGGGGAGAACTGCCGGGACCACAGAAGCAACGTGCTCGGGTGCTGATTCGGACACAATTCACCAGATCGTTGTCGAACTCGAGGTGTTTTTCACCATATTCCCTGTTTTGCAAACCGATCGTTTAGCAAAATACCGTTCTGACGAACGAATGAAAAGCCTTATCCGTATCGTGGCACTTCGTTTAGTTGCAATGGCAAACGGTAAGGTTGATTTCTTCAACGACACAGGCGGCTACGGTTTCATCGCGACTGACGACTCCGACGACGACGTGTTCTTCCACATGGAAGACGTTGGCGGCGAGGACCTCACGGAAGGAACCGAGATCGAATTCGACATTGACCAGGCTCCCAAGGGCCCCCGCGCGACCAACGTCGTTCGGCAGTAACTCCGCGTTCACAGGGTCGTCGGAAGGCGACGTCTGAAACGCTGATTTTCCAGACAGTTGCTCGTCGAGCACGGCGTATCGACAATAGTCGATACGCCAACTCGGCTGCAACTGGACAATTTCACACCAACCAGCAGCGCTTTTCTCGGTCCGAACGAACGACAGACTCGATGGCTCCGCCGCGACTCGTCGTCGTCCACAACGAGGTCGACTCCGACGCCACGTTCCACTGTGAGGCCCTCGAAGGGGCACTTCCTGCTACCAGTACCATCGCCGTCGACTACCCGGCCGGCGAACGGCCGGCTCTCGGATCGGCCGACGGCGTCGTCCTCTCGGGATCGACGGCGGGCGTCTACGAGGTCGGCGAGAATCCCTGGATCGACGAGCAGCAAGCGCTCGTGCGGGAGCTGATCGAGCGACGGATTCCTACCCTCGGCGTCTGTTTTGGCCACCAGCTGGTCAACGCGGCACTCGGCGGTACCGTCGAAGCCGACGAGCTTCGCTGTCGTCCCGTCGCGGTCGAGTTCGCCGACGACTCCCTCTTCCGCAACGTCTCGTCGGTCGTCCCGGCCGTTCACGGCGACGTCGTCACCCACCCCGGCGACGACCTCGAGGTGATCGCCAGCGCCGAGCACGCCCGCGTCTTCGCGACGCGCCACCGCGAGGCCCCGCTGTGGACCGTCCAGTTCCACCCCGAACTGACCGCCGCCCATCGCGACCGACTCGAGGCCGCGTTCCCGTGGCGCGAAGGCGAGCACGGGCTCGAGGAGGTGACCGCGAGTCGCGTACTCGAGAATTTCGTGAACTTCGTGACCGAGCGCGCTGGTCGGGCCAACGCCGAGTGACCGGCCTGTAGGGTGGCCACATCGACGGTAATCAGTCCCTACAGCTCGATTTCGCAGCGCAACGGCCAGTATCAGAAGACGCAGTCTCACTCGAGCGCCTGAACCTCGTCACCAACCCGGAGCGTCGTCCCGCGGTCGGCCTCGTGGACGCGCGTGATGATCGTCACCGTGTAGTAGTGGTCGAACGCGTCGGGATCGGCCCACTCTGGGAACGCCGTCTCGCGTCGTTCGACGAACCGCGATCGAAAGTCCGGCTCTCGCTCACCCGACTCCGGATCTCGCTCGGGGACCACACACCGGCCGCAGGGGGTCACCCCCTCGAGGGTCACGTCGCCGATCGAGAGCGCGGGGGCGTCCGCGCCGACGAATCGGTCCTCCCAGAACGCCGGCACCCCCGAAACCTCGAGGTTCGTCCGGAGCCGCCGCCGAACGCCCTCGACGGTGAGCTCGTCGAACCAGGAGGCGACCGACTCGAGCGTGGCCGTGCTCACCACCGAGGGGCCCATGTCGCGCCGATCGACGAACCCGAGCGAGCGGTCGCGCTCGAGGGTCGCCTCGACGGCGAAGACGTCGCCGAGCCAGTCTTCCGCCCGCTCGCGATCGGTCGGGTCGGCGAGGTCGAACTGCCGGCGCTCCTGCTCGCCGCTCTCGGGTGCGTCGATCGAGAGTCGGCGTCCCGCGTCGAGATCGACGTCGGTCTCGAGGTCGTGCACCCGGGCGGTCCGCTTGCCGTTGACGACCTCGCCATCGGCGTCGTAGATCGCGAACTCGCGGTCGCCCGCGAGTGTGCCGCCTTCGAGGATCACCGCCTGCTCGCGGTCGACCCCGTCCAGGGCCTTGACGGGGTAGACGCGGATGCGCTCGAGTCGTGCCATGATCGTCCCTGCGGAGTGCAGCGACGTAGGTGGTTCGCTCGCGGCGAACGTGACTCGAGCTACTGCCCGTGGGAGGTCAGTTCAGGTGACGGTCCTGGGAGGCGAGCGCGAGGAGACCGACGGAGATGATGGCGAACGCGACGAACGCCAGTCGGGGGATGGTGAAGAGCCAGCTCTGCCAGAGGATGGCGTCACAGCCGCCACCGAACCCACAGCCGATGGCCGAGGAGTCGGTGACCTGCACCACGGAGTGGTAGGCCGCGAGCAGGGTTCCCAGCCCCGACAGCGGGAGGGCCGTCTTCCAGACGCTCGAGTGGCCGTCGATGGCCGCGACCCCGAGGACGACCACGAGCGGGTACATGAGGATGCGCTGGTACCAGCACAGCTCACAGGGGAGGTAGTTCGCAACCTCGCTGAAGTAGAGGCTTCCGACCGTCGCGGCGGCCGCGACGAGCGTGAGGGCGGCGAGGAGTCGGCGCTGCATGCTCGCCCATCGGTTCGGAAACAGGTTCAATCGTTCGGTGTTCCCGGCGGCACCACGTCACTCGAGCGCTCGCTCACCCTCACTCGACTGCCAGCACCAACGCTTTTCACGCCACCCGTGGCCATCGTACCGTATGGCCGAGTACACGACAGCCAACTACCAGAACGTCGACGACACCAGCGGCCTGCACTTCCTGCGAGACGAACTGAACTGCGAGAACGTGGGCGTCACGGTTCTCGAGTGTGAGCCCGGCTGGGAGGGAATGGAACACGACCACGATGACGACGGGCAAGAGGAGGTCTACCTCCTGCTCGAGGGCGAGGCGACGGTGACCGTCGAGGACGAGGCCGTCGAGATGAGCCCGGGCGATGCGATTCGGATCCCGCCGACGGAGACCCATCAGATCCAGAACGGTGACGTCGAGAGCCGGTTCGTGCTGGTCGGTGCGCCGTAGTCCCGTTTTCGACCGGATCGATCACCGGTCGACCGCCCGCTGATAACACTCGAGCAGTCGGTCGACGATCACGTCCTGACTGACCTCGCGGACGGCCTCGCGGCCGTTCGATCGCTCCTCGCGCTCGAGGACCTCGAGCAGACCGGCGACGAGCTGGTCGTCGTCCGCGGCGACGGTCGACGGCGAGACCCCCGCGAGGCGCTGGCTGACGTCACCGACGTCCGTGGCGACGACGGGGAGGTTGCAGGCGAGGGCTTCCTTGACCGCGGTCGGCGAGCCCTCGTGATCCGACGTCAGGAGGAGGGCGTCGGCGGCGTTCATGTACGTCGGGACCTCGTGGTGGTCCGCGTCGTGGACGACCTGCAACTGCACCGGGTCGTCGAACAGGTTGTCGACGACCGAGACGAGTCGCGTCGCCCGCGGGTAGTTCTTCACGGTGCGTTCGGGCGGGTACGGGAAGAGGACGTGACGCACGTCGGGGTCCCAGCCGACGCGCTCGCGGGCGTCGTCCCGGTCCATCGGCCGGAACACGTCGAGGTCGATCCCGAACGGGAGGACGGTGCAGTCGGTTCCCAGCGAGCGGGCCATCTCGTCGGTCATCACCACGACTTCTTCGCAGAACGGCGCACAGGCTCGCGACACCGGACCACCAGGACCCTCGAGGTCGGTCCCCCAGAGCGAGCAGACGACCGGAAGCTGGCGCTGGGCGAGCGCCATCGGCGCGGTCAGTCCGTAGTGGGCGTGGACCAGATCGTACGCGTTTTCCTCCATCGCGGGATCGGTCCCCCGGCGAATCTCCCGTCGCACCGCCGGGAAGAACGCGAGGTAGTCGCGCACCCCCCGGGATTCCCCCGCGGAGACGTGGCCCGGAACCGTCATGAGCCGGCTCGAGACGCCACGGTCGGCGAGGGCCTCGAGCTGGCTGCGCATGAACGGCGCGTCGGCGTAGGTCGTCAACGTGAGGACGTTCACGTCCAGCGGTGCCGACGACCCTGCCTCGATCGCGTCCGACGTCGGCGACCCTGCCTCGGCGTCCGTCCACGCGTCCCGCTCCATTGCTGGATCCATCTGTTTCCGGTCTCGAGGTGCTGGTACGAGGCCATTGTTAATGCGGGCGGACAGCCCAGGGCACCTGACTACGTCGCCGCACCCTGACGGCCACTTCGCAGTAACGAGACCCAACAGCGGCCGTTTGCTACCCTGGTTCGGCGTCGCCGTGTAATCTCGCCCTACCGGGCGTCGGTTCGCACCTCTCGAGCCTATAACAAAGGTCGACCCGAGCCAGCCGCGACTATGGCGACGACACTCGAGGGTGCAACCGTACTCGTGACCGGCGGCTGCGGATCGATCGGTTCGCGGCTCGTCTCGGAACTGGTCGCACGCTCGCCCGAGCGAATTCGAATCGTCGACAACAGCGAGCAGCGACTCGCGTCGTTCGTGGGAACGTACACGGATCGCGAGCCGGAGATCGATACCGTGCTCGCGAACGTTCGCGACAAGGACCAGCTCGCGATTGCGATGGCCGACGTCGACGTCGTCTTCCACGTCGCGGCGATGAAACACGTGCCGATGGTCGAGGACAACCCGTATGGGGCCGTCCGGACCAACGTCGACGGGACACGGAACGTGGTCGAAGCGGCCGCCGACGCCGGCGTCGATCGCCTGCTCAGCGTCAGCACGGACAAGGCGGCGAACCCGACCTCGACGATGGGCGCGACAAAATTGATCGGCGAGCGCATCGTCTCCTCGTTCGACGCGAACCGCCCGCCAGACGATCTCACGCTCGCATCGGTCCGCTTTGGCAACGTCGTCGGTACAGAGGGATCGGTCGTCCCGCTGTTCTACGACCAGCTCGCAGCCGGCGGGCCGTTGACGGTTACCGATCCGGAGATGACCCGGTTCGTGATGGGGCCGGACGACGCCGCCCAGTTCGCGATCGACGCCTGTCTCGCGGCCGACGGCGGCGAGGTGTTCGTCAAGAAGATGCCCGCCATCCGGGTCGGCGACCTCGCGACCGCGATGCGCGACCACTACGCCCCCCAGTTCGGTTACGATCCAACTGCCGTCGACATCGACCTGATCGGTCCCAACCCGGGCGAACGCTACCACGAGAAACTCGTCGCCGAAGACGAACGCCGCTACGCCGACGAACACGACGACCAGTTCGTCCTCCATCCCCTCGTCGACGACCCCGACGTCGACAACGACCTCGAGGGCGAGTACACCTCCGAGAACGAGCGGCTACTGACCCAGGAAGAGATCGTCGAGTTGATCGAACCGGTGCTCGAGGACGCAGGCCGGGTAGACGAGCCGGAAACCGGTCGCCCCAGTGCGGACGCCCGCGCTGACGGCGGCGACGCTCGAGGGGATCGTGACTGAGTCCACCCCGTTCGCCGGAATCGACGCCGTCGCCACCGACGACATCGAGCGGCTCGAGGGACCCGTCGGCGTCCTCGGTGCCTCGGGCTACGTCGGCGGCGCAGCCGTCGCTGCACTCGAGGCCGCGGGGGTTGACGTCCGCCCGGCTGCGGGCTCGAGCCACGACCGCTACCCCACGGTCGACGTGCGGGATCGGACGGCCGTCCGCGAGTTCGTCGAGGGCTGTGGCTGCGTCGTCGATGCCGCGGGGCTGGTCGGCATCGGAACCTGCGCCGACGATCCCGACGCCGCCTTCGAGATCAACGCCCTCGGTTCGGCGACCGTCGCCTGGGCCTGTCGCCGCCGTTCGGTCCCGCTGGTCCACTGCTCGAGCGCCGCCGCGATCGGCTACCCGGAGACGCTCCCGGTCACCGCGGGCCACCCCCGCGATCCGGCGACGACCTACGGCTACACGAAACTCCTCGGCGAGCGGGCAGTCCGGACGGTCACCGACGGCAGCGTCCCCTCGATCACGTTCGTCCTGACCAATCCCTACGGGACCGTCGAAACCGTGCACGGCTCCGCCGCCGACGGGGCCTCCGTCGTCGACTTCTTCCTCGAGCGCGCCGCGGCCGGTAACTCCCTGCCCGTCCACCGCCCGGGGACGCAGGAACGGGACCTGATCCACGTCCGAGACGCCGCGAGGGCGGTCGTTGCGGCCGTAAACGCCCTCGCTGGTTCGACTCGCACCGACTCCATAGACCCGAGACAGGGCACTGACCCCCGCGAACGCACGTTCGTCCTCGGAAGCGGCGACAGCTACAGCGTGCTCGAGGTCGCCGGCCTCGTCGCCGCTGCCAGCACGGAGCTGACCGGCTCGAGCCCCGACCTCGAACTCCGGACGCGGCCGAGCGATCGGCCGGTGATCGACCGCTTCACCGTCGACCCTGACCCCCTCGAGACCGCCCTCGACGTGACGCCGACGGTCGATCTCGAGTCCTGGATTTGCGGCGAACTCGAGGGGCGACTCGAGCGGGATCGAACCTCCGTCCGCGGCTAGACACTGGAAATACCGACGGTGGGTGCGAACTGGGTGGTGGCCTTCGAGTGAGACGGCGAGAGAAGTAGCAAGTGACGTCTCAACTCGAGACACGCGCCGAAACCAGGACTCGAACAGGTGTGAGACGTTCCGGGGTGCATACCTCACGCCGTTCGGATACGCTTCCGGAGCGGTGACTCGCGTGCTCGAGTCTGTCTTGTCACGTGTTTTCTCGAACCGGGTTCACTCGGAGCTATCGCTCCTCGCGAGATGTGGGTTCGAGGAGAACACGCCGAAGCCAGGACTCGAACCTGGGACAACCTCGTTAACAGCGAGGTGCTCTACCATCTGAGCTACTTCGGCTCACCTCATCGTAGCCGCGTGTATTTGATAGGGCTTTCGTTTTGCCCGCCCCGTGTTTGCTAGCTGGTGACGCCTCTCGAGCCACCGACGACCTGCAGTTCGATACGCTTTCCCGCGGGGCACGAGTAGACCCCTCCAATGAGCGAGGACGACGCCGACGATGCCACCGACGAGTTCGACGCCGTCGTGGCCAGAGCCCGCGAACGCGTCGATCCCGACCCCGACGAACGCAGGCGGTTGCGGGAGGTCGCCGACCGCCTCGTAGAGCGCGCGGAAACGGCCGCAACCGAGCGGTGTCCCGACGCCGACGTCATGCAGGTCGGCTCGAGCGCCCGCAGTACGTGGGTCAGCGGCGACCGGGACGTCGACGTCTTCGTCCGTTTCCCGCCGAACCTCGAACGGGAGACCCTCGAGACGTACGGTCTCGAGGTCGGGCACGACACCGTTCCCGACGGGCACGAGGAGTACGCCGAACACCCCTACGTCAAAGGCGAAGTCGAGGGCTTCGACGTCGACGTCGTGCCCTGTTATCGACTCGCAGACGCTACCGAGATCCAGTCGGCCGTCGACCGCACGCCGTTTCACAACCAGTACCTGCTCGAGCGCCTCGACGACGACCTCGCCGCGGACGTCCGACTCACCAAGGGTTTCATGAAGGGCATCGGGGTCTACGGCAGCGACCTCCGGACCCGCGGGTTCAGCGGCTACCTCACCGAACTGCTCGTCTGTGAGTACGGCGGCTTCCGCCCGCTGCTCGAGGCCGCCGTCGACTGGCAACCACCCGTCGAACTCGATCCCGAAGCGCACGGTCAGGAGACGTTCTCCGATCCGCTCGTCGTCATCGACCCGACCGACCCCGAGCGCAACGTCGCGGCAGTGCTCTCCTCGGAGAACGTCGCCCGCTTCACCCACTACGCCCGGGAGTTCCTCGCCGATCCCGACGTCTCGTTCTTCGAACCACGCGACCCGGACCCGCTCACCGAATCCGAACTCCGGGCACACCTCGAGCGGCGCCAGACCACTCCGATCGCCGTCCGGTTCGACGCGCCTGACCTCGTTCCGGACCAGCTCTACCCGCAGCTCTACAAGTCCCTCTCCGGGATCACGCAGGGACTCGACGACCGCGGCTTCCACGTCTTCCGCGGGACGACCTACGCCAACGAGACGGCCATCGTCTTCGCCGAACTCGCCGTCGACACGCTCCCTGCGATCGAACGTCATCAGGGACCGCCCGTCCACGTCTCGGGTCACGCCGGGGGGTTCTACGCGGCCTACGCCGACGACGACCATACCTACGGCCCCTTCCTCGAGGGGAGCCGCTACGTCGCCGAGCGCGAGCGCAGCTTTACCACCGCTCGTGAGTACCTCGAGAGCGACCGTCTGTTCGACGTCGGCCTCGGTGCCCACGTCGAGTCGGCCCTCGAGGACGACTACGAGGTGCTCGTCGGCGAGGAGGTCCGGGATCTGCTCGGCGAGTTCGGACCGGAACTCCGGCGGTACTTCGAACCGCGTCCCTGACCGGCTCGCCACGCCGACTCGTCCTCGACGGAGCAACCCAGCACTTTACCCCGCTGGGGACCTAGGGGTGTGTAGATGGACGAGGGACCCGAATACGGGCTGGTCGACGACGAGGCCGTCGAAACCCCCGGCGACGAGTGGGAAGAGATCGACGTCTCGGATACCGACGCCGATCGCATCGCGCGCAAACGCGACCGCGAGTTCGAGCAGTTCGAGAAGCGACTCACGGACGCCGATCAGTTCAAGGTCGAACAGTCGGTGTTCGACGACGCCACCTTCGCGGCCCTCTACAAACTCGTCCAGGACGGCCACGTCGAAGCCTTCGGCGGGCCGCTCTCGACCGGCAAGGAGGCCAACGTCTACCACGCACTGGGCGACGACCGCGACGTCGCAGTCAAAATCTACCGGATCAACGCCTCGAACTTCCGACAGATGCGTGACTACCTCGAGGGTGACCCCCGATTCGAGGGCCTCGGTGGGAAGAAAAAAGACGTCGTCCTCGCCTGGACCAAAAAGGAGTTCGCGAACCTGAATCGAGCGAAGAAAGCCGGCGTCCGTGTCCCCGAACCGATCGCATCCGAGCGCAACGTCCTCGTGATGGAGTACATCGGGAACGAAGACGGACGCGCCAAACGGCTGGGCGAGGTCCAGATCGAGAATCCCGAGACCGCCTACGGCGTCCTCAGAGAATACATGCGACGACTCTATTCGGCCGGGCTGATCCACGGCGATCTGAGCGAGTACAACGTCGTCTTCGACGAGGGCCAGCTGGTCGTCATCGACCTCGGACAGGCAGTGACAGTCCACCACCCGAACAGCCGGGACTTCTTAGAGCGCGACTGTGAGAACGTGGCGAGTTTCTTCCGGCGACAGGGCCTCGAGGTCGAGACGGCGGACTTACTCGAGTTCGTCACCGACCCCGAACCAGATCCCTCGCGGGACTGACCCATCTCGGGACGGTCCGCTCTTGGACGGCCCCGAACACATTTGTCGCTCGCAGTCGCGGCATTCGACATGAACATCGGGATCGTCTCGGACACCCACGACAACGTCGAGGCAATCGAGCGCGCGATCGAGATCTTCCGCGAGGAGGGCGTCGAGATCGTGATCCACTGTGGCGACTTCGTCGCACCGCTGATGGTCGATTCCTTCGACGGCTTCGAACTCCACGGTGTCCTCGGGAACAACGACGGCGACGTCGCGAACCTGCAGGCCGCGTTCGACCGGCTGGGCGGCGAAAGCGAACTCCACGGCCGCTTCGCCAGCCTCGAGTTCGACGGCCTCTCCTTCGGGGTCCTCCACGGCGAACACAGAGACGAGGTGGAGGCAATCGCCGCGGGTGAAACCTTCGACGTCGTCTGCTACGGCCACCACCACCACCGCGAACTCCGCGAGGAAGGCCGGACGACGGTGATCAATCCGGGCGCGCACGTGCTGGCGCGCTCGGCGGACGACCGCACCGTCGCCATCTTCGACACGCTCTCGGAATCGGTTCGATTCCGGTCGGTGCTCGAGGACGAAGGGTAATTACAGGTCCTGCAGCCGAATGCCGTCTTCGACCAGCCGGGCGTTTCGCTCCCTGCGGAGGTGCTCGCCGAGATCGTCGTGGTCGTACAGCTGTGCCACCACGTCCGCATAGAGCGTCCGCCAGGTCATCGCGTAGATCGGCGACTGCCCCCACGCGCGAAGTTCGGGGATCAGCTCGTCGTAGGTCTCGTAGCGCTCTTCGAACCGGTCGACCGCCTCGAGCACCTGACTCGCGGCCTCGCGGTCGTCGTCGGCCTCCTCGATCGCCCGGTTGAGTCGCGCCTCCCACCCTGCGACGGCCTGCTGCATGTCCGCCGCAGCCGTCTCGTCGTCGGCTGGCAGTCGCTCGAGGATCGGTTCGGGTACGCCGAGTGAGATCGGGTCCATGGTCTGTGCTCGTTTCGGGCCGGACCCGTAAGAAGGCACCCGCCAACCCGTGCCTCGAGCGACCGCGCACGGAAACCGGAACGACGAGCGCCGCTACAGTTCGCTGTCCGGCCGAACGACGACTTTACCGAAGCCCTCGCGATTCTCGATGATCTCGTGGGCGCGCGGGGTTTCGCTCATCGGCAGTTCCTCACGGATCGCGGGTTCGAACGTGCCGTCCCAGACGAGTTCCATCACGTCGTCGACCTGATCGGGCGTGGCCATCGTCGAGCCGATGATCTCGAGTTGATTCCAGAAGATCCGCGGGATGTCTGTCTCGGGTGCGCCGCCGCCAGTACCGCCACAGGTGACGAGGCGACCGCCCTTGGTGAGGCTCTTGAGCGAGTCGCGCCAGGTCGGTTCGCCGACGTGCTCGACGACGACGTCGACGCCACGGCCGCCGGTCTCCTCGCGAACCCAGTCGGCGAAGTTCTCCTCCTCGTAGTTACAGACGTAGTCTGCGCCGTGCTCTTCGGCGTACTCGAGTTTCTCCTCGCTGCTGCCGGTCGCGTACACCTCCGCGCCCGCGTAGTCGGCGATCTGGAGGGCGGCGTGGCCGACGCCGCCGCTCGCACCCAGCACGAGGACTTTTTCGCCGGCCTCGAGGTCCGCGCGCTCGATCAGCATCCGCCAGGCGGTCTGGAAGACCAGACAGGTCGAACCGGCCACCGACCAGTCGACGTCCTCGGGGACAGGGATCAGGTTGTCCTCCGGGATGGCGGCGTACTCGGCGTGGATGCCGGGAACGTGTTCACCGATGATGTGGAACCGGGGGTCGAGCGTCGGATCGTCCATCCGCAGGTCGCCGACACCAGCCGAGAGTGCGACGTGGTCGCCCTCCTCGAACCGGGTGACGCCCTCGCCGACCGCCGCGACGACCCCCGCACCGTCGCTGCCCGGAATATGGGGCATCTCGAGGTCGAGTCCGGGCATCCCGCGACGGGTCCAGATGTCGAGGTGGTTGAGCGCCGCCGCTTTGACGTCGACCAGGACCTCGTCGCGGCCGACCTCGGGGTCGGGATACTCGTCGTACTCGATGACGTCGATGTCGCCGTGCTCGCTGAACTGAACTGCCTGCATATCCTGATAGACGGAAACCGCAGTCAAAACGGTTGGTGTCCCAGCAGAACGGCAGCCGATCACGTTCTTGCGGCCGGCCCTCGAGCGTCGGCCACCGGGCAGTCACAGCGGCTACGTCGTTCGAGTGCGACGCACGCGTATGGACAAACAGGAGATCCGCGAGCGCGTCTGGGACGACCTCGAGGACAGCGGTGAGGCCCGGTTTCCGTTCCCGCCACACGGCCGAATTCCGAACTTCGCAGGGGCCGACGAGGCCGCAGACCGACTCGCCGACCAGCCGGAGTGGGAGGCAGCGACGACGATCAAGGCCAATCCCGACGCCCCGCAGCTTCCGGTCCGCAGGCGGGCACTGCGCGAGGGAAAGACCGTCTACATGGCCGTTCCCCGGCTGCGCGACAGGAAGTGTTTCCTGAAACTCGACCCCGACGTACTCGAGGACTACGACGCGGCCACCACCGTCTCGGGCTCGTCGAAACACGGCCAGCAGGTCGGCCCCGAAGCGGTCGACGAGATCGACCTGATCGTCTCCGGGAGCGTCGCGGTGAGCGTGGGTCAACCCACGGCCGCGACGGACGGCGGCCGTCGAGAGTCTGCTGGCGGCCGGATCGGAAAAGGCGAAGGGTACAGCGACCTCGAGTACGCCATCCTGCGTGACCTCGCCCTCGTCGACGAGGAGACGCCCGTCGCGACGACCGTCCACGAGCGCCAACTGCTCGAGCAGTCGATCCCGGTCGGCGACCACGACGTTCCGATGGACCTCGTCGTCACTCCCGAACGGACGATCCGGCCGGACGGCGGCGAGAAACCGGACGGCATCGACTGGAACCTGCTCGAGGAAGACCGACTCGAAGAGATTCCGGTGCTCGAACGGCTGCGTGGGCGGTAACCAGCTACTCGAGTCGGCGGCTGATTACCCGGGCCGTGGCTCGGTGCAGTCGTCCACCGTCTGTCCGGACAGTGGTTCCGATTTCCGAACTCGAGACTCGACGACGCAGGTACCAGAGAAATGGTCCGTCCCGGGGGCGCGATATCGCGCCCCCGGGTGCCAGAACCGCTGGGTGTGGCGCGAGCGTGGTGCAGGGCGCCCGCGCCGGAGACGGTGTGGCAATGGTGGGGGAAGGGTGCTGTGGTGGGATTGCTGGAAGTCACGGGAACGCGTTGGATGCCTCGGTGGAGTCTCCCCGGTGACCTCCATCTACACCTCAGGGGAGATGTCCACTTGAACCGCAGTGACGGTATATGACCCTTACGTTGACTTTTGTCGGATTTAACCCGATTTCAATCGGTCCAGATCGGACGGCTGACGGTTCATACACCACGATTCTGAAGTAGGTGGTGCTTTCCACCGCGAGAATGGCCTGCGTTAGCCCATCGTTTTCCGGGCCGGGAAATCACTCGTTACCCGACTCGAACCCGGTCACGGCGTCGGGGTCCGCAGACCACCTCCAGGGGCCAGATCTCGAGGAGAGAATCAGGCCATCCCCACCCTGCGGGAGTCGTCCGGGCGAGAGACGCGAGAAACCGATCGTCGAATCGTGCAGGCGGCGAACCGCGGCCGGACGTCAATCGACCAGTTCGCTCGCGACGACGTCTGCACCGACGAGTTTCGGATCGACCGCCAGATCGAGCTGTCCCTTCACGAAGTCCGGGATGGTCCGTCGGGCGTACACCACCGTGCGAGCCTCGGCGTTCAGGTCGCAGACGATCGGAATCGTCGTCGCCTGGCCCACGTCGGTCAGCACGTAGAGGTCCGTCTCGAGCACGCCGGCGTCCTCGAGTTCCGGGCGGCTGATGACGCCGTCGACGCGGGCGACAGCGATCCCCTCGGCCTCGAGCGCTTCACCGATCCCGTCGTCGTCCGGTCCCGCGACGATTGCCTCCATTATTCGTACTCGATGGTCGCTGGCGGTTTGTGGGTCACGTCGTAGACCACGCGCGCAACGTTTTCGTTCTCGCCGGTAATTCGTGACTGGATGCGCTGGAGGGTCTCCCAGTCGATTTCCTGCGCGCGAGCAGTCATCCCGTCGCGAGAGTCGACCGAGCGCACGGAGACGACCCACCCGTGGACCCGGTTGTCGCCTTTGACGCCCGTGGCCTTGCCGATCACCGCAGCCAGTGCCTGCCACGGCTCGTACTCCTCGAGTTCCTCTTCGACGACGTGGCAGGCCTCGCGAGCGACCTCGAGTTTCTCCTCGGTCACTTCGCCGATGACGCGAACGGCGAGGCCGGGACCGGGGAACGGCATCCGCTCGGCGACGATTTCGTCGAGGCCGAGGTGGCGGGCGACCTCGCGGACCTCGTCCTTGTAGAGGTCGCGGACTGGTTCGACGATCCCCTCGAAGTCGACCACGTCGGGCAGACCGCCGACGTTGTGGTGGGACTTGATCCCGCCTTCGGACTCGATCCGGTCGGGGTAGATCGTCCCCTGAACGAGGAAGTCTGCGTCGGCGTCTCTGGCTTCACGCTCGAACTCCCGGATGAACTGCTCGCCGATCACCTTCCGCTTCTCTTCGGGATCGGTGACGCCGGCGAGGGCCTCGAGGAAGCGGTCTTTCGCGTCGACGACGCGCAGGCTCTCCATGTAGTCGAACGTCTCTTCGATCTGGGCGGTCTCGCCTTTGCGCATCAGGCCGGTGTCGACGTAGACCGGGGTGAGTCGGTCGCCGATGGCCTCGTAGGCCAGTGCGGCGGCGACCGAGGAGTCGACGCCGCCCGAGAGGGCGATGACCGCGTTGGCGTCGCCGATTTCGTCGTCGATCTCTTCGACTGCGTCTGGTACGAACGTCTCTGTGTCTACCATCAGTGGGTTACCTCCGTTTCTGGATCTGCATCAGCTATCGGTCCGTCGCCCGATTCGTCCAGTTCCGATCGCTCGAGGACGGCCTCGACCAGCCCCAGGAACGGCGGGCTGGGCTGGCCCGGTCTCGAGGTGTACTCGGGGTGGAACTGCGTCCCGAGGAAGTAGGGGTGGCCCTCGAGTTCGAGGATTTCCATTCGATTTCCGGCAGTGCCGGAGAACGTCAGCGGCTCGTCTTCGAACTGCTCGAAGTACTCGGGGTTGACCTCGTAGCGGTGGCGGTGGCGCTCCGTACACGAGGTGTTCTCGTAGAGGTCGTACGCGAGCGTCTCCGGTTCGATGACGGTCGTGTGCTCGCCCAGTCGCATCGTCCCGCCCATGTTCTCGACTTCGTACTGCTCGGGCAGGATGTCGATCACCGGGTGGGGGGTCTCCTCGTCCATCTCGGCCGAGTGAGCACCCTCGAGCCCGAGGACGTTTCGGGCGTACTCGACGACGGCCATCTGGAAGCCCAGACAGAGCCCGAGGAAGGGGACGTCGTTCTCGCGAGCGTAGCGGACGGCCTCGATCTTGCCCTCCGTGCCGCGCATGCCGAAGCCGCCGGGGACGATGACGCCGTCGACGCCCTCGAGCTGGCCGTCGTGACCACCTGCGAGGTCGTCGGCGAAGACCCACTCGACGTTGACGTCGACGCCGACCTCGAAGCCGGCGTGCTTGAGCGACTCGTGGATCGACATGTAGGCATCCTCGAGGTCGTACTTCCCGACGAGTGCGACGTCGACGGTGCCCTCTTTCTCGGTGGTGACGATCTCGCGCCACTCGTTGGTCCGTTCTTCGGGGGACAGGGCCTCCTCGGCCAGTCCAAAGTGCTCGAGGACGTACTGGTCGAGTCCCTCCTCTTCGACCATCAGGGGGACGTGGTAGACGTCCGGGACGTCAGGGTTCGAGAAGACCGCCTCGGTCGGAATATCACAGAACAGGGCGATCTTCTCTTTCGTCTCGGGGTCGAGTTTGTCCTCACAGCGACCGACGATGACGTCGGGCTGGAGGCCGATCGATCGAACCTCCTTGACGCTGTGCTGGGTCGGCTTCGTCTTCTGCTCGCCGTTTTTCGAGTACGGAACGAGCGTGACGTGGGTGAACAGGACGTTTTCCTCGGGTTCCTCGTGGGCGAACTGCCGGAGCGCCTCGAGGTAGGGCATCCCCTCGATGTCCCCGACGGTGCCGCCGACTTCGATGATACAGACGTCGGTCCCCTCGGCGGCCTCCCGAATCCGCCGTTTGATGTCGTCCGTAACGTGCGGGATGATCTGGACAGTCTTCCCGAGGTAGTCACCAGCGCGTTCTTTCTCGATGACGTGCTGGTAGGTCTTCCCCGTCGTGATGTTGTGATCGGAGGTCATGTCGATGTCGAGGAACCGTTCGTAGTTCCCCAGGTCGAGGTCGACCTCGCCGCCGTCCTCTAAAACGTAGACCTCCCCGTGCTGGTAGGGATTCATCGTCCCCGCGTCCACGTTGAGATACGGGTCGATCTTCACCGCGGTAACGTCGAACCCGGCATTTTTGAGGAGTCGACCGGTGCTCGCGGCCGTGATCCCCTTCCCGAGTCCCGACATTACGCCGCCGGTGACGAAGATGAACTTGTTCCCCAGATCGGGGTCATAATGGGTGTCCGCTTCCGTCGGCATACCGAGTGTGCGCGCGACCAGTTGAAAACGATTTCGGGAAGCCACCCGCTCCGCGAACGTGTGTCACCCGTGGCTCGGCCAAGTCTGGCTCGAAACTCGAGTCCGTCGTGTCGCTCGAGTATTCGGACCGGCAGGTGCGCCCGCCATTACTCTTCCAACTGGTCCAGCAACTGGGCGACGTACGGACTGTTCTCCCAGCTCCGATGCGGACTAATCACCGCGAGCAATGTTCGCGCCTCCTCATCGGTCAGATAGCCGTTCCGGGCGTACTCACGGAGAAGCCGCGGCGTAGGGACGATTCGCGGTCCGTCCAGGACCGCGTGAACGAGTGGGAAATTCGTCCCCCCGAATTCGTCGGTGAGGAAGCCGTCGACCTCGAGCGCGTTCGCGAGGACGATCCCGTCGGTTTCGCCGTCGTCGAGTCCGAACGTCGGTCGAGACTCGGGTGTCGCTGGTCGGTCGTACGGCTCCTCGACCACGTAGTGAGACCGAGCCGCGAGGACGTTAGTCGCGGCCGCACTGTGAATATCGTCGTACTGTGAGATGTCACGGAGTTCCGTGAGGACTTCCGGCGGGACGGCAACCTCGCAGGACGTGAGGAGATACTGGAGCGGGTCTGGATTCGTCTCGGTGTCGTACCCCTGATCGGCCCGCGGGACGGCGAGGCTCACGAGCGCGCTCGTATCGGCGACGACGGTACGCAGTCGCTGCCTGCCACTCATTTCTCGGCGGCAGGGTCGATGGATACCGCGTCCCCGTCGTAAACGTCCACGTCGTCAGGAGCCGCCAGATCGAGCGGCTCGTCCTCGAGATCGGCCTTGAGCAGTCGAAGCCGCTGGGCAGTCTCGGCACCGACGAGCTGTTTGACCGTCTCGAACTCGAGCTGGTCGTCGTAGTACTTCGTCGCCACCAGCTTCTGGAACGTCTCGCTGTCGGCGGTCTCATCGATGTACTCACGGATCGCTTCGACGAGCAGGTCCGTCCGGTCCGTATCGTAGAGGTCGGCTATCGCATCGAGTCGGTCGACGAGGTACTCCGGTGACTGGAAGTGAACCCGCCGGGGGTCGTCACTCGCGCTCATTCTATGTGCACGTTCTGTGCAAAGGCACAAAACGGTTTCGTCGAATGTGCAGTGTTTGCACACAGATCGGGGTCGGCGTCAGTCGTCAGGGCTGGCCTCGAACCCGTCCGAAGCGAACGTCGACGCCTGCTCGAGGACCCCACCCGGAACGGGACAGCCACAGGGGATAGCCACGTGCTCGAGTGCGTCGGTGGTCGCCACCTCAGAGATGGGCGTGCCACAGTTCGGACACGGCGTGACGTCCGGCCCGTACTCGGGTAGCTCGAACGGGTCGTCGGCCCAGAAGCAACCGCTTCTGGTCGCGGGCGGGTCGTCGGTCATCGCCCGGCCCTCCGACCGGCGTTGCGGGTGTGACGCGCTCGAGGCGCTGTCTGCGTGGTTCGTGGACGATACGCTGATCGTGCGAGACGTTTATATCTCGCGAGGAGGAACTGGAACATGGCTTGCATGCGTGCCGCGTGGAAGCCATGCCTCGGGTGTCCTAGCACCCGGGGCGTTTCAATATACGCCCCTCGCATCCTCGTGGCGGATGGCTTCCATTCTGGCATTGGGCCACTGCAGAGTTAAATCTATTGAACATTTGCTGATGTAAATTGCCGGCTGACCATCGCCAACGCCAGTTCCGGAGTCGGGATCGAGAGCGTCGGAGATGCGCAGCCTGCTCGAGGGGAGACGACGGACGTCCGGTACAGTTTCGAGCGGGGAACCGCCAGCGTTCGGCCACGGGTTGCTATAGTAACAACTGCAACGATTTACACACTGATCGCCGATCCGTCTGGCGATCAGGTGTGCACTGACGTGCAGTGGCTACTCTATCCGACTGCAGCCGGAACGATGACGTTGAAGAATCCGAGGATCAGCCCCAGTAGTCCCAGGAGAGCGATCGCGACACCGGTCGGTTCTGCGTCGTCGCGGTACAGTCGGCCGCCGAAGTACATCGCCACGGGTCCGAACACGATGGGGAGATAGTAGACGGCACACACCGCACAGACCGCTCCACAGACGATGTAGGTCCGCTCTCTGCTCGAGGCCGCACCGCGGTGAGTCGCTGACGAAGCCACGAGTTAGTATACGTTTACGTCACAGTTGAATGTTTCACACCCGCTCGAGACTTACCAGACGGTCTGGCACCACCACGGGCCGCAAGCGGTGTACCGGGACACGGACAGTCTTCACCTCAGACGTCCTCGAGTTCCTCGAGCCGTTTGGCGGCGATAGAGACGAGGTAGACGCCGACGAACAGCAGGAACCCGACGACGAGCCCGCCCAGTTCGCGGGTGCCGATTCCGCCCGGAGTGACGACCGCGAGGGCGACCAGCGAGAGGACGAACACCGCGACCGTGAACGCACCGACGGCGTAGTAGAAGCCGACGTCTGACTCGAGGAGCGTCCGCATAGCCCGTCGTTGGACTGGAACCCGCAAAACAGTACCGACAGCGCCGTGGTGGGAAGTGGCGTCTCGAGTGTCGATGGTGAGGCCTCGAGCCGTCGATCGGGTCGGCGCGACTCAGTACAGCAGGCTGTCGGTCGTCGTCTCGTACTCGTCGGGGAGCAGGTCGGCGATTTCGTCCGGCCGGGTCTCGCCGTCGACGTTCACGAGGTACGTTCGGCCGTGTTCGTTGCCGTAGACGCCCTGGAAGTCGTAGACGAAGCCGTAGACGGCGACGTCCTCGGGCACGTCGTCGGACTCACGCAGGAATCGTGCCTGCGCATCGACGTTGTACTCGACGAGCTGGTTGATCACCGTCTCGTCGTCGGCGTCGGCGTCGATCAGGTCGCTCTCGAGGGCCTCCTCGACGACGGGGACGAGCAGTTCGACCCACTTGTCGACCCCGCGCGGGCCGGGCTGGTCGCCGCCGGTCGCGAGCTGGTAGGCCGCGGTGACAGCGCCACAGCCGGTGTGGCCGACGACGGCGACGGCCTCGGTGTCTGCGTGGTGGATCGGGTAGAGCACGCCCCCGTCGACGATCCGGTCACCTTCGTCGTCGTCCCAGACCTGGTTGCCGATGTTACTCGGCGTGAAGACCGTCCCCGGGGCGTCGACGCCCCACATCCGTTCCTGTGGAACTCGCGAGTCCGAACAGCAAATCGCGACGACGTCGGGGTGCTGGCCATCCTGAACGTCCGCGAAGTAGTCCTCCGGAAGCGATTCGACGTGGCGCTCGTTACCCGCGAGCAGATTCTCGAGCGTATCGTGATCGGCGCACATACGCGTGCGTTCTCGGATCGAGGGCAAAAGCGGTTCCCTTCGACCAGTATTCGCGTTTCGTGATACGGAGCACCACGACCCGACGCCCGCCTCGAGAACCGCCGCAAACGGAACTCGAGTTGGAGCCCCCTTCCGCGAGCCCAATATTGACAACCTGTCACGCAGACGTGGGCGTATGGCAGCTACACGACAGTGGCAACTCGCGAGCCGTCCAGTTGGCGAACCCACCCACGACAACTTCGAACTGGTGACCGTCGACCGTCCCGAGCCCGGACCCGGTGAGGTGCTGGTGAAGACGCTCTACCAGTCGGTCGATCCCTACATGCGCGGTCGAATGCGCGACGCAGAGTCCTACGCCGAGCCGTGGGACGTCGGCGACCCGATGAAGGCCTCGGTCGTCGGCGAGGTCCTCGAGTCAGAAGCCGAGACGTTCGAACCGGGCGACATCGTCACCGGCGACCTCCTCTGGGCCGAGCACGCGGTCGCCGACGCCGACGAACTCCAGCGGGTCGATCCGGATCTCGGCCCCATCTCGACCGCCGTCGGCGTGCTCGGAATGCCCGGTGTGACCGCTTACTGGGGACTGCGAGACATCTGTGACCCCGCCCCGGGCGACACCGTCTTCGTCTCCGCCGCGGCGGGCGCAGTCGGCTCGGTCGTTGGCCAGCTCGCCCAGCTCTCGGGTGCCCGCGTGGTCGGCACCGCCGGCAGCGACGCGAAAGTCGAGTGGCTCACCGAGGACCTCGGGTTCGACGCCGCGATCAACTACAAGACCGAAGACGACCTCTACGGCGCGGTCGCCGAGGCCTGTCCGAACGGCATCGATGCCTACTTCGACAACGTCGGCGGCGAGATCACCGACGCCGTCTGGATGCAACTCAACGAGTTCTCCCGCGTCGCCGTCTGCGGCCAGATCGCCCTCTACAACGAGACGGAGGTGCCGATGGGGCCACGAAAACTCACGACGCTCATCGAGACCCGGGCGACCGTCGAGGGCTTCCTCGTCAGCGACTACCAGAACCGCTGGGGCGACGCACTCCGGCGTCTTTCACAGTTCATCCAGCAGGGCGACCTCGAGTACCGCGAGAACGTCGTCGAGGGCTTCGAGAACGCACCGGACGCGTTCCTCGGGCTGTTCGAGGGTGAGAACATCGGCAAGCAACTCGTCAAGGTCGGCGAGCGCGAGCACTGACGCCGGGAAACGGTTTCGTTCGTGACAGGCGATCACTCGTCGCCAGTCCATCGGCGTAATCGAAGTTGTACCCGAGAGCCCCCCGCTTCACTGCGGTCGAACGTAATCTCACCCCCGAAGGTCTCGACCGTCCACTTCACGAGCCACAGGCCGAGACCGCTGCCGTGGTGCAAGTCGGTGATCTCGCTCTCACCGGTGACCACCTCCCGTTCGACCGGCGGGATGCCAGGTCCGTCGTCGGCGACTGCGATCGTACACCACTCCGCCGATTCGCGCTCCACCTCGAGCCAGACGCGTGGCTCGTCGCAGGGATTGTGGACGATCGCGTTCTCGACGAGGCTCTCGACGGCGATCTCGAGGCGGTCGGTCGCCGCTACCCAGAGTCGGCCGGGGACGTCGAGGTCGATGCTGACGTCGGGATACTCCAGCCCGTATCGTCCGGCGACGGTGCGCGCAAGCGGGACGCTGTCGACCCGGGGGTCCTCGGGAATCGAAGCGTTGGCGATCCGGTAGAGGTCACTCGCCTCGCGAGTCAGCGTTCGGAGTTCGTCGACGCCGGCATCGACGTTGTCGGCGAGCATTCGCGCAGTCGGATCGAGGGCGTCGTCGTCGAGTTCCTCGAGCAGGCTCTCGACGCTGCCGGCGACCAGCGTGACCTTGTTCCGGAGGTTGTGTCTGAGCACGCGGTTGAGGACGTGGACCCGGCTTCGATTGCGCCGGTCTTCGGTAAGATCGGTGTAGACGGCGAAGCCGCGACGGCCGTCGCTGGAGAGAGCCCCGGCGGCGGCGTTGCTGCCGTTCGGTTCCCCACTGTCTGCGTCGATGGCGTCAGCCACCCTTTCACCCGAAGCGATCCGATACGGAATCCCGCGATAGAGAAACTCCCTGACGCCGTCTGCAGTCTCCCGACGAACGCGACGATAGTTGACCTTCCCCGCGGTCGTCCGATCGTCGAGCGTCGTCGCCTCGGTCTCGAGCCAGGGTGGTACGATACACTCGTTGAGCGACTGCTCCAGCACCTCGTCGGGACCGTATCCGAAGACCTCGATGAACGCGGGGTTGATCCCCCGGACGATCGGTTCATCGTCGACGAACTCGAACTCGACGACCGCGTCCTGAATGTGTTCGATCAGGTGTCGGAACCGGTCAGAATCGTACGTCGCTGGAAAACCACCCTCGAGCGCATCACTCGAGCGACCGTCATCGTTCACGGGGATCACCGGCACCTCGACTCATTGTAACCGAATCAGACCACTACGCGAAAATCAATCTTCGTTATCGGGCAGAATTCGTCCGAGGAAGCAGGGGGAGACGAACTATTCTGGACGTTCGATCACTTATCCGGTCTTACGCTCGAGACGAGGGATGGGGTCGACTCAGTCGGTCAACCCGTAGCCGACCTTGAACATGTAGACGTCGATGGCGATCACGATCGCTGTGAGCGCGGTCAGCACCCCCAGCGAGGCGTAGGGTGCCAGTTCGGCGTACGCCGGCGGGGCAATCTGGAGGAAGTCAGAGTAGCCGAGCAGGCCGTACCGGACGCTGTCGACCATGTAGACCATCGGATTCAGCAGGGAGACGGTCTGCCAGACCGGCTCGAGCATCGTCAACGAGTAAAAGACCGCCCCGAAGAAGACCAGCGGCCGGAGGATGAACTGGTTCATCACAGTGAGGTCGTCGAAGTCTCGCGCGAGGAGACCGCCGATGATCCCGAGTCCGGCGAACAGCGAGGAGATGACGACCATCGTCGCGACGAGGAAAAGTCCGTTTTCGACGCTGAGTGGGACGAACAGTGCGCCGATGACGGCGACGATAGCGCCGACGATCAGTCCCCGAACCGCACTGGCAGCCACGTAGGCGACGACCATCTCGACGTACGACAGCGGCGAGGTGAGCGTCTCGTGGATGTACTCGTTCCACCGCCCGTGGAAGATCGAGAACGAGGCGTTCTCGAAGGCGTTCGAGATCGTCCCCAGCACGACGAGTCCCGGGATCAGAAAGAGGATGTAGCCGATCTCCACACCGGGAGCGTCGACTGGACTGTCGATCCGCCCGCCAAGAATCACACCGAAGACCGCGAAGTAGAGCACGTTCGTGATCGCCGGCGGCATGAACGTGTTCTTCGGCCGGCGAACGAAGCGCAGCAGTTCGCGCCGGAAGAGCGCCCGGAAGCCCACCGAGACCATCAGGCGATCCCCTCCTGTTCGCGCTCGGGATCGGCCTCTGACCCGGAGTCGCCGGCCGGCGACGTCTCGGCCGCCGACGAAGCCGCCGAGGACCGCGTCACCGTCCGATCCTCGCTTCTGGTCATATCGACGAAAATCTCCTCGAGGGAGGTCCGGGAAATCTCGAGATCCGCGATCTCGTACCCGCGTGCCTCGAGATCGTTGAGCACCCGTGGCGCGGTCGACCCGCCGTCGTCGACGCGAACCTCGAGTCGGTCGCCAGTCGTCGAAACGCCGTGGACGTACGCACCGAGGTCAGCCTCGAGGGAGGCCGTCCCAACGGCGTCGACGGGCGACTCGAGGCCGACGGAGATCGTATCGGTCCCGCGGGTCTTCAGTTCGTCCGGCGTCGCAACGGTGAGTTTGCGGCCCTCGTTCATGATGGCGACCCGGTCACAGAGCCGTTCGGCCTCCTCGATGTAGTGGGTCGTCAGCAGGACGGTCGTCCCCTCCTCGTTGAGTTCGGTGACGAGGTCCCAGAGGTCGTGGCGCAGTTGCACGTCGACGCCGGCGGTGGGCTCGTCGAGAATCAGGAGGTCCGGATCGGTGACGAGTGCCCGGGCGAGCAGGAGGCGACGTTTCATCCCGCCGGAGAGCCAGTCGAAGCGTTCGTCGCGCTTGTCGTAGATCCCGACGCGCTTGAGCACCTCGTCGGCGCGCTCGGCGGCCTCGTCGTTCGGGATTCCGTGGTAGCCGGCCTTGTGCATCAGCACTTCCTTGATCGGGAAGAAGCGGTCGACGTTGAACTCCTGTGGGGCCAGTCCGATCGCGTTCCTGGCTTGCTGGTAGTCGGCTTCGACGTCGTGGCCGAAGACGCGTGCCTCGCCGCCAGTCTTGCGAACGAGGCCGACGAGCGTGTTGATGAACGTCGTCTTGCCAGCCCCGTTCGGTCCGAGCAGGCCGAAGAACTCGCCCTCCTCGACGGTGAGCGACAGTCCCTGCAACGCACGGAGTTCCCCGTACTCCTTGACGAGATCGACCGTCTCGATAGCCGGTGGCATCGACGGATGGTCAGCCCGGGACGCGGTTAAGGGTGCTGAATCCGGTTGCCGATGCCACGAGCACACCGGGTGGTCGGCGCTCGGCGACTCGAGCGTCGATCGCTCAGAACTGCCGGGTCGGCTCGGCCTGCCCACGGAGGTTGACCGATCCACCGCTCTGCTGGACGACGTTGAACGCCGTCATCAGGTCCGATCGCGAGATGATCCCGACGAGGTCACCGTTCTCGACGACCAGCAACCGACCGATTCCGTTTCGCTGCATCCGCTCGATCGCCGTCATCGCATCCGAATCTGGGCTGATCGTCTCGAGGTCGGTCGTCATCACCTCCTCGACCGTGTAGGCGTCGCGTTCGACCGGATCGATGTCACGCGCATCCGAGAGGGTCACCAGCCCAATCAGCCGTTCGTCATCCCAGGCGTCGGCCTCGATGACGGGGTAGCCGGTGTGGCGCTCGGTGAACATCCGCTGGAAGAGCTGGGCGACCGAGGTCTCGGGGGCGACCGTGTGCAAGTCGCCCGCGGGCGTCATGATGTCCGCGACGGTGACGTCCTGAAACGCCGCCTTCATCGTCACCTGCTGGGCCTCACTCGAGGCGGCGATGTAGATGAAAAAGGCGATGGCGATGAGGATGACGTTGAATCCGATCAGTCCGAACAGGCCGAGCAGGAAAGCGAATCCCTTGCCGATGGTCGCAGCCTGCTGGGTCGCTCGCGCGTACGGTTGACTGCGGGCGAGTAGCGCGCGGAGGATCCGCCCGCCGTCCATCGGGAACGCAGGCAGCATGTTGAACCCGGCGAGGAAGACGTTCAGGATCGCGAGGTACGCGAGGACGAATCGGGCACCATCCATCGCCTCGGGAGTGACGAGAAAGAGGAGGAACGAACCGACGCCGACCAGCACCGAGACGATCGGCCCCGCGATGGCGATGGCGAACTCCTGTTTCCAGTTCTCGGGCATCTCAGAGAGCGCGGCGACGCCGCCGAGCAGCCAGAGCGTGATCGAGTCGATCGGATAGCCGTACCGCTGGGCGGTCACCGAGTGGCCGAGTTCGTGGAGAAAGACGCCGACGAACAGGCCGATCGCGGCACTGAGCCCGAGCGCCCACGGCATCCACCACGGCGTCGTGACGGCGGCGACGTCGATCCCAGCCCCCATCGAGAGGTTCAGTATCTCGGCAGCCATGCCGATTTGCATCCCGATCAGATACGCGAACACCGGGAGAATCAATAGAAAGGTCACGTCGAGCTTGATCGGGATCCCGAAGACGGACCCGATCCGGAAACTCCACATCATGCCCCAAACTATCAGTGGCGAGGCCTTAAACGCGCCGCCAACTCCCGGATTTCCGGGCGTCGCTCGAGCGCACCACGACCTGTCGTCGCAGTCGAGCCCGAACGTGCTCCAACCGAACGTCCACCGATCAGAGTCCGGCAGACCTCATAGAGATATATACACACACCCATGTTCTAGCAAATGGTTATTCTATTCCCCATAGCGTTATGAGGGAGTTCGTGGAGGCTGCTGCTGTCATGATGGATCACCACCCGTCCGACCGAATCGCCGACCTGCCCACGACGGTCACCTCACCGCGTGGGAAACTCGTCTACCTCTACCTCGAGGCCAGCGGCGGCGCGACCGTCGCCGACCTCAACGACACCCTCGCGATGAACAAGCTGGCCGTCCTCAGCGTCCTCGAGTCGCTGACCAGTCAGGGACTGGTCGAGAAGACGGGCACCGAGTACGTCGTCACCGCGTGAGCGCGACAGTGCGACGATTCGGCATCCGCCACGGGGAGTGCAACTCGAGCGGATCCGTGGTCGCACGCGAGACGCTGAGACGACCAGAGCACCCGCGGCTGGCCCCAGCACGTGCTTCGAAGCCTTTATCCGCACGGTAACACTCCGTCTTCGTAAGTAACCATGTCCGACAAACCTGCCTCCATGTACCGGGAGATCAGTAAGCCGGCCTATACGCGCCGCGAGTACATCACTGGCATCCCGGGCTCGAAGATCGCACAGCACAAGATGGGCGACGTCGCCGCCGAACCCGAGGACTACCCCGTCCAGATCAGCCTCGTCACCGAAGAGGAGGTCCAGATCCGCCACGGCAGCCTCGAGTCCTCGCGGCTGTCGGCCAACCGTCACATGCTCAAAAACGCCGGTGAGGGCAACTACAAGATGATCCTCCGGAAGTTCCCCCACCACGTCATCCGCGAGAACAAGCAGGCGACGGGTGCGGGTGCAGACCGTGTTTCCGACGGGATGCGTCAGTCGTTCGGGAAGATCGTCGGTACCGCCGCCCGCATCGACCGCGGCGACCGCATCTTCACCATCTGGTGTGACGTCGACGACGCCGACTTCGCCAAGGACGCGCTCCGCCGTGCCTACAACAAGATCACGCCGCCGTGCCGTGTCGTGGTCGAGCGTGGCGAAGAAGAACTGATCGCGTAACCCGACCTTTTGCGCTGCGGGCCAGCTCCGCTGGCCCTCGGCAAAATGTCGATCAAAAGCACTCCTCCCTCCGTTCTCTCGCTCCGTAGCTCACGGCTTCGCCGTTCGCTGACGCTCGTTCACATCGGTCGTCGGCCCGCTCGTTCGCGGTCGCTCACTCGCGGCGAACGTCGGTGACTGCCTGCCCTCCCCCGGGTCGGGGGCTCTCGCAGCGCTCGAGCCCCACTCCCGGCCAAGGTTTGCATCGTACTTCGGTGGTACGAGCCAGTTTTTTGCCCTCGCCATCCTGACTCGAGGTATGATCGAGTTGGCGGTCGCGAACGATCAGGAGACGTTCCAGCGGATGCGCGAGCCGCTGGCCGACCGGGGAATCCGGGCGAGTCACGTGCCCTCGAGCGAGCGCGTCGTGCCCCTCGGGTCGGACGTCCCGTGGGACGCCGGGGAGTACGACGTGGGCTTCGTCTATCCCGGACGCGTGATGGAGGGTGGGGTGGCCGACGCGCTGCTCTCCGTGCCGTGGCTCAACGACCGGGAGGCGATCCTCACCTCGCGGAACAAAGCGGGCGTGCTGGCGCGACTCGAGCGGGCGGGCCTGCCGGTGCCCGAGTCCGTGTTCGTCTCGAATCCCGTCTCCGAGGCCGAGTTGACCGCGGTCTTCGAGCGGTTCGAACCCCCGGTGGTAGTCAAACCGAACTCGACGACCCGCGGGACCGGCGTTGCGAAGGCCCACGACCTCGATTCCTTTCTCGGGATCTGTGATTATCTCTCGCTGGTACACGACTACCGGGCGACTGGCGACCGCTCCTTCCTCGTTCAGGAGTACCTGCCGGAGGCGACCGACTACCGGCTGATGGTGCTCGAGGGCGAGTACGTCGGCGCGGTCGAACGCCGTCTGCCCGACGACGCCGTCGCGGAGGGCCAGTGGAAGCACAACGTCCACCGCGGCGCGCAAGCGACCGGCGTCTCCGTCCCCGAGGAGTGGCGAGCACTGGCAGAACGGGTTGCCACAGAACTCGAGATTTCGTTTCTCGGGATCGATCTGCTCGCGGTCGAGGCCGAAACCGGGGCCGACGAGCGGGTCGTCGTCAACGAGACGAACGCCCGGCCGACGATCGACAAGGCGACGAAGTACGAACCGGGGTTTTACGATCGGCTGGCTGATGCGATCCGATCGGTCGCGGAGTCGCAGTGACCGCTACGGGATGGGCCGACGGCTCGAACGAGGTGACAGCCGGTGAAAACGGAATCGGTGATCGGGGTGCGACCGCGACGACGGTTACTCGAGGCTGATGTCCGAGGACTGTTCGGCGGGGTCGAAGACGACCTCGAGGACGCCGTTGTTGTAGGTCGCCGAGGCCGTGTGTTCGTTAACGCGCGTCGGGAGGGAGACGCGTTCGTCGTACTGGCGGTGTTCGGTGCCGGCGGAGATGGTCAGCACCTCGCCGTCACACTCGAGGTCGATCTGGTCTTTCTCGACGCCGGGGAGGTCGGCGATGACGCGGATCTCGTCGTCGGTCTCGTGGATGTCGACGTGGGTGTCCGTGCCGAAGCCGTTTTCCGTCCCACCGGGGGAGTCGAAGCCGGGGTTCTGGCCGGGACCGTTCATCATCTCGTTCATCATGCGCTCGATCTCGCGAAACAGGTCGTCGAAGGGCTCGTCGCGGTCGTCTCTTCGCATACGGGACCGTTGGGTTCCCCGTGGCAAAAACTTTCTGACGGCACAGACGACTGGTAGCCGTCGATGGCGATGGCATTCACGGGCGTCGCGGTCGTCACCGTCGACGGCCAGGGCTGTTCGGACAGGGCCTGATACGGATTACTGTAACGGTTTACCGACGCAACCGCCGCACGGGTCGCGGTTGCGTCGGCAACGACTTACAGTAAACCGTATGAGAGAATGTGTGTGAATACTCGAGATCGTGGCAACCTCGAGCCGCGGGCAGATCAGGCGCCGGCGGACTCGAGTGCGTCTTCGATGTCTTCGCGTTGCGTGACGCCGACGAAGCGCTCGACGATGCCGTCGTCGTTTTCGATCACGAGCGTCGGCAGCGAGCGTACCTGGTACTCGTTGGCGAGGTCCTGCTGTTCGTCGACGTTGACTTTCTCGACCTCGAAGCGGCCGTCCCAGTCGTCCTCGAGTTCCTCCAGGATCGGGTCCTGGGTCTTGCAGGGGCCACACCAGTCGGCGTAGAAGTCCTTGAGCGTGACTGTCATCGGTTCGGCTCTAGATTTCCACGCGGCGCGCATAAGGGTTTCCCAGTCGGCATGCCGGGACAGGCGAGCCGTCTGCCATGTCTGCGTAACATCACGTTGGCTGCGTCGGCCGGGGGCGGATCTTCCCACCCCTCGAGTCGTTCCACCTCATCTTTAGGTGTTCCACTCCAACGTGGCGGTATGTACGACGCGATACTGGTGCCAACCGACGGGAGCGACCCCGCCACACGAGCGACCGAACAGGCCGCCGCCATCGCCGACCGGTTCGACGCGACGCTGCACGTCCTGTACTGCGTCGACATCGACGACCGGACGCCACTCGACATCTCGAGCAGCCAGTCCGTCGAGTCGATGCGCGAGTACGGCCGCGAACTGACTGCGGAGGTCGCCGCCGCGGCACCCGAGGGCCTCGAGGTCGTCACCGTAGTCGAAGACGGCGATCCCCGCGAGGTCATCCTCGAGTACGCCGACGAACAGGACGTCGACGTCGTCGTAATGGGGACCCACGGCCGAACGGGGATCGATCGACTCCTGCTCGGCAGCGTCACCGAACACGTGACGCGCAACGCCGAGTGTTCGGTACTGGTGACCCGGGCGGACGACGCCGCGTAGACCACCAGCCACCGTCGGTGGCGACGAGCGAGCAAACGTCGAAAGCTTTAGTTCGCTGCTCACGAAAGAGCGGGTATGGACCGAGGACAGAATACCGGAGGGCTGATGTCCAGTGCCGGACTCGTCCGGTACTTCGATGCAGAGGACTCCAACGCAATTCTCATCAATCCGAAGACGGTCATCGCGACCGGCGTCATGCTGGGTGTACTCATCCAGTTGTTGACGTTCGTCGCCTGATCGGAACCACTTCTCGAGTCGACCATACCACCCAGAGCTGTTGCGTCGCCTCACGAGTGTCGCGTGGCTGTGTTCTACGCTCGCGTATCGTGGAGCTACCTCCAACACCCTCGAGCCGTGGCGCGTCCTTTTTGCCACCGCTATCCCAAGCGACGGGTATGACACTCACAGCGGGCGTCGTCGCGGTCCAGGGTGACGTCGCCGAACACGCCGCGGCCATCGAGCGCGCGGCGCGCGAGCGCGGACTGGCCGTCGACGTCCTCGAGATTCGTGAGTCGGGGCTGGTCCCAGACTGTGACCTGCTCGCGCTGCCGGGTGGGGAGTCGACCACCATCTCACGGCTGATCCACGGCGAGGGGATCGCCCCCGAGATTCGGACCCACGTCGAGGCCGGCAAACCGCTGCTCGCGACCTGTGCCGGGCTGATCGTCGCCTCGAGCGACGCGGACGACGACCGGGTCGACGAACTCGGACTGGTCGACGTCTCCGTCGAGCGGAACGCGTTCGGGCGACAGCGCGACAGTTTCGAAGCGCCGCTCGTAATCGAGGGGCTCGAAGAGCCGTACCCGGCGGTGTTCATCCGCGCACCGGCGATCGACGAGGTGGGCGACGCCGAGGTACTGGCGACGTGGGAGGATCGACCGGTGGCGGTCCGTGACGGACCCGTCGTCGCGACTGCGTTCCACCCCGAACTGACGGCGGACAGCCGGATCCACGGCGTCGCGTTCTTCGAGAACGAGGCGGCGTCGGTACCGGTGAGCCGGACCGCTGGCGATCGGTGACCACCCGGGCGCGCGCATTCGCAGCCGTCTACACTTTTCTTCCCTGCGCTCGTTGGACGGGATATGCAGGCAGCTATCGACGCGGTACGCGTCGCAGGGACGCCACAGGGGCCGGTTCCCGTGGTCGTCCTCTCGGTCGACGGCGAAGACGACGTCGTGCCGATCTTCATCGGCTTCACCGAGGCGACCAGCATCGCACGGGGGCTCGAGGCAGAGGACATCGGCCGGCCGCTGACCCACGACCTCCTGCTCGACGTGATGGAGGAACTGGGCAGTCGGATCGACCACGTCGTGGTCAGCGAGATCGAGCGCCGCGAGGGGGGCCCGGGCGGCACCTACATCGCCGACATCCACGTCCAGACTCCCCGCGGTGAGACCGTGATCGACGCCCGCCCGAGCGATTCGCTTGCGCTTGCGGCCCGGACGAACGCCTCGATCGAGGTCACCGAAGCTGTCTTCGAGGACAGCCGAGACGATAGCGAGAAGTTCGAGCAGTTAGAAGACATCCGCAACGTCTCCGGTGACCTGTAGATGGACGACACGCTCTCTGACCTGTTCGCTGTGATCGAAGACCGCAAGGAAACGCTCCCCGAGGGCTCCTACACCGCCTCGCTCTTTACCCACGAGAAAGGCGAGAACGCCGTCCTGGAGAAACTCGGCGAGGAAACGACCGAACTCGTGCTGGCTGCCAAAGACGACGACCACGAAGAGGTCGCCTACGAGGCCGCAGACATCGTCTACCACCTGCTCGTCTTGCTCTCGATGAAGGACATGTCTCTCGAAGACCTCGAGGCCGAACTCGAGGCCCGGCGGTAAGAGCGGCCACTCGAGTCCGGCCGTGGCAGGCGAACTCGAGGCCCGGCGGTAAGAGCGGCCACTCGAGTCCGGCCGTGGCAGGCGAACTCGAGGCCCGGCGGTAAGAGCGGCCACTCGAGTCCGGCCGTAGCAGGCGAACTCGAGGCCCAGTGTCCGGCACTCGATCGACTCGCCTGCCGTGTGTGCGAGGGAAAGTCTTTCCTTCACGGCCGGTGACGTTTCGCCGATGAACGGGCGGACGGGACTCGTTGCCGGCGTGTTCGCGACGGTGAGCCCCGGCTGTCGCTCCGGGGCAGCCCAGCCGGGTGAGTCGGCCGGATCAGGGGAAAAAGCTGTCCCTCCAGACGAGATGAGGGAGTGAGGAGGTAGCTCTCGAGGGCGCTCCCGCGTTTCTCAGGCCAACTCCACCGGACACCGCGGTGGCGAGGCCTGGCGTCCCGACGTGCTGTCGCTCGCCGGTTCCCAGGCGGTGAGATCCCCTCGAGCCGGTCGATCACGATCGAACACGCCACGAGTCCGCCCGACCTCCAACGAGCACCATGGACGACGACCAGCCGCTCGCGCAGTCCACAGCCGGCGTCGACTACCGACAGGTATCCTTTCTCCTGCTGGCGGCGACCGCGCTCGTCGTCGCGGCGCTGCTCGCACCCGGTCTCGTCGCCGACCCGGGAGACGACCAGTCGCCCGGTGACAGCGGCGACGAGGCCATCGGCGAGGCTGGCGACGCGCCCGAGGACGACTCCGACTCGTTCGACTGGACGGACCTCCTCGAGTGGCTCGGACTCCTCGACGAGGAGGAAACCGGACCGCCCGATGCGCCGGCGTGTACGGTGTACGTCCACGGCGACCCGACGCCGGGCGACGAGCAGACGGTGACGATCGAGTATCAGGGAGAACCGCTCGCCGACGCACAGGTCTGGTTCGAAGACCGTGCGGTCGGCACGACCGACGACCGTGGACAGGTCACCGGCGAGGTCCCCTACGTCGAGGAACTGACGGTCCGGGTCGAGACCGACGACGAGGTCGAGTGTCTGGCCGTCGAATCGGGACCGACGATCACGCTCGAGGAATCGGGTACTGCGGCGGAGACAGCCCACAGCGGGCTGGTGGCGTCGACGAATCCACCGTCAGGCGCGACGACGACCGGGGTCGTCGCGCAGGCCGGCCAGCAGAACGCGACCGTCGAGTACGCAGTCGACGGCGACGTCGAACTGGCTGTCGAGGGCGTCCCCGATCCCGGCACGAACCTCACGCTCGAGGCGACGATCGACGGCGTGCCGATGGCGGCGGCCGACGTCACTGTCGACGGCGAGAAGACCGGCGAGACAGACGACGAGGGCAGAGAGACGGTTCGAGTCCCCGACGACGGCACCGAACGACTCGAGGTCGGCGTCTCCCGTGGGGACTTCACGGGGGAAACGACGCTCGAGGTGCGCCTGCTCGAGGCCCGACTGACCCCCGAGGGATTCGCCCCCATTCCGGGAAGCGACGGTGCCGTCGTCGCCGAGCGAGCGGGAGAACCGGTTCCGACGGCCGACGTGGCGATCGACGGCGAGGACGTCGGGGAGACCGACGCAGCGGGCACGACGCCGGTCACGATCCCACTCGACCCGACAGCGCCGGTGACGGTCAGGACGGGCGACCAGACCGCCCAGACGACGCTACTCGAGGCGTACGGGCTCACGGCACTCCTCGCCATCCTCGTGGTCGGGGGCGTCGCAGGCGGGACGTATCGGACCCACGGCGCACGCGGGCCGGTCGCGACCGTCGCGGTCACCGCCGGGCTCCTCGCGGTGCTCGTCGTGGAGGCGTTTTACGGCCCGCTGGCCGGACTCGTCGCGCTTTCGGCCCTCGTCGCGGGAGGTCTCGCGGTCGCCGTCTCCCGGTCCGATCGCACGCCCGCAGTCGATCCATCCGCACAGGCCGAGCGCGGTCGCAGCCTCGGAGCGCGGCTCCTCGCCTGGACGCTCGCGGCTGCCTCACGGCTCGAGGCGCTGTTCGAGCGGTTCGGACAGACGAGTCGTGCGATTGCAGTCCGCCTCGTTTCGCTGGTCCGATCTGTACGGACGGTTCCACGGAGCGCGGTCGCGTGGCTGGCGTCGCTTCCGGGCCGTCTGGTCGCTGTGGCCTCCCCCCCAGTCAGCGCGAGGACACTGCTGGCTGCCGCCGGTTCGCTCGCGCTCGTCTCGGTAGCCGGGTACGCGGTTGGCGGGGCTCGAGGCGGCCTGATGGCACTGCTCGCGGGGACGGCCGCAGTGGTCGCCGGCATCGTCTTCCACAACCGATCGAGGAGTTCCGGGGGTCTTGGCCGAGACGACTCGAGCGCGAGCGACGGCCGCGACGAAAGTGACGTCGTAGCCGGGGAGAACCGACGCGCCTCGAGCGACGACCCCCGACCGGTCGCGATCGTCTGGCGGGCGTTCGCCCGGCAGGTCGCACCGGCACAGTGGCGCACCCGCGCCCCTACGGAGATCGAACGACGGGCCATCGACAGCGGCTACCCGCCGGGTCCGGTCGGCGACCTGACGTCCCTGTTTCGGGCTGTCGAGTACGGCTCGAAACGGGAGACCGGGGCAGATCGCGAGCGTGCCGAGGAAGCATTCGAGGCGATCGTGGATGGTCGAGAAGTGGAGCGGTCCGACGACAGTGACGGCGTCGGTGACGACGGCGGCGACGGCAGCGACGGTGCCGGCAACGATGGCAGAGACGGCGGTGTCGGTGATACAGACCACCTCGAGCACGCCACGACGGATCGACCGTCCGGCGATGGATCGACTCGAGCGGACGACGAACGGACACGGAGGAGCGACGGATCGACTCGAGGTGACCGCAGATGAGGTGGTGGCGGACCACCCTCGTCACCATCGTCGGCGTCGGGTTCGTCGCCGTCGGGGTTCTCGTCGCACTCACCGGCCCGGGACAGGCTGAGCCACCACGGTCGCCGGGCGTGGTTCTCGCGGCGATCGTCTTCGGGCTCTGTGCACTCGTCCTCGGGCTGTGGAAAGTCTGGGGGCGACTCGAGCCGCCAGCCGTCGAGGACGACGTCGGCGACGCGGTTCCCGCCATTCCGTGGAGCGACGACGACCCGTTCACCACGCCTGCACCGGAGCGAACGGATCGGGAGCCGCCGCTCTCGAGCCGGGACCTCGCGAGCCTGATCGAGACCGGCGGCCGAACCGCCCGCCGCGAGGGGGACGTCGACGCCGGGGTCGCCGTCGTTCGGCCAGTCCTGCGAGATACCCTGATCGACGCCCTCGAGTGCGACGGTCGGTCGCGGGTGAAGATCGACCGACTGCTCGCCTCGGGCGAGTGGACCGACGACCCCGTCGCGGCGAGCGTGCTCGAGGTTGACCTGGCCGAGCCCGACCGGCCGTTTCGCGAGCGGCTGCGTGAGTGGCTGTTCCCCGAGCGAGCCGTGCGCGAGCGGGGCAGGCGGGCGACCGATGCGGTGGCGACGGCAGCCACGGACGCGCTCCCGTCGATCCCCGGCCAGACCGCACCGCGGACCGTCCCCTCCCTCCCGCCGCGACTCGAGTCGCTCACGCGCGGCGTCGACGGGCGGGTGTACCGGTCGACCGACGCGGGACCGGCCACCGGCGATTCGACCTCGAACCGCTCGGCCGACGAGTCGGGACCGAGAGAGGACGCTGGCCCCGAGGGATCGACGACGATCGTGAGCTCGGCGACGGATTCCGGGGGGGCAACGGGAACCCTCGAGCGCGTCGAGACGACCAGCCCGCCTCGGTTCAGGGGTGCCGTCGCGGCCGCGCTGGTGCTGGTCGTGGCGGCGCTGCTCGAGGGAGTCGCCATTCTGTTGCTCGCCGCGCTCGTCCCACTCGCGTACGTCGCCTACGGGACGGTGGCCGCCGGATCGCCGCCGGTCACCGGGAAGCGAGACGACGAAGACGAGCAGGGACTCGCCGTCACTCGAACGATCGCACCCACGACGGTCCCGCCCGGACGACCGGTGACCGTCACGCTCGAGGTGACAAATCGCACGTCCGGCCCGCTCGCGGACGTCAGGGTGATCGACGGCGTCCCCGAAAAGCTGGCCGTCCACGACGGCTCACCCCGCGGCGGCGGGGCGCTCGAGCCCGGCGAGACCCTCCGTCTCGAGTACGTCCTCGGCTCCCGTCGCGGGGCGTACGACTTCGACCGGGTTCGAGTGCGGGTGCGGTCGGCCGGTGCGGGCGCGGTGACGACGGCCTTCGTCTACCCCGGCGGCGATCGGACGCTGCACTGCCGGCTCGACGCCGACGCCCCGCCACTCGCGTCCGTCGGGACTGACCGGGTGGGGCAGGTGACGACAGACCGGGCCGGCGAGGGGATCTCGTTCCACTCGACGCGCGCCTACCGGCCCGAAGACCCCAGCCACCGGATCGACTGGCGCCACTACGCCAAACGCGGCACGCTCGCGACGGTCTCCTACGAGCGAGAGGTGGCCGCGAGCGTCGTCGTCGTGGTCGACGCGCGGGAGCGAAACCGCGTCGTCGCCGCCCCCGGCCACCCCACGGCCGTCGAACTGTCGGCCTACGCCGCAACCCGAACACTCACCGACCTCTGTCGGCGCGGCCACGACGTGGGTCTCGCCGTCCTCGGCGTCGACGGCGACGGCCCCGCGGGGCTTTCGTGGCTCGAGCCCGGGAACGGCCCGGCCCACCGGTCGCGCGCGCTCGAGCTACTTCGATCGGCGGCTGCCGAGACCGGTGGCGATGGTGATGGCAGTAGTGACGATGGCGACGGTGTCAGCAGTGGCGACGAGCGCACCGGCCACGGCGACAGCGCTCCCGAACGCGGACGTGGACGCGACCGCGAGGAGAACGCCGTCGATCGGCTCTTCGAGGACTCGCGCACGCGAACGGAGCTGATCGAGGGAAGCGATGGAGGCGGCGAAGGCGAGGAGGGAGAGGAATTCGAGGAATCCGCTGGTGAACGCCGTCCGAACCGGCAGGTACGACGGCTCCTCGAGTTGACGGCCCCCGAGACGCAACTGGCGGTCGTCTCGCCGATGCTCGACGACTGGCCGGTCGGCGCGCTCGAGCGCCTGCGCGCTGGCGGACGGTCAGTCCGGCTCGTCTCACCCGATGTGATCCCCGAGAATACCGTCAGCGGCCAGTACACGCAGGTCAGACGCAGGACGCGACTCGCCCGGAGTCAGGCCGCCGGCGTTCGCACGGTCGACTGGCGGCGGGGCACCCCGCTGTCGCTCGTCGTCGCGTACGCGTTTCGCGTGGCTGCCCAGCAGTCGGGAGCAGCCGGGCGTGACGTCCCCACCCAAACTGGAGGTACCCAGTAGATGTCCCTCGCCGGTCCCCGACTCGATCGGCCGTCCGCGATCGGCGACGAAGGTCGCGCACGCGGCGTGAGTCTCTGGCTCGCCACGGTCGCCGTCGTCGCCGTTACCGTCGCCGGAGGCGTCGCACTCGGCGATCCGGCACTCGTGACCGGGCTCGCACCCGTCGTCGGCCTCCTCGTCGCCGGCATCGCGCTGCTCGAGCGTTCCCGGTTCGGCCAGCTCGTGGTCGGTCACGCACTCGCGTTCGGCTTCGGCTCGGCGGTCGGATTGCTGGTCGTCGCCAGCCCGTTCCTCGGGCGGGAGGCCGTCGCCGTCGCCGGGTTCGCGCTGGCCCTGCTCGGGATCGCGATGGCCTGGGCCGACGTCGACCCCGCAGCCCTTGAGCGCGCCGGGCTGAGCTGTGGGCTCACCTACGCGACGCTCGTCGTCGGGAGCGTCGTCGCCGTTCTCGTCGGCGTCGTCCTCGTGGTCACCGTGAACCTGCTCGTCGCGATCGTGGCTACCGACTCCGCCGCGGGGTCGCTCGCCGGCCTCCTTACCGTCGTCGTGGCCGTCGCCGTCGCCGGGCTCTTCGCCGTCGCCGTCGCCCCGATCAGACAGCTCACGCGGCGCTCCCGCCGGGACGCCGTCGACCGCCAGCTCGCATCCGTCCGCCGAACTCTCGGCGGCGTCGTGCTCGGCGGCCTCGGCTCGCTGTTCGTCCTCGGCTTCCTCTGGCTCGCTGGCCTCTTCGGCGCGCTCGTCGCACAGGTGCCCCAGCTCGAGCGACCGCTCGTCGCCCTCTCCACGGGCGCGGTCGTCTGGCCGCTCGTGAGCATCGCCGTCGGGCTGGTCGTCGTTCCCCTCCTGATCTGGACCGTCCGGGCGGTCACCCGCCGGGACGCCGGAGACGCGAGGAGCCGAATCTGGACCGCCGCAGTAACCGTCGCAGTCGCCATCCTCCTCGCGGGCGCAGTCGCGGTCGGTCTGGCCGCACTCGGCGTGGCTATCGGCAACCTCGCCTCCGGCGGCGCGATCCTCGCCCTCGCCGGCGGCGGCGCCGTCCTCGTCGGCGTCGGCCCGCTCGCGTACCTCCTGCTCGTCGGAACGATCCTCGTCGCCGTCTGGCTCGCGTTCCTCCCCGACCGCGCTATCGCCCCCGCACTCGCCGGCACCGGCCTCGTCGTCGCCGCCGCTGCCCTCGGCTCACACGCCCCGTTCGTCGCCATCGGCTGTGTCGGCGTCGCGTGTTTCGTCTGGGACACCGGTACGTACGGCCTCGAACTCACCGCCGAACTCGGCCACCAGCCACGAACCCGCCGGCTCGAGCTGGTCCACGGGCTACTCTCACTCGCAGTCGCCGTCGGAGCCGTCGCGCTCGTCGCCGGGCTCGCCGGGCTCGTCTCGGGGCTGGGCGCTGCGATCGCCAGCCCGGTCGCGCTCGTCGTCGCCGCCGTCGGTGCGATCGTTCTCCTGATCCCCATCCGGGGCTGAGTGGACTGAACGATCCTCTCGAGCGGAACAACGCAAGGATTTTGCAGATTGCGCGGGACGGACGAGCCATGTCACTCGGCGTGGACGAGGCCGGAAAAGGGCCGGTGCTGGGATCGATGTTTGCCGCAGCCGTCCACTGTGAGAGGGTCGACGCGCTCCCGGAGGGAATCGCCGACTCGAAACGGCTGTCGCCCGACCGACGGGAGAAACTGGCCGCGAGGATCCGGGCGGACGACCGGATCGCCGTCGGCGTCGCCGAGATCACGACCGCCCGGATCGACGATCCCGAGACGGACATGAACTCGCTGGCCGTCGCCGCTCACGCCGAGGCGATCGCCGAGTCCCTCGTGGACCTCGACGCCGGGCCCGAGTCGGCTCCCGTATCCGGCCTGTGCGACGCCTGCGACGCCGACGCCGACCGGTTCGCACGACGGGTTGCCGAAGCCTGTGCGGGCGAACTCGAGATCCCCCTCGAGATCGACGCTCGCCACGGCGCCGACGACGACGACCCGGTCGTGGGTGCGGCCAGCATCGTCGCGAAGGTCGAACGTGACGCCCACGTCGCGGGTCTCGCCGAAGAGTTCGGCCCCGTCGGCAGCGGCTATCCGAGCGACCCGACGACGCGCGAGTTCCTCGAGTCCTACGTCGACGACCACGGCGAACTCCCGCCGTGTGCCCGGGAGTCGTGGTCGACCTGTAAGGACGTGCTCGCGGCCGCCGAGCAGACAGGGCTCGGCCAGTTCTGAGCGGGATCGTTTTATACGGTCACCCGGTGGACGAACGAGCCGTGTTCGACGTTCTCGCGCTCGTTGCGCTCGCCGGGGGTGCGACGGTCCTCGTCTGGCTGGGGAGCCGGTGGCTCGAGACGTCGGCAGACCAGCTCGCGGTCGGTTACGGCGTGCCGCCGGTCGTCCAGGGGGCGGTCATCGCCGCCGTCGGCTCGAGCACACCGGAACTGATGAGCGTCGTCCTGGCGACGCTGCTCCACGGCGAGTTCGAACTCGGCGTCGGCGCAATCGTCGGCTCGGCGGTGTTCAACCTGCTGGTCATCCCAGCCGTCGCGACGCTCGTGGGAAAGGGAGCGATGACCACGAACCGGGAGCTGGTCTACAAGGAGGCACTGTTCTACATGCTCGCGGTCGCGACGATCCTGCTTACATTCTCACTCGCCGTCATCTACTACCCCCTCGGCGGTGCGGGCCTGCAGGGAGCCGTCACGCGACCGCTCGCGATGGTCCCACTCGTCCTCTATGGCCTCTACGTCTTCACCCAGTTCCTCGACGCGACAGAAGACGTACTCGAGGCCGACGTCGACGTCGACCGTGGCCGCGCCTGGCTGTGGTTCGGACTCGGCCTCGTCGTCATCGTCGTCGGCGTCGAGGGTCTCGTCCGGTCCGCGATCGGTCTCGGTGCCGCGTTCGGGACGCCCGCGTTCCTCTGGGGAATGGTCGTCGTCGCCGCCGGCTCGAGCCTCCCCGACGCGTTCGTCAGCATCGCCGCGGCCCGATCGGGCCGGCCAACGGTCAGTCTCGCGAACGTTCTCGGAAGCAACGTCTTCGACCTGCTCGTGGCCGTCCCCGTGGGTGTCCTGCTTGCCGGGACGCTGGCGATCACGTTCGCCCACATCGTCCCGATGATGGCGTTTCTCGTCTTCGCGACGATCGTCTTCTTCACCGTCGCTCGAACCGATATGCGCCTCTCGGCGCGGGAGGCGTGGCTCTTGCTCGCGATCTACGGGCTGTTCGTCGGGTGGCTCGTCCTCGAGAGCGTCGGCCTCTCGAGTATCGTTCCGACGTGATCGTGGTGCAAAAGTCGAGCCTGGAAACGAGAGGAATTCGGCCTACCTGTCCGTCAACAACCGCTGGAGGATGTCACCGTAGGCCGGTCGGGTGATGAGCACGCCGATCAGCACACCGAGGATGGTGATGATGGCGAACCCGCGCAGGTCGCCCAGACTCAGGACGGCCAGCGGCGAGAGGGCGATGATCGTCGTCGCCGCCGCCGCGCCGATGATCCAGAACGCCTTCCGGAACCGGGACTCGAACACCCGACTCGAACTCACGTCACCGTCGTCCATCACCTCGTCGGCGATGATCACGAGGTCGTCGACCCCGGTACCGACGACAGCGATGAATCCGGCGACGTGTGAGAGGTCCAGTGGCATCTTGATCAGCGCCGCGAAGCCGAGCAGGATCACCACCTCCGTCGAGGCCGTGAGGATCATGGGAACGGCGACCTTCGGGTTGCGATAGCGCAGGAAGACCATCCCGGCGACGGTGAGGATGGAGAGCGCCCCGATGAGCAGCGAGTAGAACTTGAACTGGTCGGCCAGTGCAGGCTGGATCGAGTAGGTCTGTGACTGCGTGAAATCCAGCGGTGCCGGCAGCGCACCGGCGCGCAGACTGACGGCCAGCGAGTTCGCCTGTTCGATGTTCTGTGACCCCATCTGGAACGTCGGGCTCTCGGCCCACGTTCCCTGGGACATGCTGCTGGCAAGATCAGGTCCCATGCTGTGGGCAGCGACAGGCTCGCCGTCGGCAACCGTGATCAGGCAGTACCGATCCTGGTCGTCGGAGTGATCGAAGTCGACGGTTCCGTCTTCATCGTACCCCAGTCCACACTGATGCTGGCCAACACTGGTAAACTGGAGTTCGTTCATCCGGTCCTGATAGTCCCAGGCAGCGTCCTCGCTCACCTGCACGGGGACGACGTAGCCCGGCCCCTGCTGGTCGGGCTGTGGCGGATCGACGTCGGTGATGTCGTCGCCACTCAGGACCGTCTCGTTCGTGTGCGAGCCGTTGCCGTCGGGGTAGTACGCCCAGACCTCGACGACGCCGCGGTCGGAGAGCAGCTCCTCGAGCTGGTCGGGACCCATATCGGGGACCTCGGTGACGACGTAGCTGCCACCGAGTGGGTCTTGCTGTTCGTAGGCGGTGCCGCCGGAGAGGCCCGCCTCGTTGATCATCGTCTGGATCGTCTCGATGATCGCCGCTCGAGTTTCGGCGGTTACGCCGGGTCTGACGTCGTCTTCGTCGACCTCGAGACCCTGATTGTTGAGGGCTTCGGCGAACTCCGCTTCCGTGGTGTCGTCGTCGTAGATTTCGACGGAGATCCAGCCGTCGTCGTGGAGGACGACGCTCAGGTTCGCCGCGCCGGGTTCGAGGTCCTCGTGCAGTCCAGCTTCGATCTCCTGTATGCGATCGTGGTCGACCTCGCCGGTCTCCGCGTCGGCGACGCTCTCGACGTCGTCGGCCGTCATGCCGGCGACGGGCGCACTGATTCTGGACCCGCCCTCGAGTCCGAGGCCGTAGACGAGGTTCGTCGGGGTGTCCTCAGCCTCGGGGTCCTCGCCCTCGACGAGGGTCGTGTCACCGAAGACGCCGCCGGGAACGAACAGCGCGAAGAGCGCAGCGCCCACGAAGAGCACGAGCACGAGGATCCGCCAGTACTCTTTGACGAAGGCTTTCGGTCCCATCAGCGTCTCACCCCCTCGAACTTGTACCAGCGAAGCAGACTCAGGTTCAGCATGTAGGTATTCATCAGGTCGGTCGCAAGTCCCACGAAGAGGATGATCCCGATCGACGCCAGCAGTTCGACGCCGAAGAGGTAGGCGGTGACGCCCATCACGAGCATCGCCATCATCGACGTGACCGTCATCGTGATGCCCGTCCGCATCGCGCGGTGAGTACTCTCGTAGAAGTCACCCTCTCGCCGGAGGATGTGGTTGTTCAACAGGATGTCCGAGTCGACCGAATAGCCGATCAGCATCAACAGCGCGGCGACGGTCCCCAGCGACAGCTGGATTCCGACGATCGACATGAACGCAAGCGGGATCACGAGGTCCGAAAACGCCGACGCTACGATGGCGATCGAGGGGACGAACGTCCGGAACAGGAGGAACGCGATAACGCTCATCCCGAGGAAGGCCACGGCGATCCCGAGCAGTGCCGTCTGCTGGGTTTGCTCGGCGAAACTCGGCGACGCCGTCGACTCCTGCTGGACGATCTCCCCGTCGCCCGCGAGATTCGCCTCGGCCTGATCGGAGAGGCCGTCGATATCATCTACCTCGAGGCCAGCGAACTGGACGAGATACTGGTTTTCCGCCTGCGTCGACTGGATGCTGTCGGGTTCGACGTCGAAGGCTTGCTGAATCTCCGCCTCCGAGGAGGTCGTCTCGATCGTCAGCTCCGCGCCGCCGGCGAAGTCCATCCCGAGTTCGACCGGCGACCCGGTGACCAGGAAGGTCCCGGTCAACACGAGCAACGCGACCGCAAGCACCGCCAGCGGAATCGCCGCGAGCTGGCGGTTGCTGTACCGGGTGTATTCTACCTCCGGTACGTCGAAATAACCCATATGCCGGATCACAGGAAGGCACCCCAAGTAAGCCTTCTCAATTTCTACAGCATTGCGCGAACAGAACGATTCGGTGGCGGCGTCGATTTCGCGGGTCTGGAGAGCAACGAACCGGATACGAGATACGGCGGGCGACCGGCATCGAGTGGGCAGGCACCCGTTCTCGGGTTCAATCGGGCAGATACCGGATACTCAGGATACCGGCGTCGGCCGACCGGCGCACCTCGACGCGAACCGCCTCGAGCCGTGCGGCACGGCAGACCGTCTCTTCGTCCTCGAGGACGTCTCGTGCGGCCGATTCGACCTCGCTCTCGGGCAACGAGAGGACGTGAATCTCGCCCGTGCCGGCCCGCGGTTCGGTGACGAGGTCGCCGACGGCGGCGTCGGCTGCCAGTTCCTTCGCGTGCTGGGTCGGCTCGAGGTCGCTGTCGACGAGGTCCACCCGTCGCCGCCCGCCGACCTCGACGACCTGCCAGGTGACCTCGAGCGGCGGGTCGGGTGCGACGGTCGCCTCGAGAACGTCGTGGATCTCGAGGCCGGGATTCGACGCGAGCGTGTGGACCTGTGCGGTCTCGACGTCGCGGACGACGGCCGACTCGCTCTCGGCGTGCGTGACGACGAACGTGCCCGTCTTCTCGGTCATAGGCGAGCGTAGGACGCGAACGGCTTTCGGGGTTTCGACTCTCGGCGCGCCCGGCGGTACGCCTCCCCGACTCACGCCGGCGTGGGTGGATGCTGAACGGCGTCGATCCAGAACTCCTCGATGGCCTGTGCGAGCGCGTCGAACTCGTCCGGATGGTCGGGCTTGGTCAGGTAAGCGTTGGCCGCCCGATCGTAACTCTCGAGAACGTCCTCGTGGGCCGCCGAACTCGAGAGGACGAGGATCGGCGGCGGCGGGTACTCGAGTTCCGACCGGAGCAACTCGAGGATCGTGAAGCCATCCATGCGCGGGAGGTTCAGGTCGAGCAAGACGAGGTCGGGGCTGGGCGTTTTCGCCTCGCTCTCACAGAGGTCGAAGTACTCCGTAGCCGCCTTCCCGTCCATGACGGTGTGGAACTCGACCTTCGCGTCGATCGACTTGAACGCCTCCTTCGTCAGTCGAACGTCACCCGGGTTGTCCTCGACGAGGAGGATGTCGACGGGTTCGGTGGGTCTATGATCGGACATGGCGTGGTCTCTGACAACTCTAGTCCTTCCGGGGGTGTAAGGGTAGTTCCTACACACGGTGGGGGTGGGGGAAAACCGAGGTTCGGGAATCCACAGCGTGATCGTGCTGTAAGTGTGGAGACAACAACGTTCGCGAGTGATACTGTGGTGGGAGCGAGTCGGGACGACCGGTGGATCACCCCGACCCATCGCGGAACGCCTTTGCCCCCCGCCGTCACCTGCTGTAATATGGACGTCGACATCGGCAACGCGCTCGCGTCGGTCGCCTCACCGGGCGTCTCGAGAGCGAGCCTCGAGCGACTCGACGAGCAGGTTGCCGCGGCTCACGGACGTATCGAACGGGGGATGGCAGACGGCGTACACGGCTACGAGGCGCTGAACCTCCCGGGGCGAACCGATCCCGACGAGATCCGGGCGGCCGTCGCGCCGGTGGCCGACTGTGACGCGCTCGTGACCGTCGGCATCGGCGGCAGCGCGCTGGGCGCGGCGACGCTCGTCGACGCTCTCGAGGGCGACGGCACCGAGACGGTCTTCCTCGACAACGTCGATCCCGACTGGGTAACGGGCCACCTCGAGGCCCTGCCACTCGAGTCGACGGCGATCAACGTCGTCTCGCGCTCGGGGACGACCGCCGAAACGCTGGCGAACTTCCTCGTCGTCCGCGAGGCCTTCGAATCGGCAGGTGTCGACTGGACCGAGCGAACGATCGTCACGACCGGCGAGTCCGGCCCGCTCCGTGATCTGGCCGACCGACACGACCTGCCTTCCCTGCGGGTCCCCGACGGCGTCCCCGGCCGCTACTCCGCGCTGTCGGCCGTTGGACTCGTCGCCGCCGCAGCCTGCAACCTCGACCTCGAGGCGATCCTCGAGGGGGCGGCCGCCGAACGCGAGACGCTGACGGGATCGCTCTTCGAGTGTCCCGCCTACGCCTACGGCGCGACGAGTTACGCGCTCGACCAGCGCGGAGCCGGCGTGAACGCGATGATGCCTTACGCCGAATCGCTCGAGACCTACGCCGAGTGGTTCGCCCAGCTGTGGGCCGAGAGTCTCGGCAAGGACGACCTCGGGCAGACCCCGGTGCGCGCGCTCGGGGCGACCGACCAGCACTCCCAGCTCCAGCTCTACCGCGCAGGACCGAGCGACAAGCTCGTCACGTTCGTCACCCCTCGCGAACGAGAGGATCGCCCGATTCCGTCGACGGAGGTCGAAGACCTCGCCTACCTCGGCGACGCGACCCTCGGCGAGTTGCTCGAGGCCGAGTTCGAGGCCACCGAGGCCAGCCTCGCCGCCGCCGGCCAGCCGAACGTCCGGATCGAACTCGAGCGCGTCGACGCCCACGAACTCGGAGGGCTCCTCTACGGGATGGAAGCCGCCTGCGTGCTCGCGGGAGAACTCTACGGCGTGAACACGTTCGAACAGCCGGCCGTCGAGTGGGCCAAAAAGGCCACCCGCGGCCTGCTGGGCGGAGGTGACTTCGAGGAGGCCGACGCCGTCGCCGAGAAGACCGAACTGCGAATCGAGCGGTAGCAGGTCGGACTCGAGGGGCCGATCCCCCGGCGTCGGCGGCCCAGCGTCGGACGTTTCGGACCGTAAGATCGGGGATCACGCACTGGGGTCCTGGAACGGTGTCCCTTTCACTACCGAGCCGAATCGGTAGACAATGACCGAGACGACCGGCACGGGCGACGACCCCGCTGCCGACCCGGAGACGACGGTCGGCTCGAGTGACGCGGGCGTGGTCCAGTTGCTCGGGCTCGTCGTCGCTACGCTGACGCTCGTCACCGCTGCGGTCCCGCTCGGACAGGGAATGGAGCCGGGAGCGGACATCGACGCACTCGCGGTGGTCGCCACCACGCTGGCGGCTCTCTTCGCGACGGTGGCATTCCTCGGTCGCCGGTTCGCCCTGCTTCGGGGTCGCACCAGCGGTCCGCTTGCTGCCGGCTCGGGGCTGGTGACGCTCCTGCTCTCGGGATACGCGATCAACCGGGGCGCCACCGGCGCAGTCGACCTCCCGGTGCCCGGGCTCGAGCCGATCCCGTCGATGGCCGCTACGTTCGTTCTCGGGGCGGCAGTCGTCGGCCTCGGCGTCGCCGACGCCGCCTCCCTCTCTGCTCACGAAGTGAAACGCCGGACGCTCCGGCTGGTCGAAGCGATCGCTGTCGGCGTACTCGGCCTGCTCGCGATCGCTATCGCGATGAACCTGCTCGCGGTTCCCGCGTTCGCCCTTCTCGGTGACCTCTCCGAACTGCAACTACAGCTGCTGTCGTACCTCGCCTTCGCGGTCGGCCTCGGAAGCGTCGCCGCCGGCTATCTCGCCTGGTACGACCGCGACCGATCGTTTCTGGATCTGGCGGTGCCGACGCTCCGTGACGCCGGGTGGACCATCGCCGGGCTGATCGTCCTCTTCGTCGTCTTGCTGGCCGGGTCGTGGGTCATGTCCGCGACCGGGATGGAGGCGGCCGACCACGGAACCATCCTCGCAGTCGAGGAAAATCCCGAGTTGCTGTGGGTGATCCTGCCAGCGATGTTCCTCGTGGTCGGGCCGTTCGAGGAACTGCTGTACCGGAACGTCGTCCAGAAATCCCTCTACGAGACGTTCTCGCGGTACGGTGCGGTCGTCGTCACGAGCGTCGCCTTCGCACTCGTCCACGCCCAGGCGTACGCGACGGCGGGTGCTGGACTCCTGCTGGCGAGCCTCGCGATGGTGTTCGGCCTGTCGCTCGTGCTCGGGACGATCTACGAACGGACGGAAAACCTGCTCGTGCCCGCGATCGCTCACGGGGCGTTCAACGCCGTCCAGTTTACCATGGTCGTCCTCTGGTGAGCCCTGTCACGGGTGCCGTTCCCTGCCGTGAGACACCCGGCAGCAACAGACGAGTGGCGCACTACTGTGGATTCTTCCGTGCCAGATCGCTCCCACAGATCGGGCAGCGATCCTTCTGCTCGTCGAACTCCCGGCCACAGCCCTGACACTGGTAGTGCCAGTGGCGCTGTTCGTCGATGCCTTCGCGGGCGATCACCTCCACCTCGACGTTCAGCTTCTCCGCGACGTTCTGCATCGCGTAGTCGTCCGTGACGAGCGTCGCGTCGAGTTCGAAACTGGCCGCGACGAGCCGAACGTCGGTGTCGGAGAGGACCTCGAGGTCGCCGGATTCCCGCGCCGCGCGGCGAACCTTCTCGGTGGTGTCCTCGTTGGGAATGTGGATGTGCATCCCGGAGCCTTCCATCGCGTCGAAGCGATAGGCGCTCTCGTCCTCGAGTTCCTCGCGGACGAGCGGGATGGTCGCTGTCTGTTCGGTCGTGTGAAAATCGTGAATAAAAGCCGACGAGTCGAGAACGTACATACCGTTAGCGTTTGACGACGATGTAGTCTTTCACCGCCTGAACGCGGTTGACGGGGACGCGAAAGCGACCCTCCTCGTCGACCTCGAAGTCGATCGAGTGGGCCGGCACGTCTTCGTCCGGGTCGACGATCAGGTCGTGGAGTCGCCCCGTGGTGAGGTCCATCGTGATGTTGTGGAGGCCGCCGAGCTCGGTGCCGTCCGAACCCATGACCGCCTTGTCCGAGAGGTTCTCCGCGAGTACGTTGCTCATGCTACCCCGTACTGACTAGTCGGTATTAAAAACCACGGGGCAGGCTCGAGCGAGACCCGGGAGCGACGCTGGAGTCGAAACGCGAGTGCGTTCGTCGACACTGCCGAAAGAGCCCGCATGACGATGGGTTTAACTACCGCCCGAGGGACGCACTAGGTAAGACCTTTTGGGTGGTTCATCATGTCGGACACTGATACGGATACGCGCGACCCCACGTCTCTCAGGACCCCGATCGTCGCCGTCCTCGGACACGTCGATCACGGTAAGACGAGTCTCCTCGACAAGATCCGCGGCTCCGCGGTCATCGAGGGTGAAGCAGGTGCGATTACCCAGCACATCGGCGCGACAGCCGTGCCGCTCGACGTCGTCTCCTCGATTGCCGGTGACCTCGTCAATCCGGACGACTTCGACCTCCCCGGCCTGCTGTTTATCGACACGCCGGGTCACCACTCCTTTACGACACTTCGCTCACGCGGGGGCGCGCTCGCCGACATCGCCATCCTCGTCGTCGACGTCAACGACGGCTTCCAGCCACAGACGCTCGAGGCCCTGGACATCCTCAAGCGCTCCCAGACGCCGTTTATCGTCGCGGCGAACAAGATCGACACCGTCCCCGGCTGGAACGCGAACGAGGATACGCCGATCAACGCGACCTACGAGTCCCAGACCGACCGCGTGACCTCCCGGCTCGACGAAAGTCTCTACAAGATCATCGGTAATCTCTCCGACGAGGGCTTCTCCGCCGACCTCTACTGGCGGGTGCAGAACTTCCAGCGCAACGTCGGCGTCGTGCCCGTTTCCGCGATGACCGGTGAGGGCGTCCCGGACCTCCTCGCCGTCATGATGGGACTCTCCCAGCGATACATGAAAGAGGAGATGGAGATCGACGTTCAGGGACCGGGCGTCGGCACCGTCCTCGAGGTCAAAGAGGAGAAAGGCTTCGGGACGACGGTCGACATCGTCCTCTACGACGGCACGATCCGCGCGGACGACACGATCGTCGTCGGCGGGCAGAACGACCCGATCGTCACCGACGTTCGCGCGTTGCTCCAGCCCCGCCCGCTCGCGGAAATCCGCACCGAAAGCCGGTTCGAACAGGTCGACGAGGTCGGTGCCGCCGCCGGGATCAAGGTCGCCGCACCCGACCTCGGAGACGCGATGGCCGGCGCGCCCGTCCGCGTCGTCCGGAACCGGGACGTAGAGACCGTCGAGACGGAGGTGCAGGCCGAACTCGCAGACATCGCCGTCGACACCGAAGAACAGGGCGTCGTCGTCAAGGCCGACACGCTCGGCAGTCTCGAGGCGATGGCCGACGCACTCGAGGAAGCGGAGGTACCGATCGTCCGCGCGGAAGTCGGCGACGTCGCCCCGCGTGACGTCTCGGTCGCCTCGACCGCCGAGGACCCGAAACAGCAGGTGATCCTCGGGTTCAACGTCGACGTACTCGACGACGCCGCCCACCGCGCGGAGGTCGACGACGTGACGATCTTCACCGACGCCGTCATCTACCAGGTGATCGAGGAGTACGAGGAGTTCGTCGAGGAGATCGAACGCGCCCAGCAGGACACCATCCTCGAGAACATCACCCGACCCGCCCGGTTCCGGATCCTCCCCGACCATACCTTCCGGCAGAACGACCCCGCGGTCGTCGGCGTCGAAGTCTACAGCGGCACCCTCCAGAACAACACGAACGTCGTCAAGTTCGAGGGCAACGAGCCAGACCGCGTCGGGCAGGTCAAGGGGATTCAGGACCAGGGCGAAGACGTCGACGAAGCGCGGGCCGGCGACCGCGTCTCCGTCGCCATCGACGGCCCGACAGTCGGTCGCCAGATCGAAGAAGACGACGTCCTCTGGACCGAACTCCCTGAAAAGCACGCCAAAATCTTAGAGCAGGAACTGACCGACGAGATCCCCGGCGACGAACTCGAGGCGCTGAACATGTATCTCGAGAAGTTGCGCAAGCGCGACCCGTTCTGGGGGAAGTAATCAGTTCTCGGGACGACCGTCCCGAAGCCCCGTGACGATCCGTTCGAGTTCTGCAGCGTCCGACTCCGAGAGCGTCCCGAACCCGTCACGCCAGTCCCGAGATGATTCGTCGCACAGTCTGTCGACGACGTCACTGACGGTCTCGTCGTTCCGTTTGCTGCGTCGCAGCCGTTCGTACACGTCGTCCTCGAGGTCGATCGACTCCATCGTCGAGCCAGTATGCAGGTCGATTTTACAACGATTTCGGTGCTCACCTAGTCGGACTCGAGGACCTCGAGTCGAACCCGCGCCCCACCCTCGAGATCCGCGAGCGGATCGGTGTCCACGAGTTCGGCCACTACGGTGACCGGTGCCGCAGCCCGTGGTTCGTCCCCGACGCTGGCCGGTGTGGGCCCCCAGAACAGGCAGAGTTTCTCACCGGCTGGCCAGTAGGCGATCGTCCCGTCGGGGACGACCTCGCGGGCGTTCTCCGGCGGTGCCTCGAGTGAGAGGTCGACGTAGAGTTCGTCGCCCCAGCGGATCGCCTCCTCGGCGACCGGGAGCGCGTCTGCGAGCGCAGCGCGGGTTTCCGGCGCGCCGTCTGTCCAGATGGCCTCGAGTTCGCGACCGTCGACGGTGACGCGAATAGCAGTCATACGAGGAAGCGCGGACTCGAGGTACTTCGCGCCGTCGACTCGGCACCCACTGATCACGGTTCTGACAGTCGATCAGTCGAGTGATAGCACCGACTCCGGCAGGGAACGAGTCACGAAGTGGACTCGAGCCGGAGCGTTTATACGTATCCGGAGGTTCTATTCAGAGGCAATGGCGAAAGGAACCGTTGATTTCTTCAACGACACTGGCGGCTACGGATTCATCGAGACTGAGGACGCGGACGAGGACGTCTTCTTCCACATGGAAGACATCGGCGGCCCGGACTTAGAAGAAGGACAGGAACTCGAGTTCGAGATCGAGCAGGCCCCCAAGGGCCCGCGCGCGACGAACGTCGAGCGCCTGTAACAGGAATTCGACACAGCGGTATCGGCTCTTGAGTGCAGTATTTTACATCCCCGAGCGACTGCGCTGGTCGGCGTCGTACAACCTGCTCGAGCGAAGGCAGCGGTGAGAGCCAGCGGAAGAGCTACGCCGAATCCACCCCCATTATACGGATTCACTGATTACGACCGAGCAGTGAGCGAGTTTACTCCGCACGCGGACCCGAGGTGGACCCAGTACGGCGGTGACGCCAGTCACTCCCACGTCCGGGTCGAACGCGAAGGGCCCCGCGAGATCGAGGCGTCGTGGACGGTCGACCTCGCCGGCCCCGTCGGGACCCCTGTCTGTGGCCGGAACACGGTCTACGTGGGGACGAGCCACGGGAATCTCTACGCGCTCGAGGCGGAGACGGGCCGAAGGCGGTTCACGATCGACACGACGCTCTCGACCGAGTGGGCACCGGTCTGGACCGACGAACGGCTGTACTTCGGGACCGCGGACGGGACGATTCACGCGGTCGATCCCGAGACGGGCGACTATCTGTGGGAGACGAAGCTTCCGGGCGAGCTGGCGGCCGCGCCGGCGTTCGCCGACGGTCTGCTGGTCGCCGGCCACGACGCCGGCATGTCGGCGCTCGAGCCCGCGACTGGCGAGGTCCTGTGGACCCACGAGACCGAAGGAGCAGTTGCGGGTGCGCCGGCCATCGCGGACCACCGCGAGTGGCCAGCCAGTCAGGTCTTCGTCGGTACGGACGAGGAGACGGTCCTCGCGCTCGAGGCCGAGACTGGCGAAGAGGCGTGGACGGTGCCGACCGGCGGCGTGATCGCGGGCGGGCCGACGGTGGTCGACGACCGGGTGTACGTCGCCGACGACGGCGGCACGCTGCTGGCGCTCGACGGCGAGACGGGCCAGTCGTGGTTCACGTACAGGAATCGGGAGGGCTTGACCTCGTCGGCGGCCGTCCTCGCAGGCGAGACGCTGTCGGTCGAGGAGGTGCCGACGGCCGACGCCGGCGACCTCGAGGAGGGGACCACCTTCGTCGGCGGTTCGGACGGCTACGTCCACGTCACGGATACGACGTTCGGTCGGCGGAAGGTCCGGGGGTGGCTGTTCTCGAAGAAGGGACTGGCCCTCGACGGAGAGGTCCACGCCACGCCGGTCGTCGTGGGCGGCGTCGTCTGCGTCGCGGACACGACGGGAGCGGTATACGGCATCGACGCCCACCGATACGATCACTGGTGGTACTACGCGACCGACGGCCCCGTCACGAACACGCCCGCAGTCGGCGATTCCCAGCTGTTCGTCCCCAGCGAGGACGACCGACTCCACTGTCTCGAGTGGACGCCCGGTGACCAGCCCGGGGTCTGAGACTCGAGGGAGAACGGTCGCGTCCGGAGGTGCACAGAACGCGATCCCTGGGGGACAGGTTTACAACGACGGACTGTCTCCGGATAGCTAATGCCGTCGGCGAACCCAGAACTCATCGCGGAATCGCTCGTCCTCGTCCTCTACACCCTCGTCGCAGCCGCGCTCACCATCGGCGGCGTCCTCGTGGAGTACACGAGTCTCCAGCACGTCGGCGCTGGCGACCTCACGGTGGGTCTCTGGCTCGCGGCCATCGGCGCGGTGATGCTCTATGCGGGCGTTTACGCCATCGGCTACCAGAAGCTGGTGAGCCGACTCGTCGCTTCCGGGCAGTAGTCGCCGGCCGACTGTCTCCGCGGCTCTGTTGAAATCCTCAAGTGATGATAGGTTTTGCGCGTCGTGCTGCATACAGAGCATGGATACAGCATCACAACCCTATTTATTTCACACCGAAAGAAGTGAACTACCCACTCACTATATGTGCGACTGACGGATTCCCGCAAGACATTTACTTCAATCTTATATCATTCGCTCTATGGCCTCTGACAAAATTCTTGTCGGTATTCTTGGTCTACAAATAGCCGTTATTGCCGGAACAGTGGCAATTATTCAGGAATTAGCCCCTGCAGCAGATGGTGAGATGGTTATGTTGATGTGGGGAAGTATTCTAATTACGCTTTCAGGGTTTTTGATAGGCCGAGTTGATAACTTCTTTGAGTAGGAAGGTAGTTTGCCTGCCTGACCGTTCACCACGTTCGTAGATCGGGCTGAACTGGTGCAACATTCGCGCCATCTATTCAGCACGCGTCGCTCGATCTATCTTGCAGTTGGCAGAAGAAGCGTGCAACATCCAGAGCGTGTATGCAGCACAGGTGGTTCGTTGCTTCTGACCTATCAGTGGTGAATCAACTGGTCGCTGAAGAGTGCGAATCGAGCAGTTAGGACAGTTGTTTCGTCAGTTCGATACTCGGTATCTCCGGTGTTTCGGGGCCACCTGCATCGATTTCACGCTGTTTTTCGTATCCGAGTGTTTCGTAGAAGCCAACAGCGTTTAGCGACGCAGGAACGATCAGCTCCTCTACGCCTTCCTGTCGAGCGAGTGTTTCGAGTTCTTCGACGATTGTGCGCCCGATTCCTTGTCCCGTGTAGTCGGGATCAACAAATGTTGCAGCCAGCACGTTCTCTTTGAGATGGATGCTTCCCCAGCCAACGGTCTCTCCATCCAACTCAGCAATAATTGGACGACACGAATCGTCGGTAAACTCATCCTCAGGAATTGCCTCAGCATCTGGCTCAGCGGGTGCCAGAAGCGCAAGCTGTTCGTCCGTATAGTACTCTTCTCCGTTCTCTCGGAGCGACGCTGATTGAATACGCGCCATTACTGCTGCGTCTTCAGGAGACGCCTCTCGAAGAGAGACCATTATGTGAATGAGAAAATAGCTAGAATAATAATTTTCCTTCGATTGAGCAATCCTTCGTCTGTACTGACCGTTCACCAAGTTCGTAAATCAAGCCGAAGACCGTGCGACACTCGCGCTCTCTATTCAGCACGTCTCTTTGAAACTATCGGCATACACGCACGGACGCGTGTACTGGTAGACGATCGTCCGGCCACGAGTTAGACTCAACCGATCGAGTTTCGTCGCAAACAGCAGCTTTCGGTCGTACTGATCAACGACGCCTCTAGGCCAGACCAATCTTACTCGAGCGTCGGTCATCGGTCTGAATCTGGTCGTGGTCGGCAATCTGTTCGAAGATCACGTCGGCACCCTCGAGCACCCAAAAAATAACTCAATCTGCCCTCAGGGTCCCCGAATCGAGCGGATCCCGGGGAAGGGACTCGAGCCGTCGTGATCTCGCGGCAGTTCGACGATTCTCGCGGCGAACACGACGTCACAGTCGGGGCAGGTGACCGTGCCGTCGGCTGGTGCTGTCGGAATATCGGTGCCACAGTCGCAGTGGATAGTCGCTGGTGCTGGCATGCGTCGTGATGATGGTCATCTCCGACGCAGCGAGTGCAAATCGAACTCGAGGCCCGGACGGTGGTGATCGGGCTCGAGGTGACGTCGGCAGGTCTTTATTTCGCCGGTGTCAATCGTGATTTGCTCCCGCCACGCGGGAGTCGTGTTGAGCTGGGGTGCCCGCCTCCAAGCAAAGCACCCCGGCTCTGCGCACTTTCGTGCGCGTTTACTCGTTCGAAACCAACTGTAAAATACGTTAGGATACTAATCAGTCGAACCTCGCGTTCCTGCCAGAGGTCATACGACACGTACCGCGTTACCCACTCGTACCACCTTCCTGGTCTGACACCGCACGATCACTCGCCACTCGAGTCTCGTCTCGCGAGGACGTCCACGTGCCGGACGAACGCCGTCAGTTCACCGGCCTCGAGTTCGCGCTCCCGCCGGTCGCGCCACCGCTGGCGGGTCCGTTGTTCGACCGTCGACACAGGAACGTCAGCGAGCGCGTCGTCGATCGTCTCGAGCAGGTGGCCGAGGACGACCCGTTCGGCCGATGCGACCGTAGACGAGCGCTCGTGGGGCCGCAGGACCCAGTCCGACCCACCGACTGCGAGCACGCAGAACGGCTGGTCGTCGCGCTCGAGAGACCCCACGAGTCGCCTGCCGGCGCGGCTGCCCCCCGGCTCGTCGCGAATCTCGTCCATGTGGCGGTGGTAGAGCCGCTCGAGGCGGTCGTCGAGCGGGTCCACCGGTGCGAAGCCGGTCGCGCCGTCGTAGGTCAGCGGCGCGTAGCAGAGGCCACCCGGTTGCAGGGCCGACGCGAGCCACGGGAGCGCCCGCTCGAGGTCCACGAGGTCGAAAACTGCCGAGACGATGACGGCGTCGGCCCCGGTCCCGTCGGTCGAGACGGTGAAGGCGTCGCCGACCTCGAGGATCACCTCGAGTTCCAGTCCGGGGGCCGAACCCGACGCCACAGATTGGGGGCGCGAGCGCGCCACCAGTCCGGTCGGCGTTCGCTCGACGGTACAGCCAGCCGCCTCGAGCCAGTCGGGGAGCACCTCTCGCGCCCGGTCGACGAGGGCCGCCTCGCGGTCGATCAGTCGGTACCGGACCGAACCAGCGAGGACGTTCCGCTCGACGAGGCGGGCGATCATCGTTCCGATTCCACCACCGACCTCGACGATCCGAAGGGGCTCGTCGTCCCCCGCCGAGTGCGCTGCCAGCGCCGCCGCGAACTGCTCGAAGACGCGGTCGTCGAGGGCACGGTCGTCGACCGGCCGTCTGGCCTCGAGGTACGCCCCGAAGGTACTCACAGGCGATCACCGCCGGACGTGTGCCGCTCGAGGCCGCCGCCGGATGATCCACGCTCGAGCCGTCCGTCCTTCGGCGTTCCGGACGCCCGATTCCGCTGGCTCCGAGTCACCTGCTGCTCGAGAAACTGCCGAACGGTCCCCATCGTCTCCTCCCACGTCGGGTGGCACGCCGCCGTCTCGAGGGCGGTCGCGCCCAGCGCCGCGAGGCGGTCGCGATCACTCGCCAGCCGCTCGACGATGGCGGTGATTGCGCCCGGCGTGCCCGGTTCGACGAGGTAGCCGTTCCGCCCGTGGTCGACGAACTCGCGCGCCCCGCCGACCGCGCTCGCGATCGGGACGACGCCGTACTCCATCGCCTCGAGATACGCCATCCCGAACCCCTCGTAGGTCGCGGGAACGGCGAGGACGTGCTGGCACTCGAGGATCGACGCGAGCCTCGCGTCGCTCACCTCGCCGGCGAACGTGACGCGGTCGTCCAGCCCGGCCTCGGCGACCGTCGCGGACACCGACTCCGCGTGTCCGGAATCGGCCTCGAGGCATCCGACGACGGTGAGTTCCCACGCGCAAGCCGCCCGGTCGAGGCCCTCGAGCAGCGTCGGGAGCCCCTTTCGCGGGATCACGTTCCCGAGGAAAGCCACCCGGAGCGGTCCGGCCGTCCGGGCACGCGCCTCGACCTGCTCGACGCCGAGTGCGACCCCCTCGACGCGTCCAGCGGGCGGTGCCACGAGCGTCGGCACGTCGGCGAGTTTCGCAACCCGATCGCGCGTATCACGGCTCGTACAGACTGCGGCGTCGACGCACCGGAGATAGCGACGCTCGACCGCGGCTTCCACGAGTCGTCGCGGATCGAGCCGGTGGCGGGACCGACTCGATGGGCCGGACCGCAGCAAGTGCACGAGCGAGACGATTGCTCCGGGACGCTCGAGCCGACCGGTATGGTGCCACAGCGACGGGTGACAGAGTTCGTCCTGCAGCAGCACGTCGAACGGGCGGTCGAGCCGTTCCCGGACCGACTGTGAGCCCCCATCGAGCAGGTGCCGTCCGTACGACCGCCAGGGTAACGCGACGACCTCCACGTCGTCACCCTGTCGCTCGAGGTGGGCGACCAGCCGCCTGTCGTAGCGAAAGCCACCGGAGATTTCCTCGAGGCCGCCGTAGACGACGAGTCCGACGTGCACGATCTCAGTCCGAGAGCGCCTCTTCGGTCAACTCTCGTTCGTAGCTTACCCGTGCGACGTCGTCTTCGTCGATGGCGACCCGGAGCGTCCGGACCCGATCGGACGATATTCGTGGGTCCGCCGCCAGCGAGTCGGCGACGACGCGGGCGAAGTGCTCGACGCTCGGATTCAGCCCGTCGAAGGCTGGGTGGTCGTTGAGCGTCTGGTCCCGGAACTCCTCGGCCACGTCGTCGACGGCGGCCGTCAGATGGTCGATGTCGACGACGTAGCCGTAGGCGTCGAGGTCCGGCGAGCCGACGGTCACCTCGAGCGTGTAGTGGTGGGAGTGACGGTCGCCTTCGGGGCCGGGGTCGGGCACCGTGAGGGAGTGCTGGGCGACGAACGACCGTGAGACCGACACGGTGTACATGCCCCTAGATACAGGCGAGTCGTCCATAAACGGTCCCCTCGCTCTCAGGAGTTCGATCTCGGTCTCGGTTTCGATTTCGCTCTCACGAACTCTCTATCCCGCTACTCCCATCGTACGTTACCAACACCTGCAGCGTCTCTTCCGGACGCTCCTCGAGCAAGCGGTAGGCCTCGCCAGCGGACTCGACCGGAACGCGGTGGGTGACCAGCGGCTCCAGATCTAGCCGCTTCAGCCAGTTCCAGGCGATCTCGTGGCGGCGCTCGCGGTCGTATCGACCTCGGTGTCGGGGGGCGATCGTGCTCACCTGGCTCGAGCGCACGTCGATCCGGTCGCGGTGGAAGCGTCCGCCGAGGTCGACCGAGACGGGGGTGCGGCCGTACCACGAGCCGACGATCACCCGGCCGTCGTAGCCCGTCGCCGCGATCGCGTCGTCGAGGGCGTCGGGACAGCCCGTCAGTTCGTAGGTCAGGTCCGCCCGTTCGTCACCGGTCGACGTGAGAACCGCCGCCGGGTCCTCGGCTGGCGGGATCGCCCGGTCGGCCCCGAGCCGTTCGGAGAGGCGACGACGCTTCGCGTGCAGGTCGACGGTCACGAGCGAATCCAGCGGCGTCTGTGCGAGTATCCCCGTGGTCAACAGCCCGACGACGCCCTGGCCGAGGACGACCGCCCGCTCTCCCAGCAGCGGTTCGCCGTCGAGGACGAACGTGACGGCCGACTCCACGTTGGCGAACAGGGCCGCGGTCTCCGTCGAGACGGTCTCGGGCACCGGGACGAGGTCGGCCGGGTCGGCGAGGAAGTGACTCTCGTGGGGATTGTACGCGAAGACCCGCCGGTCCAGCCACGACGCGGAGACCTCCGCGCCGACGGCCCGGACGCGACCGACGACGGCGTAACCGTAGGAAAGTGGGTACGACAGGTCTCCCTCGAGCGCGTCGATCGACTCGTCTGCCGGCAGCTCCGTCGGGGCCTCGTCGCGATAGAGAAGTCCCTCGGTGCCGGCGCTGATGGCCGAGACGGCGGCCTCGACGAGGACCTCGCCGGGACCGGGTTCGGGGACGGGGCCGCGCTCGACCACGGCGGTTCGTGGCCCGGTGAACGTGACCGTCCGCTGCTGTGGCTCGGCTTCCTCGTCGATGGCCGTCTCGGGGGCCGTTCGGTCGGAACTGTTCACGCGAATGACTCGTCCACCCGGGACCACTTGGCTATTGTGCGGAGTCTCCCCAGACGCGACGGATATCGTGCGAGTTGCACCTGACGCGACACGGCTATCGTATGAACACCCAGACGCGACTCCCGTGGGACGCCCCAGACACGACTCGAGTTCACCGCGACACGCGCGTCGTGACCACGAGCCAGTCCCACAGGAAATTCGCCAGAAACGGGACCGCGACGGCCGTGGTGAGCAAGACCGACTGCTCAGCGGTCGTGATCGGTGCGAGCGCGAGCCAGATCCCGAGGAGGACGGCCGCCGACACTCCAGCCCGGACCCGACTCGAGGGCAGGTCGCGAACCGGACGCCCCTGTCGCCGTCGCCACCACAGGCTCCCGGCGTAGAGGTACCGGGCGGCCCCGACCGCGAGGACGGCGATCGATGCTGCTCCCAGCGCGACCACGGCGACGGTCCCCACGAGCGTCGTGAGTGCGTCGAGTTCGGTGTCGAGGCGCGCACCGAGGTCGGTTTCCGTGCTCGCTCGCCGTGCGACCGTCCCGTCGACGCCGTCGAGGAGCCCCGCCGCGGCGAAGAGCGCGGCAGGAAGCCACCCCAGGGGCGCCGTTCCCGTGGCTACGCCGCCCCCCATGAGCATCTCGACGCCACTTCCCGGAGCAGTGGCGATACTCCCCAGTACCCCGACGAAACACGCGAGGATCGCTCCCCGTGCCAGCGTGATCCACGAGGCGATCGTGAGCGGTTCGGAGGCTCCCCCGCGAGCCGTCCGCTCGATGGTGACCCCCGCGACGATCACCACGACGGCGACTGCGAAGCCGATCCAGCCGGCGAACGTGACCGTTCGAGCGGGCCGCCAGCCGATGGTGACCCCGCCAGCGACGAGTGCCGTGAGCACGACGAGCACCGTCGCTGCCTCGAGCCAGCGACCGACCCAGGCGTCGATCCCGGATTCGGCCAGCCAGCGTCGCCCTTCGACGTCGTCGGCGGACCGCTCGTCAGGAGTCACGGGGTACGGACCAGCAGAATTGCAAGCACGACGATCAGCGCGATCTGTACGACCTTGTCGACGGCCTCGAGCGGACCGACGTCGCCGACGCCCGCCGGCTGAGCGATCACGAGCCAGGCGACGATCTGGGAACCGACGAACGGAATTCCGAGCGCGTAAAGCAGCCGGCGACGGACCTCGAGGGCGAAGAGCACGAGCGCGCCGGCGACGCCGAGCCCCGCGAGGACGAACGCCACGGCGATCGGGTCCGGGAGGAACGCGAGCCCGAGCACCACGTGGATACTCCCGGTGACCACGGCGAGACCCACGGCGACCCACTCGAGGCCCGACGCAGTTCCGGTCCTGGTCGAGACGCGTTCCCTGAGTCCCATCGGCAACGCGTTCGACGGCGTCCCAGAAGCCTCTTCGGGTCGTTCGCACGGCTCGTTGGTGTCGTGACGGTTCCTCGGTGCTCGTGACGGCTCGTCGTCACCGTCGACTACGTGATGGCCGACGTCGACGTGGGCTCGGCGATCCAGAAGTCATCCTGTACGGCAATTTCGTAGCCTGCGTCCGTCAGCAGTTCCCGACAGACGTCCGGCTCGGCCCCGTCGAGGCCGTCGCTGTGAGGCTCCAGCAGGATCGTCGGCCGGTGGCGCTCGAGGGTGTCCCGACCACCCCGGAGAACGGACGCAGCCTCGCCCTCGACGTCGATCTTGATCACGTCCGGTGGAGCCGCCTCGGCGATGAGGTCGTCGAGTCGTTCGACGGGGACCGGCTCTACCGCCGCCACGTCGGCTTCCCAGCGGGTCGCACTCGCCCGGTCGAAGCCCGAGAGCTCCGTGTACGTCGAGACGCAGAAGTCACGCTCGCCCGACTCGGCGCCGAGGCCACAGCGTCGAACCGCGATCCGATCGCCGAAGCCGTTCGCGCGGACGTTCGCCGAAAGCTGGTCGGCGACCACCGGTGCAGGTTCGACCGCGACGACGTGCCGATCCGGCTCACCGGCGGCGAGTGCGAGCGCGTAGACGCCGACGTTCGCGCCGACGTCGTAGACGACGCTCTCGGGACCGCAACGCGCCTCGAGTGCGGCGAGCATCTCGTCGCGTCCGTGGCGGTTGTAGAGTTCGTAACTGCGGACGGTCCCGCCGCGGGTCTGCTGGCGGGTCGCGAGCAGCTCCCGGTCGTAGTTCAGGTGGACCAGCCGGTAGTAGTTCCCGAGGGCCAGCCGTCGCAGCCGGACGTACAGGGCCCGGCGCACTGACGCGACCGACACGGCAGGGACGACGACAGCGTCCGGGTTGAGTGTTCCGCCGTTTACCAGTCTGGTCAGCCGGCCCGGCCAGCCAACTCGCTCACCAGTCATTGACACCCGCCTCGGACTCCCTTCCACAGACGAGGACACCGGTCCCAACGATTAGGGCCGACTACGTCGACCATCGACACGAATGCGGACGAGCGACGCCGTCGATCACCTCCCCGAACACGTTCGTCGACTCGTGGCCGAGGTCCTCGAGACGTCCATCAACTCGTGGTGCCGGCCGACCACGGGGTCGGTGTCGGAGACCTACCTGCTCGAACTCGCGGGCGAACCGTCCCACGTCGTCTGTAAACTCGACGGGGCGAGCGTCTGGACGGGCGCGGTCGTCGAACCGGCCATTCGCCGACTCGTCGCCGAGGGGACGACGCTGCCGGTTCCCGCGGTTCTGGCGTCGGGACGATTCGCTCCACGTAACACCGATGGAGAGCTGGGGAGCCCAGCCGAGACGACCTCCCAGCGCTCCTGGGCGCTCTACGAGTTTGCCGCGGGAGAGACTCCGTCGGCGGAACGGGAGTTGCTGAGTCAGTCGACCCGGCGACGACTCGTCGCCGACGCCGGATCGACTCTCGGGCAGTTGCACGCCTGGTCGAGGGCCGAACTCGAGTTCGATCGAACCGGCGGGCTCGAGCGAGCCCCGGACCATCCAACGGGACTTCGCGTCTGCGACCCGACGCCACCGTCGGCCGTCGACGCGCTCGTCCCCGTCGTTCGAACGCTGTCGGGCCGCTCTGGGGGGCAGCCGGTGCTCTGTCATGGCGACTACCAGCCCGACAACCTTCTGGTCGACCCCGACGGGTCGGTCACGGCGGTCCTCGACTGGGGGAACGCCCACGTCGCCCCCGCGGAGTACGCCGTGGCTCGAGCCGAAGTGCGGTTCGTCGAGAGCGATCGCTCGCGCTCCGCGGACGAGCGCTCGCAACTCCGCGAGACGTTTCGCGAGGCCTACCGGGAAGAGACGCGACTCGAACCCGGATACGCAGACCGGGCGCCGCTGTACAGGGGGCTGTGGCTCGTGCAGTCGGGACTCAACCTCGCGACCGTCGCCCGGACGGCGCGTGGCAGGACGCAACTCCGCCGTCAGTTGTCGACGTGGTGGGGGTCGTGACACACGAGACGGCGGTGAGGCCTGCGAGGGGCACGTCGGTACAGCGTCGAAGTTCGACCGACCTACGTTTCAGGCCGGTCTTCCCGTCGAACGTGGCCGTTACACCGGGTCGTCGGGGTTGTGCTCGTTGGCCATTCGCTCGACTTCGGTGGCGTATCGTTCTCGCAGGTCCGGGTCGTCGACGGTCCCGAGGTCGGTCGGCGAGACTTCCTTGGCGGCGCGCACGGTGTCGAGCGCCTGCGATGCGACCTCGCGACGGAACACCCGCTCCCCGTCGGGCGTCGCGTACTCGAGAACGATGAGATCCCGGTTCGTGTACCCGCGCTCGACGAGCCATACACGTACGTCGTCCGATTCCGATGCCATGGCCTCACACACGGACTGCTCGAGGGTAGTGTTTGGGCCGGACGCTCGCTTTGAACCCCGGGTGGACCGTCCGACTGTGCCCCGTCGGTGACCCGACGGTCACTGTGACGTCGTTCGATTCGCCCTCGAAACGGCTGCTCTCCACCGGATTCAATCGTCCTGTGGCGAATTCTGGACGATCGCGAACCACAACCCCTCGATCTCCAGGACGAACTCGAGGAAATCCTCCGGTTCGACCGGCTTCTGGACGTAGTGATCCGCCTCGAGTCCCTGTGACTCGACGACGTCTTTGCCCAGCTCCGAACTCAGTAGCACCACCACGGGAATCTCACGGAGGGCTGGTTCGTCGTTCAGTTCGGCAAGGACGTCCATTCCGTCCGTCCCGGGTAATTTCAGCTCGAGCAGGATGAGGTCGGGCCGTGGCTGGTCTGCGTGCTCACCGCGCTGGTGGACGAAATCGAGGGCGTCAGTACCGTTCGAGATGGTATACAGGGTGTTCTTGAGTTTCGCCTCGGTGAACGATTCCGTGAAGAGACGAGTATCGCCCGGATTCGGTTCGATCAGTAAAATGTTGGCCCGCGTTCCCTCCTGCTCGTCGTCTGGAGCCATTACGAGAAGTAACCTGTGAGCGTATTTAACGGTGCGGGCGCTCGAACCGGTAAGACGACTCGCTGTCGCCTCGCGTTCGCACTCGCTGGCCGTCTCGTCGAGCGTCAGGGAGACGGCCCGTACAGTTACCTTCGGGGCTGATCCGGTGAGCAATCCCGCTGGCAAATCTCTCCGGCAGAGTCGTCGATCGGGTCGGTCGGTACGGAACTGCGAGGGAAGTGCCCCTGCCTTTCGGGTGAGGAAGCCGTCACCCGTGTGCAGAACGCCCGAGTTCGTCTTCGACCGCCGCTACTCGATCCGTCGACTGCTGTTCCCGCCCCGGCTGGTGGTCGATCTCCAGAGACGTGATGACGCGGTCCTGATCGATGGCGTCGTGGGCTGGCGCTGCGGCCGCGAAGATCTCGTCTGCGTCGTCGGCTTCGATGACCGTATCCATCGGCGTGAGTTCGTAGGAGACGTCGAACTCGTCGAGTTCCTCGAGGGCGGCGGCGATCTGTTCTGACATTCGGTCGTCCGTCACCGGGATGATCTCGAATCTGGCGATTGCTGTCATTGTAACCCTCCGTCTGGGAACGGCGCCGCTCGCAGTTCCGGACTCCGTACGTCGACCGCCGTGAAAGGTATTCGTGCGGCAGTTGCCGCCCCCGTGGAGTCGGCTCGCCACTGGGGCCCCGCCTGGAGCGCTTCGGAATCTTACGGCTCGTCTTCGTCGCCTCGCACGGTATCACTCTCGCCGTCTCCGTCGTCTTCGGTCGGCCCGCCAGCGATGGCGAGTTCGAGGACGAAACTCGAGGCCGAGACGATGTCGCCGATGCCGACCGTGCCGGCGGGGTCGTCGACGACCCGGTTGGGACGGGCGACGACCGTCGGCGTGGTGAGCGTGCCGTCGTCGGCGTCCGCCCCGAGGTGGTCGGCGAGGCGGTCGATCGCGTCTCGGCCGTCCGCGGAGGGCTCGTAGGCCAGCCCCGTCTCGAGGTCCTCGGGTGCGGTAATTTCACCTCGAGCGGCCTTGGTCGCGGCGGCGACGGCGGCGAACGAGAGGCCGCGTCCGACGGCGTCCGGCGACAGGTACGAGTCCATCACTGCGAGGTGGTACTCCATGGCGTGCAACCGGATACAGTCGACGCCGAGGTCCTCCCGGAGCGCCTCGAGCATCCGGTAGTGGGCCAGAATTTCGCGTGGCTCGAACGGCGACGCGTTCGTCGGCACCTCTCCGATGCCTTCGAGGTCCACGTCGAGGTCGGCGTCGCCGAACAGGATCGCGAGTTCGTGGGCGTCGATGCCGACGACGTTGGCTTCCGGGAGGATCCACTCGGCGATGCTGGCCCTGAGTTCCTCGTCGTGGGTCGTGACGTACTCGACGTGGACCTCGAGGTCACCGCCGGACCGGAGTCGCCGGAGGACGTCTCGGGCGTGGCGGTGTGTCGGGCCATAGCCCGCCTCGACGTGGTCGGGGGTGAGGTTGTGGTAGCCCGCGAGCAACGCCCCGTCGACGGCGTCGCCGATCTGGTCGATGGCCTCGTCGAGCTGGCCGGCGTGCAGGTCGAACGCCGGCGGCCGCGAGGCGGCGATAAAGCGCGTGTTGCCGGTCGCCTGGACGCCGAACAGTTCGTCACCCTCGCGGAACTCGAACACCCAGTTGATCTTCGTACGCTCCGCGTCGACGGCGTCTGCGAGCGGGACGGGTCGAACCTGTCCGTCCTCTACCCGGGGGTACTGCACTGCATCCGGGTCGTCGAACTGCGAGAACTGGCGCTCGGAGAGCAGGTAGGTGTAGGTGATCGGTGACGCACCGAGCGCGGAGACGAGGTTGGTCATGATCCCTGCCTGCCCCCCCATCTGCTGGGCGTCGGCCTCGAGGGCTGCCTCGAGCGTGGCTGCGAGGTCGTCGGTCATCGCGGCCTCGTCCCCTCGCCCTGCGGCCATCGCGTGGGTGATCGCTCCTGCGAGGTCTCGCCTGGAGGCCAGCGGTGTCACCGGCGGATCGGTTCCCGGTTCGTCGGGATGCTCGAGGAACGCCTCGAGGTCGCTATCCACCCGGACGATCGCGTCCACGTTCGCGTTGTACGCGAGGAAGACCGAGACGTCCGTGAGTGCCCCGATTGCCTCCTCGAGTTGGACACCTGCAGGTTCCATGGTACCCGTCTCCCAGATCCAGCGGGTTAAAACCGACCAGCGAGGTGCCCGGCGCTCAAGCGGTGCGCTGGCGATGACGTCCAACAATCCGTGTGAAAGGTTTACCACGGTGCTCGTTGGAGCCGACGCCGGGTCTTTTGAGAGATGTACCTGAGTCCCGACAGCACGCCACCCGCGCGGCGGACGCCGTTCCGTCTGCGGGATTCGCGGGGGGCGGAACGACGCGAACGGTCGAATCGGCACCACAGCGGGAGACGGCGACCGGACAGGGAGGCGAGCGGATGAAAGCCGTCGTTCTGGCCGGTGGGTTCGCCACGCGGCTCTGGCCGATCACGCGCCACCGGCCGAAGATGTTCCTTCCGCTCGGCGAGACCACCGTCATCGATCGCCTCCTCGAGGATCTCGAGCGCGACGACCGGATCGAGGAGGTGTTCGTCAGCACGAACGAACGGTTCGCCCCCGACTTCGAGGCCCACGTGGTTGACGGGCCCTACGACAAGCCCCGACTGTCGGTCGAGCAAGCCCGCGCGGAAGACGAGAAGTTCGGCGTCGTCAGCGCGCTCGCCCAGTTGATCGACCGTGAAGGCGTCGACGACGACCTGCTCGTGATCGCCGGCGACAACGTCTTCGACTTCATGATCGAGACCTTCGTCGACCACTTCGAGCGCCACGAGGCCCCGACGATCGCGGCCTACGACGTCGGGTCACGCGACCGGGCGACTGGCTACGGCGTGCTCGAACTCGAGGGCAATCGCGTGGTCGACTTTCGTGAGAAACCCGACGACCCACCGGGGACGATGGTCTCGGTCGCCTGTTACGCGTTTCCCCGGGAGACGCTCTCGCTGTTCGAGACCTACCTCGAGGCGGACAACGATCCGGACGAACCCGGCTGGTTCGTCCAGTGGCTGCAGTCTCGCGAGCCGACCTACGCGTTCACGTTCGAGGGCACCTGGTTCGACGTCGGCACCCCCGAGAGCTACCTCGACGCGGTCGCCTGGCACCTCGGCGGTGACACACTCGTCGCCGAGTCGGCGACCCTCGAGAACGCGACCGTCGGCGAGAACGTCCACGTGATGGAGAACGCGAGGGTCGTCGACGCGACGCTCGAGCAGACGGTCGTCTTCCCGGACGTCGACCTCGAGTCGGCCACCGCTCGGCGGACGATCCTCGACGAGGGGGCCTCGGTCGCCGGAATCGATCTCGAGGGCGCGACGATCGGTGCCTACACGACGATTCCGGGGCGTCCGGCGGGGGCTGAGTCGGAGTCGGAGCCGACGTCTGGGTCGGAGTAACCGATCGATCCTCACGGGGCGTCGGCGCTCACCGGCACGCAAAACACCGGGACCGTGGCCTGCCGGACGACGTTCTCGGTGACGCTCCCGAGGAACCACTGGCCGACACCTGTCTGGCCGTGCGTTCCCATCACGATCAGGTCGACGTCCTCGTCGCTCGCGTGCTCGAGGATCGCGTCCGTCGCCGAGCCGGTCGTGACCGTTCCCGAGACGCTGACGTCTGCAGCCGCCGCTCGTTCGAGAATCGCGTCGACCGCCGCTTCCGAGCGCTGCTCGAGCGCCGCGAGTGCGTCGTCCGGACTCGTTACCTGGGCGATGGGGCCTGCGTCGACGGCCGAGAACGCGTGCAGCGTCGACTCGAGCGACCTCGCGAGGGCAACCCCCCACTGGGTTGCGATCGCTGCGCCCTCGCTCCCGTCAGTCGGCAAGAGGAGCCGATCGAAGGAGACGTCCGCGGCCGACTCGACGTCGGCGTTGGGCGGTACGGCGAGGACTGGCACGTGTGCCGTCCGGAGGACGTTCTCGGTGACGCTCCCGAGGAGGACCTTCCCGAGTCCCGTCCGCCCCGTCGTTCCCATGGTGATGACGTCGATTTCGCGTCGATAGGCGTACTCCCGGATGGTCTGGAACGGCGTGCCCCGTTTGACGACGGTCGTGACCGTGACGTCGTCGTGGTCGCTGACGAGTTCTTCGATCGCCTCGACCGCCTCGGTGGCGTCTTCCTCGAGTGCCGCGACGACGTCGTCGTCGAAATTCCGCAACCAGTCGGGGTCGTCGACGACCGCGAGGGCGTGGATCTGAACGTCGGCGTCGATCCGAGACGCGAGCGCCACGGCACAGTTCGCCCCGGCGAGGGCCCCGTCGCTGCCGTCGGTCGGGATCAGTATCGAGTCGATAGGCCGGCTCATGGGGTAGCGGTGATTCACCACCCCGGTGGATAACTGTGTGGGGGGTTGCCAGCCCGTCTCACCTACACAGGCTACACGCCAACCCCACCCGGCCACGACTCACGGCTCGCGATCGAGGACCGCTGTGAAGATTTCGAGCAGTTCCTCGAGCTGTCTGGGAAGCAGGAACTGCTCTCTGACGTGTTCTCGTGCGTTCTCGCCGAACTCTGCCCGTCGCTCGTCGTCTGCGACCAGCGCGACGACGCGGTCCCCGGCGGCGTCGGTGTCGTCGGGATCGACCAGATAGCCGGTTCGCCCGTCGTCGATCTGCAGCGGGATACCGCCGACGGTCGACCCGACGACCGGCGTACGCTTCCAGAGCGCTTCCGAGACGACCAGCCCAAATCCCTCGCGCAACGATTTCTGCATCACGACGTCCGATTCCCGTTGCAAGACGTTCACTGCCGTGTCCGAGCGGTCGGTGAGCACGTGCACGTTCGGGTCGTCCATCGCTTCCCTCGCGACGCGTTCGTACACCTCGAGTCCCTCCGGGTCGTCGCCGGCCATCCCGCCGACGAGCGCCAGCTGGAGGTCCGGACGTTCTTCTTTGGCGTGGCGATACGCCTCGAGCGTTCCGAACTGGTCTTTCCACGGATCGAACCGCGAGATCTGGGTGAGAACCGGCGCGTCGAACGAGAGCGGATCCAGTCGGTCCCGCTCGGCGGCGATCGTCTCCGGCGCGAGTGACCGGTTCTTCTCGGTGAGTGGGTCGATCGACGGATAGACGACGCTCGTCGACGGCACGTCGATCCGGTCTTCGAACGCCGACCGGCTGACGATCCCGTGATCGACGCGCCGTGTGTAGCCGGTGACGAACTCGAGGGACGCCGGTTCGGGCTCCGTGAGGTCGATGTGACACCGCCAGACGACTGGCGCATCCGGCAACCGCTCGTCGAGCCGATCGAGCATGCCGAGTGGCTGGGGATCGTGGATCACGACGAGGTCGTACTCGCCGTCGATCTCGGCGCCGTTCTCGTCGGTCACCGCCCGGTAGGTCGTTTTCATCGCTTCGGTCAGGGGCTGTCCGCTCCCCTGGAGCCCGTTGTGGATCGCCTTGGTCACCTCGAAGAAGTCGTCGTCGGCGTCCATGACGAGCCAGTCGGTGTCGATACCGAGATCCGTGCTGAGTGGCACGATCGACCGGAGCAGTTCTGCGACGCCGCCGCCGGCCGCCGTCGAGTTCACGTGGAGAATCCGGACGTCCTCCAGCGCGTCCGCGAGCGAATGCAGTCGCTCGAGGCGGCCTGTAGGCGTCACGCGGTCGTACGCCGCGATCGATCGGTCCGGGAGTGATGGCTCGTGCATCGTCCGTCCGGGTCCCTACCACGATGCCAGTGGTATCTTTGTGGGGTGCTTTCAACTGCCGCCTCGGGTGACGAATGCGAGCCGCTCAGCCGGCGACAGTCACCAGGATAGCCCCGGCGACGATCACCGTCGCGGCTCCGACCAGCCGTAGCGTCACGCGCTCGAGTCGTCGCAGGAAAATCGCCGACAGGACGATCACGATCAACGGGCTCGTCTGCATGATCGGGACGACGATGCTGACGCGCGAGATCTCGAGTCCGGTATAGTATGCAAGCAAGAACCCCGTGTTGGCCAGCCCGGCCAGCACGTACCAGTGGAAGTGAGGTGTCTGCAGCGTCCTCACCGTCGGCAGCTGATTTCGCCACCGGAGAAAGACGGCGTAGGCGACGAACGCCGTGACCGTCTTGATCGCGAGGCCCACGAACACGTCGGTCCCCTCCTCGAGCCCGACCGTAGCGAAGATCGGCTCGAGGCCGAAGAAGAACGCCGCTGCGAGAGGGAGCGCCAGCGCACTACGGGGAACGTGCGTCCCGCTGGCTCTGGCCGATAGCGACCCTTCCCACGAAACGAGCGCGATTCCAACCACGATCAGCAAGACGCCCGCCAGCTGTGGTCCCGAGACGTGCTCACCGAGGACGATGGCGGCAAGCACTGTCGCGTGTAACGGCATCGAGGCCTTGATCGGCTCGGCCCGGCTCGCACCGACGCGCTTGATTCCGGAGTAAAACAGGAGCCGACCGAGAATCGTTCCGACGACACCAGCCGCGGTGAACGCCAGAACTGCGGTCGGAGTGACCGTGAGACTGTCCGCGAGCACCGGGACGACCGGGACGAGCACTACGACGTTGACCAGCATGACGACGAACAGCACGTCGGTGGTCGCCCCCTCCCTCGTCGCCAGACGGATCGAAAGCGACTGACACGCCAGTCCGAACGCCGCCAGCACCGCCAACACTACGCCCGCTAGGAGCAACATGCCACTGCCGAGACGATGACTCATCAAGTAATTCTCGAAACCGGACAGCTACTCGTTCGTCTGTCGGGTAGGACAGTTCTGCTACAGTGACCGGTACCTGATTCTTTTACCGACAACGGTATTTGAACGCCTGCACAACTGTTCGGCATGTCCGAGACGAGCGACCGACTCCGTCGGTACCTGGCGGACGAACTCGGTGAGTGCCGTTCCGAAGACCTCGAGCGTCGCCGCGACGAACTCGATTCCCTCGAGGCGGGACTCGAAGCGGACGTCGTCTCGAAGGACGTCCAGACGCTTTCTGCGCTCGGGACTGAGACGCGATATCGGCTGGTGCGGCTGCTCGTCGAGGCCGACGAGGAACTGTGTGTCTGCGAGATCGTCCCCCTGATGGACGTCAGCGACAGCGCGGTGAGCCACGCGCTCTCGACGCTGGTCGACGCAGGACTCGTCCGAAAACGCAAGGACGGCCGCTGGCGGAAGTATCGCGCGACGGGTCGTGCACACGCGCTGCTCACGGTGCTCGACGGGGCGCGTTGACCGGAGTATCGGGCACCATATCCACCGGACCTGCCACGGTTGGCCGTCGCTCGGCCGGCGCGCGGGTGCGAAGAGATGGATAGGCTTTTGCCTGAACAGATGTTCAAACAACCCATGGCTAAAGATGTCGGGCGCACTTCGGCCGAAGTCACGAGGTTGAGCAGCGAGAGCAGACGTCAGCGCGAGGGATCGAGCAACGTCGGCGCGTTCGGCAGCCGAACGGGCGACTCGGATCTCGTCTTCCTCGAAGGAATCCTCCCCGAGTCGAACGGGACGATGATGAGCGATCGTTCAATCGACGAGCAGACGGTTCACTGTTTCGACAGGCTCGAGGAGATCCTCGCTGCGCGGGGACTGGACCGCTCGAGCGTGGTGAAGGTGACGGTTCAGGTGACCGACCCGGTGGACCTTTCCGCCGTGAACGACGTCTACCGGGAGCGATTCGACGGCGCGTATCCGCCGCGAACGACGGTCGGCGTCTCGTGGCTCCCGGGCGATGCCGGCGTCCAGTTCGACGTGATCGCTGCAGCGGAGTAACTGACTGACACTCGCCATGACCGCTGACACATTCCCGGACGGTCCTCGACGTATCGTGAGCCAGCCGCTCCCTCGAGACGGTGATCGCTGATGGGGGGACTCGAGCACGACCACGGTCCCGACTGTGGCTGTCCGGACTGTGGCGACCCGCGATCGATGGACTTCCTAGACAAGTACCTGACCGTCTGGATCTTCCTCGCGATGGGGGTCGGCGTCGGTCTCGGCACCGTTGCTCCCGGTATCGTCGAGCCGATCCAGCGGTACCACCTCGTCGAGATCGGGCTGATCGCGATGATGTACCCGCCGCTGGCGAAGGTCAACTACGGACAACTGCCGCGGGTGTTCCGCGCCTGGCGCGTCCTCAGCCTGAGCCTGATCCAGAACTGGCTGATCGGACCGACGCTGATGTTCGCCCTCGCAGTAGTCTTCTTCAGCGGGCTCGTCCCACCGTTTCCGGCCCATCCCGAGTACTTCCTCGGGCTGATCTTCATCGGGATGGCTCGCTGTATCGCGATGGTGCTCGTCTGGAACGACCTCGCCGACGGCTCCTCGGAGTACGCCGCCGGACTGGTCGCGTTCAACAGCGTCTTCCAGATCGTCACCTACGGGGTGTACGTCTGGTTCTTCGCGCTGTTCTTGCCCCCGCTGCTGGGGATGGACGCGCTGGTCGCTGGCATCGGCGCGTTCGAGATCACCGTCGGGCAGGTGTTCTGGGCGATCGCTATCTTCCTCGGCATCCCCTTCGCCGGCGGCATCCTCACCCGCCTCGGCGGCGTCCGCGCGAAAGGCGAGGAGTGGTACGAAGAGCAGTTCGTCCCTCGTATCAGCCCCGTCACGCTGCTCGCCCTCCTCTTTACGGTGATCGTGATGTTCGCCACGCAGGGCGAGGCCATCCTCGCCCAGCCGACCGACGTGCTCTGGATCGCCGTCCCGCTGACGATCTACTTCGTCGTGATGTTCCTCGTCAGCTTCGCGATGGGGCGGGCGGTTGGTGCGGACTACTCGACGACGACCGCCATCGGCTTCACCGCCGCCTCGAACAACTTCGAACTCGCCATCGCCGTCGCGGTCGCCGTCTTCGGCGTCGGCTCCGGCGTCGCCTTCGCCACCGTCGTCGGCCCACTCATCGAAGTCCCGGTCCTGCTCGCACTGGTCAACGTGGCTATCTACTTCCAGCAGCAATTCGACTGGACTGGCTTCGACACCGACCAGCTCGAGTCGACCACCGCCCCTGCCGACGAATCGACCACGACCGACCTGAACGACGACTGATACCACCACACCATGACACTCGAGTTCGAGACACTGCTGATACCAACCGACGGAAGCGAGCGGGCCGAAGACGCTGCCAGACGGGGGTTCGACCTCGTGGCGGCCCTCGAGGCCGACGTCGCCGTCTGCTCGGTCGCGGACAGTTCGATCGCCACCGGAACGGGCTACTCGGGCGACTCCGAGTCGATCCGAACACGACTCCGTGGACGCGCCACCGACCGGGCCACGCGCCTCCGCGACGAGGCCGACGACCGCGGGCTCGAGGCCGAGGCCGTCGTCCGTGAGGGGATTCCGGCGACCGAGATCCTCGACGTCGCCGACGAACTGGGCGTCGACGGGATCGTGATCGGGACCAGCGGTCGCGGCGGCGTCGCCCGCGCCCTGATCGGCAGCGTCGCCGACCGGGTCCTCCGGCGGGCCGACGTCCCCGTCGTCACGATCACGGCCGACGCTGCGACCCACTCGCCGGCCGAGACCGGATTCGAGGACATCCTCCTGCCGACCGACGGCAGCGACGCCGCCACCGCGGCCCACGACGCCGCGTTCACGCTCGCCTCCCGTCTCGAGGCAACGCTCCACGCGCTCGCGGTCGTCGATAGCCGGGTGACGGCGACGCTCGAGGCTATCACCGACGAGGACCCCGAGCGAGCGCTCCGGGACCGTGCCGACGCGACCCTCGAGTCCGTCGCGAGCGACGCCCGTGGCCGGGGACTCGAGGTCCTCACGGCGACCGAGACCGGTCGTCCTGCGTCGGCGATCTGCGAGTACGCGAGCGACGAGGCCGTCGACCTGATCGTGATGGGAACTGCCGGCCGCGGTGGTGTCGAACGAGCGCTGGTCGGCAGCGTCGCAGACCGGGTCGTCAGGACGGCACCGGTTCCCGTCGTGACGGTCCGCCCCGCAGCTGGTGCCAGTGAGTGACGAGACGGGGACACGGATGTGGGCACGGAACGGCGTCGACGGGGTCTGATCTCTGACCCGCTCGCGTGAGCGCCGGTATCGACTGGCGGTTCGACAGGTCCGTACTCCTCGTCAGAGTCACTCGAGGCGCGGGGCGGCCCTTCGAACCATCCGACAGCCTTCGTCGCCGCCACACATCGTTGGCATCGGGTTTTTCACGGTCGGGTGAAATATCTGGATGATGATCCAGTTTCAGTTTCAGCTGCAGTTTCTGCTCCAGACCGATCCACCGGCGGCGGCCACGCTCGACCTCTGGGGGATCGGGACCTCGATTCTGCTGTTCGCCGTGGGGTTTCTCGCAGTTCTGGCTCTCGGGAAGACCATCCTCGTCCCGGCCGTCGACCGAGCGTTACGCTCGCGGGAGTTCGACGAGGTGGTCCACAACCTCGCGACGAGCGGCGCGAACCTGGTCGTCTGGGTCGGTGCGGTCGTCGTCGCGTTGACCGTCGCCGGCTACGGCGCGTTTCTCTCCGCGTTTGCGATCTTCGGCGGTGCGATCGGGCTGGCCGTCGGCTTCGCCGCACAGGACCTCGTCGGGAACTTCGTCGCCGGCATCTTCATCTTGCAGGACCGGCCGTTCGAGGTCGGCGACTGGATCGAGTGGGAGGACCGCTCGGGCCGCGTCGAAGAGATCGACCTCCGCGTGACCCGCGTCCGCACCTTCGACAACGAACGGATCACGGTCCCGAACAGCGAACTCGCGAACAACGCCGTGACGAACCCGGTCGCCTACGACACGCTCCGCCAGAAGTTCGTCTTCGGTATCGGCTACGACGACGACGTCGACGAGGCCACCGACATCATCCTCGAGGCGGCAGCCGACCATCCGGACATCCTCGATGACCCGGCCCCGTCGGTCCGACTCGTCGAACTCGGCGATTCGGACGTTGGGCTTCAGGCGCGCTGGTGGATCGCGAATCCCGAGCGTTCGAACTTCGTCGGCGTCCGTTCGGAGTACGTCCAGACGGTCAAGGAAGCGTTCGACGATGCCGGGATCGATATCCCGTACGTTCACCGGGAACTGACCGGCAGTGTGGAAGTCGTCGAACAGCAGCTCCAGTAGCCCGGCTGGACGCGGTTTCACCACCCGCTTGCCACGTCGTCGATGCACCGATTCTGACCGTCGAACACGGGCAGAATTTATCCCGCTCGAGCACCTACTACCTGCTATGCGAGGAAACCCGTTCGACGATCTCGAGGAACTGATGGACCGAATCGGTCGACAGGTCGAAGAGGGAATGGTCGGCGGCGGCCTCCAGGTCCCCGGCGGCGTTCCCGTCGACGTCGTCGACGCCGGCGACGAGTTCGAGGTCACAGCGGAGTTGCCGGGCTACGAGACCGACGACATCGACCTCACCCTCTCGGAGGGGACGCTGCGACTCGAGGCGAGTCGAACGGACGAATCGTCCTACACCGAGGGGCAGTACCTCCGCCGGGAGCGCTCCCAGAAGGCGACGAGCCGGCGGATTCGGCTGCCCGAGCCGGTCGACGAGGACGAGGTGTCGGCGGGTTACGAACAGGGCGTCCTGACGGTTCGACTGCCAAAAGTCCACGGCGAGGACGAGTCGAAGTCGATCGACATCGAATAGCCCAGCCGATCCATTTTCGTCGCCGAAAGCCCACGTGAGCGGGGCTGATCGCAGCAACCAGCTACTCGAGAGCGAGTCGATGGAAAGGTATAGGGAGGGCTCTCTCGCATTCGTAGACAACAGATGAGCGACGCGGGATACGACCACGCGGCGGTCGAACGGCGCTGGCAAGAGGCGTGGGCGGACGCTGACGTCTACCGGACGCCCGACGACGTTTCCGACCCGACCTACGTCCTCGGGATGTACCCGTATCCGTCGGGCAAACTCCACATGGGACACGTCCGGAACTACACGATCACGGACGCCTACGCCCGGTACCGACGGATGCGCGGCGACGAGGTCCTCCACCCGATGGGCTGGGACGCCTTCGGACTGCCCGCAGAGAACGCGGCCAAAGAACGCGACACCAACCCTCGCGACTGGACGTTCGACTGCATCGAGACGATGCGCGACCAGATGAAGGCGATGGGCTTTGGCTACGACTGGGACCGGGAGATAACTACCTGTACCCCCGACTACTACAAGTGGAACCAGTGGCTGTTCACCCGCTTCCACGAGGAGGGACTGGTCGAACGCCGCGACGCCGAGGTCAACTGGTGTCCGGAGTGTGAGACCGTCCTCGCCGACGAACAGGTCGAAGGCGAGGCCGAACTCTGCTGGCGCTGTGACACGCCCGTCGAGACGCGCGAACTCGAGCAGTGGTTCCTGCGGATCACGGAGTACGCAGACGAGTTGCTCGAGGCTATCGACGACCTCGAGGGGTGGCCCAATTCGGTGCGACAGATGCAGCGTAACTGGATCGGCCGTCAGTACGGGTCGGAGGTTGACTTCGAAATCGAAGACCACGGCCCCGTCACGGCTTTCACGACCCGTATCGACACCATCTTCGGCGCGACGTTCTTCGCGCTCGCGCCGGATCACCCGATCAGCGAAGCGGTCGCCGCCGAGGACGACGACGTTCGCCACTTCATCGAGCACGAGGCCGATCCCGACGGCGACGAACCCAACGGCGTTGCGACCGGCCTGACCGCGACCAACCCCGCCACCGGCGAGGAGATTCCGGTCTACGTCGCCGACTTCGTCCTCTCGGACGTCGGGACGGGCGCGCTGATGGCCGTCCCCGGCCACGACGAGCGCGACCACGCGTTCGCGACGAAACACGACATCGACATCGTCCCCGTCGTCGCCCCCGAGCCCGACGACTGGGACGGTGAGACGGTCCCCGAGGCCCCCGACGTCAGCGAGGAGGCGTTCACCGACGACGGCGTCCTCGTCGACTCCGGGGAGTACTCCGGCCTCGAGAGCGAGGCCGCCCGCGAGCGCCTGACCGCAGACCTCGAGAGCGCTCAGGAAACGACGCAGTACCAGCTGCGCGACTGGGGGATCTCCCGCCAGCGATACTGGGGCACCCCGATCCCGGTCGTCCACTGTCACGACGACTGCGGAACCGTGATGGTCCCAGAGGAGGACCTCCCAGTCGAACTCCCCGAGTTCATCAACACCACCGGCAACCCACTCGACGCCGCCGAGGAGTGGAAACAGACGACCTGTCCCGAGTGTGGCGGCGACGCGACCCGCGAGACCGACACGATGGACACCTTCGTCGACTCCTCGTGGTACCCGCTGCGATTCGTCTCGCCCGGCCTCGAGGAGGCTCCCTTCGACGTCGAGCAGGCCAACGACTGGATGCCGGTCGACCAGTACGTCGGCGGCATCGAACACGCCGTGATGCACCTGCTCTACTCGCGCTTTTTCACCAAGGTGCTCGCCGACCACGAGGGACTCGAGCATCGGGAACCCTTCACGAACCTGCTGGCACAGGGGATGGTCCAGCTCGAGGGCGAGAAGATGTCCAAGTCGAAGGGCAACGTCGTCAGCCCCCAGCGGATCGTCGAGGAGTACGGCGCTGACACCGCGCGGCTGTTCATGATGCAGGCCGCCCAGCCCGAGCGCGACTTCGACTGGAGCGAGGAGGGCGTCCGCTCGACGTACGCCTACCTGACGCGGCTGACGGAACTGGTCGAGGGGTTCGTTTCCGACCGTCCCGACGGTGACGACGACGCCATCGCCAGCTACGTCGACGCGGAAATCGACGCCACGATCGCCATCGCCACCGCCGAGTACGACGACCTGACGTTCAACACCGCGCTGCGTGAGACCCAGGACCTCACGCGGACGCTCCGGCAGTACGCAGAGTACACCGAACCCCACGCCGAGACGCTCGAGCGCGGCCTCTCTGCAGTCGTTCGCCTGCTGGCTCCCGTCGCGCCACACGTCGCCGAGGAACTGTCTGAGACGCTCGGCTACGACGGCTTCGTCGTCGACGCCGACTGGCCCGCGGCGAAGATCGACCGCGACGCCGTCGAAAAGCGACGCAAACTGGTCGAGAACACCCGCGAGGACGTCCGCGACATCGTCGACGTCGCCGGCATCGACGACCCGAAGGCGATCGACGTCGTCGTTGCCCCCGAGTGGAAGTACGACGCCCTCGAGATCGCGATCGAAAGCGACGCCGACAACCTGATCGGCGAACTCATGCAGCAGTCACACATCCGCGAACAGGGCGACGCCGCCGCCAGCTACGGTCAGGACCTCCAGGCCGAACGCGAAGCCCTCGAGTTGACCCTCGGTCCCGACGCCGAACGCGAGGCCCTCGAGTCCGCGGCGTGGCTGCTCGAGCGCGAGTTCGACGCGCCGGTGTCTGTCCTGCCCGCCGACGAGGCCGACGCGGGCACGGTAAAGAAGGCCGAGCCGGGGCGGCCAGCGATCGAAATCGAGGACTGAGCGGGCTCTGTTCTCGAGGGCTGTACCCTCGAGCGTCGTCACGGGCTCGAATCGCGTTGGGACACTCGATTTTTATCGTGGGCGTGTAACTGCAGCACAATGTGTGCGGAAATCGAGATCACCGACGGGACCGACGACGTCCTCGAGTCCCTGCAGGCGGATATTCGACGAGAGACGGGACGAGACGTGACGAAAGGGATGCTTCTGGAACGGATCGTCGCCAACGCCTCCGAATCTGACGACGTCGCATCGTTGTTCGACGAGAATCCGAACGCTGACCAGTGAGTGAGGGACAGACCGGACGACCTGAACCGACTGCCAGCAGAAAAAACTCGTTCGAGACCGACGTGATCAGTCCGCCGCGACCTCGAGTTTCGCCTCTTCCTCGGCGCCGATGGCCTCGACGATGAGTTCGGCGATGTCGACGATCTCGATGTCGTCTTCGAAGCCGCCGGTCTTGCGGCCGTCTTCGTACATCGTCATGCACATCGGGCAGGCGACGACGAACTTCTCGACGCCCGCGCCGGCGTCGGTGTCCTCGAGTGCCTCGCGGATGCGCTCTTCGCTGGGTTTGGGTTCTTCTTCGAAGTCCATCCAGAGGCCGCCACCGCCGCCACCACAGCAGAAGGCGTTGGCGCGGTTGCGTGGCATCTCGTCGAGTTCACAGCCGGTCGCACGGATGAGGTCGCGCGGTGCCTCGTACTCGTCGTTGTACCGCCCGAGGTGACACGGGTCGTGGTAGGTGACGGTGTAGTCGAGTTCGTCGCCGTTCAGGTCGAGTTTGCCCTCGGAGACGAGTTCCTCGACAGCCTGCGTCCAGTGGTAGACCTCGACCTCGCCGTCTGCGTTCCACTGTTCGTCGTAGTCGAACGGCATCAGTTCGTCGTCGGCGTGTTCGTCGAAGTTGACCTCGGGGTACTCGTTTTTGAACGTGTTGTACGAGTGGGGGTCCGTACAGACGATCTTCTCGAACTCACAGTCTTCCCAGGTCTCGACGTGGTGACCGGCGAGTTCGACGTAGAGCAGTTCTTCGCCGACGCGGCGGATGTCGTTGCCGTCGTACTTTTCGTCCTCGAAGAGGATGCCGAAGCTGACGTCGGCTTCCTTGAGGATGGTCGCCAGCGAGCGGGCGACCTGCTTGTTGCGCTCGTCGTAGCTCGGGAAGTCACCGACGTACCAGAGGTACTCGACTTCTTCCTCGCGGGCGTCTGCGACGTCGAACTCGAGTTCCTCGCTCCAGTCGCCACGAGAGCGCGGGGAGTCGCCGAACGTGTTGCCGTTTTGCATCACGTTCTGGAAGACGTCTTGCATGCTCGGGGCGATGTCGCCCTGGTCGGTCATCTGGCGGTTGAGTCGGGTAAAGGACTGCAGGTGTTCGATGTCGACCGGGCAGGCGTCCATGCAGGCCATACAGGCCATGCACGATTCCATCGTCTCGGTCTCGATGACGCCGCCGTCGGCGATGATCTCCTTCTCGTCGCCGCCGTTCTCGAGATGTTCGCGGTACTTCTTCAGGTCGAGGATGACGTTTCGCGGGTCCAGTGGGCGGTTCGAGGCCTTCGCAGGGCAGACACCGGAACAGCGGCCACACTTGGTACAGGCGTCCTGGTCGAGCAGTTCGGACCAGGTAAAGTCGTCGATGGATTCGGCGTTGGTCGCGTCGAGGTCCGCCGGGACGTTCGGGAGTCGACGGCCGGCCTTCTCGTCGGCGACGACGACGTTTGCGAACGACGAGAGCATGTGGAACGGCTTGGCGTAGGGGATCCAGGCGACGAAGAACAGCGCCAGCAGGGAGTGGCTCCACCAGAGCAGCCAGTGGAGGCTCTCGGCGTTGTAGCCGAAGGAGGCGATCGCGGCGTAGTCGGTCCCCTCGAGCGTCGCTTCGACGGCGGCACCGGTGGTCGGGACGTCGATCGCCTGCAGGAGCATGGCGATGGCGTAGCCGACGAAACTGACGACCTCGTGGTCGGGCATGCCGGTCGCGTAGATGCGTGCGCCCTCGAGCAGGAAGCCGCCAACGCCGAGCAAGAACAGGGTCCAGATGAAGATGTCGTCCTCGCGGGAGGTGTGACGGCCCCAGAGGCGGTGGTTACGGACCCAGTAGCGACGGTACATCGCCATGCCGATGCCGACGACGAACAGCAGGCCCATCGCGTCGACGATGAACTGGTAGGCGAGGTAGAAGTCGCCCTCCCAGAAGACGAAGCCGAAGATGAGCTCGGTGGTGTACTGCTCGAACCCGATGATGAGGGTGGCGATCAGCAGTGTGAGGAACCCCCAGAGGATGAACGAGTGCATCAGCCCGCCGTAGAGGTCCCTGTTGAAGTTCTTCTCGTTCGTGATGACGGTCCTTGCTGCGCTGGCGATTCGTCCGCCGAGGTCGTTGAGTCGGTCGAACGGATCGTCGTCGCCCTGCGCGTAGCGGCTGAACCGCTGGTAAACGCCGTAGACGAGCACGGCGAGGGCGATCACGACGAGGAGATAAAACAGCGCGTACTCGGTGTTGCTGATCCCGAGGTAGGTCTCCCTCCCGACGTCCGACTGTGCGACGACGTTCATACTCATGGTCGGGGGGTGATGTGACTTAATTCTTGTTACAGCGGGTCAGAGTCGACCCCGACGCCGTCTTGCGGAAATTATCCCAGCGCAGATCGTTTATAATAGTTGTCCATGGTCGATTCCCCACGCCAACGCAATCTGGCAACAGGCTTAAATAGACGCCCGTCGGGAGTGTCCACCCATGAACGACAAAACCGAGGAACTCCGGGACATCTTCACGAACGTCACCGACGGTGCAGAGACGGTCACCGAGTCTCAGGAAGACACCCGCGGGACGCTCTCGTCGGCCGATCGGAGCGACGCAGAGCGCCTCGAGAACGTCATCACGCAGATGCGCGAGCGGTACGACTTCGAGACGCCGCTGGGGACGGAAGATCTGGTCGCCGTCGCCAGGGGGTTCTACGACGACGAGGACGACGCCACTATCGCCGATGGCCTCGAGGCGGACGTGGACGGGGAGACGGTCTTCGAAGCCCGGATGTCGTTGCACCTGTTCGACGAGGGCGACGCAGACGAGGTCGACCTCGCGGCGATCCGCGACCGCGAGGAAGACGACGCGACGCTGGCCGACGAGTACGACGTCACCGGGGACCAGATCCGTCGATACCGCCGCGTCGCAGCCGCAGAAGACGAGTCCCGGGCGGCGAACGACCGCTACCGCGACGAGTTCGACAGCATCCTCGCCGACGCCGACATCGCCGGTCGTATGACAGGCGACGTCCACGAGGACGGCCTCGAGGACGCCACGGAGGGCATGGAGACGAACGTCGACTTCTAGTTCGAAGCGCTCTCACTCCGGCTGTGATCCGTTTCCAGCGACCAGATCGGCGGGGTCGAAGATATCCTCGATCGCACAGTCGAAGTACGCCGCGAGTTCGAACGCCAGCTCGAGCGACGGGTCGTAGCGGTCCCGTTCGATGGCGTTGATCGTCTGGCGGGTGACGCCGACGGCCGCGGCCAGGTCTCCCTGGCTCAGGTCGGCTTTCTCCCGGCGTTCGCGAAGGTCGTTTTCCATGGCGTCAGGCTCGGAGTCGGACGTACGTGTAGGTACCGCCCCAGAGCAGCCAGACGGCCGACCAGGCCCAGAAGACCGCCAGCAGTTCGCTCGACCAGGTGAACTGGCCGAGGATCGAGCGGACGAATAGCGAGACGAACACGACGAAACCGCCGAAGCCGATCCCCGTCAGGACGAGCTCGCTCGCGCGTGCAGCCAGTTGTTCGTCGCGTTCGTCGTAGACCGGCCTCGAGGTGGCGCTGGGAATCGCCACGCCGAGGGCGAATCCAGCGACGTAGGCCACGACGCCGAGCAACGGCTGGCCGAGGGCGAGTCCGGCAACGAGAGCGACGATCCCGACGACGTAGCTCGCGTTGGACGCTCTCCGGTACGTTCGTGGGCTGAATCGGTCGGTTGCGGTGGGTTCGATCATCGGTGACACCGGGTGCCTGTGTGTAAAGCACCCTTTACAGTAAAGTGTACTTTACACACTGTGATAAAGCCTCGCACTGGTCGGGTCGACAACCTGTTTGGCGTTCTCATCGCCGACGAATCCTCCTCGAGACACTCGAGCGTACGACCGTCACGGAGTCTCGGGACGCTGTACTCGAAGGTCGACGCTCAGGTGCGAGTGGCTGGGTTCTCGGCCAAGTAGGTGCCAGCGACTTTCGCGGTCGAAACGGCCGGGTGGCCGGTAACTCCGTCCACTGCCCTCTCAGACGTTTGCCTTTGCTGCAGCGAGTGTCTCGTACAGCTCGGTAGCGAGTTCGGCCGCGCGCTCGCCGTCCCGAGCTTCCGCTGAGATGCGGACGAGCGGTTCCGTCCCGGAGGGACGTGCGAGCACCCAGGCGTCACCGTAGTCCAGCCGGTAGCCGTCGCGGGTGTTGAGTTCGGCGTCTGCGGAGTGAGCGTGGTTGGCCGCGGCGTCGAGCATCGCGTCGCGTTCGGCGGTCGACTCGTACTCGAGGTTTCGCCGGACGTTGGCGTAGCCGTCGTAGGGGGCGACGATCTCGCTGACCGGCTGGTCGGCGACGAGTTCGAGGAAGCGCGCGGCGGTGTAGGCGCCGTCACGGGCGAGCCGGTACTCCGGGAAGAAGATTCCGCCGTTGCCCTCGCCGGCGATGGGGACGCTCCGGCCGTCGGCCTCGAGTTCGCGGATGCGGGTGATGATGTTGGTCGAGCCGATGGGCGTCAACTCGAGGTCGGCGTCGGCCTCGTCGGCGACGTCGACCAGCCGCTGGGAGACGTTGACCGCGGAGACGACGGTGTCGCCGGCCTCGAGCTGGGCCGCGGCGAGGGCCGCGAGGGTGGCGTCGCCCTGGACGACCTGACCGTGTTCGTCGACGAAGATCGCGCGGTCCGCGTCGCCGTCGTGGGCGATACCGACGTCGGCCTCGGTCGCGCTGACGAGCCGTTCCAGGTCGCCGAGAGTGTCGGGGACGGGTTCGGGGTCGCGGCCGGGGAAGCGCCCGTCTGGCTGGGCGTTGACGGTGACGACGCGACAGCCGAGGTCCCGGAAGAACTGGGGGCTCGTGAGCGATCCCGCGCCGTGGCCGGGATCGAGTGCGACCGTGAGGTCGGCGTCGGCGATGCGCTCGCGGTCTGTCGCCGCGAGGAGGCCGTCGACGTAGTCGCGGCCGACGGCCTCGACGGACCGAACCCGGCCCGTTTCGTCCCACGGCGCGTGATCGTAGTCTTCGGCGAGGAGGGTCTCCTCGATCGCCGAGAGGTCGGTGACGGCCAGTTCGACGCCGTCGGGGCCGACGAGCTTGATTCCGTTGTACTGGGGCGGGTTGTGCGAAGCCGTCACGACGACGACCGGGACGCCCTCGCGTTCGGCGTAGAACTGTGCCGCCGGCGTGGGGACGACCCCGAGCCGGTCGACGTTCGTGCCGGTACTCGCGAGCCCGCTCGCGACGGCGTCGGCCAGCATCCGACCGGTTCGGCGCGTGTCGCGGGCGATGCCGGCCCGGTCGACCCCCCAGACCGTCCCCGCAGCTTTCGCCACGCGCAGGACGAACGCGGGCGTCAGTTCTTCGTTGGCGACGCCCCGCGTCCCGCTGGATCCGAACACTTCCATCGCGTACTAGTCCGTCGGGCCGCCTCAAAGGGATTCCGAACCCGGACGAACCCACACGGAGTGTAGCGCGGTCGAGACGAGCCGAGACGGTTCGCGACGGACCGGGCACGGACTGGTCGCCACGACCAGTATTGCAGACGGAACGCTTTCGGCCGTCGCGCTCGAGCCCTTCGGTATGCACTCCATCGAGGAGAAACGGGTCTACGGCGACCGGTCGGGTGCGACCCACGCCTACGTCGCGAGCGGGACGGGTGTCGTTCGCGTCCGGATCGCCGGCGATGCCGTCGGCGAGTTCTCCCTCCCCGTTCGCTGTGCGGCCCGCGACCTCGCGACGAGTCCAGACGGCCACCTGCTCGCGGTCGCGACCGACGAGGACGTCCTGTGCTGTCGCCTCGAGGCCGATGGCCGGTCCGATGGCGGCTCGAGCGATCCTGCCCACGACGAGTCACTCGAGGTCGTAGAGACGGGCTTCGGGCCCGCAGTCGCCGTCGGCGTCGACGACGAAGACCTCGTCGCGGCGGGACCCGACGGTCGACTCGCCCGGTCGTCGGGAGAGATGTGCGACTCGATCGAGGACGACGAAACGGACCGGCGAGGAGCGGGTGACCGGGATCGGGAACCGGACTGGCAGTCGCTTTCGACCGACCGAATCGACGACGTTCGCGCCATCGACGGCGACCTCGTCGGCACCGACGATGGCGTCTACCGCCTTCGTGACGACCGCCTCGAGCACGCCGGCCTGACCGACGTCCGGGACGTCTCCGCGGCTGGTATTCCGCTCGCTGCCGCCGTCGACGGTCTCTACAAACTCGGGAACGGCTGGATGGAAATTCTCGAGGACGAGACGGTCGACCGCGTCGCAGCCGACGCGGCGGCCGAGTTCGGGCGACTCGAGCGCGCCCACGCCGTCGCTGGCGAGACGCTGTTCGAACTGGGGCCCGACGACGAGTGGCGATCGGTTTCGTTGCCCGACTCGCTCGAGTCGCCGGACGATCGTATCGTCGGCGTCGCCTACGGCGAATCGGTCTACGCTGCGACCGAAAACGGCCGGGTACTGGCCCGACGCGACGGCGGCGGTGCAGCCGACGTAACCGACGTCGACGACGCGAACGCCACGACCGAAACGGCCGACCCAGACCAGTGGCGCGTCCACACGATCGGCGTCCAGAACGTGACCTCGATCGAGTGCGGACCCGACCGGACGCCGTAGTTCGACGGTCGCTCGCGGCTGTCCTCGCCCGTTCGAAACCGACCTGCAGCCACGGAGAACGAAAACGGGTTTACCCCGGGGACTGTCCCCTCGAGTATGATCGTCAGCGGATCCGCCTCACAGTCGCTCGCGGCCGAACTCGCCCGCGAACTCGAGGAGCCACTCGCAGCCGTCGACTACGACCGGTTTCCAGACGGCGAACTGCTCGCGTCGATTCCCGATCCCGATCTCGAGGGGGCCGAGCGAGCGATCGTCGTCGCCTCGACCGTCTCGAGCGACGCTCACGTCGAACTGCTCCAGTTGCAGGACGCCCTTCGCGAGGCCGAGGTCGACGAGGTCGTCACGGTCCTGCCGTACATGGGCTACGCTCGTCAGGATCGAATCTTCGAGGCCGGCCAGCCGATCTCCTCGCGCGCGGTCGCCCGGGCCATCTCGAGTGGCACCGACCGCGTGCTGACGGTCACCCCTCACGAGGCGGCCGTCTGTGACTTCTTCGAGCCGAGTGCGACGGCGGTCGACGCGGCGGGTCGGCTGGCCGAGCCGCTCCCCGAGGACCTCACCGACCCCGTCTTCCTCTCGCCGGACGCGGGTGCGATCGACCTCGCAGAGACCGTCCGCGACGCCTACGGCGACGGCGAGACCGACTACTTCGAGAAGGTTCGCCACTCGGGGACCGACGTCGAGATTACCCCGAGCGACGTCGACGTCGAGGGCCGGGACGTCGTCGTCACCGACGACATCATCGCCACCGGCTCGACCATGAGCGAGGCCGTCGCCGTCCTCGGCGACCGCGGCGTCGGCGACGTCTACGTCACCTGCGTCCACGCCCTGCTCGTTCGCAACGCCTACGCGAAACTCGCTCGAGCCGGCGTCGAGGCGATCTACGGGACGGACACGCTCGAGGGGCCGACCAGCGCGGTCTCAGTCGCTCCGATCGTCGCTGAACACCTCTGATCTGTTCTCGTCTCTGCGTTTCGACGCGGTTCCCGCTCACCCTCGAGCGACGAGCCCTCCTAAACGATTAAGTGGTCGCCGGTCGCGTCTGTTCCTAGACTGGTCGACTGAGCAACGAGTCACGAGAACTGATCCGTCGACACACCACACACTCCAATGCACGGCATCGTCCACAAGACGCTCGAGGCGTACGTCGTCGATCGAACAGACGAGGAGACGTGGGACCAGCTCCTCGAACGCGCGGGCGTCGAGGCCGCGCTCTTCTTGCCGGTCAGTTACTACGACGACGCCGACCTCGAGGCGATCCTCGAGGCCGTCACCGACGCCGCAGTCCAGGACCGACGCCAGATCGAACGCGGCTTCGGGCGGCGACTCGCCCCGGAACTGCTGTCGACCTTCGGTGCACACGTTAGCGACGACTGGGACCTCCTCGCGTTGCTCGCCTCGCTCGAGTCGGTCGCCGAGAGCGTCGACGCATCGTCTACCGAGGCGACGCTGCCGGACGTCTCGGGCCGACGCGACGGGCAGGCGACCGTCGTCAGCTATCGGTCGCGACGCGATACCCAGTACTGCGGTCTCGCCCACGGCATCCTCGAGGGACTGGTCGACGCCGCCGACGAGTCGGCCACCGTCTCGAAACACGACTGTGTCGAGACGGGCGACGAGGCCTGTACGTTCCGCGTCGCACTCGAGTGATCGGCCGGACCCGACGTCGGGTCCGCGCCGAACGAGACCGTCCTACCGACGACCGCGACTGCCCTGTCCGAGCAGCGCAACCGAGAGTCCGACCAGCAGCGCGACGAGCGCCCCGGCGACGCCGAACCCGGACACGCCGTCGACGCCCGGCACCGGCGAGTCCTCCACGACGACCGTCGCGGACCGATCGTCACTCTCTCCACCCTGCGTGCCAACGGCGACCTCGTATTCTCCTTCCCCGTCGAAGACGAGTTCCTGCTCGAGCGTCGTCGATTCACCGCCGGCGAGCAAGACCGGATGCTCGGCGACGACGCCCTCGTGGGTCCGGAACAGGACGATCGCCGCAGCCGGATCGTCGCCGACGTTCTCGAGCGTCGCCTGCGCCGTCACTGGCTCGCCGGGAGCAACCGTGGTGGGCTCGATCCCGAGCACGCTGCTCGTGACGCTCGCGCCCGACCGGACGAAGACCGTCACGCGCTCGTCGCCGACCCGGAGGTCGTAGACGCCCGGCTCGGTGGGCGTCCACTCGAGGGTCTCGGTCGTCTCTGCGCCCGCCTCGAGCGTTGGCTGGGCGTAGTCGACCACGCGGCCATCGACCGCGAGGGTGGCGTCTGCGGTCCCGTCGCGGTCGCCGACGTTCTGGACCGCCACGTCGACCGTCACCGACTCGTCGACCGGGACCGCGGTGACGGCCTCGTTACCCTCGTCTTCGAGGAACTCCCAGGCTCGGCTCTCTCCCTCGAGGGCATCGCGCTCGAGTTCGTACGCGAAGGTCACTCCCTGCAGGTCGAACGCCTCGCCGTGTTCGTGCTGGCTCCACATCTCTGGCGTCGCGCTCGTCTCGACGTACCGTTCGGCGATCGCGCGGACGTCCTCGCCGCCAGCCTGCTCGAGCACCACCATGTAGGCCTCGCCGTCGAGCGTTCCCTCGCCGGCGTTGATTACGCGGAAGACGTCCTCGGCAGTTCGATCGCCGTGGGTCGAAAGCCTGAGCTGGCGGTCGATCTCACCGTAGACGAGTCGGCCTTTCGCGTACTCCGTGTACTCGTCGTCCCACGTATCTGGCTCTGTGAGGACCGCGTCGGAAAACGGCGCACGCTCGCCGACCGAGAGGAAGCGGCTGTACTCCTCGAAGTCGATCAGCCCCTTCTCGAAGGCGAGCGTGGCCGCGTAGTAGTCGGCCTGGGCTTCCACGAGCCACCGCGTTTCGTCCGTCACGCCGACGTCCTCGCCGCGGTAACCCTGCCGAACGTGGACGTACTCGTGGAGCCAGACGTTCCCTGCCTCGGCGAGCGCGTTGTCGGCACCCACCCAGACGTTTCCGTCGCCGTAGTGGACGCCCTGTGGCCCCCAGTCGTCGTGGGCCGGCACCGCCACCACGAACACTTCGCCGCTGCGCTCGCCCACGTCGAGTCGCTGGCTGGCCCAGGCGAGCGTCTCGAGGATCTCTCCGGGATCGTCCACGAGGTCCTCTTCGGCAGCCTCGGGGACGACCAGTCGGATCGTCTCCCCGCCGACACTTCGCTCGTACTCGGTCACCGGCCCGAAGAAGGCGATATCGCCGCCGGTCGCCCCCGGCCCGTCGACGACGACGGTCTCCTCGAAGCCGACCGAGGAGGTCTGGCGCACCGAGACGCTGATTCCCGGCACCTGCACGACGGCCCACTCGCCGGTGTCGAGGAATGCGTAGCCGTCGTGGTCGCCGTGACCCCCGCCGACCCGGTCTGCCGGCATCCCGAACCGGATCGACGGCTCCTCGCTCTCCTCGTCCCAGCGGTAGGTCCCGTCGGCCGTCTCCTCGAAGCCGTCCAGCGCGACCACGTCGGCTCGAGAGCCGAGGTCGACCTCGAAGCCGACGACGGCACCGGGCACGTCGAAGGTCTTCTCGGTCTCGAACTCGCCCGGTCGGTCGGGCAGGTGTCTGAGCGTCGTCGTCCGGTGGAGGACGTCCTCGCTACTGCCAGTCGTCGTGCTCGCGACCGGCACATCCGGGCCACGGAGGAGCGTCGGCTCGAGACCGGACCCGGAAGCGACGTGACTCGAGGCGATTCCCTCGGCGTGGACGCTACTCCCGGCGCGGTCGCCGGTCCCACCGTAACCGGGACCGACGCCAGCCGCGCTGGCCACACCAGCCGGCAGGCTGACGACCAGCAGTGCAACGAGAACGAACGGGACCAGCTGCTTCATCGGGAGTAGTCAGCCGGTCAGCCAGCATGACTGTTGCGCTCTCGAGAGAATCCACCAAACAGACGAACACTCGATTCGGTGCCCAGCGATCAGTCCGACGCTTCCGCAGCCGCCACCGCCTCGATCGCAATCTCCATCGTCACGTCCTCGACCTCCCACTCCTTGCGGTGACCGTCCTCCACGGTTCGAAGTTCGTCGGCGCGAACTTCCTCGCGGATCAGGTCCTCGCGCTCTGCCACGAGGTCGGCGACGCGGTCGTCGTCGATCTCGAGATCGAGTGCGATCCGTTCCTCGACGTCGAGCTCGAGGTCTTTTCGCATCTCCTGAACGCGGCGGATGACCTCGCGGGCGTACCCCTCGCTCTCGATGTCGTCGGTGAGTTCGGTGTCGACGTAGACGACGCCGAGGTCGTCGCCATCGTGACCGAAGGCGGTTCCAGCGACGCCCTCGGGCGTCTCGGTGACGAACGAGACCATTTCCTCCGTCAGCTCGTCCCCACCGTCAAGGACGTCGTCGACCGCCTCGGTGAGCGTCTCGAGGCTCGGCTCGTCGATCCGGGCCTCGTTGAGTGCGGTCATGACCTCGCCGGCGCGACCGCCGAAGGCCGGGCCGAGTTCACTCATGTCGGCCTCGGCGCTGTAGGCGAGTTCTTCCCACTGGTCTTCGGCCGAGACGAGTTCGATCTCGCGGGCGTTGAGCCGGTCCTCGAGCAGGGTGGTGTGTCGGGAAACGGCCTCGGCGACGCGGTCGTCGTCTGCCGCCACGACCACCCGCGGGACGGGCCAGCGCAGCTTCCGACCGGCCTGCTGGCGGGCGTTCGCACCGGCCTCCTCGATCGAACGCAGGTACGCGAGGTCGGTCTCGAGCTGGTCGTCGACCCAGTAGTCGTCGACGGCGGGCCAGTCTTCCATGTGGACCGTCGGGTGACCCGCGTCGCCCGTGAGGTGGCCATAGATCTCCTCGCTGATGAACGGCGCGTAGGGTGCGAGCAGCGTGACCGATTCCCGGAGGACGTGGTAGATCGTCGCGTAGGCCGCCTCTTTCGAGGCGCTGTCCTCTTCTTCCCACATGCGCTCGCGGACCGCCTGCACGTAGAACCGGGAGACGTCCTCGACGACGAACTCGAGGAGTGCCTCGAGCGCGCGGTCGGGACGGAACTCCTCGAACGCGTCGGTCATCTCGGCTTTCGTCGACTGCAGCCGGGCGAGGACCCACTCGTCGACCAGCTCGAGGTCTTCATCTACTGCGTCCAGGGTCGTCTCATGCGGGTCGAACTCGTCCAGGCGCATGTACGGCAGCGGGAACCGGAAGACGTTCCAGAGCGTCCGGAGGTGGTTCTCCATCGTCTGCATGCCGTCCCAGGAGAAGCGCATGTCGTCGCCCTGCGGGTTGTTCGACAGCAGGAACATGCGCATGACGTCCCGGCCGTGGCGGTCGATGGCCTCGTGTGGGTCGACGAGGATGTCTTTGGACTTCGACATGGCGCGGCCGTCGGGCATCAGCGCGTGGCCGTGCATGAGGACTCGTTCGTAAGGGCTCTCGCCGAGTGCGGCGGTGGCCATCCCGAGCTGGGACCAGAACCAGCCGCGGGTCTGGTCGTGGGCCTCGAGGATGAGGTCGGCAGGCCAGAGTTCGTCGAATCGCTCCTCGTCTTCGGGGTAATCGAGGGTGCCCCACGTCGCCACCGAGGAGTCGAGCCAGACGTCGAAGACGTCGGGCACGCGGGTGTAGGTCGTGCCGTCTTCGGTGATCGTGAGGTCGTCGACCGTGTCCTTGTGGAGGTCGATCGTCTCGGGGTCGACGTCCTGGTCGACGCGCTCGGCGAGTTCCTCGCGCGTGCCGATCACGATGGCGTCGGCCATGTCGCCGTCCCAGCCTCCGGCGGCGTCGCCGCCTCCGTTCGCGGACGAGTCCGCGCCCCCCTCCGGAACCCAGATCGGCAACGGGATGCCCCAGTAGCGCTGTCGGGAGACGTTCCAGTCGGGAGCGTCCTCGACGAAATCCCGGAAGCGGTTGTCCCGTGCCCAGCCGGGATACCACTCGCTATCCTCGATGTTCTCGAGGAGTTCGTCCTTGACGTCCGTGATCGTGATGAACCACTGGTCGGTGACGATCTGGATGATACCCGTGTCACAGCGCCAGCAGTGACCGTAGCTGTGGGTGATCGTCTCCTCGGCCACTAGATTCCCGTTCGTCTCGAGGTCTGCGGTGATCTCCGCGTCGGCGTCCTTGACGAACTGCCCCTCGTACTTCCCGGCCCCGTCGGTGTAGACGCCGTCGCCGCCCACCGGACAGAAGATCGGGAACTCGAGTTCGGTGCCACGCTCGAAGTCCTCCTCACCGTGTCCGGGTGCGGAGTGGACGAGCCCCGTGCCGTCGCCGTGAGTGTCGACGTAGTCGGCGGTGTAGACCTCGCAGGCCCCCTCGTGGTCCGGGTGTTCGGGCACCTCCTCGGCGAGCGGGTGCTCGTAGGACCAGCCGACCATGTCCGCGCCGGTCAGTTCCTCGACGATCTCGTAGTCGTCGTACCGGCCGGCAGAGAGGACGTCGTCGACTTTCGGTTCGGCGAGGTAGAGCAGTTCTTCCTCGCCGTCCTTCTCGGCGCGGACGCCGACGTACTCGCCGTCTTCGTCGACGGCGACGAAGGTGTTCGCGGGGATGGTCCACGGGGTGGTCGTCCAGATGACGATCGAACCCTCACGTCCCTCGAGGTCGAATTTGACGTAGACCGAGGGGTCTTCGACGTCGTCGTACTCGACCTCGTTGTTCGCGATTCCCGTCTCACACCGTGGACACTGCGAGATCGACCGGTGACCCTGATCGACCAGCCCGCGGTCTGCGGCTCTCGAGAAGCCCCACCAGGCCGCTTCCATGTACTCCGGTGCGACCGTGCGGTAGGGGTCGTCCCAGTCCATCCAGACGCCGAAGTCCTGGAAGTCGGATTGCAGGCCCTCGAGTTGCTCGTCGGCGTACTCCTTGCAGGCCTCGATGAACTCGTCCTCGCCGAACTCCTCGATGTCTTTCTTGTTCTCGAAGCCCAGTTTCTCCTCGACCCGGGTTTCGATCGGCAGGCCGTGCATGTCGTAGCCCGGCCGGTCGGTGACGTCGTACCCCTGCATCCGGAAGAAGCGCAGGAGAACGTCCTTCAGCGACTTGTTCCAGGTGGTCCCCATGTGGGCCGACCCCGAGGTGTACGGTGGCCCGTCGACGAAGAAGAAGGTCTCACCGTCCGAGCGATGCTCGACCGTCCGTTCGTAGGCGTCGACGTCGTCCCAGTACTCGAATACCCGGCGCTCGACCGCGTCCGGATCGTACTGGTCGTCGACCTCGCCGAACCTGCTCATACCAGACGTGATTCGCTCCGACATTAAAGGGGAATCGGTCCGGGGGGCGTGAGAGGGACTCGAGCGCTGGCGTCCGTTGTCCCGCCGACTGCGAAAGACGAGGCGGGCGAACGAGGCGTCTGAGGTGACCGATGAGAACGATGAGAACGAGCGGAGACGCCTCTGTTGAAATCCTTCAGAGGTGATACGAACTGCCTGCTGAATACACAGCGCGAATGTCGCACAAGATTCGACTCAATCTACGACGGTATTGATCGGTCAGTATAGGCCATCCAGTTACCAAAACTAAATAAAGAAGGTTTATACCCACCCTATATGACATGGTAATTTAATGTCCCTGTCCCGGCGTGGAGTCCTCCAGCTCAGTGGTGCGATCTGTAGCACGAGTTTAGCTGGGTGTATTGATTTGTCTTGGTCTGATGAACAGGAAGCAAGGCTGACCAAGATAGAACTTCAGAATCATACTGAGTACGATCAGGTAGTGTTAGTGATCGTGGAAGATAACGGGGAACAGGTGTACGGTGAGACCACGGCAGTTCCGCCTGCTGAGGGTGATTCACCATCGGTTCGGGAGGTAGAAGACATACCCGACGAACCCGGAGTCTATGACGTTTATTTTAATCTTGCTCAGCGGCCTGAAGATATTGAAGGCGAGTTTTGGGCTAGGGCTGATAATACAGACATCACTTGCCGTGAATATCGCCTCAATATCAAGCCAGATGATGATAGAGAACCACAGTTTGGCATATATCGTTCAGATGGTTGTTGAATCTCCGTGATGCATAGCCACACCCACTCGCTTTCACTATCCCTGTCTATCGTTCTACAGAACAGTTGATTCATTGGCTCCGTCGTGAAATAGATGTGGTCGTCGTGCTGCACTCACGCTCTGGATGTTGCACGCGATCTCTATCAGACACTAGACAGATTGAACGAGACGTGCTGAATTGAGAGCGCGAATGTGGCACAGGCTGAGGAGCGATCAATGCGGAAGGTCGAATGCTCAGTATAGGGGAAGCAGTACCGGAGCAATCGTCGAATTCTTTAGTATCTGTCAAAAGTTGCCTGCTGACTATAGGGGATAGAGGATATATCGCCCAGCATTTCCTTCAGAGTCAGCCAGGTTGAAAGCACCAGGGTAGAGATACTATTTGACATCCTTGACAGCAATGTAGATAGATTCTGCTACGAATCGGGTCTGAATATTGCGGCTATTCCATCATCAGCGGTGGACCAGCTGGGAGAACGGCTTTGCTACAGGACGAACTTCGACTGTGCGACCGAGTCAGGAGTGTTCTTCGAGATGAATCGATTCATCGCCGTTGATGGTGACTATATAGCCCTCGTACGAGAACGTGACCGAAACTTCCGCGGCGGTACACAATGCATCGAGCGCGTCCGGATCGACAACGTCGTACAGCGGTCGCAACTCCTCGACGGGGATCCCCCTTCGCTGTGCGACGGCCATGACGACTGCAAGACTCACAGATTCAACTGATTCTATTGGATCTGTACACACTGGTCATCCCTCTTCTTGATCGTCGTATCTGGCCAGTTCGATTATCTCTACTTCCCACTCGTGGGTTGACCCTCGCGTTCGAAACTCCCAGGCACCGCGCACGTCCACGTCAGCCTCGACGGCCTTCTCGACCACCTCGGCGAGGGCGGCCTCGAAGTCGTCGGCGCTGGTAATCGAACCGTCACCGGGGTGATCTCGTGTCATGATGGGTGGGCCACGATCCTCAACCCGAAGATATGGAAGCTAACCCACGACCACATCCACACAACTGGGTCACACTTCGCGCAGGGCGTTCGGTCCATCCTCACCAAGGGACGCCACACCCATATCTCTGCCGTTTTGCATGGTACACCATGCTATTTATTCAGAGTTGGTAGACCATGCTGCCTATCTTTACCCGTCTCGAACTCCAACGCCTAGCAAGGAATGGCAGTCATCGCGCATCTTCGGGTCCCAGCCGACTCATTTGAGCTCGGCCGGATCCTCGAACTGGAAGCAACCGGGACGATCGAACTCGAAAACATGGTCCCGCTGGGCGAGAAAGCCGTTCCGTTCTTCTCAGTGAGTGACGCAGTCCGAGAATCGTTCGAGCAAAACGTCGAGAATCACCCGTCGGTCGAACGCATCGTAGAAGTGACGCGCCACGACGACGAGCGTCTGTATTCGCTGGACTGGAACATCGGCCGCGACGTGTTCTTACAGGGGGTTATCGAACTGCAGGGACAGCTCCTGAGTGCTACTGGAACGGTCAATACGTGGGAGTTCGAGATCCGGTTTCCCACTCACGAGGCGCTCAGCGATTTTCAGGAATACTGCTCGAACGCCCACATTCCCCTCGAAGTCGGACGTATCTACAATCCCGTCCGTCCGGGAACCGGCATGTGGTACGGAGTGACAGAACCCCAACGTGAAACGCTGATGCGCGCTGTTCAGGGTGGGTACTACTCCATTCCGCGGCGAATGTCCACGCAGGATCTGGCCGATGACCTCGGGATCTCCGACCAGGCCGTCACAGAACGACTGCGCCGGGCGATCGAAACGCTCACCGAAAACACGCTCATCGCAATGGAAGAGGAACTTGCCGAGGAGTTCGAACAGCCCCAAGAATCCTGATCGCCACAACCCTCTCAACCCGAGCGAGAGGACTACTGATCCGGGTGTTACTGAATAACAACCTTGTCCACCATGCAGCGGAAGGAACCGTTTTGGACGCCTGTATAGGTATGTGAGACTACACATGGGGTTTGATGACATAACCGAAGCCCTCGGGGGCCGAGCACGGCGGCAGGTACTTGTGGAACTACTGGATCACAATCCAGTGGACCAACCAGAGGCGGTGACGAAGGATAATGCGCAAGAAGACGAGGTACGGGAGCTGCAGCTTACTCACACACATCTCCCCAAACTCGATGATATGGGCTACATCGTGTGGGATAGAGACCACAGGACTATCGTAAAGGGGCCAAATTGGGAAGAGATCGAACCGGTGGTTCGATTACTCAGCGACAATAGGGACCAAATCCCCAAGGACACGTTCTAACACTCTCAAAGATAACTATGTGTCTTCTGTGAACCCGCGCTGTGTATCATTGTATGGCCGAATACTTCATTCAGATTTGACAGAATTCACAGCACTAACTACGCACGTGTAGTGAGCGAGTGGTTCACCAATTTCAGCGTGAAACAAACAGAGCCGTCGTGCTGCACTAATCCTCTATATTCAGCAGGCGGCTTTTGACATATTTCAGACAGACCGATAGCTGCGTCGGTAACTACTTTCCCTATACTGACTGATTTGGGACACTGTATAGTGCCGGTCAGTCATCTCTGCGTGTGCACGTATGGAACTGAGGACTGGTCCGCCGAATTAGAGCGTGTCAAACGATTTTATTACATCACTCGTTGAGTACGTATCGACTAGGTCCTGTGTATCGAAGTCAGAATCGTCGCTCCAAATAGCAGCATCGTTGGCGATCGCACACGCGAGGTACAACACATCGTCAGGGTCGGTGTCTCCGATTGCTTCGTCTGCCCTCTCGATAGCCGGGTAGAAGTCGTCGGCAGGAACGACCTCAATGTACTGGAACAGGAGGTCGATAAATTGTGCCACTCGGTCCGGTTCCATTCCGGATTTCTCTACGATCAGGCCTTCGTAGTTTTCGACTTCGTCGTGGACAAATGCGGGCGTCAGGAGATCTGGTTCGAGTGTCACAATGAGCTCCCGCGTCTTCGAATCAGCGATGAGTGCAGAAATAACGACGTTGGCGTCGATGACCAGCTTCATTCGTCGAGTCTACGCCGATTCTTCGTCGACGCGCTTGCGTCCACGTTCGTTGATCTTGTCGGCGATTTCCTGCACGTCGCGCCCGGAGAGTTCGCTCTCGCTGGTGAGTTCGTCCATCATCTCAAGCGCCTCTATCTTCTCCTGGATGGCCTGTCGCGTGACCTCGCTCCAGTTGATCTCCGGGTGCTGTTCCATCCGCTCTTTGAGGGCGTCGTCCACGTTAACCGTGATACTGGGCATACAGGAATCTATGTGGACACAGAATACTGTGTCTTTCGGTGCATCCCGTGTTAAGCGACATTGAGTTCCTCGCACTAGATAGGACGGGAAAGGTCGAGTCGATAGACCTACAGAGTGTCAAATTCCACTGGCTCAGAACCCTGCACATTCTGGATGATCCCCTCACCCGGAAATAAGTTAAGTGGCAAATTTAGACGGTTCAGTACCCAAGGGCCGATTTTACGGGTGCCATGGGCCCTGACGGGGAACGTCCAGAATCTTCCGGGCTCTCAGCCAGCTGTTAGTGCACGCGAGAAACGGTCAAACAGGCGTTTAGAACTCGCTGTCTTCGGCCTTCAGTGAGAGAACCATGACAGACCACCTCGAACCCCTCGCACCAGCTGAGGCAATGCAGATGTACCTCGACGAACGGAGTCACGAACTCGCGGACGCGACGATCCAATCCCATCGGTATCGTCTCAAGCAGTTCGTCCAGTGGTGTGAACAGGACGGCATCGACAATCTCAACGACTTTAGCGGGCGAGACATCCATCGCTTTCGCGTCAAACGCAGGAACGAAGACGAGCTCGCAACTGCCAGCATGAAGGGCCAGCTGGCAACCCTGAGAATGTTCCTCCGCTTCTGTGCGACGATCGATGCAGTCGAACCAGGACTCGACGAGAAAATCATCCTTCCGACGACGACCGAAGACGATGCTCGATCCGAGTTACTGAATCCGGATCGCGCTCAGCAGGTACTCAAATTCCTCGACCAATATCGCTACGCGCGCCTGGAGCACGCGTTGGTAGAAGTTCTCTGGCACACGGGGCTTCGTATCGGCGCAGCGATTGGGCTCGACATTGAGGACTACAACAACGACGAGCAGTACCTCACGCTCGCCCACCGACCCGAGGAAGGAACCTCGCTCAAGAATGGACGGAAGAGTGAACGGCTCGTCGCACTGAGTGACTCTGTCTGTGAGGTGTTAGATGACTGGCTGTCAGTCAATCATCCGGGAGTCGTTGATCAGCATGACCGTGAGCCGCTGTTTGCGACGAAAATCGATCGATTGAGTCGAACCCGTGGCCGGACGATCGTCTACCAGTACACGCGCCCGTGCGTCTACACTGATAGCTGCCCTCATGAGCGGGATCTGGATAATTGTGACGCGCTACCCACCGAACGCTCGCATGCGTGTCCCTCCTCGTTGAGTCCCCACCCAGTTCGACGTGGTGCGATCACGCATTTTCTCAAATCTAACGTTCCCGAGAACGTCGTGAGCGATCGGATGGATTGCAGCGAGGCAGTCCTTGACCGCCACTACGATCAACGGTCGGAACGTGAAAAACTTCGGCAGCGGAGACGCTACCTCCCCGGCAATTAAGGCAGAACCGAGTCAATAATTATAATCACGGTTAAATTTTCCCTACGTATGATGATGTAAAACTCGCCAGACCAAATATAAAATTCTCAAACGAGAGTTAGAATCCAGCGACATTAGGGACTCGGCGGAAATGTACGGACGTTGGATGGCGAGCTGTGCTCTTCTTGTGTGGGTTTTCGTCTGTAGTGACTGCAACGGCGGGAATAACGATTCGGGATGCATATAATGGAAATGTCTCAGAGAACCTATCCCCGACATCAACGATGAAGGGAATCTGAGTTTTAAATTGGTGCCCATACATAGAAAAAGAGAGTTGCCACCAGACAATTCGCGTCTCGTGGAGAAGTGTAATCCGAGCAGATGTATGAAACGAGGATTCATTTTCTTGAACCCAGTTTCGAATCGCATCGTGAAATTCAGATTCAGTTAGACCGCTAGTAGAAGAATTTGTCAAGAGTCGGTGTCCAACCGCAGCGATATCATAGGTTGTCGACAATTCGAGTTCATTTGTGGTGGTTTCTAGAGAAACCAGATCGAGATGATGCTGATAAGGCTCATCTTTGGAACTGCGTCGGGCAAATTTTCTGAAATCGTCCACATTTGACAGACATCCTTCAAGTTCGATGAGAATCGGAAACATACGAGGTGCGGAGATTTCTGTTGGCTCAATCCAAATAACCGAATCAGGTACCCCCCTTTCATTTCCGAATCCACGTGGGATCGTTTTGAGTGTGACATCTGAACTAGCCAAGTGGTCCCGGAGATGTACCGCCTCTTCACGACTCATTGCTGCAGTTGAATAACGATGGGGACTGTCTCCCGTAATTCTCTGAGCGCATCGAAATCAACAGATGATAACAGAATTGTATCTTCAGTGTGTAAGCGTTCGAATAACTCGCTAACTTCTTTGCCAGTAAACTCATCAGATAGATCATCAAATGCTGTATCGACCCACTCACGATATTCAGTAATTGTCTCAAATGCTTTCTCAGGGTGCTCCCGAATCGCCGTCCGCTTGAACCCAGAGAGGGATTCACTCGGCACTGGTGATTCAAGATCTTGTGTATTGTTCCCTTCTGCAATCTGCGAACACATCGTATCAAGCATTTCTAACTCCGCTACAATCTTATCGACAAAGTTCTCGTATTCCTTTTCGACCGTGCTTGCGGCTCCTAATAACTCACCTACGGAATTATATTTTCCAGAGTGGAATTCTTCCAACTCAGTGCTCAAGTTGACACTCGCTGATCTCAGGGAGTCTGGAACTGAAGCCATACTCGTGACACTGTCGATCTCAAGGAGCGTATCCTCAACGTTCGCCGAGAACGTTCCCAGCTTAGTTGCGACTGTATTCAGTTCTGATTGGAACTCTGAGAGTGCAACTCCATCCAATCGGGCTTCGACATCGTTCTCCACCACAGCAACAACACCGATCGAAATCTCAATATTGTTAACCGCTTCATCGATCGCCTCTATCTCGGTTTTAATAGATTCAATCGCCACAGTACTGTCGGGATCACTGTAGTAGGATTCTGTTTCCTGGAGAGTACACAGTCCGTCGGGCACCCACTCCCCAGCTGAAGCAAATATTTCTTCGAGGTTTTCAAGAGCCTCGCGCCGATTTTTTATATTTCCAATGAGGGGCGTCAATTCTCTAGTCGGACTAATTAAGTAGCGTGAGCTATCCGTGTCAACCCTTGAAGATATGAGATTAACAGTGAAGTTAGTCTCATCCTGTAACATCGTCACCGCATGTTGGTACCCTTGTGCATCCTCCTGAAGGTCGCTCGGGGTTCGGCTTCGAACACTTTCACGTAGCTCATCAATACGGCTTCTGGGGAGTTCTATCTCAAGTATGTCTACCGTCTCTTCAAGACCCCGGAGGGCGGATTGTTCGACAGGTTTTGAAAATGAATCTTTGAACTGTTCTCCAAATTCAATAAGGTCTTCAGGAGTGTCAAGAATGCGTAACTGACCCTTGAGTTCGCTCGCTTGTTTTTTAACTGCTGCTCTATCTTGTGCATTCATCGCTTCCAGATCTGCACTCGCTGTCTCTGTCCACCCTGAGAGAGCCGAGATCTCTGTCTCTGTAGATTCTAAGTCTTCGATCGCGGTTTCAAGCTCAGCTGTAAGGTCATCAAGTGAAGTCGTAGTCTTTTGATCCGTCATGCTGTGGCCTCCTGATCCTCGACAGCGTGTTGTAGAAGTTCACGAAGATCGACTTTGAGATCCTCTGCCGCGCTATCGACAGCCTGTTGCTGGCTGTGCAACAGTTCGACAAGTTCTCGAATGTCTTCAACTTCTTCAACGTATTTTTGAGAGCTTCTATCAATCGTACTCAGTTGATCAATGTGGCTTGGAAGGGGAATATTGCTCATACTATCGAAATTGAAAATGTCGTTTCCAACACCTTCAAGCTGGGCTAGGAGCTTATTTTCTGAACCAAAATTTTGAACAATGACATCAGATCCTTCAACTGCTTGATAAAGATCTGTGTAGGTTGCTTTAAGGAGTTTGACATTACCGAGGGTGACCGAATTGAGTTCCATCTCATACTTATCTACTACATCAGAAATTTGATCAACGAACTCTCGCAACATAAGCAGGTATACCCACGCATATGGACTGATTCCACGATTGAGTTCACACTGTTCACGAAGATCATCAACGCCTTTCGAGAGGTTTCCGAGTGTCTGTTTGTATGCTAGATATTTGTTTGAGTCTAGATTCGGCCAGTTGCCAACATCTGCACAGGATGGTTGAGTTAGAACATCATCGTGCGCATCAATTGTGTCCAAGTGAGCATCGAAATCCGATTTGTATACTTCCAGTTTGTTGCCAAGATCTCGGAGCTCGCCTGCCAAGTTGAACACTTCCCCACCATCTGTGGCAATCTTGCTCATCAATAGCGCTCGGAGGAAGGCTAGTGCATTTTCTGGCACGTTGATATCAAGGACGGTGATGTCGCCACTCTCAGCAGTTGCATCAAGATCATTGAGCGCGTTCGTCGTTGTTTCTATATTGAATTCCATCGCCAATCTAAACAGTGCATTTTGGGTATTCCGAACCCCGTCAACCAACCGACCCTCATCAAAATAGTGATTTCGCTCAGTAGTCAACGTTCCAGAGAATCCGGATTCACTGTAGAGTTCGCTGAGAAATTCCGTGTACGGAAACGCCTTTCCGCCAGAGATTAAATCTTCGTCAATTGCTGCTTGGACTGTTGTGTGGAGATTTCCGTAGGGGCGACTGAACTCAGGGAGGTCTGAAAGGACGAGTAGATATGCCTGTGTCCGTGTTAGTTCACGGATTGTGCCAGACGTCCAGAAGGGACTGTCATCTTGGAACCGTGCATTTTCCCAAAGCAAGGTTGACTCATTGGGTAGCGAGTAACGGTTTATATATTCTTGTGTGGCCTTTGTTGCTTCTTCAGTGGCTACTCTATATAATTGATCAAAAAGGGTATCTATCGTATTTCGAGCGTCACGAGTATCAACTGCTTCCAGTAGCTGTTGGCGGGACGCTTCGTTGACTGCCTGATCTGGATTAAGCCCCTGTTCTTCAAGTGCGCCCCGAAGATTGATCACGAAATCCCAAAGCATGCTCGATTCGTTCGAGGCGATGGTGAGCAAGTCGAGTTGTCGAAATGTATTATACTCCTCTGAGATGTTTTCTGTAAGTTCTTCCGGCGCAATCACCACATTTGGAGACGTAATATCGTACTCGTTCTTCACCACTCGGAGCTGGTGATTCAAGACATCTTCAGTCGGGCAAAAGTAGACGCTCATGTCGGAATGAGCAGCCTTCGAATCAAATTCTAATGCAAACTCCATCGACTCCCGGAGCGATTCTGTGCTTTCAGTTGTGACAAGGTCTGGATTAAGTGCAATCGGTTGAAAGGCATTATCAAGTATGGAAAGCTTCGGAGAAAGACAGTCGCCTTCGATCGGTGTTTTTGAATCTTCGAGAGTATAGAACTCGGTGTTGAACTCATCAGGAGATACGTCGAGTGCTTCGATAGCAGTCCTGCGAGTAGGACCTTTCGGCTCAAACGTAAGAATCTGGTCCTCAATCAGCGAAAAAAGACCTTCAACTTCCTCATTCTCGAACATTAGACCTTTATACGGGAAGGTTGGCTGGGCTGGTCGAGTGACAGCATCGAATACACGCTCAACGTTTCGTCTGATAATCCGCTTCACAGTTCTGTCTTGATCTATATCTGCAAAATCAGCTGTCTCGAAGATGACATTAGTCACAAGATTACTCATCGTTTCCGCAGAGTAGCCTTGAGTGTCTTGCATGAGCCACTCCTCGTAGCCACGTTGGAAGGCAAGCGTCTGACAGGCTGTTTCCCAATGTTCAGACTTGAGATTGGCCCAGATATCGTTAATTATGGCTGTTCCCTGAGACTCAGTATCAGCCATCGACTGTACCCACTCAGCAAGATTCTCGTTGATATCGCTCGGGAGTTCATCGATGAGTTTGATAATGAGACCTGTACGTCCCCTTCCCATCCACCAGATAATGTTTGCTAAATGAGTCGGCGACTCATCGTGCTCTTCAAGTCGATTAGTTATTTCTGTGATGTCAAGGGGTGGGACACGGAGTTCTTTTAGGCGCCGCCAGTCTGCTTCGCCGAGGAACTCGTATGCCGATAGCATTCCGAAGCTCCATACTTTGAGCGTGTTTGGTACTTCGTCGTTGATTACACGGAGTGGATTATTATCGTCTGTTTCAATGGCTGCGAGGAAGTCTTCGTAGTGTTGCTCAACTTCGTCGACAAGAATAGTGTATTTTGTAATATCGGTTGGATCGTCGATGGTAACCATCGTTTCCAGCCAATCACGTTTTTGTTCGGGCTCTGTGTTCGGGAACCACGTAACATCCTCCGGATCACCTCTAACGTAGTATTCGATTTCTTCCTGAATTCGATCTTCAAGCCAGACTTCAATTTTTGACTCGGCTGAATTCTCAAATTCGGATAAAAGTTTTCCCGGGTCACCAATATAAACGGCGCCGATATTGCGCTCCCATGCCTCACGGAAGATTTGGTACATCAACTGGGTTTTTCCAGATCCGTACGCACCAACGACAGCTAATGGATCGGGTGAATCTCCTCCTGTTAACTTTTCAAAAGATTTTCGATAATCCACAATCACATCTTCATGAGCAGTTGTGATATCCACCCATTCTCGATGAAGATCTGCGTTCCGTGAAACCATACCTCCATCAATACCTGTTATCAAATTAAACCTACTGGCTCAACATATATTTGGTACTTCCCGAACGTCGCTTTGTGAGCTGTGCTGAGTCATAGACATCCGGAGTGAACGCTGGTACAGTAATTAAGTGAGGGAACCAGCACTTGACGAGAAGATCATCCTCCCAACCACAACCGAAGACGATGCTCGAACCGAATTATTGAACCCGGAGCGCGCTTGGCAAATTCTAACATTCTTCGATCAATATCGCTACGCGCGCTTAGAACAATAGTTGCCCTCATGAGCGGGATCTGTGTTCCTGATATATATCGGGAAAGATTTAGTCAAATAGTGTGAACTAGGGGTATGGAAGATATTGAGGAGTATCAATTAGAGATAACTGAGGATATCCGGGAGACGGTCGGATCAAAGCCAGTTCAACCAATCTTATTCGTCGGTTCAGGCCTGTCAAAAAGATATTTCTCAGGACCAAGTTGGGACGGCTTATTGTCTAATCTCGCGGCCAGCTGTCCAAAGCTTGAATACAATTATGGGTATTATCGGCAAAGCCGCGATCCACCTGAGATGGGTAGTCTACTTGCTGACCGCTTTTCACAGTGGGCCTGGGATCAAAATGAGCGAAAATTTTCCGATATGAAACCTGACTACGAACAGAACCCAGACATATTTCTGAAAAAAGAGATTTCAGACCGCTTTAAAGAGCTTACACCAGAAACTGTTGATGAACTCACGGAAGAAAAGCTTGATGAGGATTTAACTATAGAAGATGCAGCTAACGAAATTGATCTATTGAGGGATATACAACCGCATGCTGTAATAACAACTAATTATGATACGTTTTTAGAGACGATATTTAACAATGATGGCAAAGAAGACGAAAAATATGATGTTATCGTTGGTGAGAAAATACTGAGAGCACCCCACAAGAGTGTTGGAGAAATACTGAAAATTCATGGATCCGTGACTCAACCAGAGTCATTAATTTTGACATCTGAAGATTATGATGAATTTGTCAACAGAAAAAGATACCTTAGTTCAAAAATGCTCACCTATTTTGCTGAACACCCACTTCTAATTGTTGGGTACAGCGCCACTGATCCAAATGTTCGTTCTATCTTGTCTTGGGTAAATCAGCTGTTGCCCGGAGATGAGATGGTTGCTGAGGACATCTATTTCCTTAACTTTTGCCGTAATATTGAGGAGTTAGACGAATATTCGCTGAGAAAACGAATTCCACTCGGTGAAGAACGATATATTTCTGTAAAACAGATCATGGCGAAAGACTTCGGATGGGTCTTCGAAGCGTTTGCGAGCGGCGAAGGATTCGAAGTTGACATCCGTTACCTCCGGAAACTATTGGCAAATACCTACGAGGTGGTGCGGTCTAAATCCTCTCGCGAACGCGTTGTTGATCACCAGCGCTTGGAGGAGGTTGCAGAAGACCAAGGAGAACTGGCAACGGTACTTGGTATCTCAGCAGAAGAACGAGATCGAGGGTTCCTATTTGACCATGATCTTTCACCAAGCGATCTCTACGATGAAACCGGACTCGGATCAGCACACAAATTCAAAGAGAAAGTGCTTGTTCCGATTTATCAAGATAGCGGAGTTAACATCACCGGATTCAAGAATTCCTATCATATCGCCTTCTGGAATGAAGGTGAGAGTCCTGACTACCGACGATATTCTAGTGCAGCAGTTGGTCTATGTAACCGGGTTATGGAAGGCGAAGAATATAATTTGAACATCCCAGAAAGCCGAATAAATGAGGATCATATGGAACGTGGTTTAGACCTGAGTCCATTTATTGATTGATATTCTCTATCGATTAACATAGGTCCCTTGTCTTCCTGATTATCGTAGCTTAGTGGGAACTTTGTTCATTGACTACAAGCTTTTCTGATCATAGATTTTCAGGGAGTAACACCGAGAATGGGTTTCAGCGCACTGTGTCTGTTTTCTATAGGATTTTTGGATAGCGGACGCGACCGTAATGGTCAGGACTCTAGCGTTTGTATTCGTGAGCAATGCGACGATTCGAGGTAGGAGACCGCGTACGTATTGATATCCCGGATACAGCTGATCCAGACCATGACCGATTACATGACTTGCATCCGTTCTAGCTTAGCGACTAACTGAGACGGTGATCACGCCGAAAATGCGTCGAGTCTCACCGCAATCATACCGAGATAGCTGCTGCTCAAGCAAACCAGCCGGTTCTTGGTCATGTCTCCCGTCGAAGGCGGCGCACTCGCAGTCGTGAGTGCGCCGCCGTTCCAGAGCCGTCGCTGACCAGCCTGGGCGATCCAGCCCGTCTCGTCAGGCGAGTTCGTTACCAGAACTCGCCTGACTCCACCTGTTCACGTAACCTCGGACGGTGTGGATTTGGATCTCGTGACGACCACAGCAACAACGAATCGAGATCCGGTAGCTCGTACCCCAGATCCAACATCAGGTACAACTGGATCAGATGAGCGTGGCGTTCGACAGCGTGTGAACATCGTCGTCGAGGAAGCCGCGTCGACGACGCCGCGGCGTCGTCGGCGCAGTCTCGCTGCTTTGCGTCCAGTTTCTGGAGTTCGTCGACGATAACCCGGCTCATCAGCAGCGAGAGTGCTGCCATGATGATCAGCGCCTCGATGATGTAGGCGTCGGTCGTGTTGATCTCGTCCAGACCGAACCGTGATTTGAGTTCTTTGAACAGCAGTTCGATCTCCCAGCGCGCCCGATAGAGCTGTGCGATATCGGGCGCGCGGTAGTCGTCTCTCTCCAGATTCGTCAGGTACAGATGATACTCGCCGCTGTCATCGTTGCGAACGCCGACTAATCGGAAGGTTCGGGTCGCGCTGGCGCCCGACCCTCGTTTGCGGTCGAACGAGAGCGTGATCTGTACGTCAATTTCCTGTCGCTTCAGGTCGTCGAGGACGGCCTGCAGCGACTGGCCTTCTAGCGGAATGCTGTTCCCTCGCCACGTCCGGAGTTCTTCGACGATTTCGAAGTCTGCGTTTTCTTTGACGCGAGAGACGAACCAGCCATCATTGGCGTCAATGCGGTCGAACAGCCAGAAATCGTAGTAGCCGAGATCGAACAGAATGAGGGCGCCAGCTACCCACTCGCCGGTGGGTAGCTGGCTCCGTTCATGGGTGCTCGCGTCGGTCGTCCGAAATCGCGTTGGAAGTCCCGTTGAGAGCGATTCGGTGAGATGGAGTTTCGCCCCGGCTCGGTCATCATCGAGTGCGTAGACATCTTTGGCGTCTTGGTAGAGCGAGATGATCGTCGCGTCGACGATGAGGACGTCTCGAAATCGTTCGAGACGTCCGCTCAGCTCGGTTTGGCCGGTGTCGAGATTCTCGATGGCCTCATCGAGAATCTCTCGAAGGAGTGCGACGAACCCTGGTTTGAACCAGCCGTGAAACGTCGCATACGAGAGTTCGTCGCAGTCAGCCATCTCGACGTAGCGTTCGAGAAACGCCTGAATGGATCGATCAGAACCAGCGGCAAAGCCGAGGGAGAGCGTGTAAAACAACGCGACGACGTCGAGTTTCCGCTCTCGCTGGATAAGATTCGTTGCGCGAGCACGCTCGCGCAACTCATCGGATGGAAACGCTCTTTGAATTCGGTTCACAACTACTGAATCCGGTGGTTTGTACACACTTCCCACCGGATTCTCACATTCCTAGTTACTGACGATTCTAGCTTGGCGTCTCTGGATACCCCGACCTGTTAAACTAGAACGGATGACATGACTTGAATGGGATCATAGTAGACATCATTGAGGACGACGCTGGTCAGGAGACCAATGATCCAAGAGATTCCTACATTTTCTGCGTGGAAACTACGGATGGCAATGTCGCTCACCTACGCTGGCGGGATCTTCGTCCTGCCCCTGAATAATAGTTCGACCGGCTGTCGTTCGACGGACTCTCCGCACCACTTAAGAATACTCAATGAACACATCTCTCGTAGATGGTCGAGAACTTTAGAGAGAAGGCTGATTTCATTTGGTCTATCGCAGACCTTCTCCGTGGGGATTACAAGCAGTCCGAGTATCAAAAAGTCATTCTGCCGCTGACGGTACTTCGTCGCCTCGACTGCGTGACGCAGCGCAACAAGGAAGACGTTTTAGAGCGCTACGAACAGCTCCAAGAGCAGGGCATCGAGAACGTCGCACCCGCACTAAAGAAGGCGTCTGGTGAGAAGGTGTACAACATCAGCGAGTACACTTTCAAGTCGCTGTGTAACGACCCCGACCAGATTGCGAGCAACCTCCAGTACTATATCAACTCGTACGACGAGGAGACGAAGGAAATCTTCGATAAGTTCGATTTCAACCACCAAATTCAGCGCCTCGATGAGGCGGACCTCCTGTACCAGGTCATGGAGGAGTTCAAGGAGATCGACCTGCATCCAAATGAGGTCCCCAACGAGGAGATGGGGTACATCTACGAAGAACTCATCCGGAAGTTCAATGAGCTCAGCAACGAGACCGCCGGGGAGCACTTCACGCCCCGAGAGGTCATCGAGCTGATGGTGAACCTCATTTTCGACGAGGACGACGAGGTACTGACCGAAGAGGGCGCAGTCCGCACGGTCTACGACCCCGCCTGTGGGACTGGTGGGATGCTCAGCGTGGCGGAAGACCACGTACGAAGCTTCAATGAGGAAGCAAACCTCCACGTCTTCGGCCAGGAGTTAAATCCGGAGAGTTACGCTGTCTGCAACTCAGACATGCTGATCAAAGGTCAGGAGCCCGATAATATTGTCTACGGTAATTCTTTTACTGATGATGGCTTCTCTGGCAAAAAATTCGACTACATGCTGTCAAACCCGCCGTTCGGTGTTTCCTGGAAGAAAGTCAGAGATGAGGTTGAGCGAGAGCACGAAGAACAGGGGTTCGCTGGCCGGTTCGGTGCTGGTACGCCGCGCGTTAGCGACGGTGCTCTTCTGTTTCTCCAACATATGATCAGTAAGATGAAGCCGCCTGAAGAGGGTGGGTCGCGGACAGCAATTGTGTTTAATGGATCACCTCTGTTCACGGGTGGTCCGAACAGTGGTGAATCCGCTATTCGCCGATGGATCATCGAAAATGATTGGCTAGAATGTATTGTGGGGCTCCCTGAGAGTTTGTTTTATAACACGGGTATCTATACGTACATCTGGATTCTCAACAACACTAAGCCTGAGCATCGGGAAGGAAAGATTCAGCTTATCGATGCCCGGGACATGTATGAGAAGATGAACGAAAGTCTCGGTGATAAGCGACATAAACTCTCCGACGAGCAAATTGCAGAAATCACTAGCATTTTCGGTGACCTTGAGGCAAACGGTCGCTCAAAAATCTTCGACAATGAGGAATTTGGCTACCGCCGCATTGTAATTGATCGCCCACTCCGGATGAGTTTCCAAGCAAGCCAAGAACGTATTGAGAGCTTGGGGGACGAACGGGCATTCACGAACCGTGATGAAGATACTCAAAAAGCAATCAAAGATGCGTTATCAACGTTTGACTCTGAGAAGGAATGGCTGGATCGAGACGAGTTCATCGACGAAGTAGAACTCTGCTTCAATATGCATGGTGTTGAGGTACGCAAGAGTGTATACAACGCCATCGAACGAGCGTTAGGGGAGCGTAATCCGCAAGCAGAGATTGTAACAGACAGTAATGGAGAGCCAGAGCATGATACCGATCTCCGAACGAGAGAGCGAGTACCATTAGGCGAGGATCCCCACGAATACTTTGAAAAAAATGTCGAACCATATATTGAGAATGCGTGGATCAATGAAAGTAATAAGTACTTTGACGATCAGGACGGCAAATTAGGAGTAGTTGGTTACGAGATTAATTTCAATCGTTATTTCTACAATTACGAGACCCCTCGTTCATTAGAGGAAATCGACGAAGAGCTTCAGAAATTAGAAGGTGAAATTAATGATCTACTCCAAGAGGTGATGGAATGAACAAACAGTGGTTCGGCAGTGTACCCACCCATTGGGAGTCTATTCCGCTAAAGTACCTCTTCCAGTTTACTGGAGGAGGGACTCCATCCAGAAGCCAGTCAGCGTACTGGGATGGCGATATCCCATGGGTCTCTCCAAAAGACATGAAATCAAGTGAGATTAAGGACTCGGAGGAATATATCACGCAAAAGGGGTTAGAGGACAGTTCCTCCTCCCTCGTTCCGGAAGGCTCACTCTTGATTGTCGCTCGCTCCGGGATTTTGAAACGTACTATCCCTGTTGCTATAGCTTCCCAGCCAGTAGCTATCAATCAAGACCTTCGAGCACTCATTCCCACAAGAGATGATTTTGACGTACGATTTATCCGACTGTTCATACGCGGGTACCGAGATACATTACTTAACCTGTGGCGATCAAAAGGTGCCACAGTAGAGAGTTTGGATTCTAATGAAATAGCGGCAACACCGTTTCCTCTTCCACCATTAGAGACACAAAAAGAAATTATTGATTTTGTTGATCATCACGGATCTCATATTGATGTTTTAATTGAGAAGAAGGAACACATGGTTGAGAAGTTGAAAGAGAAGCGGGAAGCAATGGTCACAAAGTCGGTTACTAAAGGAATCGACTCGAATACAGAGATGAAGGAGACAGAGGTAGAGTGGATCGGATCAGTTCCTTCTCACTGGGAGAGGTTACGAATAGGCAGCCTTATTGAAGAAGTGAAGCACCCAGTGGAGGTTAGTGACGATGAGGTATACCAAGAAATCGGCATCAGATCTCACGGGAAGGGGATATTCCATAAAGATCCCGTCACAGGCGAAGAAATCGGGAACAAAAATGTCTTTGAAGTTGTTGAAAAAGCATTGATATTTAATATTGTTTTTGCTTGGGAAGGTGCGGTCGCTGTAAGTACTGAGGCTGAGAATGAAATGATTGCTTCTCACCGTTTCCCAATGTACGTTCCAAGAAATGAAGAGATAAGCCTAGAGTATTTGAAATACTTTTTCACGCATGGTTACGGACAAGGAGTTCTCGATTGGAATTCACCGGGAGCAGCTGGTCGCAATCGAACACTTAACCGAGAGGCAATGTTGAGCGAGGAGTTTTGGTTCCCTCCAGCAGACGAACAGCAAAGGATCGCACAACACATTTCGGACAACTTGTCCAAGATTAATTCACTTATAAATACGATAGAACAAGGAATTCACTTACTCAAGGAGAAGCGCCAGACTTTCGTCAAGCGTGCTATCACTGGACGAACTGATTTAAGTGACTGGGATGTGTCAGAAGAGATGGAAAGTCTCGTATGACGTACGGCACTTACGATGAAGAAAGTTTTGAGGACTTAATCGCATCCAATCTCGTAGAGCACAGTGATTACGGGTACTTGCCGTCCGAGGAGTTTGACCGGGAGAGGGGTATCTTTCCGGATGTCGTCGTATCCTTCGTCAAAGAGACACAGCCGGAGAAGTGGGAGAAATTGGAAACCGCGTACAAGGGTAACGCTCGGAAACGATTCCTCCAGGACCTCACGAGTGCGATGGAGGGACGAGGGACGTTGGAACTACTTCGCCACGGTCTTCGGACCACCGGGACCACGATCGACCTCGCGGCTTTCAAGCCGAACACCGGACTGAACCCTGAGGTTCAGAAACGCTACGAGGCGAACCGTCTGGGTGTCACCCAGCAGTTCTACTATTCGACGACCGACCCGAAGAAGAGTATCGACCTCGCGTTGACCGTCAACGGAATTCCGGTGGCCACCGCGGAGTTGAAGAACAAGTTCACTGATCAAAGTGTTATTGACGCAAAGGTTCAGTACAAGTCCGACCGCGACTCCGGTGAACCTGCACTAAAATTCAAGCGAGGGGCGCTAGTGCACTTTGCCGTTGACCAAGACGAGGTCGAGTACACGACCGAGTTGGATGGTGACGATACCCACTTCCTCCCATTCAACAAGGGGCACAACGGTGGTGCCGGGAATCCCCCGCGAGAAGATAGTCACCGGACGGCCTACCTCTGGGAAGAGGTCTGGGAGAAGGACAGCTGGATGGAGATTCTCCAGCGGTTCATCCACATCGACACCGAGGAGATTCGGAAGGGCGGTGTGAAGGTAGACGAAGAGGAGACCATCATCTTCCCCCGGTACCACCAGTTAGAATGTGTCCGACAACTCGTGGACGCTGCACAGGAAAACGGTGCTGGTGAAGACTACCTTGTTCAGCACTCAACCGGCAGCGGGAAGAGCAAGTCTATCGCATGGCTCGTCCATCGACTTGTCTCGCTCCATAACGATGCCGATGAGGCGGTCTTCGATGGCGTTGTTGTGGTCACGGATCGAACCGTACTCGACGAGCAGTTACGGAACACGATCTACGAACTGGACCACAAGACCGGCGTTGTCCACGCGGTCAAAGGCGAACAGGGATCGAAGTCCCAGGAACTCGCGGAAGCTATCGAAGCTGGCAAACCGGTTATCATCACTACGCTCCAGACGTTCCCTCACGTCATCGAACACGCGAAACGACTCCCCGAACGTGATTATGCCGTTGTAGTGGACGAGGCACATAGTAGCCAGTCCGGCGAGATGGCCCATGAGATGAAGCAGATCCTCTCCGGCATCGATATCGATGAAGACGACGATGCTGAGGATCTTATTGTGAAGAGTGCAGAGACACGAGGCAATCAGGAGAACCTCAGCTTCTTTGCGTTCACGGCGACGCCAAAGGGGAAAACGCTGGAAGCGTTTGGAACCGTTCCTGAGGGAGGGGACAAGCCTGAACCGTTCCACCTGTATTCGATGCGCCAGGCCATCGAAGAAGGATTTATTTTGGACGTCCTTCAGCACTACACGACGTATGATACGTTCTACAACGTAGCGAAAGTCATCAAGGAGGACCCGCAAGTTCCCCAGAAGAAGGCGGTCAAGGCAGTTTCGAAGTTCCTGAAACTGCATCCCCACAATATCTCTCAGAAGGTCGAGATCATCGTTGAGCACTTCCGCGAACACGCGCAGCACAAGATCGGTGGGAAGGCAAAGGCGATGGTCGTGACGTCGTCGCGCGTACACGCTGTGCGGTACAAGAAAGCGATCGACGAGTACATTGAAAAGAATGGATACAATCTGAGTGCCTTGGTTGCGTTCAGCGGGACTGTTGAGGATGACGGCTTCGAGTACACTGAACGGGAGATGAATAACGGAATCAAGGAGTCCGAACTCCCGAGCAAGTTCGATACCCCAGAATATCAGGTTCTCGTTGTTGCCGATAAATACCAGACAGGGTTCGACCAGCCGCTTCTACACACGATGTACGTGGATAAGAAACTCTCTGGTATTCAAGCCGTGCAAACGTTGTCCCGCCTGAACCGAACTCATCCTGGCAAAGAAGACACCTTCGTCCTTGATTTCGAAAACGACCGTGAGGACATCTATGAGGCTTTCGAGCCCTATTACGAGAAAACCACTCTCGAAGAAGCAACCGACCCACAGCACATCTACCAGCTGGAGTCGGATTTGAACGCGTCCCAGATCTACACCCAGCAGGAGGTTGATCAATTTGCGGAGGCATTCTTTAGTCCGGAGAATAAGGGAACTGAGCAAGCACACGCGAAGTTGAGCAGTCTCATTCAACCGGCACGTGACCGGTTCATGGTGTCCGATGAGGAGACGCAAGATGAATTCCGTTCCCAGCTCCGTTCGTTCCTCAGGCTGTACAAGTTCCAGTCACAGGTGGTGAACTATTCAGATACCACTTTGGAAAAGCTCTATACGTTCGGTCGTTTCCTCTACAAGGAACTCCCTCGAGATTCACGCGAGTCGAGGGTAGAGTTTAACGACGAACTTGCGCTCCAATACTACCGATTGGAGAAATCGGACGAAGGAAGTATTGAACTCGATTCCAGTGGCGGAGGTGTATCTTCACCGACGGAAACCGGTACGGGCAGTCAAGACGACGAAGAAGTCGAGCTTTCAACAATTGTTGAGAAAATCAATGAAAAGCTGGGTACGGACTTCACTGAGGCGGACCAGCTTTTCCTTGACCAAATCAAAGAGGACGCTCTCGAAGATGACCACATCCGACGATCGGCTCAGGTCAACACTAAAGAGAATTTCGCGCTTGAGTTCGATGACGTATTGACCGGGATGTTCATCGACCGGATGGACCAAAATCAGGATCTCTTCGCTAAATTCATGGATAACGAAGAGGTTCAGGAAGCAATAACAAAACATCTCCGGCGTGAGGTTTACAAAGAAAGTCAACAGGCGAATGGCTGACTTCATTTGATAAAACACTATTGCTGTCTGGAACCCCGGTTAATTCGCACGTGTAATGAGCAGTATTTTCCGAGAGTTAAAGAAACGAGTTTCAACAAAGCCGTTCTGTGTAATTGGTATCGTAGCTTAATCCCACGACTGCTTGACTGCTTCACGTCGATCGTTGAGACGATCTTGTTCCGTGCGAGGATCGTAATGCTTCTTGATCACCTTCACAGAGACGTCAAATCGCTCACTTGCTCGTTCTCTCCGGAGGCCACCGCTGAGATGGCTGACAATCGATCCTCGACGGATCGCATGTGGGTAATAAGACTCTGGGCCATCCGTTCTAGCTTAGCGACTAACTGAGACGGTGATCACGCCGAAAATGCGTCGAGTCTCACCGCAATCATACCGAGATAGCTGCTGCTCAAGCAAACCAGCCGGTTCTTGGTCATGTCTCCCGTCGAAGGCGGCGCACTCGCAGTCGTGAGTGCGCCGCCGTTCCAGAGCCGTCGCTGACCAGCCTGGGCGATCCAGCCCGTCTCGTCAGGCGAGTTCGTTACCAGAACTCGCCTGACTCCACCTGTTCACGTAACCTCGGACGGTGTGGATTTGGATCTCGTGACGACCACAGCAACAACGAATCGAGATCCGGTAGCTCGTACCCCAGATCCAACATCAGGTACAACTGGATCAGATGAGCGTGGCGTTCGACAGCGTGTGAACATCGTCGTCGAGGAAGCCGCGTCGACGACGCCGCGGCGTCGTCGGCGCAGTCTCGCTGCTTTGCGTCCAGTTTCTGGAGTTCGTCGACGATAACCCGGCTCATCAGCAGCGAGAGTGCTGCCATGATGATCAGCGCCTCGATGATGTAGGCGTCGGTCGTGTTGATCTCGTCCAGACCGAACCGTGATTTGAGTTCTTTGAACAGCAGTTCGATCTCCCAGCGCGCCCGATAGAGCTGTGCGATATCGGGCGCGCGGTAGTCGTCTCTCTCCAGATTCGTCAGGTACAGATGATACTCGCCGCTGTCATCGTTGCGAACGCCGACTAATCGGAAGGTTCGGGTCGCGCTGGCGCCCGACCCTCGTTTGCGGTCGAACGAGAGCGTGATCTGTACGTCAATTTCCTGTCGCTTCAGGTCGTCGAGGACGGCCTGCAGCGACTGGCCTTCTAGCGGAATGCTGTTCCCTCGCCACGTCCGGAGTTCTTCGACGATTTCGAAGTCTGCGTTTTCTTTGACGCGAGAGACGAACCAGCCATCATTGGCGTCAATGCGGTCGAACAGCCAGAAATCGTAGTAGCCGAGATCGAACAGAATGAGGGCGCCAGCTACCCACTCGCCGGTGGGTAGCTGGCTCCGTTCATGGGTGCTCGCGTCGGTCGTCCGAAATCGCGTTGGAAGTCCCGTTGAGAGCGATTCGGTGAGATGGAGTTTCGCCCCGGCTCGGTCATCATCGAGTGCGTAGACATCTTTGGCGTCTTGGTAGAGCGAGATGATCGTCGCGTCGACGATGAGGACGTCTCGAAATCGTTCGAGACGTCCGCTCAGCTCGGTTTGGCCGGTGTCGAGATTCTCGATGGCCTCATCGAGAATCTCTCGAAGGAGTGCGACGAACCCTGGTTTGAACCAGCCGTGAAACGTCGCATACGAGAGTTCGTCGCAGTCAGCCATCTCGACGTAGCGTTCGAGAAACGCCTGAATGGATCGATCAGAACCAGCGGCAAAGCCGAGGGAGAGCGTGTAAAACAACGCGACGACGTCGAGTTTCCGCTCTCGCTGGATAAGATTCGTTGCGCGAGCACGCTCGCGCAACTCATCGGATGGAAACGCTCTTTGAATTCGGTTCACAACTACTGAATCCGGTGGTTTGTACACACTTCCCACCGGATTCTCACATTCCTAGTTACTGACGATTCTAGCTTGGCGTCTCTGGATACCCCGACCTGTTAAACTAGAACGGATGGACTCTGGGCATACGTTCGAATCAGGATTACAGCTACCATCACACGAGCAATTATCCACATCTTTTGGATTCCAGCGGCAGCTCGTAGCTTCGTACACCCATCGCCGAAGTGTCGACCGAGATGCCCGTCCGTATTCTGTCGCAAATAGCGGCTCTCGACCGTACTCGTCAGTAACGTCAGGCCGTTCTGTCTCGATATACAATTGAATTGCGCTTATGACCTCGTCTTTAATCACGATGTTTCGCTCACCATCACCAGCTGTGTTCGAATTTTTGTTTCCATTCTTTAGCCTCGTTCCTGTTTCCGGTCTGTGACGGAAGCGGAGTTCTTTCTTCTTGGGATCAAAATCAGGGACATCAAGAGAGTGTACGCCACCAATACGTGGTCCACCATTCCAGAGAAGCTCTGTGAGAGCATGCATACCAGAACCTCGTCGACGTTGCCGGAGTCGATGAAGGATACCTGTGGCTTCAGATTTCGGAATCGCCTCGTCACGAGCTCTTGGAGTCAGACCGAGTTCCTCCTTATCGAGGATTCTGTAAATTGATTCGTCGCATAGTTCCCGTTGGCTGAGCCACCGAAGCCATGTGCGTGCGTTCTTCGTATACGTAAGGATCGTTGCGTCAGAGTCATATTCCGACTGTAAGTAGTCGACGTACGCATCAACCAACGGTGAAGAAATCTCTACTGGGTTCGTAATGTCATTGTCTGCTGCGAATTCAACGAATCGAGGAATTGTTCGCTTGTACTGGGCCCGCGTTGACGGGCTCCGATTCTGCCTGCGTGAAAGAAATCGCTTGTAGAGATCAGAGAGGGTGGCTTGAGCAAATCTATTTCGAGGAGAACTCTCTTGGGACGTATCGTCCACATCCATTTGCTTCAGCACTTTCTCGATAGTCTCAGGGTCATCGATCTCCGACAGCAGATGGACAATATTCTCGTTCATTGTCCCTCCAGGAACTGCAAAATTGAATACTGCCAAATTTCACTGGGCACGACGCAACTAGTTTGGTGTCGTGTGTGAGGTGACGCTACACCAGGATATTCTTCCGCTCTCTCACTGGCTTGTTTCACTTCCCGTCGAAGCGTCGATTCACTCGCTCTCCCATGGGAAGTCGTCAATAATGGGTTATCAGAGATTTCTGTAGGCTTTTTCCGTTCATAGGCTATGAACTCTTCAAGAGCTTCAGAAGTTTCTGGAGAAATATTTGCAACTCTCTGTGTTACGAGACCAGCCTTGCTTACAAGGTGCGTTTCTGGGATCGAGATTACGATAGTACCGTTATCCGAATTGGCGTTTTCAAGCTCGAGATTTCGTACACACCCTGCTTGGCTACATGTATCAAGTATGAGTTCTACATATACGTGGACCCGAGTACCAAACTGACGCTCACGGAGGTAGGTTACCAACGATGAAATCCGATCGGATAGACTTTGGATGTCAGCACCTGTAGAGATACCGAGAATGTGTTCATCGATCTCACTATAATCTATCACATCTGATGATTTGATTTCCGAGAGCAATATTGCCTTGAGAATGTTTGGATCCTCTTGGTGAATGAATGACTGAAAGTTTATTAGAGAATTCATATGTCCACAGATAGTAGTAATATCCTGAGCAGTATTCTCTGCCAGGTACTCAACAAATCGGCACAGTTGATGACTTTCTAACCAAGCTTCAGAGGAACTGGGTTCTGGAATCCACTCTCTGAGTTTAGTGATTACAGTTTGATGTGACCAAAAAGTTGAGTCGGGTGCACTACTTGACAATTCACTCAGGTAGGATTCAGCTGCACTGTCGAGAGACTCAAAAGAGTCACTCGTTCCCTCGACCTGCTCAAAGCAGGTCATTGTATCACCTCCAGAATTATTCGACTAAGATAGAACCTCCAGCTGAAATTATGCCATTTCAGGGAGTTCTCTGATAAGTGGTCACTCAGTGACCACTCCGGTTCCAAGAATTCGTGTTTGTAGAAGTGCAGTGGTCACTCAGTGGGTACTGTCAAAGTGTATCTTGAGAGTTGAGGTGCAGATAGTGGTTAAGGTCGTTACCTGACAGAGATCTCTATGAAAAGAGTATAGAAGCAAACATCCGTCTTTAGTTAATACTCACAGTAATACCCAGCAGCATCATTTTCTGTCCAGATTCAGCCTTTTCAAGTCGGCTGCGGGAAGAAAATAGCGTTTGCGAGGAGAACTTATCGATCGATATCGACAACACCAGAGTCCGAGCCATGACTCTTCTCGTCCCTGATACTGGTGCGCATAATCCATAGCCAAGTATTACTACTGGGCTTAACTAAAGACCAATGAGAAGCAAATGATGGGGTTAGTTGTCTTCGTTGTTCCGTTCCTTGTGCAGCAACTCTCTTATTAATTCTTTATACTCAGTACTATTGCTTGAATAATACTTCTCAGTGGTTTCTGTAGACTTATGGTTTAGAGCGTCACGTCGGGCTTCAGGCGAGAGCCCTGCTTCTTCCATTGAATGACTGAAAGTGTGGCGAAGTGCATGGACTGTTACTTTTTTCCATTTTCGAACATCTGAATCAATACCGAGTACATCTTTTTCTCGCTCAGACACCTTCGACTCTCCAAGATTTTCCTGTATTCCTGCGTTCCGAGCTGCTTCTTTAACAATTGCCAATAGACGACTTTCAGAGAGGTGTCCGCCGTGTTTGGAGGGGAATACGTAATCGTGATCCTCTGAAGACGGATACGTTGGTCGATACAAAGTCAACCAGTGTTTGAGCTCCACTGATAACGCATCACTGATTGGGAGAGAGTACCTATCGCTTGTCTTTGTATCTGATAGGCAGATTGTTCTGTTCTCAAAGTCAACGTCTCCAACTCTAATTTTTCGGAGATCGATATTACGTGGGCCCAGTTCTGCTCCAACTGTGACCATCAACCGATCTCGAAAAGTATCCAGTTCATCATACAGAGCCTCTAATTCGCTTTTATTTAGGGGCTCTCGTTCGATCGCTGGGGGTGTACGGAACCGTTCGATATCTATGTTCTCAAGAAAAAGATAATCAATTTGAGCCTCTTTTTCTGTTTCCAACCGGATCCATTTGTACAGCCCCTTGATTACCGTTAGATCTGATCTAAGTGTAGCTTTTCGCTTACCCTGTCGAGCTCTCTTCTTCAAGTAAGAGCGTACATTCTGAGATTTTGCCGTGAGAGCTTCTACCGAATTCTCATCTAAATGCTCAATATACCCTCTTAAATACGACTGATAGGTTTTCGCAGTGCTTCTAGATATTGTTGCCCCGCATTCGGAATACAGATATTCATTTCCTAGTTTTGATCTTGTATTCAGCTCTAACTTATCTTTAATTTCGCTGTTTCTCTCATTCATCGTTTGACACCCCAGCCATATTAATTTCGTATTCTATTCGCCCTGATGACCTAGTTTTACTGACTAAACCTTGATCACACAAGGTCTGGAGTGTGCTCTTGAGCTCTACCAGTGATCCATCAACCTGCGATGCGATCTGATCAAGTGAGATTGATCCTTGGCTGCGAATGAGGTCATATATTCGGCTCTGCCTTCCCGAATCCTTGCTCTGATGTTGGGAAATTTTCCTAAGGTCCTCATCAGTTGATTTTTCTTCTAAATTTTCTTGTAATGATTCCTGGAGGTCGCCTATTTTTCCCTCCAAATCTTGTACTGCTGTTACTAACTGTTTGACCTTGAATTCGTTCTCTCCTTCAAGTGATTTTGCATGATCTTCTATGGCCGCTCGTAGACATGCACTTCGATTTCCGGCGTATCTCTCGGCTGCCATTTTGTCAAGCAATTGTATCTGCCGCTCCAGAATCGTCACACTCGGACGGACGACATCCGAAGGGTGATTCTCTGTCTGATCTCCAGAAGACCCGTCAACCGCATCTCTGGTCAACACAGGCCACCCCCCTTTAGCGGTGCTTCGTAGAGATATTCGGTGACTCTTTGTGCAGCAATCTGGCGTTCTGAACAGCTAATTCTACGCGGCCCATAGGGCTTATCTCTGTACAACTGACAGTTCTTATCGGGGTTTGCGATTATCATGTATCGTAGACTCCGCCTCCGGGGCGTGGGGGCGCCCCGGCCCCTCCCAGCAAGAAGACCACACCTGTGGCTATTGGTAAGGGAGAGAGGCGGTCGGAGCATGTTCACACGGAGTTTCCTCCGTGTGGACTACTGTTCTCTGCCCAGCCTCTTATTTTGTCGCATTTGTCAGATTGGAATTTTCTACAATTCTCAGAATATGGGGAATAGTACGGAGTATACGGCTCGAAAACGGTTAAAAAGTAATATTCGAAAATCTAATGTGAAATAACATCGGTAGAGCGAGTGGAAAATTCTGGTTGAAACACCCTAAATGTGTTTCACGAAAATACAAAATCTAAAACCGAAAAAAGGAGTCGAATGTCCAATATGTTCTGTATGGGGGAGACATTCCTACCTTGGTGGCACGAATCTGTCCCGAACCGTCGAAAAATGATCTTCAGTCAGATGAGTGTACTCGCGCGTCGTTTCTGCGCTCGCATGATTGGCAACTAGTTGCCTGTATGATATATCTATACCTGAATCCGCAAGAAGAGTGATAAACGAATGGCGGAGCGTATGGGGTGTCACTCGGTGCCATTGTCGGACATCCCTTTCTAGCATTGACCCGTCATTCCGTTGAATCTGTGATTCACCAATTACCTCTTGCAATCCAGCCTGCTCAGCTGCGTCACGAACTATCTGATTAAAACTACTGTTCGTTTCTAATTTCAGGCCACATTGGCTCGGAAACACATATGGACTCTCATCCGACCTCGCATAGCCGGTTCGATGATGTTGAAGCCAGAACTCTAACTCATACGCCAATTTGTCACTTATTGGGACATCATAGGGTTTCGATCCCTTCGGGTCAGATATATGAATCTGTAAATAGTCAAAATCTAGATCTGCTATTTTGAGGTCCCGTAAATCTGAATTTCGAAGGCCAGTCTCAACTGCAACCACTGCCATGAGCCGATTTCGATAGGAATCGAAGGCATCGAACAACCGGCGTAACTCCTCCCGAGAGAGAGCTTCTCGCTCGATTGGTTCTGGCGTCTGGTAGCGGCTTACATCGATATTTCCTACTCGTAAGGGTTCTAATTGTAGCTGGTCGCCTTCCTCCGTTCGGAGTCGAATGTACTTGTACAGTTCACTAATTGTCGTTACTTTCCCCTCAATTGTCGATCGGCGATTCCCGAGTCGGACACACTCCTCGACGAACTCTAGCACGTCTGTAAACGTCGCTTCGAGGACTGATGTGTTATCGTCGTGAAGAAATATAACGTACCCTCTGAGATTGGATTCGTACGTCTTCGTGGAACTGGACGCCAGCTTTAGATCCGCTGCGTGCTGTAGATATTCTTTTGCGTACTTGTTCGGTACCGCAAAACAGCCTGTTTCGATGTCTTGTGTCATTATTTTGTTCCTCGGTTTTGTGAGGAAATATTCTGACCAGCATGTCTGTATCGTTGTTTTCCATCAGTTGTCTCGACCACGAATCCCAGGTCAACTAGCCGGGCTATACTTTCCTGAAGCTGTGATGGATTCAGCTCGGTCTGCTCGAGGAAATCCTCCATCCGTAACGGCGACCCAGAACTGTCTAGAGCATCAATTATAATCTGCATCCCCTCCGTCAACTCGACGCCCCATACAGCTGAGCGTAGCTCTGTTTCTTTCTGACCTTCGTCCCTCCCTACGCTGGCATTATCGACATCTGCCTGGAGCTCCTGCATTCCTTGCTGGAGTGCATCTAACTGCCGCGCAACTTGGCGAGCTGCAAATTGGCCATCCCCTTCGAGAGTTTTTCGATGGCTTTCAATTGCTGCACGCAGACATAGACTCACATTTCCCTGATAGTGCCGAGTCGCCATTTTCTGTAACGTTTGATCGAGTCGCTCCGTGATTGTGAATTTCCGACGGACGAACGTTGGATCCGCTTCAGTCATAGCCACTCACGAGTGTTATCCTCAGAGAGATCGTGGTTGATTTGCTGTTGGGCATGGTCATAGCGGCGTCCCCTCAAGTACAGTGCTCGGGACTAAACGATACATACGTGTCCAGACTTCCCAGACACGCTCTGCTGTTCCGTTGCTTACGACCTGTTGTTGCGCGTCATCCGTTACGCGGGGACGACTTCGACCTTCTTCAGCAAGTCCGTAGTCAGAGAGTGACTGTCCGAACTGGGTCTGCAGTTGTGACTCAACGTCAACGTGTGTGAACCCCCGGAGAGACGGTTTCTCAATTTCTGATGTTATGAACCCCGCCCGAAGCCGCTGTAGCGTTACTTGATCTGGTGTAACGAGCAGTGTATCCTGATAGCGATATGCCTGCAGTTCGTTGTGGAGTTTGGTGAGAAGATCGTCTCGAGAGTAAATACGTTCTCCAGCCAAACTCGATGCCGCCGTTTTGACTAATTTCACCGGGTTTCCGACACCAATCTCCCAGTACTCAATTTCTCCAACAGAATTCTGCAAATCCCCTGGATTATTGGATTGCTTAGTCCCTCCTGTAATGAGGAATAGCCAACTCTCCCGAAGATCGTCGAGATGCAGCCAGCTATTCCGTGACACGACTGTCACCTCCCGTTCCCTGGGTGGGAATCGAGTCCCCCCTCAGTGTAGCTGGGACCTCGTTATTACAACAAGACGGACAGAGAGGTGGTTCAGAGAGGTCACCGGTCCAATCGACCGAGTCGTACGGATAGGACTTATCACAGCGCTCACATCGCCAATCGTGTACCTCAAACCTGTCCGCTAATTCTGGATATTGATCTGAGAGGGTCGGTGTGAGCTTTGCATCCTCGTGACTCTCCAGATGACGTATAGCCTCTTCTCGGGGGTATTCATGCAGCGGCAGTAATCCTACAGAATCTACGCTCTCGTAGGTTGCATTTCCTTGACCACACCGATCTCTAAAAGAACAAACGCTACACTCCCAGCCGTACTCGGGATTTGCCGGTGGCAACTCCTCGTCAAGTCGGTACGACGTATGTGTCTCCGTCCAGGCTAGGACCGTATTGCGCCAGAACCACGGATCGAATTCGATGTGGAACGCTTTGACATTGAGAGTTTCTCGACTTCCGTACAGAACGACTGCTTCCGTCACTTTCCGGTTGTGTTTCTCACTCAATCCCTTCATGTAGGCATGCGCTTGTGCCCGATGATGTCTATTCGGCGATCGAACGTTGTCTACGGATTGTTTGGTTTTGATCTCTGTGAGAAGCAATGGCTCACCATCTGAATCTACGATCACAGGATCCGTTTCTCCCTTGATCTGGATCTTACCAGTGTCCGTTTGGACGGTGAAATCGACCCAGAGCGAGTTCGAGACGTATTCGTGGTTGTCAACTACAGCTTCCCTAAGAAAGGTCAACACGAGATCTTCCTCAAATTGTGACCCGAACCAGAAGATCCCCGCTGGGTCCGGCTTTTCTGCTGGTGCGTTGTGTTGTCGATACGCGATTTTTCGGTGACACTGCAGTAGTTGGCCTGGACTGTGTTTTCTGGGGGATGGCACCGGCGAAGGACCGTTGAAATACGGTTTTCCGTCTTCGATGTTCCGCCTGAACTCCCTTTCTCGATACCAGTCTCGAAATCGTTCTCCAGAAATCTCGTTAACCAGGTTGCCCACGGGCATCTGGTGTTCCTCTTCACTATCTCCTTCGCCCATTGTGTTCCTCTTCTCTGGTGGCTTGATCGTTGGCCATGCAGGTGAGAAACACACGGAGAAGTCACTTGATCAATAGGCGATTGTGTTCACGAGTCTGATCCATCGGGATTCACGTCCTCGAGATTCTGTAATGTTCGGAATGCTGTTTGATTGAGATTGTTCAGCAGAAGGGTGATCGCGAGGTTCGGCCCAGCGGCAACAGTCTGGCGCTCGGAGTCATAGATGATGACGTCGGCGTCCGATAGTGTTGATAGATGCGTCTGAGAAAGTGCATTGTACACGTTGCGATACGGTTCACCAGTCGCGCGTTCCAACGGGACATCTTGTTCTCGAGCAGCGATCTCTCGAGCGAGGGTTCGAACCGAGAGGTCTCTATCGCTCTCTGCAACCAACTCGATCACGTAGCGGCGTCGTGGCGCTCTGAGGGAGTGATACACCCTCGAGAGATAGTCGTCACCGCAGTTGTTACGGCCCATAGTGAATTCGTTGGCCGGGCTCGAGAGAGTGGGACGGCTGTGCTCCGAGGGGGATTCTCCGGGTGATTCCCTGCATGGACGTTTGCAAACCCATCCAGCGGATTAGTTCTTTTGAAAGAACTAATGACGGTTAGTTCTTTCAAGAGAATAAATGGCTAACTACGATCTGACCAGGGGTTTTCATAATGAGCGATGGACCTGGTCGGAAACCGACGGTCACTGACGACGACATCCTCGACATCTTTCGTTCGAGTTCTGATCCCGTTCTGACTACGTCAGAAGTGGCGTCTCATTTTGATATCACACATCGAGGTGTTCGAGATCGGTTGGAGAAACTCGAGCAAGAGGGAATACTTGAGTGTAAGAAAGTTGGAGCTCGAGGAATGGTCTGGTGGTATCCTGGAAACACATCGACCCGTTAACATTTTAACTCATTCACTATAGGGTTGTATATAGGGGGTCGGGATTAAGTTAAATTGATCCGGGTGCCTCATCATCCATGAAGTTCTATAAAGCTATCCAACCTACTGCTAGCGAATTATCGGTTTCTCCAATGATGTTCTGACAGCCATCATTGCGTCAGCAAGTGAGATTATTGACGAACTTCTATCCAGTCCAAACAATACGTTGGTCGTCCCCACGTCCATGGCGCTCGATCTCTTCAGTAATGTTCTCAAGCACGACCAATGACATGCTGGTCCCGCCACCATCAGACGCATAGCCTAACTCCTCGTCAACCAAGCGGTCGAACTCTTCGCGATCCAGTTCTTGGTGCTCGTGGATTAGTTGTCGGATTTCGCCGGGCTGCGAATCGGGCGAGTTGCGCATTCGCTCGTAGAAGCTACGACGCCCTCCGACGTCTATTTCAGACACATCAACATCAGGGACAGGAGGGAGTTCGCCACCACTTTCGCTATTCTGGCGAATTGCTGTCTGTACCGACGGAAGTTCTTCGAACTCGAGAGTGAGCGATTCAATGTTTCCATCGTCCCCAAAATCAACATCTACGAGTGACTCTAGGGACACGAATCCGCCTGTATCAAGTTCTATCTCGAAGTCGCCGTGCTCAGAATATTCGATCGAGAGTTCTTCAGTTCGACGTTGTCCAAAGGCTTCGATCTCTTCTTGGAGGATGACACCTTCGCCGTTGAATTTGATCTTGTTCATGGCTGTGGCCTGCTCTCAGTGGGATGGGCAGATTAATATATTCTGGGATTTTCAGTGAGTCTCTGAGATTCAGTGAGAAAGAGAGAGGCGATTATTATATGATTGGAATGCCATAGTGGGCCGTTGGTTGGATCAATCACTGACGCAACGAAGTGTGATGTGTCGTAATTCCCTGTTTTGCAGCACCGGCGGTAATGTCGATGATGAGGAAATACTATACATGTTGGGTGTCACTAACCAATAGAAGATACCAATGACTTCCGTGGCAAATATGAGAGACAAGATCAAGCAGAGTGTGGCAAGTAACTGGGGGTTCATGGACACACCAGAAACTTGGGTCCTACGAGGGGAAGATCTAGTGATTGAAGAGGTTGGTACAGATGGATTCGGTGAAACAAGAAGTATTTCTCAACCATCCTTTGCATCCTTACCTGATCCAAACCATGACGAGGAAACACAAATCAGAGTGAAGCATAAAGGGACTCCCTTTGACCAGTTACCTGTCCTGAGCCTAGATGGCCATAAGATCACGATGATCCAACCGAAGACTGATCACAATCAAGGAGTGAGGTACCTCTCCGACTACGAGGCCAAACTTAGCCAGATAATGTCACAGGACGACTTTATGGCTAAACAGGGCAATACGATTGACGTCCAGATCCGATAGATCTGGATTTGGTTTTGAGGTGTCGTATAAGCTCGTATCTGCGACACTCAGTCAAGATTATACTGTTCTCCGGTCACTCCCTGAAGCTGGGTGCAATTTCACTTCCAACCCAAGGCACACCACTATGTGCCTGTTTCACAAACTATTAGACAGGCCACAATAAAAACCCTGGACGTAATAGGACCGAATCCAAAGAACCCGATACTGAACCACGACAATGGATCTTGACCCCGACCGGTACCGGCAGATGAGTAAGAGAGAAATCCTTCGAGAGCTCATCGAACACGTCTCCACCTCTGAAGAGAATCAAGAGGAGAAGGAACACCGGAGCGGGAGTTCTACAGACCTCAATCTCTATCTCCTGGACAACCGTGGGTACGAGATTGGCTCACTCGACGATTACATCAACCACATCACGAAAAGCGGGCGAGTGAGTGGGCACGCCAAGAATTTCGTATCGAATCACACCTTCTCAGAAGAGAATTTGGGTCCTGAAACTGCGCTTGTCAGCATCACAACACCGGAAAAATCGAGAACTGACGACTCTATTTGGATTCAACAGGGCGAGTACATTTGGGTTCTCACAACCGAACGCCAAGATTGGCGAAAGAAGACAATTGAGAACCTCATCAAGTACCTACCACAAGTCGAACGGTTATACCTCTCGTCAGAGTACCTTGACGCCCTTACACAGGAAGATATCATCCGAGACTCCTACATCTCAGGGTTCACTTCCCAATATCACGCCCCCTACGCGGATCGACATGCGACACTCCGCTTCCACGGAGGTCGCAGGGAGGATCTCGAGAAGGCAGAGAGGTATTTCAATGCCAAACCAACCCGGATCGAGTTCGACCAAACAAACAGTCCCGAAGCCGCGATTCAGGGAGCGAGTACGAACGACGGTCGCCTAACACTCCAATCAGTTGTTGATGGATCACAGGACAAGGCTGTTGAAACGCTGCTAAGCGTTTCTGAGGAATACCAGGAGCTGGACAAGGCGAACTTCGAGGTTGATCACGAGCCGACACACAACAGCTTCGAGAACGGATTTTCGGTAGACGGATTTACGGCTATCGAACTTACTGACCCAGATCGGTCCACTGAGACGGGTGAAGCGCTGGTTGAAGAGTTGAAGGAGAACGTCCTCAATGGTCCGCAGTACAAGTTCGGCCAGCGGGATCGGAATACCCTACGAGTGTTCGACACTCAGCATGACGAGATTTTTGATCTTGCTGTTGAGGGCCCGAACATCATCGTCTACCCGCGTGAGCCAGCAACTGCGATGAGTCTCAGAGATATCGTGCAGGAAATTTACGAGTACGACTCGACGTACTCGCAAAAGAAGGTCGAGAATCCTGTTGCGCGGCCCTGATAGAAATGTCGGAGTCACCAAACGTAGATCGGCAGCTTAGGGAGAAACAGACCTATAATCTGTTCTATAGCGCGATGACAGCTCGCGCGACCCCCTGCCTTGCTGATCACGGTTGGCGAATGCCGATCAAGTTTGGCGAAATCCATGATACATACGCTGGTGTTATTTCAGAGCCGGATTTCGTGCTGTATGATGGGGACACCTGCCTGCTCGTCGAAGTCAAGTCGGGAAACAATATCGAGGAGAGACACATCAGGCAGATGCGACGGTGTAACGAACTCACTATCGACGGTGTAGAGGACGAACTTGAAGCGGCAGATGTGCAGGAGAAGACACCGTACGATGGATCAGTTCGGACGATTGACCGTTGCATTGTATACCAGGACATCGATAAAGAGTGGGTTGGGAACTGTCGTAACGAGTGGGAGAATTGCCGAGAGCGTCTCGAGGAACTCGAGGAAGAAGCTGCGGTTCTCACACAGGACTTCGGTGGGAAGTTACGACGGGTAGCTGGTGAATTCAAGTCAGGTCGTCTCCAGAACCGGTTCGATGAAGGGGTTGAGTTGCCCGAGAACCCGAAAGAGGAGTTCGTGTTGACCGAGAATATGGATAAAGAGATTCTCGCGATTGCCATCTGCGGGATCTGGGGCGAGCAATCGATTGGGCATGAGATCCCTGTGATGGTGAACGTGAACCAGATCCGTGATTACTTCTCACCGACGTTCAATGTGCCTCCTGACAGGGTTAATCGGGTTCTCTATTATTTGCAGGAGATCGGTGCTTGTGATCACGTAGAGGACTTGACTTACGAGTTCTCGCGTGACCATATTTCGGAGATGCTGCAAATCATGCAGACGGTTCGTAGGGAACCGGTTGAGGATGTGCTTGAGGACGTGGATGAGGACCACATTCCGGATGAGCATCAAGCGACACTCGATATGGTTTCTGAAGAGGGAATCGCCGATGGTGGTGACAAGGACGATACTGACGAAGATGACAACGACGACGAGGAAGGCAGCCATGAGGAAGATAGCGACGGGGAAGAAGGCAATCCTGACGAGTCAAATCAGGGATAAAGTGGTCAAAACACGATCTTGACTGCGCTATGTGTCGTGTTTTGCGGTGATGAGGTGAAAACGACGCTAGCCGGCCGGCTAGACCGGAACCGTATCTGCATCAGTTTCAATATCGCAATTGTTGAAGTCACCAAAATGTATACACAATTTCGTAAGAGAGTGCGTCAATTGTTTATTGATTAAATGGCTTCTCGACGTCGACTATCAAAGAAGGCACGACAACAGCGACCCGCGTCTAACAGCTAGATGAACTCCAAACACGACCCGAGGGTCAATCACCACCCAAAATCAGAAAATAAGGGATACAAACGCTGTACCCTGCAGGTGCGTTGGCTCAGAACCGTGCAGTTTCTGGATGGGCCCTGACGGATTCGAACCATCGACCACTCGGTATCCCACGAAACCCGACTGATCGAGTTCCGATATGAGCCGAGCGCTCTAACCAGACTGAGCTAAGGGCCCGTACTCGGATGAAATCGTGGTTCCAAGTTAACCCTTACTCTCCGCCGGCACTCGAGTCGCCCCATCCACCGCCTGCCTGATCAACTCGAGTCGCCAGTCCTCGAGTGGACCCGTATCGGCAGGTCGCCCAGACCACGCAGGTAGGACAGAAAGAGGTCGGTGCGTTCGTTGGATCTCGACTGGCAGCGAGAACGCGAGTACAGACGGCGACGGGACTATGGTGCTGGCGGTCGAATCCAGAGCCGATGTCGGATCGCCGCCTCGAGCGAGTCTTGCGGTCGACGCTCCGCGAAGCGGGTGAGAATTTCGAGCGGCTTCGGGAGTCGACCGACGAGCAGTTGACAGAGGCCAGGGAGGCCTATCGAGTGGCCAAGAACGCCCGGCAGTTACCCGAAGACGAGGAGGGGCGTGCCAGGATCGTCTGTCGGCGCTTTGCCGAGCGACGAGCGGCGACACTCGACGATCGGTATCGGCCGGCGTGTTTCGAGGCAGGCCACCCCGATTGTGAGGGGTGTGCCGAGGACGTCCGCGAGGGGCGGATCGAAACCTGGTGAGTCGTCGACTCGTCAGCCACCAGACGAGGCACAACCGTCGGAAAACCGGCGTTTCGAGAAATCGGGCGAAAAACGGTCGAGCGCCGCGAGCGTCAGCTCGAGCTCGAGGCGTCGGGGCTGTCGTCGGCTTCCGGCCAGAACGCGTAGACCAGGAGCGCGGCGATCAGCGCCAGTCCGAGGACGAGGCCCTCGAAGACGGAGATTTGCACGCCGAACCACGCGAGGATGGTCCGGAGTTCGACCACGATCGGGACGGTGAAGGCGATCGCCACGAGCAGTGCACCGCCGGAGATGCGCATCAGCGAATCACCCCCGTGAGGGTAGCGATGGTGGTGTCGGCGAACTGTGCCAGACTCGAGACGGGATCGATCGTCGCGAGCGAGTCACCGACCACACTGACGGCCATCGACGCGACGAACTGGATGTGCTGTGGGAACGCAGTGACGTCGGGGCCGAAGAGGCCGCCGCGTTCGACGATGCTGAGCAGCGGGAGCGAGTAGGCGAAGACGACGAGGACGAGCGCGATCGCCGTCCAGAGTTTGAGGTTGTCGAGGACGAGTGGAGAGTCCTCGGGGCCCGAGAGCGTGTCGGCGTAGCTGTTGTCGGGCAGGTCACTGCGTTTTCCGGCGACCGCCGTGAGGACGACGTTCGTGAGGAACAGCACGATCGAGATGGCAAGCAGCGCACCCCCGATTGCGATCTGGGCGTCGAGTTCGGCGACGCTGCCGACGCCGGCCTGGAATTCGAATCCTTCGTACTGCGGTTCGGCCGTACGTCGGGGCATCCCGAGAAGCCCGGCGCGGTGCATCGCGTTGGTCATGAACGTCATGCCGACGAACCAGAGGACGACCTGGACGAGGGCTACCGAGCGGTTCCAGAGGTCACGGCCGGTCAGCTGTGGCATGAACCAGTAGGTAGCGGCCATTAACGTCAGCGCCACGGCGGTGCCGACGGTGAGGTGGAAGTGGCCGGGGACCCAGAGAGTGTTGTGGACGAGGTAGTTGATGTTCATCCCGGCGTTGATCATTCCGGAGAAGCCGCCGGCGGCGAACATGATGCCGGCCAGCGCCATCCCCGCGAAGACGGGGTCACGCCACGGCAGGGCCTTCAGCCACGCGAGTCGGCCGCTGCCACCGCGCTGGCGCGCACCGTGTTCCATGCTGGCGACGACGGTGAAGGCGGTCAGCAGGCTCGGCAGCAGGAGGAACATCGTGTTCGTCATCGCGATGAACTTGAATCCCTCGGAGATGCCGGGGTCGAGATACTGGTGGTGGATCCCGACCGGCGTCGAGAGCAACAAGAAGAGGACGAACACGACGCGAGCGAGCGGGTCGCTGAACAGTTTCCCGCCGGAGACCTTTGGCAGCAGGACGTACCACATCATGTACGCCGGCATCAGCCAGAAGTAGACGACGGGGTGGCCGAAGAACCAGAACAGCGTTCGGGTCAGCGTCGGGTTCACGGAGTCGATCAGTCCGAGCGACCACGGCAGCAGGAAGACGAGGATCGCCGTCGCGACGCCGAGGGTCGCGATGTACCACATGATCATCGTCGTCAGGACCATGAACGTCGGCAGCGGGATCCGCTCGCCGGGGTTCTCCTGTTTCCAGTTCCACCACGAGCGGAACCAGTCGGCGCCGGCGAGCCACGTGCCGACGACGAAGATAACGAGCCCGGCGTAGAACAGCGGGTGGGCCTGCATCGGCGCGTAGAACGTGAACAGCACGTCCGCGCTGATGTCGGTTGCATCGGTGAAGCCAGCCAGGATCGCCCCGCCGGCCATCACGGTGCCGAGACTCATCAGGCCGTACCAGAGCCAGGTAAAGCGGATGTCTTCGACCGGGCGATCGAGACTCGTGGTCACCGCCCAGGTGAACACGCCCACGAGGAAGAAGATCGTGAACGTAATCACGAGGAAGACGCCGTGTGCGGTCAGGACCGTATAGTAGGTCTCCGAATCGATGAAGCGGTAGATGTCCGTCCGGTGGAGCGTCTGGATGATCCCGAACAGGCCCCCGAGCGCGAGCGCGAGGAACGAACTGTACAGGGCAGAGCGAATCACCTTCGCCTCTGCGGGGAACTGATCGAGGTAGATACCGCCCTCGTCCTCGGTAGTCGCGTCTGTCGATTTCACGGCCGCTTCACTCATTCGTCGTCACCTCCGTCGGTGTCGGCGTCGTCGGTTGCTTCATCGTCATCAGTTTCCGTGTCGTCGCCGTCGTCAGCATCCTGGTCGTCGGATTCCTCGTCTTCGTCGTCCTCGAGTCCGTCGACGACGCTGACGGTGCCGGATTCCTCGTAGTCGTCGACCGTGACGGTCCAGTCGTGGTCGCCCTCGCCGAGGTCGGCGGCGGGGACGGTGAACGTCCGTTCGATGGTCTCCTGGCCGTCGATCGTGACGGTCTCGGTCTGGCTTTCCTCGCCGAGTTCGAACTCGATCGTCGCGTCGATGGCCTCGAGCTGTCGGTTCTCGACGGTTGCCTCGATCTCGACGTCGTCTTCGAGGTCGACCTCGTCGGCGGCAGCGTCGGCCTCGAGTTCGGTCAGGTCGAACTCGTCTTCGGAGACGACGTACAGCTTCCCTTCCATGTCGTGATGGCCGGAGCCACAGTACTCGTTACAGACGATGCCGTACTCGCCGGGGTCGTCGAACTCGACGGTCATCGTGGAGATCTCCCCGGGGATGACCATCGTGTTGATGTTGGTACCGACGACGCTGAAGCTGTGAATCACGTCGGGGCTGGTGACGTAGAACGTCACTTCGCTGTTTTCGGGGACGACGATCTCGTTCGGGTTGTACGTGAACGTCTGGGCCCGCACGTAGACCTCGTATTCGTCCTCACCGACCTGTTCGACGCGTGGTTCGCCGAACCGGTCGTCGTCGAAGACGTCGCCGGGTGAGATCGTCTCTTCGGCGTCGTCGATCATCGCGACCCCGAGGCCGACGGCGCCGTAGGTGATCGTCGCGATGAACACGACGATCAACAGCATGGCGGCACCGAGCCAGAGTTTTTCGTAGCTGTGAATGTTCACGCCAGCCCCACCCCGGTTGCGAGCGTCCCGATGACAGTCGGATCGTTCCCGAGGAACTCAACGAAGTACATGAATATCCACAGCAGGAGCAAGAGGACGAAGTACCCGAGGATCAGAGTTAGCGTCCCGATCGGGTCGTACTCGTCGTGACCGATCTCTCGCACCGGCTGGTCGGTCCTTCCCCCACCAGCGTCACGTTGTTCAGTCGCCGAACTCATAGGGTCCCGTTGGGAGCAACGACTACTTACTCCTGAATCCGGTTCCTACCCACTGAGAACGGCTAGGTGGTTTAAGTAACTCCTGTCCCGAGGGTCCGGTATGGCGTTCGACTCGCTTACCCCTCGACACACGCTTCCGATCGGTGCCGTCGCCCTCCTGCCGCTGATCTGGTACGCACTCGGGAGTTCGCTCACCGCTGGCGTGGTCTCGACGGTCAACGTTGTCATTATCCTCGCCTGTATGTACGTCGCATTCTCGCCGGTAGAGAACGGACACGGCGATCACGACTCGGGCGGCACGCCGTCGTAAGCACCGCGCGCACCGTTCGACGAGCGAGGCCGGTCAACTGACACTCGCCACTCAGGCCGGTCTGGATCGACGCGGTACGGTCTTCATCGCACTCGAGTGCGGGAACGGCGAGAACCTACCCGGCGGCCACCAGTTCGGCTCGTCGTCGCATCCGTGCGTGCACCACCTATTCACGACTGGCCATCGTGGCCTTCCGTAGCTGAAGCGGTTCGACGCGACCCTCGAACGGACGACCTCCCTCCGACGAACGAATGTCCGACGCACAACCCCCGGCGACCGACGACGCCTCGAGTCTCGAGGCGTCCGTGACCGACGACCCTGACCAGTGTACGCTCTGTGGCTTGCCGACGCCGGCAGAGCCGATCACCGACGACGCAGCCGACGGCGACGACGGCGCCGTGCCGGGGACGTTCTGCTGTCAGGGCTGCCTCCAGGTCTCCCGGGCTCTCGAATCGGTCGAGGGCGGATCCGACGGCGCAGGCGGCGACCTCGGGGTCGACGCTGCGGCGATCAGAGAACGGATCGCAGACGAGGGGACCGGCGTCGATCTGCTCGAGGAGGGCGACAGGGACGGGGACGACGATCTCGAGGACGGTGAGGAGACGTTCCTCCGGGTCGACGGGATGCACTGTTCGACCTGTGAGGCGTTCCTCGAGAGTCGTGTGGCCGCACTCGATGGAGTCGCCGGCGCGCAAGCCAGTTACGCGACCGAGACGATGCGCGTGGTCTACGACCCCGACCGGGTCGACGGGCAGGAGTTGCCCGACCTCGTCTCGGGATACGGCTACCGTGCGTCGGACCGCGCCGACGACGACGACGGCGCAGACGAGGGGCAGGCACTCGTGAAGTTCCTGATCGGCGGCGGGCTGTTCGGCATGATGGTGATGGTGTGGTACGCCGTCTTCCTCTACCCGAGTTACTTCGGCTACGACCCGTTCGTCGAGTTCGGGAGCTACGACGGCTACTACGTCGCGGTCAACATCTGGCTGATGACCTCGTTCGTCCTCTTCTATACGGGCTATCCGATCCTCCGTGGTGCGTACGTGAGCGTACGGGCCGGCGTCCCGAACATGGACCTGCTCGTCAGCACCGCCGCTCTCGGCGCCTACGCCTACAGCACGCTCGCGATGGCGCTCGGACGAACGGACCTCTACTTCGACGTGAGCGTCGCGGTGATTCTGGTGGTCACCGCCGGGACCTACTACGAGGGCCGGATCAAGCGCCGCGCGGTCTCGCTGCTCTCTGACCTCACCGAGCAGCAGGTCGACGAGGCGCGACTCGAGAGCGGTGAGACGGTGACACTCGAGGAGGTCGCACCCGGCCAGCGACTGCTCGTCAAACCCGGAGAACGGATCCCGCTGGACGGTCGGCTGGTCGAGGGGGCAGCCGCAGTCGACGAGTCGCTCGTCACCGGCGAGTCCCTGCCCGTCCAGAAGGAGGCAGGCGACCCCGTCCGCGGAGGCACCGTCGTCACCGACGCGCCGGTCGTCCTCGAGGTCGGCCCGGAGGCCGAGAGCACGCTCGATCGGCTGGTCTCGTTGCTGTGGTCGATCCAGAGCGCTCGCCCCGGCGTTCAGCGACTCGCAGATAAGCTGGCGACGATCTTCGTTCCGCTCGTATTGACGCTCGCAGCCGCGGCGACGGTGCTGTTCTACGCGACCGGTTCCGGGCTCTCTTCTGCCCTGCTGATCGGACTCACCGTCGTGATCGTCTCCTGTCCCTGCGCGCTCGGGCTGGCGACCCCGCTGGCGATCGCCTCTGGAGTCCAGTCGGCCGCCAGCCGCGGGATCGTCGTTGCCGCCGAGACGCTCTTCGAGGACGCCCCCGAGGTCGACGTCGTCGTCCTCGACAAGACTGGCACGCTCACGACGGGCACGATGGACGTCGTCGACGTCCACGCACCCGACGACGCGCCGGAAACTGTCCTCCGGCGGGCCGGTGCCGTCGAGTCCCTCTCGGAACACCCGATCGCAGACGCGATCGTCGAGGCCGCGCGCGAAGACGAGGACGGAGACCCGGGTGAGGACGGGGGGACTGGCCCCACAGCCGACATCGGGGTCGACGTCGACAGCTTCGAACGTGACCGTCGCGGCGTCGCCGGCGTCGTCGACGGAGAGTGCGTCGTCGTTGGCCACCCCGACTACTGTCGCGAACGAGGACTCGCGGTTCCCGAGGGGCTCGAGTCGACGGTCGACGCGGCCCGCGCGGCGGGCGACGTCCCGGTCGCCGTCGGCTGGGACGACCGCGTTCACGGCGTGATCGTCGTCGGCGACGCGCCACGGGCGCGCTGGCGCGAGGCAGTGTCGACGCTCGCCGACGGTCGTGAGGTCGTCGTGCTCACCGGCGACGAAGGTGCCGCAGCGGAGCGCTTCCGCGAGGTCGACGGCGTCGACGAGGTGTTCGCGGGCGTCCCGCCGGAGGCGAAAGCCGAGACTGTCAGGCGACTCCGCGCCCGTGGCACCGTCGCCATGGTCGGTGACGGCTCGAACGACGCGCCCGCACTCGCGGCCGCCGACGTCGGTATCGCGATGGGCAGCGGGACGAAACTCGCGACCGACGCCGCCGACGCCGTCGTCGTCGGGGACGACCTCGAGTCGGTCGCGGAGACGTTCGACGTCGCCGCGGGGACGAACGCACGGATTCGTCAGAACCTCGGCTGGGCGTTCTTCTACAACGCCGTCGCCATCCCGCTCGCGATCACGGGCCTGCTCAATCCGCTCTTTGCGGCCCTCGCGATGGCGACGAGCAGCGTCCTCGTCGTGATCAACTCCTCGCGGTCGATCTGATCAGGACTCCCGCGTCGAGACGTCTTCGAGTATCCGGCGCTCGTCGTCGTCGTAAACGTAGGTCGTCTCCGGGTCTTCGTCTCTGGTCTGGCGATGGTTCCCGTCACAGAACGGGAACGAGTCGGACAGACCACACTGACAGACCGCGACGTTTCCCTTCTCGTCGTCGAGGTCAGAGGGGTCGAGTTTTCGCGGGCCGGTCGCGTCGAGTTCGACGAGTCGTGCCATCGTCGGCCCTTGGACCCGTGCCGACGAAAGGGCATCGCGGACGACGGCGCGGCACCGTCAGATAGAATGCTGTGTGCTATCGACACCCTCGAGATTGGCCTCGAGAACGCTCGAGCGGTGGGTCACCGTCGCCCAAACGGCAAACTACTTGGTCGTCCTCCTGAATTTCTTCGGTAGCAGCTATGAGCCCGGAGGCCGGCGGCACGGAGGCCGCCATCGCACTCGCGATCGTAAAGACCCTCAGTCTGGTCGTCGGCGGCCTCATCACCTTTCTCGCGTTCCGGGCCTATCGTCGCACCCACCAGCGGGCACTCGGCCTGCTGACGGTCGGCTTTGGACTCGTCACCCTCGGGCTGGTGCTCGCGGGAACGCTCTACGAGATTCTGGGCGTGTCACTGTATGTGGGTATCCTGCTCGAGAGCCTGCTGATGCTCGCGGGCTTTCTGGTGATCGCGTACTCACTGTACGTTACTTGATCGCTGGATAGCAGCGGTCAGGCGGTGTGTCTCGGTAACCGAAGCGAGCGAGGATCCGCCGGTGAGACGGCACCCGTGAGACACACGGGTGAAACGACGACAGCCGTCGCGACCACGAGTTGCCCGTCGCGCTGGGTCGGTCGTGAACTACATCCTTCTTGGACCCTATCTCGACAGCATGACCCGGCGTGTCACGGCCTCGCTCGACGACGATGCAGAGACAGCACTCGAGACCCTGTTATCGGAGACGGGGGCAGGCCAAAGCGAGGTCGTCCGTCGTGCGCTGACCTTTTACGCGGCGAACCTCGAGGCGGCAAGCGGGAGACCGAGTGAAAATCTGGAGCAGTACTACAGGATGCTCTCGTCGGGCGAACACGTCCTGCTCGACGTCGATTTCCTGCACGCGTTCCTCGAGTTCTGCTACGAAGACGGCGAACCGGATCCCGAATTCGTCGAGGCGGCAGACCGCGTCTCGGACTACCACGTCCGGGAGTACGCAGAGCGGTTCGAATCGGTCGGTGACGTGCTCGAGTGGCTCTCGTTCTGTGGCTTTCTCGCTGTCCGGGAGGAGGGTGACGGCGTCTATCACGTGGTCTTTCCCTCGGAGCCCATCCGGTGGTTTATGACGCGATTCGTGGAGCGTGCCACGGCAGATCTGCCCACAGAGATCGAGATCGACCGCGGCGTCTCGAAGGTGATCGTTACCGAACGGGCAACCGACTGAGTCGACCCGCACAAAACATTCACACACATTCATACAGATTCATAACCCATATGTTCAGTGTAGTTCCGATCTAATAGGCATATGACTGCCGCTTAACGGTATTTTTAATACGGAATCGGAGAAGTGTGATGCCGTAACATGGGAATAGCAGACAGAATCAAAGCGATCGGTCCGGGAGCGCTCGTCGCAGCGGCGTTCGTTGGACCGGGAACCGTGACGACAGCGAGCGTCATCGGTGCGGAGTACGCGTACCTGCTCGTGTGGACGATCGCGTTCTCGATCGTGGCGACGATCGTCCTGCAGGAGATGAGCGCACGACTCGGCCTGATCTCACAGGAAGGACTGGGAGAGGCGCTTCGGAACGAGTTTTCGAACCCGTTCGTAAAGTGGGGAGCGGTTATCCTCGTCGTGTGGGCGATCGGGATCGGGACCGCAGCGTTCCAGACGGGCAACATCGTCGGTGGGGCCGCTGGTCTCTCGACGATTACCGGCGTCAGCGAGAACGTCTGGGGACCGGTCATCGGCCTCGTCGCCGGTGCCCTGCTATGGTCGGGTAACTACAAACTGATCGAGCGAGTCTTCATCGGACTCGTCGCGATCATGGGACTCGCGTTCGTGATCAACGCCATCGTGGTCGGACCGGACCTCGTTTCGCTGTCGGTCGGGCTCGTCCCTACAGTTCCCGACGGATCGGCCTACCTGATCGCCGGCCTGATCGGCACGACCGTCGTCGGCTACAACCTGTTCTTACACGCCAGTACGGTCCAGGAACGCTGGGACGGCGCCGAGGACCTCGCGGAGTGTCGGACCGACACCGTGGGAATGATCATCGTCGGCGGGATCATCACGACGGCCATCGTCGTCACTGCCGCGGCCGTCTTCCCCGAGGGAACCGAGATCGGCGACGTCGGCGCGATGGCCGACCAGCTCGAGCCGGTCTTCGGTGGCTACGCACTCACGTTCTTCGCGATCGGGCTGTTCGCCGCCGGATTCACGAGCGCGATGAGTGCGCCGCTGGCCGGTGCGTACGCGACCGCTGGTGCGCTCGGCTGGGACCGTGACCTCACCTCGACGAAGTTCCGCGCGATCTGGATGACGATCCTGGGCGTCGGGATCGTCTTCTCGGGACTCGGACTGAACCCGGTCGAAGTAATTATCTTCGCACAGGTCGCCAACGGGCTCCTGTTGCCGATTCTGGCCGTCTTCCTCATCTACGCGATGAACAACGACGAACTGCTCGGCGAACACACGAACAGCACGCTCCAGAACGCACTCGGTGCAGTCGTCACGCTCGTGGCGATTGGCATCGGGCTACAGACGCTGTACGACGTTCTCGTGCTCTAACGACAGTTCCTGATTTCGATCTACATGAACGACGTAAACGACAACGATTCCCCGCAAGCGGTTTCGACTACGAGTATGAACACCGACGACACCCGAATCGGCGTCGACGTCGGCGGCACCTTCACCGACGTCGCCCTCTCGGTCGACGACCGGCTCGTCACCGCGAAGGTGCCGACCACCGACGACCAGAGCGTCGGGGTCCTCGAGGGTATCCACAAGGCCTGCGAGCGCGCCGGGATCGACCCCGGCGAGATCGACGACTTCGCCCACGCGATGACCGTCTCGGTCAACGCCCTCCTGGAACGTGGCGGCGCGAAAACCGCGCTCGTGACGACCGAGGGGTTCCGGGACGTCCTCGAGATCGGCCGCCAGAATCGGCCGGATCTGTACGATCTCGAGGCCGAAAAGCCAGATCCGCTCGTCCCGCGCGAACTGCGGTTCGAGGTGGCCGAACGGACGACCGACGATGGAATCGAGTCGGAAGTCGCTCCGGAGGACGTCCGCGAGCTGGCAGAAACGATCGACGAGCGCGACGTCGAGGCCGTCGCCGTCTGCCTGCTGCACGCCTACGCCGACACCGAGAACGAACGGGTCGCCGCATCGATCCTGCGGGAGGAACTCGACGTCCCGGTGTCGGCCTCCCACGAGGTGCTCGCGGAGTTTCGCGAGTTCGAACGAACCTCGACGACGGCCGTCGACGCCTACGTCCGGCCGGCGATCGACAGCTACGTCGGCCGGCTGGTCGACGAATCCGAAAGCGAGGGCATTCCAGCGCCACGGATCATGCAGGCAAACGGCGGCATCGCCGACCCCGAGACGGTGCGTGAACACGCCGTCACGACGACGATGTCCGGTCCCGCTGCGGGCGTCGTCGGCGCGGCCGCGACCGTCCCCGACGACGACGTCGCCGGGCTCGTCACCTTCGACATGGGTGGCACCTCGAGCGACGTGAGCCTCGTCCGTGACGGACAGGCCGAACGAACGACCGACGCCGAGATCGCCGGCCTGCCGATCCGGACGCCGATGGTCGACGTCAACACCGTCGGTGCGGGCGGTGGCTCGATCGCCTGGGTCGACGCCGGCGGCGCACTCCGGGTCGGCCCCCAGTCCTCGGGTGCCGACCCCGGCCCCGCCTGTTACGGGAACGGCGGAACGGACCCCACCGTCACCGACGCCAACGTCGTGCTGGGCTACATCGGCCCCGAAACCGCACTCGGCGGCGAGATGACCCTGGACGTCGAGGCGGCTCACGACGTCCTCGATGGACTGGCCGCGGAGGCCGGTCTCGAGGACGCACTCGAGGCGGCCCAGGGCGTCTACCGGGTCGCGAACGCGACGATGACCCGGACGATCCGTGCGGTGACCGTCGAACGCGGCCACGACCCACGGGAGTTCGCACTCGTCGCGTTCGGCGGTGCCGGCCCGATGCACGCCGGGGCGCTCGCGGACGCGCTCGAGGTCGACCGTGTCGTCGTCCCACGTCCGGGCGGCGTCCTCTCGGCGTTCGGTCTGCTGGCAGCCGACGAGAGCTACGACGCCGTCCGAACCGTCGGCGTCGGTCTCGAGGAGGCCACACCCGCGACGCTCGAGGACGTGTACGGCGACCTCGTCGCCGACGTGCTCGCCGACGCCTCCGATCCAGACGCCGCACGGGTCGAACGCGCCGCAGATTGCCGGTACGCCGGCCAGAGCTTCGAACTGACCGTCCCCGTCGGTGACTCGTTCAGCGCCGCCGCGGTCGAAGAGCGGTTCCACGAGTCACACGAACGGGCCTACGGCTACGCGATGGACGAGGCGATCGAGGTCGTCAACCTGCGGACGACGGCGACGATCCCGGGCACCGAACCGACCGTCCGCCACCACGGCGAGGGCGACGCACTCCTCGGCACGCGCGAGGCGTACTTCCCCGGTGCAGGTCCACGAGAGACCACAGTCTACGAGCGCGATCGACTCGCACCCGGCGTGACGATTTCTGGACCCGCAATCCTCGAACAGGCAGAGAGTACGACCGTCGTTCCCCCGACGTGGGCGGGCGACATTCTGGCAGATGGAAGCCTCGTGATGACCCGTGAGGGGGTGGACGACCGATGACTGATACGACCGACACCGACGCAGGTATCGACCCGGTAACGCTGGAAGTGCTTCGCAACCAGCTCGAGAGCATCGCCGAGGAGATGGGCCAGACCCTGATCCGCGGTGCCTACTCGCCGAACATCAAGGAACGGCGGGACTGCTCGACGGCGCTGTTCGACGCGGAGGGACGGATGATCGCCCAGGCCGAACACATCCCGGTCCATCTCGGGGCGATGCCGGCGGCCGTCGAGGCCGTCCGCGACCTCGAGCCCCAGCCGGGCGACGTCTTCGTGCTCAACGATCCGTTTACCGGCGGGACGCACCTGCCGGACGTGACGATGGTGTCGACGCTGTCGGCCGACGACGAGATCGTCGGCTACGCCGTCTCCCGGGCCCACCACGCCGACGTCGGTGGGATGACTCCGGGCAGTATGCCCGCGGGCGCACGGGAGATCTATCAGGAGGGGCTGCGGCTCCCGCCGACCCGCCTCGTCGAAGGCGGCGATCGCCGTGAGGACGTCCACTCGCTCGTCCTCGCGAATGTCCGTAACTCCCGCGAACGGCGCGCCGATCTGCGAGCGCAACTCGCCGCGAACGAACGCGCCGCGGAACGACTCGAGGCACTGTTCGTCGAACACGGCCGCGAGACCGTCCTCGAAGGCTTCGACGCCGTCATCGACTACTCCCACGAGCGGATGGTCGACGAGATCGCCGACCTGCCCGACGGCAGTTACGAGGCGACCGACCACCTCGAGGGCGACGGCGTCACGAACGACGACATCGAGATCAGCGTGACCGTTACCGTCGACGGCGAGGAGATCGACGTCGACTTCTCGGGAACCGACGACCAGCTCGCGGGCAACCTCAACGCACCGCTCGCGGTCGCCAAGAGCGCGGTCTACTTCGTGGTTCGCTGCGTCACCGACCCCGAGATTCCGCCGAACCACGGCTGTTACGAGCCGGTTAGCGTCGACGCCCCCGAGGGATCGATGCTCAACCCCGAGCCCCCGGCAGCGGTCGTCGGCGGCAACGTCGAGACCAGTCAGCGCGTCACCGACGTCGTCTTCACCGCGCTCGCAAAGGCCGCTCCGGATCGCGTCCCCGCCCAGGGGCAGGGGACGATGAACAACCTGACCATCGGTGCGCGCGACGGTTCGTTTACCTACTACGAGACGATCGGCGGCGGCTTCGGCGCTCGAGCGGACCGCGATGGGATGGACGGCGTCCAGGTCGGGATGACCAACACGCTGAATACGCCCGTCGAGTCGATCGAGACCGAGTACCCGCTCCGGATCGAGCGCTACGCGCTCCGCGAGGACAGCGGCGGTGACGGCCAGTTCCGGGGTGGCCTCGGCCTCGAGCGGACCGTCACCGTCGAGAAAGACGCCACGGTCTCGCTGCTGACCGAACGACGTCGGCACGCGCCAGCAGGGGTTGCCGGCGGCGAGGACGGCGCGACCGGCGAGAACCTGATCGACGGCGAGTCCGTCCCCGCGAAGAGGACCGTCGACGTCGAGGCCGGGACGACCGTCACGGTCCGGACGCCCGGTGGCGGTGGACACGGCGACCCTGACGAGCGTGACGAGGCGGCACTCGAGGCAGACCGACGCGCCGGAAAACGGAGCGACTAGGACCGTGCCAGCCAACGTTACCGCGCCCGGACGGTTTGGACTGATCGTCCCCTCCTCGAACACGACTGCCGAACCCGAGTTCCGGGCGGCGCTTCCCGACTCGGTGACCGTCCACGGCGCTCGGATGTCCCTCGAGTCGGTCACCGTCGACGCACTCGACGCGATGAGCGACGACGTGCGTCGGGCGGCCGACCTGCTCGGCCACGCCGACGTCGACGCCGTCGCCTACGCCTGCACCACCGGGAGCCTGCTTCACGGTCCCGGGTTCGACGCCGAACTCGAAGACGAGATCGAGTCGGTCACCGACGCGCCCGCCGTGGCGACCGCACGGTCGGTCGTCCGCGCACTCGAGGCCCTCGAGGTCGAACGCCTCGCCGTCCAGACGCCGTACACGGCCGATCTCGACGAGAAGGAACGCGACTTTCTCGAGGAATCGGGCATCGAGGTCGCGAGCATCGACGGCCGCGGCATCGAGGCGAACGTAGAAATTGGTGCGCTGACGCCCGACGACGCCGCCATACAGGTTCGCGAGGGAGTCGACGCTGCAGACGTCGACGCCGTCTTCGTCTCCTGCACGAACTACCGGTCGCTCGCGGCGGTCGAGGAACTCGAGGACGACCTCGGCGTACCGGTGGTGACGAGCAACGGCGCGACGCTGTGGGACCTCGGGCGGGCGGCAGGATTCGCGGTCGACGGGCCCGGCATGCTGTTCGACCTCGAGTAGGGTGCCACCGACACCGTTTCGCGGAAGCGAGCCCGAGACCGCGGTCGACCTCCAGAAGCGGATCCTAGCCGGTCCAGATTCGAAGTGACGAGTCCGATCTGCAGAACGGAGATTCCAGTTCGGGGCCGCTCAGAGCCCGACGCCCATCGTCTCGTTGGTCGTTTCGATGCTCTCTGCAGCGTCGGCCTCGCCGAGGACTGCCCGGATCGCGTCGACGTTCTCGGGGACGACGTCGGACTCCTGGTGGATCCCCTGGAAGAGATACAGGTCGCGGTCGACGGTCGAGATCGACTCCTCCCAGATGCAGTTCTCCCAGATGTCAGCCCGCGGCCGACCGGCGTCCATCGCGAACTCCTTGAGCTTACCGCTGCCGTCGATCGCGAGGCGCTCGGGGATCAGGAACAGGCGCGACTCGTCGGAAAGCAGGTCACGGACGTCCGCGGCGTCGACCTCCGCCTCGAGGGTGACGTTCAGGCTGTGCATGTGCATCAGCGTGGCGGGCACTTTCATCCCGAGGGTGTCGATGTCCAGATCGTCGAAGATCGTCTCGACGTCGGGGCCGTGGTGGGAGGGGATCGTCACCGGGTTCGGGAGGATATCGTTGATCGGGCCGCGGCCGGTCTGGCCGGGGTCGCCGCCGCGGCGGACGAGGGTCGCCCGGACCTTCTCGACGCCGTACTCCTCGCGGAGGGGGGCGATGACCCGCGAGAGACCGGTCGTGTTACAGGAGACGACGCGGACGTGGTCGGCACCCGTCGCCTCGGCGTAGTTCGATCGGGCGTTGAAGCTCACGTCGGCGACGTCGGCGTCCTCGCCACCCTGATAGAGCGCCGGCGTGTCGTGGTCCTCGTAGAGAGACCTGTTCTCGGCACCGATCCCGGAGGGCGTGGCGTCGACGACGACGTCCGCCTCGGCGACGAGTTCGTCGACGAGGCCCGCGATCTCGAGGCCGGCCTCCTCGAACTGGTCGGCGCGTTCCTCGATCGCGGCGTACAGCGGGAAGCCCTTCTCGATGGCCGTCTCGGCCTCGAAGTTCGGCCGGGTCTTGGCGACGCCGAGGACCTCCATGTCTGGCTGGAGGGCAACGGCATCCGCGACGCGCTTGCCGATCGTACCGTAGCCGTTGATCGCGACCTGTATCATGTACCCGGGTGTCCAAGACGGAAGCGGATAACCGTTTCGAGGCGTCTCGACGCGGATTTACTCGCCAGAGAGTACTACCGGAATCCGGCGCGGGTCGACCACCACCAGCACGTCACGAGACGAGCGGAGAGGCCGTCTCGGGCCGACTCGTCACCTATCAGGTCGTCGCAAGCCGAACCATCATCGACCGTGACCGACACGTGTGATCGACACTCACTGCTTCGATATCGAAGGGCGGAGGGGAAGAGCTATCGGTCCGCTTGCGTGACTAGTAGCCATGTCCGAACTCGACGCGGCTGCCAGCACCGCCGTCAGGCAGTGTCTGGCGCTCGAGGCCGGCGAGTCCTGCGTGATCGTCACCGACGACGAACGCGAACCGATCGGTGAGGCCCTCTACGAGGTAGCGAGGGAGATCACCGACGACGCGACTGTCGTCCGCTTCCCGCCGGGTGAACAACACGGTGCCGAGCCCCCCGAACCGGTGGCTGCCGCGTTCAGCGGTGCAGACGCCTTCCTCGCACCGACGACGAAGAGCCTGAGCCACACCCGCGCCCGCTCGGATGCCACCGACGCAGGTGCTCGCGGCGCGACCCTGCCGGGAATCACCGAGGAGGTGTTCGTCACCGGCCTCGACGCCGACTACGACCGCATTCTCACAGAGTGCGAACGGATGCTCGAGCGCGTCGCTGACGCCGACGAGATTCGCGTGACGACCGACCGCGGGACCGACCTCACGGTCATCCTCGGCGACCGCGAGTGGCACGACGACACCGGCGACGTGGGCGACCCCGGCTCGTTCTCGAACCTCCCCGCTGGCGAGGTGTTCATCAGCCCCGTCTCCGCGGAGGGGACCTACGTCGTCGACGGCACGATGCGCCCCCACGGCCTGCTCGAGGGCGAGGAACTCGAGTTCGTCGTCGAAGACGGCCTCGTCACCGAAATCTCGGACGACGAGATCCGCCGGCAGGTCGAGGAGGCCGAGGAAGAAGCCGGCGACGCGGCTCGCAATCTCGCCGAACTCGGCATCGGGACGAACGTCGGCGTCACCGACCTCATCGGGTCGGTCCTGCTGGACGAGAAGGCCGCCGGGACGGTCCACGTCGCTATCGGTGACAACGCCGGCATCGGCGGCGAGACCGACGCGCCGCTGCATCTGGACGGCATCATCCGGAAGCCCACCGTGTTCGTCGACGGCGAGGAGATCGAGTTGCCGACGACTGACGAGTAGTTCGGCGACCGAGAGGGCTGACCGGCACGTATCAGCCGGACCGCGTACCAAGAATTATCACCCGGACTCGAGTGGAACCTCCCATGAACGGTGAGGACGACTCGAGCGACGACGAGGTGACTCGACTGGAAATTCTGGTGACAGTCACCGTCACGTCCGTCACGCTCGCGGTCGGCCTCGGCTTGCTGGCCGTCGGGGTTGCCCCGTTCTGGATCGTGTTCGTCGTGGGGTTCGCCGGCGTGCTTCCGATGGCACTCGCCGCCGCGAGTCTGTACGAAGAGCGTCAGGACGGGCCATCCGGCGGCTCGAGCGACAGCGAGCGTGAGGCCGAGGACGCCCTGGCAGAGCTTCGCCAGCGGTACGCCCGCGGCGAACTCAGCGAACTGGAGTTCGAACGCCGGGTCGAACGGTTGCTCGAGACGGAGACGATCGACGACGCACGGCGGTACGTTGGCACGAACGACGAACGCGTCACGACGGGCCGTAGACGTGCCAGCGATCGAAACCGGACTCGAGATCAACGGCGAGGACGGGATCGAAGTCGGGATCTGGGGCAGGATCACGACGGGACCCGAGATCGGAATCGGGATCGAGAGCCAGCGGACGAGCAACGCTGATCGGCGGCGCTTCCCACGACCAGCAACCGGTCGGGCGGTACTGGGTGACGTCGTCGTGGGCCGCAGCCGGGACTGTACGTGCATCCGCGGTCCAATCGCCTTTTACGGGTGTGGCGTCTACGGCGTGCTATGACCGATGTTCAGGACACCCCCGACAGGGTGCCCACGCCGTGTCCGTCGTGTTCGCCGGACCTCGAGACGGTCCACGAGATACTGACCGTCACCGAGGGCGGCGGCACGTTCACCGTCCGCTGTACCGAGTGTGGCCACGTCCACAAGGTGACTCCCGACCACACGCGCGAGGTCACCCTCGATGTGATCGTTTCGCAGGAAGGCGAGTCGTTCCCTGCGAACGTCACCACGCCCGAAGACGAGACCATCGAGGTCGGCGACGAGTTCATCCTCGAAACCGAGGAAGTGCTCTCGACGGTCCGGGTGACGAGCCTCGAACTCGAGGGGCACAAACGGGTCGAGGTTGCTCCGGCGGAGGAAATCGAGACGGTCTGGAGCCGCGAGGTAGACAACGTGGCGGTCAACGTCACCGTCCACCCACAGGACGGCCGCCGAGAGGACAGTCGTTCGATCACGGTCTACGTTCCCGGCGATTACGAGTTCGAAGTCGGCACCGTCGAGGAGTTCGGCGACGACGAGTTCGAGATCGACGCCTTCGTCGTTCGCAGCGACGCGACCGGGTACGACCGCGACCGCTACGAAGAACGCGGCGACGCAATCGTCGCGAAGGACGCAAAGCGCATTTACGCCTACGACGAGACGAGCACCGCCTGGTCCGCCTGGTAGTCGTTTCGAGAACCGGCGTCAGGCCTCGAACAGGTTCCGTGACGAACACCTTGACGACTGGAACGGTCACGCGAAAGACGCCAGCACCGACGAGCGCCCCATAGCCTATTGCTCGAGCCGTGGTATACCAGCCCATGATCGACCGGTTCGGTTCCGACGATGCGGGTACCGCGTCCGATCCGACCGACGACGACCTCGCGGCCGCACGAGAGCGGATGATCGATCGGTTGTCGTCACGAATCGACGACGAGGGGGTGCTCGAGGCGCTCGCTGCGGTTCCGCGGCACGCGTTCGTCCCCGAGGGCCGCCGGGAAAGCGCCTACGTCGACCGACCGTTGCCGATCGGTGACGGGCAGACGATCAGCGCACCGCACATGGTGGCGATCATGGCCGACGTGCTGGACCTCGAGGCCGGCGAGGACGTCCTCGAGATCGGCACCGGCTGTGGCTATCACGCCGCGGTGACGGCAGAGATCGTGGGTGCCAAGCACGTCTATAGCGTCGAGTACAGCACGGAACTTGCCGAACGGGCCCGCGGGACGCTGGCGGAGATCGGATACGGCAAGGTCTCGGTCCGCGTCGGCGACGGACGTGAGGGGTGGTCCGAGCACGCACCGTACGATGCGGCCTACCTGACCTGCGCCGCTTCCGAGTTCCCGGCGGCAGTTCGCAAGCAGGTCCGACCCGGCGGCCGACTGCTGGCCCCGATCGGGACCGCGTTCCAGACGCTCATCGAGGCGCGAAAGCGCGAGGACGGCAGTCTCGAGCGCGAGGACCACGGCGGGGTGCAGTTCGTGCGGATGCGAGGCTGATCGATCGCGGTTGCCGGCCGACACAGTTCGATCAGTCGTCTGCGAACATCGTTCGCCGGTCCCGTTCGTCGGGTGCGAGCAGCGGCGTACCGTCGGCTTTCGGGCCGAGTTCGGGACCGAACGGCGGGTCCTCGGGGTCGATCACGCGTCGTTCGGAATAGTCGGTCGAGCGTTCGACCGGCACGCGGCCGATCGAGGTGATCATCTCGACGTAGTCGGCGAACGAGCGGAACTCGCCGTGTTGGCCGCCAGCGCGGGTCGTGATTTCCTCGGAGAGGATCGTCCCCATGTAGTCGTCGGCACCACAGGAGAGCATCTTCAGCCCACCTTCGTCGCCGTACTTGACCCACGAGGACTGGACGTGATCGATATTGTCGAGGAAGAGCCGCGCGACGGCGATCATCAGTTCGTCCTCGTCGCGGGAGGCCCCGCCGGAGACGACGTCGTGTTCGAAAAGCGGCGTGTTCTGGTGGATGAACGACAGCGGCACGAACTCCGTCACGTTGCCCGTTCGGTCCTGCAGGTCGCGGATGCGCTCCAGATGGAGCGCCCGGTGGGCCTCGTTCTCGACGTGGCCGTACATGATCGTCGCGGTCGTCCCCAGTCCCACGTTGGCCGCCGCTTCCATCGCGTCCATCCAGCCGGCGGTGTCGATCTTGCCGGGGCAGATCACGTCACGGACTTCGTCGACCAGAATCTCGGCTGCGGTGCCGGGAACCGTATCGAGTCCGGCGTCTCGGAGTCGGCGGTAGACCTCCTCGTAAGACCAGTCGGTCCCCCGTCGGGCGTGGTAGGCCTCTTCGGGCGTCATCGAGTGGACGTGGACGCCGTCGACGCTCATCGCCGAAATCTGTTCCGTGTAGGTACCCGGACTCGTCTCGTACTGCGCTGGCGGCCTGTAGTTGACCGCCTTCGGGGCCGGGTGGGCCTCGAGGATCTCGCGGTGTTCCGCGTCCAGTGCGAACGCGGGATGCAGTCCCGAGACCGAGGTGACCTCGTAGATGCCACGGTCGACCGCGTCGGCGACGATTTCACGGGACTCGGCGGGCGTCTTCGTAAAGCCAGCCGTCTCGACGTCCGAATCGACCTCGAAGGTGTGTGCGGCGTCCTTGAAATTGCAGAAGAGACAGCCCACGTTACAGGCCGTCGTGACGTTGTTGTTGAGGTTCGCGACGAAGGTGACCTCCTCGCCGACCACGTCCGCACGCCGGTGGTCGGCCGCCTCGAGAACCCGCTCTTTCCGCTGGCGGTCGATCCCCTCGACGTCCGTGCCGGTGGTGAGTAACTCGATCGCGTCGTCGACCGTCAGCCGGTCGCCGTCGCGGGCCTTCTCGAGGGCGTTCTCGAACGACTGGTCGGTCTCCGGAACGTGCTCGAACTCGAGGTCGGCCTCGGTCACCGGTCGCGCCATCGTGGTGACGATACCGATACAGCGAGAAAAGGGTGCTGGTCCGTTCACGTCGGGGATACCGGCTCTGCTTGCCGGTGAAGCGGTCGAGAGCGATCGAGTCGACTCCGGGAGCAGTCCGGGTTACTCGTCGGTGCCGTCGTCACCGACGATCTCGGACTCGTCGTAGTCGAACGTCTCGATGTCGGTCGGCTGGTTCTCGTCTTCGTACGGTTCGATGTCGGTCGGCTGATCCTCGTCTTCGTACGGTTCGATGTCGGTCGGCTGATCCTCGTCTTCGTACGGTTCGACGTTGGTCGGCTGGTCCTCGTCTTCGTACGGTTCGATGTCGGTCGGCTGATCCTCGGCGTCGTAGGGCTCGAGGTCGGTCGGCTGGTCCTCGTCTTCGTACGGTTCGACGTTGGTCGGCTGGTCCTCGGCGTCGTAGGGCTCGAGGTCGGCCGCTGTTTCCGCGGCGTCGTCTTCGACGGTATCCGGAGCCGTCTCCTCGGCGTCGTCACCCGCGAGCGTATCCAGCGCAGAAGCGTCTGGGTCGTCGACGGCGAGCGTGTCGAGTGCGGACGAATCCGTGCCGGGGTCGCTGGCAAGGTCCTCGGTTCGGGACGTCGACTCGAGGCCGGCGTCGGTTCCCCCGTCGAAGCCGCTGTCGACTCCCGATCCCGAGCCGGCGGTATCGACGGCGTCGGCGTCGACCTCGAAGGCGTCGAGCGCCGAGCGGAGTTCGTCGGCCATCTCGGTCAGCGAGTGGGCACCCGAGGCGACTTCGGAGATCGAGGCCGTCTGCTCTTCGACGGCAGCAGCGACGGTCTCGGTCTCGGCGTTGGTCTCCTCGCTGATCTCGGTCGCCTCGTCGACCATCGTCACGACCCGCTCGCTCGCCCGGGCCTGTTCGTCGGTCGCCTCGTTGATCGACTGGACGCCGTCGTTGGCCCGGTCGACCTGCTCGGTAATCTCGTCGATGGCCTCGATCCCCTCCTCGACGACCGTCACGCCGTCGTCGACCTGATCGCGCATGCGGTCGATCTCTGCGACGGTTTCGTCGACCGACTGCTGGACGTCGGCGATCAGGGTGTCGACCTCCTTGGTGGCCTCGCCGGTTTCCTCGGCGAGGGATTTGACCTCGTCTGCCACGACGGCGAACCCGTCACCGCTGTCGCCCGCACTCGCCGCCTCGATCGAGGCGTTCAGCGCGAGCAGATTCGTCTGCTCTGCGATGTCGTCGATCAGGTCGACGACGTCGCTGATCTCGCTCATCTCCTCGTCGAGTTCGGCGACTTGCTCGGTGATCGCTTCCGCGCGATCCTCGAGGCGGTCCATTTCGGTCCGGATCTCGCCGGTCGCTTCGCTCGCACGATCGGCCTCCTCGGCTGCGCCCTCGGACACCTCGGCGACGTCGTTCGCCGTCGCGGCGATCTCCTCGACGGTCGCCGAGAGGTCGTTCATCTCCGCGTTGACCTCCTGGAACCGGTCGCTCTGGTCGGCCGTCGCCGACGCGATTTCCTCCGTCGAGCGACTGACGTCGTCGCTCGCCCGTTCGATCTGGCCGACGCGCTCGGTCACGTCCGCACTCGTCCGATCGACGTCCTCGGCCAGTTCCTGTACGTTCACGACCGTTCGCTCCAGGTCCTCGAGCATGCCGTTGAACGAACTGGCGATCTCCGCGAGTGCGTCGTTGTCGACGTCCTCGTCGAGGCGCTGGGTGAAGTCGCCTGCCGCCGCACGACCCATGACCGTGCCGAACTCGGTCGCTTTCTGCTCGAGTCGCTGTGCGAGTTCCTCCGCATCGCGGCGGGCTTCGGCGGCCTCTTCCTGGGCGACTTCGGCCTCGGCCTTCGAGGACTCGAGGTCATCGATCGAGGACTCGAGGTCGGCCCGCATGGTCTCGAGGGAGTCGCCGAGTTTGCCGGGGACCTCCTCCTCGAGGATCGGCGCGTCGAACTCCTGACGGGCGATGGCATCGGCCTGATCGGCTGCCGTCTCGAGGTACGCCCGGATGTCGGCGAAGGAGTGTCTGACCTGTCCGACCTCGTCGATCCGGTCGTCCGCTTCGAGGTCGAGGTCGAGTTCTCCGTTCGAAAGGGCGTGTGCGTTGCCCGCGAGTTCGTCCATCGATCGTGCCGTCGATCGACCGATGGTGGCGCCGATGATGAGGAATCCGGCGAGGGCGATGGCGATGAGTCCAGCCAGCGAGGTCGCGACGTCCTGGGTGATCGCGTACGCCTGACTCTGTGGGACGTGGTAGATGAGTACCCAGTCGGTGCCATCGACCTGCGCGTACCCGATGAGTTCGTCGGTTTCGTCGTCCTCGGTAACTCCCGTGATGCCCGATCCCGAGCGGGTCGCGCTGACGATCAGGTTCGTCGATCCCTCACGGTACGTCGAAAGGATGTCGTCGTGATACTGGGCGATCATCACGTCACCGTCGCTGGTGTCGACGACTTTGACGCCGCCGTCTTCGTGGGGCGTGTGGAACAGGTTACCCATCTGGGTCACGTCCGCTTCGATCATCACCGCCCGTTCCTCACCCTCGTCGTTCTCGTAGGGTGCAATGAAGGCGACGAGGTAGGCGCCGTCACGCTCGTAGGTGTCGGAGAACGACGGTTCGTCGGGCATCGAACCGGTGTAACCGAACTCCGAAACGCCGCCGCCAGCCGTCTGTCTGAGGTGTAAGTCGAGATCGAGATCGACCAGATTGACCCCGATGGAGTCGTAGTCCGTACTATAGCGTATTTCGTCGGTTTCGGCGTTGACGTAGTGGACGGCGACGATCTCGTCCGGTAAGTTCTCTTCTTCCTCGTCGAGGGCGTTCTCTATCTCGAGTCCCGACCCGGAGACGAACTCCTCTCGAGCGGCGATCGACTCTGCGTTACGTTCGTTCGTCTCCACCCAGGTTGCAAGCTCGTCGGCGTCGTCGCTGGTCGTCATTTCCGTTTCGTACTGGACGTTCTCCGTGAGTTCGCCCGTAATGTCGAGGTAGAAAAATCCAGCCGCAGCCACGGTGACGACGAGCACAGCGACGATGACGAGCGCGAATTTGGCGACGTAGCTTCTGCGTATCCGATCCGGGAGGAGTCGGCCGAGTAACGACGACATTAGCGAAACGATGCCGCTAACGCAGGATATTAGTTGTGGCCAGTAAATTCTCCGGGAATGACGTAATCGGTCGAAACGGGCTGGAACCCGGCGGTTTCGAGAAAACGCGTCGGTACAATCGTCGGGCGATACTGAAACCTTCTTGGCGCGCCGCATCAGGACTACGAGTATGAACGACGGCAACCGGACCGAAGCGAGGTGCCTGCCGTGACGAGCGTCAAGGAGTTCCGCGTCGACGAACCGCCAACCGAGGGCGACCTCGGCCGCGGTGCGTTCGTCTTTACCGACGACTACTCGGTGTTCGACTGGGGCCCGATGCCCGACCCTATCCCTCAGAAAGGCGCGAGCCTCTGTACGATGGGGGCGTTCAACTTCGAACTGCTCGAGCGCGAAGGCGTTTCGACCCACTACCGGGGCGTCGTCGCAGACGGCGAAGTCGTCCCGCTGGCCGAGGTCGACGAGCCGCCACGCGAGATGGCGATCGACCTCACGCAGGTGCCAGACCTCCCTCACGAAGGCCGAGAGTACGACTACGAACACTACCACGAGGCGGCCGGCGAGAACTACCTCGTCCCCCTCGAAATCGTCTTCCGCAACCGCGTCCCCGTCGGCTCGAGCCTCCGGCGACGAACCGACCCCGAAGACCACGGCCTCGACCTCGAGGAGTGGCCCGACGAGGCCGTCGACCTCGCGGAACCGATCGTCGAGTTCTCCACGAAGTACGAAGAGAGCGACCGGTACCTCTCACGGGCGGACGCCGACGAGATCGCGGGCCTGGCCGCCGTCGAGGACCTCGAGTCGATCGCGCTCGAGGTCAACCGGGTCGTCACCGAGCAGGCCGACGACGCCGGCCTCGTCCACGAAGACGGCAAGATCGAGTGTCTCTACGTCGGCGGCGAGATCCGCGTGGCCGACGTCGTCGGGACCTTCGACGAGAATCGTTTTAGCTACGAAGACGTCCAGCTCTCGAAGGAAGTGCTCCGCCAGTACCACAAGCGCACCCAGCCGTCGTGGGTCGAGGCCGTCGACGACGCCAAGGCGGAGGCCAAGCGTCGGGACGTCGCCGACTGGCGCAAACTTTGCGACGACGACCCCGAGCCGCTCGCAGAGTCGGTTCTCGAGACTGCTCGCGACCTCTACTGTGCCGGGACCAATGCCTACACCGGCGAAGAGTGGTTCGACGCACCGCCACTGTCGACGGCGATCGGGTCCGTCAAGCGACTCTAGACGGCCGCCCACAGTTTGTGCCGTGATATCGAGACCCACCCACGGCGCAAAAAGTAACCCTCATATTATGGGCCTGTAGATATCCGGACGACTCCAATGACCCTCGCCAGTATCGTCGCCTCGAGTCTCGTCCCGTTCGACCTCACGATCGCGATCGCGGGCGTCGCAAGCGTCGCTCTGACGATTTTCGTCGCGTTCATCGCCTTCCTCGCGCTGGCACCCGTCGTCTCCGACACCTGGACCGAACGTCTCCACGCCGTGCCCGCAGGTGGGGCGGCGCTCGAAGCCGAAGCCAACGAAGCGGACTAACCGCGACGTTCGCCGCCGACGTTTTTCCGTTCTTCCAACCCAAACTTGGCGATCGCACAGCGGCTAGACTATATGCTCGACGTTCGTCACGAAATTCGGCGTCGAGGATACTTCCAGTGACCGTTCCGTCGCTCTCGACGCCGTCGGTGGCCGATACCGCCGCAACGGGACCGTTCAAGTCGTTCTCGACCGACCTCACGATCGATGACCGAGACGATGGACGAGGCGTCGAACGGACCACGCTGTCGAGAGTGTGACGACGACCTGGCCGACGCGACGCTTCCGCGTACCCTCACCTGGATCGAGGACGGAACCGTCGTCTCTCGACGATTCTGCAGTGACGAGTGTCTCGAGGCGTGGCGCTCCTGAGTACCGGGTCTCGCAAAAACTGAACTGAACGGTACCGTCCTCGGTCGTTATCGGCACTCCTCGAGTGATGCGGCGTCTGTCGCGCACATCGAGAGCCAGGCGCCGTCTCGCGCGAGATCGGCGATGACGAGCTGTCGCATGCCGTCGACCTCGTCGATGGCTGCGACTACCTCACGGTCGTCAGACGATCGCTCGCCGACCGATCCCACGTTGGGTGTCATACCCACTGGTTACCCACCGGCAGGTAAGAACGTTCCGAAATGAACTCGAGCGTCTGACGATCGCTCAGTAATCGGCGATTACCCGAAAATACTGCCACCAAATATGACGCGAGCGTTCGTAATGTGAAATTGCATTAGGGACCCTCAGTGATAGTTATTCACATAGCGCCGGCGAACGGCGGATAGCGGTCGAGACGGGACAACAAGGAACCGAGAAGTGGCGCGTCAGGATTCGTCGGAGATGGCGCTGGCGAGGCCGTCGACCGGTCGATCCGGGGTGAACTCCTCGAGTTCGTCGGGGAGGCCGAGCTGGTAGGCCGTGCCGTTCTCTCGAACCGTCGTCCGGCCGCGGTGGACGGAGACGTCGCCGTTCAGGTGCAGTTTGACGGCCTCGAGCAGGGCGTCGGCCTCGAGTGGCTGCCCCCGACGTTTCACGGCCGCGACGTCGGCGTCGTCCGGGACGTCGAACGCGCGCTGGGTGATGATCGGGCCCTGATCGAGGTCCGTGGTCACGTAGTGGGCGGTGACGCCGGCAATCCGGACGCCCTCCTCGACGGCTTGACGGTAGGCTTCTGCGCCGGGGAACGCGGGCAGCAACGAGGGGTGGATGTTGATGATCCGGTCCTCGTAGCGGAAGACGACGTTCGGACTGAGAATGCGCATGTAGCGGGCGAGGACGATGAGGTCGGCGTCGTACTCCGCCAGCAGGTCGAGCAGCCGGTCTTCGTTCTGCTGGCCGCCCTCGTCGCCGATGTCGTGGAACGGGATGCCGTACTGGTCGGCCAGTGGTTCCAGGTCGTCGTGGTTACCGATGACGACGCCGATGTCCGCCCCCAGTTCGTCGTTGGCCCACGCCTCGAACAGCGCCTCGAGACAGTGGCTCTCCTTCGTAACGAGGACGGCGATCTGCTGGGTCTCTCGGTCAGCGGGGAACCGGACCTGCACGTCCAGTCCGAGGTCGTCGCCCAGTTCGTGGAGGGCTTCCCGGAGCTTCTCTTCGGTACAGACCATCTCCGAGGTGTCGACGGCGAGGTACATCCGGAAGACGCCGTCGCGAACCGCCTGATCCAGGTCCTCGATGTTGATTCCGCGCTCGAACAGGAGGCTGGTCACGCGAGCGACCAGTCCGGTGTCGTCCTCTCCGATCACCGTAATTTCGGTCACGTCGGTCGTCATCGGGGCCACCTCCGCTCGAGCGTACGTCGATGCATCAGTACGACCCTCAGTCTACGCGCCGTGAAAAGTCCTGCTTTCCGCGATTCCCGTCGAGGATCGTCGCCTATTAATACCATCTCCCGACCCATAGCACAAATATTGTTAACCCCATACTCAAAGTTGTTAAGTGCGCAGGGCGAGAGGTCACGACTATGACGACCACGACCGCACACACGTGCGACCACGACGTCGCGATCGTCGGCGCCGGTCCCGCCGGGATCGGAACCGCGGTCGCCCTCGAGCACCTCGACGTCGACTATGGTGTCCTCGAGCGCGACTGCGTCGGTTCCTCCTTTCGTCGATGGCCAGACGAGATGCGGCTGTTGACCCCGTCGTTCCCGGGGAACGCGTTCGGCGTCCGGGACCTGAACGCGATCACGCCCGACACCTCGCCAGCGCTCGCCCTCGACAGCGAACACCCGACCGGACAGGAGTACGCCGGCTACCTCGAGGCCGTCGCGGAGTTTCACGACCTCCCGATTCGAACCGGGACGGACGTCGAACGCGTCTACCCTCGAGACGACGCCGAGGGGTTCGTCCTCGAGACGGCGGACGGCGCGATCGCGGCCCGGTACGTGGTGTGGGCCGCCGGCGAGTTCCAGTATCCGGCCGACGGCGCGATTCCGGGATCGGCCAACGCCGTCCACGTGGCGTCGATCGACTCGTGGGCCCGACACGCGCGACTCGTCTCACCTGCAACCGGGGAGAGTGACGAGACCAGCGGTCGGTCGCCGACCGAGCGTCCCGCACCAGATGGTGGAGAGACGGCCTCCGGGATGGGCGAGTCGATCGCTTGCCCGGACGACGACACGGACAGGGTGGACGACGTGGTGGTCGTCGGCGGCGGGGAAAGCGGGATCGACGCCGCACTCGGACTGTCCGACGAAGGGCTCTCCGTAACGGTGGTCGACCCCGACGGCCCATGGCGGTACCGCAGTCCCGACCCGAGCGAGGTCCTCTCCCCGCGGACGACCGATCGACTCGAGTGCGCACGCGAGGCCGGCCGACCGATCGACCTCGTCGCCGAGACGCGCGTCGAGCGAATCGAACGCCGCGACGGAGACCGCTATCGCGTCGTCACCGACCGGGACGACGTCGTCTCACGAACGCCGCCGGTCCTCGCCACCGGGTTCGAGGGGAGTGTCGGACTCGTCGACGACCTGTTCGCGTTCGAGCGCGTTGACGGGGGTAAGAGGGGGAACGGGGACGTCGACGCCGCCACTGATGAAGACGAAAACGGAGGCAACGCCACGGCCGGGACACCGGTGCTCACCGACCGTGACGAGTCGACCGAGACGCCGGGACTCTTCCTCGCCGGCCCACAGGTCGCCCACGACGGCCAGCCGTTCTGTTTCATCTACAAGTTCCGCCAGCGGTTCGCCGTCGTCGCCGAGACGATCGGCGACAGACTGGGCGTCGACACCGGACCGCTCGCAGCCTACCGAGAGAAATCGATGTTCCTCGAAGACCTCTCGTGCTGTGAGCCTGACTACTGTGACTGCTGACGACGGTGGCTCGACGCGCCCGGAGGCGACGGCGACGCAGTACCGCGATTTCCGAAACAGACCGTCGAGGAACCAGGAGCAGAATCGACAGACGGGACGGCGTATGACGGACGTCACCGTCAGGACCCGGTACCAGTCGTGGCCCTCAGCTTATTTCGTCTTACATAGTTTCGTAAATTGTCTGACAGGGATTTATACTGGAGATCGTGGTAGCCCGTTTCGTCATCGGAGCTGACAGTCAGGCCCCGATAGGTGAACACGATGACGGTAACACCGGAAACCAACTGCGCCAGCCAGATCGATCCCGAGGACCAGACCGCGATCGCCTCCCACGACTGGGAGACCGACGAGTCACTGTCGGAAACGATCGTCTCGACGGTCGCGACGCTCTCCGGGACCGAACCGGACGAACTCGATCGTCTCTACGACCGCGTCGATCCGGACAGCCTCGAGACCCTGTTCGCCCCAACCGGAGGCACGGCCCGACGGAACGCCGGTCGCGTCTCGTTCCGGCTCGCCGAGTACACGGTGACGGTCCACGCCTCGGGCACGATCGTGGTGACGGCTGCAGACTGACGACCGGGAACACCGCTGTGACGTCGGCTCGAGACGACCCACCCTGCCGATCGTCCGTCGGCCTCGTCGATCCCCGGTTTTCGACGTAGAATAGCGCGGTGATCGAACCCCCTGCGGTGGTGGCCCCGATCGAGGCGGTCACCGCATCTGTTCTCGCGAGACGAACGCGTCGCCCCAGGCCCTGATCCATTGCTCGCGGGCCGTCCGCGCCGTCACCGACGAGTAGATCGTACACGTATCCGGACGATAGTCTCGCCGTTCGACGTAGGCCTCGTCACAGGGCGAGGGTCCCGGTGACGAGGAGTCCATCCCGGTGTCCGCCGTCCGAGCCGCTGCGTCATCCCGATCGTCGGCGTCGCGGTGCCGACCATCCCCGCCGTCGTGGTCGCTCACGTCGTGTGTCACCTCAGTCTGCCAGCCCGATTTCGGCCTGTTCGTCTCGAGCGTCGGCCTCCGTCTCGGCCGCTGCACCACCTCGCTCGGCGTCTCCGTCCGGGTCGTCGGCTACGGCCTCGAACGTCGGGAACCGATCCTCCCAGTCGGAACGATCGGCCTCGAGTTCGTCGTCACGGAGCAGGCAGTCCGCGAGGGCCTCGCGAAGCGCATCGTGGTCCATCTCGACGCCGATGACGACCAGCCGGACGTTGCGGTCACCCCAGCGATCGTGCCAGCCCTCCTCGAGAGCCGGGTTCTCGGAGACGTGCTGCTCGCGTTCTGCGGGTGGCAGGGACGCGACCCACTGACCGCCGGGTCCGACCCGGATCGACTGTCCGGCGACGTTGAACGTGAGCGCCGCGTCCGGGCGAGTTGCAAGCCAGAAGTGCCCCTTCGCACGGACCACCGCATCCGGGAACTCGTCGAGCAGGTCGGCGAACCGTTCGGGGTGGAACGGCCGCCGGGCCTCGAAGACGAACGAGGTGACGCCGTGTTCGTCCTCGGCGCTCTCGTGGGGCTGCTCGAGTTCCCGGATCCAGCCTGCAGACCGGCTGGCGTCCTCGAAGTCGAACCGCTCGGTCTCGAGAATCGCGTCTGGATCGATCCGGCCGTGTTCGGCCCGGAGCAGTGTCGCGCGGGGCTGGAGGACCTCGAGCGTGGACTCGATCGCCTCGAGTCGGTCGGCAGCGACCAGATCACACTTGTTGAGCACGAGGACGTCGCAGAACTCGACCTGTTCGACCAGCAGGTCTCCGAGGTGTTTTTTCGTGCCGTCGTCGTCCAGAATCTCGTCGGACTCCATCGCTGCGTCGAACTGGTGGGCGTCGACGACGGTGACGGTCGTATCGAGGTGACAGCCGGAGAGCGGTTCGATGCCGGTCTCCTCGTAGAATTCGGTCGGCTCGAGGTCGGTCTGGTCGAATCCGAGGGTGAGCGTCTGGGCGACGGGCAGCGGTTCCGCGACCCCGGTCGATTCGACGACGATGGCGTCGAACTCGCGGTCTGCAGCGACGAGTTCACCGATGGCGTCGAGCAGGTCGCCGCGGAGTTCACAGCAGATACAGCCGTTCGAGAGTTCGATCACCTCCTCGTCCTCGTCGGCGATGTTCGAGGACTCGGCGACGCGGTCGGCGTCGACGTTCACCTCACCCATGTCGTTGACGAGGACGGCGAGGTCGCGGTCGGTTTCACGCAGAACGTGGTTCAGCGTGGTCGTCTTGCCAGCGCCGAGTGTTCCGGACAGGACGGTGACGGGAATCGAGTCGTCGGTCATCTGGTTGTCAACAACATCTTGCACAGTAATAGTAGTTATTATCTGGTTCGCCATTATTATTAACAATGGCCGAGACGTCCCAGCGATGACGTACAGATCGTTCGCCGACTGCATCGAGAGGCAACAGCGTCGACCGGCCCGGACGAGAGACCGCCACGACCCGTCCCGTAGGGTGACCGATCGATGACCGGTCGGGACCGGAACACGACCGGAGCGGAACCGGAGCGAGACCGCGTCGTCCTGATCGGTAAAGAGAGCGTCGGGAAATCGGCCCTCGCGGCCGGTCTCACCGGTGCGGCCGCGACCGACCGGAACGTCCAGGGAACGACCGTCTCGAGCGAGGTCTACCGTACCGACGACCTCGAGGTCGTCGACACCCCCGGAATCACCCTCGAGGCCGACACGGAGACGACCCGGCGGGCCCTCGCCGCGCTCGAGCCGACCGACGAGGTCGTCCTCGTCGTCCCCGCGACGGACCTCGATCGGGACCTCGCGACCTCCTGGCGCTGGTCGCGGGGCGAACGGGATCGATCGTCGTTACCTTCTGGGACAAGGTCGCGAGCCCGGAGGCCCGCGAGACGATCGCCGCACTCGAGTCTGACCTCGGGCTTCCGGTCGTTCCGGTCGACGCCCGGTCCCTTCGGCCGGTTGCGGCCGACGGCGGCGCAGGGATCGACGTCGACGAAGTCACGCCAGCCGATGCCGCAGGCGTCCGCACGGCGATTCGCTACGGTGGGACGATTCCCGACGGGACCGACGTGACCGCGGGATGGGAACTCGAGGCCACGGAAACGATCCTCGAGCGGCCGTACCTCGGTCCGGTGGCGGGAGCGCTCCTCCTGCTCGTCCCCGCGGCCATCGCCGTCTGGTTCGCGAACACGATCGCCGGGCGACTCGATCCGCTCGTCGGCGCGGCGCTCGAGCCCGCGGTCGGGTGGGCAGCAGGTCTGCCCGGACCGCTCGCGGCCATCCTCGGCGGCGAGTACGGCCTCCTCGCGATGGGACCGTTCCTGTTCGTCTGGGCGCTGCCGACGATGCTGATCTTCGCACTCGTGATCGGTGCCTACACCGCGAGCGGACTCGTGACCCGCATCACGGTCGCACTCCACCCGGTAATGGCCCGGATCGGCCTCACCGGCCGGGACCTCGTCCGTATCGTAATGGGCTTTGGCTGTAACGTCCCCGCCGTGACGAGCACCCGGAGCTGTTCGGACTGTACCCGCTGTACGACCATCTCGGCGATCTCCTTCGGGTCGGCCTGTTCCTACCAGTTCCCCGCGACGCTGGCCGTCTTCGCTGCCGTCGGCATGCCGTGGCTCGTCGGCCCGTACCTCGCGATCCTCGCCGCGACGACGCTGGTGTACGTCCGCCTGATCGCTCCACCGACGGCCCGAACGACCGGCCTCGCAGTGGACCGCCGGACCTACCTCGAGTGGCCCCGTCCGCGAGCGATCTGGCGGGAGGCCCGCACCTCGCTCGCCAGTTTCGTGACCACGGCCCTGCCGGTCTTCGCGGGCATCTGCGTCGTCGCCGCGGTGCTCGAGTACGTCGGCGCGCTCTCCCGGCTCGGCGTCGTGCTTGCGCCGGCCATGGGTGCGTTCGCGCTGCCGGCAGAGGCCACACTTCCGATCGTCCTCGCGGCGATCCGCAAGGACGGGATCGCGCTCCTGACGGCCGAGACCGCGGGCGTCGCTACCCTCTCACCAGTCCAGGTGCTGGTAGCAGTCTACCTCGCCGGCGTCGTCCTCCCCTGTCTGGTGACCGCGGTTACGGTGGCTCGAGAAGTCTCCTGGCGGTTCGTCGCGTCGATGCTCGGCCGGCAGGCTCTGGCGGCAGTGGGGTTCGCACTGGCTATCGCCTGGACCGGGACGCTGCTGTTCTGAGCTCCTAGCGCCGGTCGAGCTCCGGATCCCGGCTGGCCTCGCGTTCGACGGGCTCTCCCCTCCGATCACGGATCTCGCCGACGTACCGTTCGACGTCCTCGACCCGCTCGGTCGCAACCAGCGTCTCGAGTTTGCGCTCGAACTCGAGATCGGTCAGTTCGCCGGCGGCGTAGCGCTGGCGGAGAATCTCGAGGGCCTCGGTTCGGCCGTCGGCTCTCCCTCCCGGGGGATCGGCCGTGACGTACTCGGCGACGTCGCTGGCCTCGAGGTCGGTCGTCACGCGCTCAGCGAACTCGGTTCCGAAGATGAGCAGGAAGATCGCCAGCATGATCGCGATGCCGGTGTTGATCCAGGCCAGCGCGACCGTCGCCACGAGGGCCGCGAGGACGATCACCACGATCGCGGTCGTCGAGACGTGGATAACCGGTCTGACCCCCTCCTCATCGGTCATACGTCGACAGTCACCTCACACGCACAAAAAGTCACTGCGATAACACTTCGTTCCGATAGCTTTGCCTCCGTACGCTTATCAGTTGTTCACACGGCGACCGCCAGTGAGCTGCCTCAGTGAGCCCAGAGTACCAGTCTGGTCGGGTCACACGCAGGTGCGCGTGCGGACCGAGGGCGGCGGCCGTACCATAATATCCAGCCAATACAAGCTAGCCACGATTATTAACTAGAAGGGGTAAAGTAATAGCACCGTCTATCGTCGGACAACGATCCATGCTCGAGTGCGCACTCGTCGGCGGTGGCATCCACGGAACGGTTCTCGCACAGCGGCTCCTCCAGGAGACCCGGTTCGACCGATCCGATATCCGGATCCTCGACCCGAACGAGCGACTGCTCGCGTCCTTCCGGCGAAAGGCAGCGGCCTGTGAGATGGAGGCGATGCGCTCGACGTTCGTCCACCACGTCGGCACCGAACCGTTCGGTCTCGAGGACTTCGCCGAGGCCCGTGGACGGGAAGACGAGCTCCTGCCGACCCGGGAATACCCACCGCGACCGTCGCTCGCACTCTTTCTCGACTACGCCGACGACGTGATCGAGCGCCGCGATCTCGCCGCCCTCCACCGGCAGGCTGCCGTCACGGGTATCCAGCCCCGGGGCGACGGGCAGACGGGGTTCGTCCTCGAGACAGACGCCGGCGAATCGCTCGCAACACGCCGGGTCGTCCTCGCCATCGGCCACGGCGGCCGGTATCGTCGACCGTCGTGGGCCGAGGGCGTCGAGGGAGTCACGCACGTCTGGGACGACGAGTTCGATTCCCGTACGGACGGAGAGAGTGAAGACGACAACAGGAACGGAGACGGGGACGACGACTGGAGCGAGGGCGAAGACGTGAACGAGGCCCAGGGCAGGACCGAGGACGACCGCGAGACCGTCGTCGTCGGCGGCGGCATCACCGCCGTCCAGCTCGCGACCTGCCTGGCCGAGCACGAATCCGTCACGTTGCTCTCGAGAGACGACCCCGCAGTCGCGACCGCCGAGGCCGACCCGCGGTGGATCAACTGGGGCCACGTCAGTCGCCACCTCCACCGGCATCCACCGGGGTCGAAGCGGCGATTCGAGGTCGTCGAGGACGCCCACAACGCCGGGACGATTCCCCCACGGCTGTCCGAGCGCCTCGAGTCGCTCGTCGACGACGGCACGATGACCCACCGGATCGGCGACGTCCGGTCCGCCCGACGCGTCGACGGTCGCGTACGACTCCTGCTCGCAGACGGTGGCTGTCTCACCGCCGACCGCGTGGCGCTGGCGACCGGATTCGAGCCCGTCACCGAACACCCGTTCGTCGAACGAGTGGCAGCAGCCTGTGACCTCGAGCGAGGCTATCGCGGGATGCCGGTGCTCGAGGACGAGACCCTCGCGTGGCTGGGGACCGACGGCGACGCGCGGGAGCTGTACGTCTCCGGTGGGCTGGCCCGCGGCACCGCCGGGCCGCTCGCCGGGACCGTCGTCGGTGCGCGCCGTGCCGGTGATCGAATCGTTCGTGCGATCGATACTCGCACCCTCGTGACCGCCGACTGAGACGGGCCATATCCGTCAGTTCCGGTGGGACCGCCACCCGGGGCACACTCCCGGTACATCGGTCCAGCAGTCCGTCCGAGCGGTGACCTGGACCGCGGGCGGAACGGGCAAAACCGTACGGAACCTGCACGGTTATCGACGAACGGCAGAAACATCGCGGTGTGCCACCGGACCCCAACCGCGTTCAGGCCCGCCTGCTCGAGGCCGACCGATACTACGGGTGGTTCGTCGTCGTCGGCTGTTTCGCGCTGTCGCTGATGACCGCCGGCACGATGTTCTCGTTCAGCGTCTTCCTCGGACCGGTGCTCGAGACGTTCGACCAGTCGTACGCGAACGCATCGCTCGTCTTCAGCGTCCAGTCGTTCGTCACTTTCAGCGGTGCCGCCGTCCTCGGGTTCGCGGTCGACCGCTACGGGTTAGGGCGGTTGCTCGTCGTCGCCGCCGTCTTGATTACCGTCGGACTCGTCGGGGCGAGCCAGTCGCCGTCGTTCGCGTGGGTGCTCCTCTCCTACAGCGTCGTCGCCGCGGCGGGCATGGGTATCACGTTCGTGGTCGCGTACACGACGACGCCACGGTGGTTCGAGCGTCGCCGTGCCCTCGCGACCGGGGTCGCCGTCTCGGGCTGGGGTGTCGGTATCGTCGCCATGCCGCCGTTCGTCGAGGTCCTCATCGCTCGACTCGGCTGGCAACCGACCTACCTCGTCCTCGCCGGCCTGTTCCTCGTCGCCATCGCCGTCGCGATGGCCCTGCTCGCGAACCGACCGCAGGAACTCGGCGTCGACACCGGCGACGAGTTCGAAACGGCACCGAGCGTACTCGACGGCGGCCACCCCGCCTCCGTTCGAAGACAGCTCCAGAAGGCACTCGAGGCCGTCTGGACGCCGCTGTTCGCGCTCGTGTTCGCCGCGCTCTTGCTGGCGTTCGTCCCGGCGAACGCGATCCTCGTCTACCTCGTCGACTTCACCGAAGCCGCGGGCGTGAGCCGACAGATCGGCGTCATCGCCGTCAGTATCGTCGGCGGAATGAACGTCGTCGCGAAGTTCACCGCTGGCTGGGCCGCCGACCGGATCGGCACCGACTGGATGATGGCCACCTGCGTCGTGTTGATGTGCGTCCCGACGCTGTTGCTCGTCGCAGTGCCAACCCCGACGACCGTCCTCGTCCTCTCGGCCGTCTTCGGCTTCGGCTACGGTGGGATCGCCGCGCTCATGTCGCCGCTCGTCGCGAACCTCTTCGGGACGGGCGACCTGAGCACCCTCTTCGGGATCACCTGCATCGGGTTCGCAGTCGCCGGCGTCTCCGTCCCCTACGCGGTCGGCCAGGGTCTCGACACGTTCGGGAACTACGAGATCCCGTTCGTGGTCACCGCCGCCGTCGGCCTGCTGTCTGCCGTCCTCTTCGTCGGCGTCAGGCGTGCTCGAGCGGACGTCTGATCCCCTGAGCTCCGCCATCAACCCATCGCCGGTGTCGCAGTCGACCGATTCCGCCCACGTTTTGTACTCGTGTAGAGTAGTGGACCATATGAGCAAGATCAGTCCCCCCGAACTCGAGGCCCGACTCGAGGGTGAGGACCCGCCGTACGTCCTCGACATCCGTCCGCGTGCGGGCTACCAGCGCGAGCACGTCCCCGGCAGTCACAACGTTCCGGTGTACGGTGACCTCCGGTCCGGTGACGACGCCGACCTCCGCGCGGCGATCGAGGACGTGCCGAACGGGAAGGAGGTCGTCACGGTCTGCAAGGCGGGGATCGTCGCCCGGAAGGCGACCGCCGTGCTCGAGGAGGAAGGCTACGAGGCCACGACGCTCGCCGGTGGAATGCGCCGCTGGCGGGGCTACCAGAACGGGTCGCTCGGGTACCGCATTCGATCGGCGCTAACCGGACTGTTGCCGTAGTACCGTTCCAGGCGTTGACTGCAGGTCGAACCGGCCCGTGGCGACGGGTTCGACCCAGCAGTTCAGGCGTGGACCGCCACCAGTACCAACGGGCGACGCCTGCGAGCCACGCTGGCGGACGAGCACGTGATCGACGGGTCGAGTATCCACGAACGTGTACTACGCGGACAAGGCGAAAGCGTTTTTGAGCACGGATACGGGGTTTCAGGTGATGACCGCCTACACCGCGACGGTGACGGTTCGACTCAAACACGGCGTCCTCGACCCCGAGGCCGAGACGACCAAGCAGGCGCTCGAGCGGCTTGGCTTCGAACTCGAGGACCTGCGCTCGGCCGATCGGTTCGAGGTCGACCTCGAGGCCGACGACGCCGACGACGCCCGCGAGCGTGCAGACGAGATGGCAGAACGGCTGCTGGCGAACCCGACCATCCACGACTACGACGTGGAGGTCGACGAACGGTAGATGACCGTCTCTCACACACCGATCGAAACCGTCGGCCGAAACACCACGGGGTGGCGACTGTGACGGTTTCGATCATACGCTTCGGCGGTTCGAACTGCGACCGCGACGCCGAACGCGCACTCGGCCACCTCGGGATCGACGCCGAAATCGTCTGGCACGAAGACGGCCTCCCGGCAGCGACGACCGGAATCGTCCTCCCCGGCGGCTTCTCCTACGGGGACTACCTCCGTGCGGGCGCGATGGCCGCTCGCTCGCCCATCATGGACGAGGTCCGCGAGGCCGCCGCCGACGGCGTTCCCGTCCTCGGCATCTGCAACGGCGCACAGATCGGCTGTGAATCCGGCCTCACCGAGGGCGCGTTCACCACCAACGAGAGCGCCCGCTTCCAGTGTGAACACGTCTACCTGCGGGTCGAACGCGACGACACCCCGTGGACCGAGGCCTACGAGGAAGGCGAGGTCATTCAGGTTCCTATCGCCCACGGTGAAGGCCGCTACGAGGTCGACGACGAGCGCCTCGGGGAACTCGAGGACGAGGATCGAATCCTGTTCCGGTACTGCGACGCCGAGGGCGAGACGAGCCCCGACGTCAATCCGAACGGTTCGAAGCACAACGTCGCGGGCGTCGTCGGCGAGCGCGACACCGTCGCCGTCCTGATGCCCCACCCCGAACGCGTCACGCTCCCCGACGTCGGCCCCACCGACGGACAGGGCGTCCTCCGTGGATTCGAGACCGCAAACGACTGACTCGAGAAGAGCGGTTCGCTCGCGTCGCCGCCGTCAGATCCACTTGACGCCGACGTCGTGCATGTCGTCGTTGTACTTCGCGATGTTGATCACCAGCGGCGTGACGCTCTCGGCCTCGGCGGCGTTCGCGAGCGGGCCGGCGTCGAGCGCGCGCAGGCCCTCGATCTCGTTCGAGAGGTCGAGGATCCGCTTTTTGGCATCCCCGTCGTCACCGACCACGAGCGTGTCGAGGTCGAACTCGAGATCGAGGTCGGCGAGTTTGCCGGCCGCGAGGTTGTGGTATGCACCGACGACGGGCACCTCGTCGGGAGCCTGCTCGGCGACGAGTTCGCTCACGCTGCCGACGCCCGGCGGGTGATAGTGCATCCCGTCTTCGTCGCCTTTCATTCCGACGGCGGGGGTGACGAGGATCGTCTCCTCGTCGAGTTCGTCTTCGACGGCCTCCACGGTATCGGCGACGTGATACGGCGGGACCGAGAGGATCACGACATCGGCCCGGTCTGCGGCCATCTCGTTCGCGAAGCCCTTGACGTCGGCCTCGAGACCGCGGGCTTCGAGGTCGTCCTCGTAGTCGGCGACGGCGTCGCGGGCTTTCTCAGGGTCGCGCGAACCGATCAGGATCTCGTGGTCCGTATCGCGTGCAAATCGGAGCGCCAGTCCTTCGCCGATGTCGCCAGTGCCGCCAAGTAGTGCGAGTCGCATACGCGAGGTCAGGACGGGAAGTGAATAAAAGGGAGGGAGCGCGGCCGATCTAGCCGGTACTGGAGTCGTCCACTGCTCGACCAGCCACCGACTCGCCGGTCAGGGCCAGTCGTCACGGACGTCGCCGGCGTCGTCGTCCTCCTCGTCCATGGTGGCCGCGAGGATCCAGTCTGCGGCCTCGGCGGCGTCTTCGACGTCCAGATACTCCCAGCCGACTTCCTCGGCGAGTTCCTCGTCTTCGTCGTCGGCGCCGATGTAGACGTAGCGGCCGGTCTGGAACTGGTCTTTGACGCCCTCGAGACTCTCTGCTTTCCCGCGTGGGCCGGAGAAGAAGTCCTGACGAATGCGGTTCTTGCGGGTGAAGTTCGTCACGACGTAGGTGGGTTTCTCCGAGACGACGCCGATGTACTCGGTCCAGCCTCTCGCGTCCTCGAACACGCGCTCGGGCGAGGCGAGCCGTTTCAGCGCCTCGAGTTCGAACGCGAGGGTCATGTCAGAGTCGCCGTTCATACGGGATCGAACGGCAGCACCGGGGAAAACGGCTTCGATACGGGCGACAGCGGGTCCTCGACCGCTCCCGTGGGAACCGGTCGCGAAGCCTCAGTAGAACGTCTCGCCGGCCTTGGCCTTCTCGACCAGCAGATCACACGGGAGCGTCTCGGCGAGCTTGTTCGTGTCCTCGTGGCGACTGGCGACCTCGGTCAATTTCTCGAGGATGACGTCTGCACCGACCTCGTCTGCCTTCTCGAGGGGACCCATCGGCCAGTTGCCGCCGAGTTTCGCGCCGGTGTCGACGTCCTCGACGCTGGCGACGTCGTTTTCGACCATCTTCGCGGCCTCGTTGACGATCGGGGCCCAGACGAGCAGCGTGTCGAAGCCCTGGCCGGCGTCGACGGAGATTGCCGGGGAGTCCTGCTCGCTGTAATCGTAGTAGCCTGCGCCGGCTTTCTGCCCGTAGCGACCCTTCTCGTAGAGCTGTTTGAGGATCGGACAGACCTCGGTCTCGTAGGACATCGGCCGGGTGTCTTCGAGGTGGTCCTGTTCGCCCTCGACGCGCAGCTGGATAGCACCGGTGTAGTCGGCGAGTTCGAACGGGCCCATCGGGAAGCCCTCCCTGTATTTCATCGCGGAGTCGATCTCCTCGATCGAGTGTTCGCCGCGGTAGACCATCCATGCAGGGCCCTCGCCGTAGGGACGCATGAGCCGGTTGACGATGAACGAAGGGATGTCGATCTTGCAGCGGATCGGCGTCTTGTCGAACGACTCGATGAGTTCCTCGGCGGTGTCGGCGACCTCGTCGGGGGTGTGTTCGGTCATGATGACCTCGACGAGGTCCATCAGCATCGGCGGGTTGAACCAGTGGGTGCCGAGCACCTGACTCGGCCGGCTGGTCGATTCCGCAAGCTGGGTGATGTTTAGCCCGGAGGTGTTCGTCGCGAGGATGGCGTCCTCGGGGGCGATCTCGTCCAGATCCTGAAAGATGTCCTCTTTGACCGACTGCTGTTCGACCGCAGCCTCGGTGACGAACTGTGCGCCGGAGACGGCCTCCTCCTGATCGGTCGTGAACGTCAGCCGGTCGAGTGCGGCCTCGACGTCTTCCTCCGTGGCTCCGCCTTTCTCGGCGGTCTTCTCGTAGGACCACTCGATCTCGCCGCGAGCCTCCTCGAGTTGCTCGGCGTCGATGTCGTTGACGTAGGTCTCGTAGCCTGCGAGCGCGGCCACGGCGGCGATCCCACGGCCCATCTGTCCGGAGCCGATCACTGCGATAGTCTCGATCTCCTCAGTCGTGACAACCATGTCGGAGGGTTCTCGTGGGTCACCAAAAATAACCACGTTCTCGATCGGAGACAGCGTCGCGATCGGCCGGCCACTCGAGGACGGCGCGACGGAGATCCATACGGGTTACTGTCCGTCAGTCTAGTACCGTTCCAGGCGTCGACTGATAGGTCGATCCGACTGACGCCGATCGGTTCGACCGATAGTAGCCACTGCACGTCAGTGCACACCTGATCGTCAGACGGATCGGCGATCAGTGTGTGAATCGTTGCAGTTGTTACTATAGCAGTTCAGGCGTGGACCGCCACTAGGCGCAACCGCGACCCGGGCCGCGGTCGCACCGGGACGTCGCGACAGGAATCCGTATCAGTCGGCTCGCTCGAGCCCGCCGTCGAGTCCGAGTCGGGTTGCCAGCCACTCGAGGAGCGCCGACGCGATGGCGTCTGCGAGCCGATCGGGAGCGTCGGTGAGATCCCAGACGTACTCCCCGGACCGCGTGAGCGCCGTCCACTCGAGGTAGCCCCGTCGATCGGCCGCGAGCAGGAGCGACTCGAGGGTAGCCTCGTCGGTCGAGAGACCGACGTCCTCGAGGGCGCTCGTCAGTTGGCCAGTCGTCGCGAGGACGCGACCTGCCTGCGGGCCGGAAGGTGGCGGGGACGAGGGAGTCGACGATGCAGGCGAGGTCGCGTCGGGACCGATCGACGGCGTCGGCGGCGTCGGTGGTGGAGGGGGGTTCGACATATTCGAGACGAGTGAACGCGAGCCCAAAAGGGCAGCCACTAGTTCCGACAGGCTTGAAGCCGCCGTACGTCGGGAACATACCCAAGGGGGCAGCGCTCGAACGTCCGATTATGGAAGAAGATACCACGGCCGACGATGCAGCTTCGATCGACGATCCGACCGACTCCCTCGATCTCGAGTGCACCGAGCGAGTCGAGATCGGCGTCACGCGCGGCGAGACGGACCTCGAGATGGGGCCGCCACGCGACTATCCGGACCGGGCCGACGTGGCGGTCCGACCGGTGGCCGACGACGGCGATCGGATCGTGTTGAGCATCGACGCGATGGCGGGCGATCACGCGACCGGGCACGCCGACGTGACGCTGACGCCAGCGGAAGCGCGTACCCTCCGGGATCACCTCGAGCGGACCGTCCGCTGGATGGCTGGTTCTGATGGAGAGGGAGCCGACGAGTAGCGCAACCCGTCGAAATCGACGATACCCGGCCGGCCTTCCGGTCGGGTAAACGACGGAAATCGAGTATAATATGCATATATGTTACCACGCACGCAACAAAGGGCCTGTGAAAACCGTGTCAGGGTGCGATTTTAAACAAATCAACGAACAGGTGGGACCGTTTGCGGCAACCGCACTCCTGATCGGGACGGCCGTGGGGATGAGCATCTTCTTCGTGCCGACCCAGATGGCCGCGAAAGCTGGTCCAAGCAGATGAAGAGCCGACGATGATCAGTCGCCGCCGTCTGCCGGTCGCGACCCAGTTTCGCAGCCGGACGCCGATTCGGCCGCTCGAGCGTCGGTCGACGTGTCGACGGTCGGCGTGAACTGCCCGGTTTCGTGGTGGAGACCGGCGAGCAAGACGGCACCGGCGAGGATCGGGAGGACTGCACACGCGAGGTAGACCGGCCAGAACCCCATCACCTCGATCAGCGGCAGGGAGACGATCGGGCCGAGGCCACCGCCGACGTCGCCGAGAACGTTGTTCGTCCCCACGGCCCGACCCATCCGTTCCTCGGGCGTCAGATCCGCCAGCAGGGCCATCAGCGGGCCACTCGTCCCGCCCTGTCCTGCGCCGATGAACAGACAGGCGACGGTCAGCGTCGCGATCGAGTCGGCCATCGCCAGCAGGACGAACCCGACGAACGATATCGAGAGGAAGGTAACCAGCGTGGGAACCCTCGAGCCGGTGCGGTCGGTGACCCAGCCGCCGAGAAACATGAAGATCCCCGCGGCGACGACGGTGACGGCCATGAAGATCCCAGAGGAGCCCTGTGCGTCGAACCCGAAGACGCCCAGCTCGTTTGCGTCCAGAAAGAGCACGAGCGTCGCGAACAGCGCGCCGATGTAGGCAAACAGGACGGCGAAGTTCACCAGGCCGACGGTGAGCGAGGGAACGCTGACGTCGATGTCCCACGCGGCGACCGATCGGTGTTCGTCGCCTTCGACGTGGGTTTCGGGAATCGTCGCGTAGGCGACGACCGTCGCGATGATCGCGAACAGGGTCGCGACGGCGAACGCCGGCACCTCGCCGGCGAGTTCGCTGATCACGCCGCCGATCACGACGCCGCTCGGAAACCCGAAGAGGACGCCGCCGCGAATCAGCCCCATGCTGGCACCGCGGGAATCGTCGTCGCTGACGTCGGCGGCGATGGTGTAGGCCGTCGCGAACACGGCGGCGCTGCCGACCCCCCAGCCGATCCGCGAGCCGAGGAACCACGCCTCGGGAACGTCCGGCAGGAACCAGAGGTCGGGGTGGGCGGCGACCATCGCGACGACGTAGCCGAAGGTCGCGATCGCCTGGATGAGCATCCCGACGACGAACGGCGTGCGAGTTCCGATGCGATCGACCAGTACGCCCGCAGGCGCGTTGGCGAGGAGCCGGGAGAACCGGTTCGCACTCAGGATTATTCCCACGAGCAGCGGAGAAATGCCGAGCACGGCGCCGAGGTTTGGCAGGATCGGAAAGATCACACCACCGCCAAAGCCGACGAAGAACGTACTGAGGATGACCGCACCGACGACGAGTCGCCGGCTGCTGTCGGCGCTCACGACGTCGGATCACCGAGACCACGGTGGCCTCGACGTCTTCGAGTCGGCCGCTGGGTTCGGCTGGTCGACAGAGGCCGGTCGCTCACCCGACCGCCGGGGTCGGCCTCGCCACTCTCGAGTGGCAACCGCCGGCGATCGAGCCGGTTCGGACGCATTTGACTGACTAGTCAGTCAGCGGCCAGCAAAAGCGTTCGGGTTGCGGTGGTCGGCTGACTCACGCGCTCACAGTTCGACGGGCTCGAGGCAGTCTGTCCCGCGACAGACGGGACACGACAGTTCCGAGACGTCGAAGTCCTCGGGGACGTCGTAGGTATAGTGGTTCTCGAACAGGTCGAGGAAGCAGTCGTCGTCCGTACAGACGATCTCTTCGGTCGGTGGCATGGGCAGATAGACGCGTGCTCGACACATCAAGGCTATGAGTTGATTGCCGACGGGCCGATCACTGGGTGGGTCGGCGGGTCACAGCCGCGTGATCGTCGCTCGAGGGTGACGACTCGGCGGTCACCGCGTCGAACGCGGTCGCGTTTCTGAGGACGAACCCGCCGAATCCGAGGAAGATAATCACGTCCGCGTACGACGCGACGAGCTGTCCGGCGAACGTATCGAGCAGTGCGAGGTTCTGTTCGGAGGCGACGCTGAGGGTCACGAGGATGGCCCAGCCGAGCACCAGCAGGTACTTGAGCTTGCCGTAGAGGAGCGCCCGATCACCGTGACGGGCAGCGGCCGCACGCTGGATAGGACCGAAGAGGAGGTAGACGACGCCCAGCAATCCCCCGAAGATGACGGCCGTGGCGACGGTCTCGAGGATGCCCTCGAGGAGCCAGCTCGCGAGCGATACCCACAGGTTCACTGCGGTGAATCCGAACAGCAACAGGGTCCGCCGACGACCACAGCCAGAGACGACACCGATGAGGTAACAGATGCCGCCGAAGGCGACGGTGTACCCGAGGAACCGAGCGAGCGACTGGTCCCGGCCGGTCGTCTCGACGGCCAGCACGTCCCCGGCCATCGCCAGATACGCGAGCGCCATGCTCCCGGTCGCGACGACGGTCACGAGCCCATACCGGCGGTGCACGGCCGGTAACCGGGACGCCATCGCGGCGAAGGCCACGGCCGCGACACCGAGTGCGAGACTCGAGACGAAGTAGATCGTCGAGACGTCGATCACTGCCGCCCACCTCCGAGCGATCGGCGGGTACTGGTGAGTCGCCAGCAGCGTCGGTCGATCCCCCGGTTCCTCCCGTCGTCCACGGCCGTTCTGTTCTCGAGTGGTCCCATGGTCGATAATTCCACACGAATGTAGAGTATCAATTCACATAGTGTTTGTTGTTGACGAATGTCATGCTGTCGGAGCCGTCACACCGGTACCTGCCAGCCCCCTCGAACCGCGAGTCGACGCCGGGATGGCCAGTCTGGTGGTACACTCGTCCGCGTGTAGTCACCGTTTTACCGCTCGAGGCGCTACCAGCGGGCATGACTGACCCCGAAACGCTGTCGGTGACGATCGTCGACGGCTACGTCGACGAACCCGCCCACTTCGGGGTGCCGCCGTACGTCTCGACGTACCCACGCTACACCGCGGGTGCACTCGTCGACGCGGGCGTCCCTCGCGAGGGAATTACGTACCACACGATCGACGGCCTCCGTGAGGAACCCGACCGCTGGCGCGACGTCGACGAGGCCGACCTGACGATCTACCTCGGCGGGATGACCGTCCCCGGCAAGTACGTCGGCGGGACGCCCGCCGAACCCGACGAGGTCCGCAAACTGGCCTGGACGGCGAGCGGGACGAGCCTGATGGGCGGCCCCGTGAAGTTCGGGGTCGGCGACGAGAACGCCGGTGCGACCGAAACGGAGCGCCAGGACCTGGACTTCGACTTCGTCGCCAAAGGCGACGTCGAGGCCGCCGTCTACGACCTGGTCGAGAGCGGCCTCGAGGGCTTCAACAACCGGATGCGCGACGTCGAGGAGGTCACCCGCTGGGCCCGGAACGGGGCGTTCATCGTCGAACAGCACCCGAATCACCCGGAGTACCTCATCGCCGAACTCGAGACCTCGCGAGGCTGTGCTTACCGGTGTTCGTTTTGCACCGAACCGCTGTACGGCAATCCGTCGTTCCGACCGCCAGAAACCGTCGTCGCGGAGGTCGACGCCCTCTCCGATCACGGCGTCAAACACTTCCGGATCGGCCGACAGGCCGACATCCTCGCCTACGGCGGCGATGGCGAGGCCCCGAACCCCGACGCCCTCCGGGAACTGTACGGCGGCATCCGCGAGGTCGCACCCGACCTCGAAACGCTCCACCTCGACAACATGAATCCGATCACTGTCGTCGAGTGGCCCGAGAAGTCGAGGGAGGCAATCCGGATCATCGCCGAGCACAACACGCCCGGCGATACCGCGGCGTTCGGCCTCGAGTCGGCCGACCCCGTCGTCCAGGAGGAGAACAACCTGAACGTCAGTGCCGAGGAGTGTTTCGAAGCCGTCCGGATCGTCAACGAGGAGGCGGGGTGGCGACCGGGCGAGCCGGGAGATCCGAGTTCTGCCGACCGCGCAGGCGACCCACCAGCGGGGACGGACGAAGACCCGCCACGACTCCCCAAGCTCCTGCCCGGCATCAACCTCTTACACGGCCTCAAGGGAGAGCGCGAGGAGACCTACGAGCGCAACCTCGAGTTCCTCCGACGGGTCTACGACGAGGGCTACATGCTCCGCCGGATCAACATCCGGCAGGTGATGGCCTTCGCCGGCACCGACATGAGCGACACGGGGGCCGAAATCGCCAACGACCACAAGAAGCTCTTCAAACGGTACAAGCGCCAGGTTCGCGAGGAAATCGACCAGCCGATGCTCGCCCGCGTTGCGCCGCCCGGAACCGTCCTGTCGGACGTCCACCTCGAGTACCATCAGGACGGGAAGACGTTCGGCCGCCAGCTTGGAACGTACCCGCTGCTGGTTGGCATTCCCGGCGAGCGCGACCTCGGACAGACGATCGACGTGGCCATCGTCGACCACGGCTACCGCTCCGTAACGGGAGTCCCCTATCCGCTCGACCTCAACGAGGCCTCGATGGACGAACTCACCACCATCCCCGGCGTCGGCGACCGGACCGCCGGCGACCTCGTCGTCAATCGCCCCTACGATAGCCTCGCAGCGGCCGACCTCGAGACCGAGACCGACGTCGACCTCTCGACGTTCGTCACGACCCGACCGTCCGGCTCCGCAGACTGATCGGAAAGCTGATCGATCGTCGAAGTGGACAGCCCGTCGACCGGTCGTCCGCCTATCGAATCGGGACCCAAATTTCCTGCCCAGCACACGAGAGAGCCGACCGCGAAAGCACCCGAGACCGGTCGTTCCGGCAGATTCGTCGGTAGTTCTAATACGAATGAGCGTCAGAGGTCGACGTGAGGGTCTACCTGTGGAGATATCTGAAAAACTCCTGTGTCTGTTCAGTACGGAGGTTTCGACCGAGGAGGATCGATACGTCATCGAAGTACCACGGCAGGAAGTCGAGACCGGTGACGTCGAGGCCGGCGAGGTCTACCGCGTCGCACTCATCTCGCGTGCCGAGGCAGCGGAGGCGTCCGACGCGAACGAGAACTCGAGTCAGGTTCCGTCGGAGCCACAGCCGCCGGTCGACGTCGGCGAGACGCGCTACGTCGAGATCGAAGACATCGGCAAGCAGGGCGATGGCATCGCTCGCGTCGAACGCGGCTACGTCATCATCGTCCCGGGTGCCGACGTCGGCGAACGCGTCAAGATCGAAGTGACCGAGGTCAAGTCGAACTTCGCCGTCGGCGAGATCATCGAAGAGACGTTTTGATCGCGTTCGATCCGGTCGGCGTTGCCGACCGGGCACGTGTTCACCGACCGCTACTGCTATAGTAGCCACTGCACGTCAGTGTACACCTGATCGCCAGACGGACCGGCGATCAGTGTGTGAATCGTTGGAGTTGTTACTATAGCGACTGGCTGTCGTTCTCCCGGCTACTTCTGACGATACCGGACGGTACGATCACTCGAGGGTCGGCCGTCGCAACCGGGCGGCCGGGCCGTCGGGAAACAGCCGACCGAGTGCGACCCGGAGTAACACGAGGAGAGCGAGGACGCTCCCGAACACGGCCGCGACGAGGTGACCCATGAGCACGCCACCCACCGAGGCGAAATACACGGCGTAGACGGTACCGAGAGACCACCACAGCACGTATGCTGCGAGCGCGCCGAACGCGAGCGAGACGAGAATTCTCAGAGGCGAGACGTCCCCGGGCCGACGGAGCTGGTCGTGGCCGACGACCGGCGCGACGAGACGCACCACGTGTGCCAGTGCCCGGAGGACGACCACCGTGGCGAGGAGGACGGGGGCGACGAGACCGGCACCGAACCAGAGGGCGGCGAAGACGGACGGTGCGTCGGCGAGGAACGCGGGTTCACCGAACAGCCCGACAGCTGAGAGGGGGACGACGATGGCGAGTGCGACCTCGAGGGTGCGGAGACTCGGGAGGGCGTCGAGATCCATACCGTAGAAATGTTCTAATAGCCAATAAGTGTTTGTGAGAGACGTGTCGATAGCAGGTGTGGCGCGAGCGAGGGGCTCCCGCGTCCCTACCGGGGAATCGTCTCGCAGAAGGCGTCGGGGTCGTCGTGGAAACAGTCGCCGACGACGATCGCATCCGCCCCGGCCGCGAGGATCGCCTCGGCTTTCTCGGCGCTGTCGATGCCGCCACCGTAGAGCAAGGTCGTCTCCTCGAGATAGCGAGCGGCGGCTTCGACGTCCTCGGGCCCCCCGTAGGTGCCCGAGTATTCGACGTAGAAGATCGGGAAGCCGTAGAACGATTCCGTCGCGAGCGCAGCGCCGGCGACCTGGTCGGGCGTGAACCGTTCCTCGACGCGGGCGCGGTCGGCCGCCGCCGACTCGAGGTGCTGGACGACGTAACCCTCGCCGACCAGTTTCGAGGCGAGGTCGGTCACCAGCCCCTCGGCTCTCGACGTGACGACGTCGCCGACGAGCGGAACGCCCGCTCCGAGCAGCGCGTCGGGTTTGCGCCCGACCTCGGTGAAGAGCTCGAGGTGCTTGCCGACGAAGTGTTCGCGATCGCCGTTGTAGACGGCCGGAACGGCGACGGCGTCCGCGCGTTCGATAGTCTCCCGGGAGACGTGTGCTGAACTGTATGGCTCTTGCAGGATGGGGACTGCCGCCTCGAGCGATCGCACCGCATCGATCGTCTCGAGGACGTTCGCCTCGGTGACGTCGTCGGAACCGCCGACGACGATCAGGTCGGTGCCCTCGAGGACGCCCAGGTCGGATGGGAGCGGCTTCGCGGGGTCGACTTTCGTCACGTGGGTGACGGCGTCCCAGTCGATGTCCATGGGATTCGTTCGACGACGGCCGTCAACTTCCTATCGATATCGGAGCTCCTGTATCGATTCGAACACGACTGGCCGATCAGTCGGTCGACTCCTCGTCGGGGACCGAGAGATCCGCCGGCGAAGTCGCGTAAACAACCACGGGTCAGGTGACCCGTGGAACTCTCGCTGTTCCTTTTAGAAATTGCGAATTTCGCACTCGCGCCTACTGTTTATTTCGCGGTGATATTCGAGTCGATGGTGAGTTTCCGCAGTAGAGAGGGCGATACGGTCACAGAAGACAGTCCGACCGATCACTCCTCGACCAGGTGCGAACCGAAGTGATTGAACGGCTGGATGCGGGCGCGCTTGACCAGGTCGACGGATCGGATCTCGAGATCCAGTTCGGTGAGCTGGGCCGTGATCCGGTCGGCCTCGTCCGAATCGGTACCGACCGCTTCGATGTGCACGTTGGCAGTTCCAGTAAGCATTTCCCGGACCCCGACGATTCCCTCGATCTCCATGACGGCGTCTGCGACCTCGGCGCGCCGACCCACCGGTGCGTGACAGATGAGCACCATGAAGTGCTGGTAGTTGGCACGTTCGTAGTTGACCCGTGGGACGTAGCCCTCGATCACGCCAGTAGCCTCGAGTCGTTCGATCCGGTTGCGAACCGTGCTGGGTGACACGCCCACGGCGTCGGCCATCTCCGCGGCCGTCGTCTCGCGGGCGTTCCGCTGGAGCATATGCAAGATACCGCGGTCGACATCGTCCAGCTCGGCCGTGCTCATACACGAGACGTCACCGAACCGACGGGTAAGGGTTCGGCCAACATGTGCCGCGGATCGTCCCCGCACGGGGTCGGCCGCCGGTGAGTCGGGTCACTCCTCGCCCGGTTCGTCGTCACGGGGCGTCCCGTCGATCCGTTTGGCCCCCTCGGAATCGTGGACGACGACCTCACCGGGGCCCGGACTCGAGACCGGGGGCTCGTAGGCGTCTCGGACCGCGATCGCCTCCTCGAGTTCGCGGACGGCGCGGGTTTTCAGCGTCCGGGCGAGAGCCTCGGCGTCGGCACGGGAGATGTCACGGCCCAGCCCCTCACACTCGTGAGCACGGACGATGCCCGCCTCGTCCACTGCCTCGCCCATCGGCTGGCTCGTTCCCGCCAGCGCCACGCTAAACGGATAGGTCTGACAGATCAGCGGCCGGTCACCGTGGACGCTACACGCGCCGAGCCCGTCGTCGTCTTCCGTGTAAAAGACGCAGTCGCCACAGCCGTCGGTCTGGAGTGCCCACTCGAAGGTCTCACCCTCGAGGCCGTCGGCACCCTCGTGGAGACCGTAGGGCATCGGCCGGGCGACGTCGCGCCAGTCGCGCTCGTGGTCGCGTTCGGGAGCCTCGTCGGCGTCACTGTCGACTCGGTCACCAGCGTCAGCCGAAGCTGCCTGTAACCGGCGGATTTCGTCGGGGAACACGGTCGCCGTGTGGGCCTCCCCGTCGTGGCTCGTACAGCAGGCCCCACACCGAGTGCACTCGAACCCGATCGATTCGATCGCGTCCGCGAGTTTCGCGACCTCGAGTGCCCGCGCCTGCTCGAGGTCGGCCTCGAGAGAGTTCACGAGAGACGTGACGGGCCGAGGCGGAAAAAACCAGTCGGTGCCCGGTCACAGGTCGACAGCAGGACGAACGGTCCGAACGGATCAGTGCGAGCGATCGGTGGTCGACCCGTCGCCGGCATCGGCGTCGGCGTCGACATCAGCGGCCCCGTCGGCATCGTCGGCGTCCGGGTCACCCGACGGAAACTCGTAGGTCGCGATTTCGGCGGCGCCACAGACCGGGCACTCGGTAATCGGATCGTCGAACTTCGAGCCACAGTGGCGACACTCGTGGAGGACGGCCGTCTCCGGCCGATGGTCAGAGTCGGTGGCGGGCTCGCGGTGAAGTAGTTCAGAGAGGAGTCTCTCTACGGGCATGTTAGCTGGAGGACGTGGCGGGCCGTGAGGACGGATCGCGGAAGGCGTTCAGTGCTGGCTCGCCAGCGCCGTCGGGCGAGAAGACGGTCACGACGTCCTGTGGCTGGACGACGGTATCACCGTGTGGGGTGAGCATCGCGTCGTCGCGCTCGATCGCGATCACGAGCGTTCCGTCGTCGAGGATTCCCGCCTCGGCGGCGTCCTCGAGGGTGGTGCCGGCGATTGGGGCCGCTTCGTGGACGGTGACTTCGACGACCTCGGCGCCGCCGGTGAGGCTGATGTAATCGGCGAGGGGTTCGAGTCGGCGCTGGTCGGCCGGGCCGTACGGCGCGTAGGGGAAGTTGTGTTCGTTTTGCAGGAGGAACTCGTCTTCGATCTCGACCTCGAGGTTCTCGAGTTCGCGGCCGATGCGCCGGAGGTCGCTCGTGTCGGTGCCGACCGCGAGGACGTGGAGGTTCATCCGGCCGCCCATCAGTTCCCGGACGTTGATCACGCCGGGGATCGAGCCGATCCGGCGGGCAGCCCCCTCGACGTCGCCGAAGGGGGCGTGACAGAGGAACAGGTTCATCAGCGAGCCGTCTGCGTGTTCGAAGTCGACGGTCGCGTGGTAGCCCTCGATGATGCCGTGTTCCTCGAGCTGGGCAATCCGGTTGCGGATCGTCGCACCCGAGACGCTGACGTCTTCTGCGATCGCGGGTGCGGAGGTGTTGCGGGCGTCGGCCATCAACGCGTAGACGATCCGCCGATCGATCTCGTCGAGGCGATAGCCCCCGGTCCCGTCTCCCATACGATCCCCTCCGAGATCGTTGGATAAATAACTATGGTAGTTTTCGTTCCGGAGCCAGAGGGCGGATTGTTTTCGATCCGAAAGAAGCGGGGGCAGGTCGTCTCACTCCCGTCGATCCCCCGATTCGATGCGTTCGCCGTCCCACTGGAGGTTTCCCTCGACCGCGAGTTTCTCCACGTGCGCCCGGATCGTCGCCGCCGCGAGGTCGCGGACGCCGGTCAGGTCCTTCTCGTAGGCCGCCGCGAGCACTTCGTCGATCGACCGGGCACCGTCGTCGACAGCCTCGAGGACGCGACGTTCACGACGATACCGGTGAGTCAACAGTCGCTCGAGCGTCTCGCGTGGCTCGTCGATGGTGGGGCCGTGTCCGGGGTGGAGCGCTGGCGGGTCGATCGCGTGGAGTCGTCGGAGCGTCGAGAGGTACGCGCGCATGTCTCCCTCGGGTGCGCCGACGACGACGCTTCCGTCGGCGATCGCGCAGTCACCACAGCAGACCGGGCCGCCGCGACCGGCCTCGAAGGCGACGTGATCAGGCGCGTGGCCCGTCGCCTCGAGGACGCGTACCCGGTCGCCGCCGAGTGTGATCGTGGTACCGGGCGTGAACGTTCGATCCGGGTCGCGACCGGTCGCCTCGCGGAAGCGGTCGGTTCGGCCGTACCGGGCCCAGACGGTCGCACCGGTTTCGGCGGCGTAAGCGTCGACGGCACCGACGTGATCGTGGTGGGTGTGGGTGACGACGACGTGGGCAACGTCGCAGTCGGCAACGGCACGGTCGAGATCCTCTGTGCGGCCGGCCGGGTCGACGAGGATCGCCGGGTCGCGACCGAGCAGGTAGGCGTTGGTGGTTCCAGTGGGCACGCGTGCCCCAGCCGGGATCGAAAAGCGCGCCAGACGCATACGACGAGGTTGGAACGCGCGAAAAAATAGCTACCGGACGGTCGCAAAGGCGACGCCGGGTTCGAGACCGAAATCTGCAGGCCCCGCAGGGTCCAGCCCAGTCAGTGCTTGAGGAAGTAGACCTGCTTGCGCGCGTCGCGGAAACTGTAGCGCGAGCCCACGAGTTCGACTTCCTCGAGACGGTTGAGCGCGTAGCGGACGGTTCGGTCGGGCAGGAGCGATTCTTCTGCGAGCTGCCCCTGCGAGAGCGGGGAGTCCGACTCGAGCACCTTCGCGACGAGCTTGGCACTCGGCGGCAGGTCACGGAGTCGGTCGCGGTACTCCTCTTCAGAGAGGAGGTCGTCGGCGGCTGCAGCACGATCCTCAGCTGTACTCATGCTCATACCTACTTGAGGACAGACGTCGATGGTAAAGCTTCCCTATATGTGGATACGAATAATGCTGTTTGTATAAGGCATATAAGTGTAGTATAAGGGTGAAATCGACAGTTCGGTCGAGACCGCCGAAAACGGCCGAGTGTTCGATCGCCCGCGGGACCACCACCGACCGATTTGCGAGCGGACTCCAGTATCGTTTTATCCCACCGGGACAGTAGTTGCGCCCAGCGTGAAAGGACAGGAGTGGTACCAGGCCGACGAGGTGGCCCAGGAGTACGACGACAAGCGGTTCTCTCAGGGCGGACAGCTGATCGATCGACGAGAGAAGGAAGCGGTCCTCGAAGCGATCATGCCGGTCGAGGATCGGTCGATCCTCGAGATCGCCTGCGGAACCGGGCGGTTCACCGTCATGCTCGCCGACCGCGGCGCCGACGTCGTCGGTCTCGACATCTCGGCGGCGATGTTACAGCAGGGTCGACGAAAGACACAGGGAGCAAACCTCGAGGGAACGCTCGAGTTCCTCCGCGGGGACGCCGGTCGGTTGCCGTTTCCGGACGATCACTTCGACACCGTCGTTGCGATGCGGTTTTTCCACCTCGCCGACGATCCGGAGGCGTTCCTCCGGGAGATGCGGCGAGTCTCTCGTGAGCAGATCGTCTTCGACACGTTCAATCGCTTCAGCGCCCGGAGCGTCTACAACTGGGCGCTGCCGATGGGGTCGCGGCTGTACTCCAAGAGCGAGGTGAGCGAACTGCTCGCGAAGACGAACCTGACGCTGGTCGACGTCGAAGACGACTTCCTCGCTCCCTACGGCCTCTACCGGTCGATTCCCAACGGACTCGCCGAACCGATCCGAACGATCGACACGGCCCTCGGCGGCCACCCCGTCACCGACCACTTCGCGTCGGTGTCCTACTGGAACACGCGCCTGCGGTAGTCTGCGTCACGGGGCCGTCGCTAACCACTCCTCGATTCATCTGTTCATCTGCTGCACCCTGCTCCCGACCCGACGCGTGCGTCCTCGCTGTCCGGGGCAGACGTCTCGAGATCGGTGTCGATCCCACCATTTTTGTATTATTGGGGCGTTCGGTCGGACAATATGGCGCTCTCGGTAGTGATTTCGACCCTCAACGACCGGGAGCGACTGCTCACCTGTCTCGACGCACTCGACGAGCGGACGCCGGCCTCGACGGAGGTGATCGTCGTCAACGGCCCCTCCTCCGACGGGACGACAGGTGCCGTCAGGAACCGAGACGACGTCGACGTCCTCGTGGAGATCTCCGAGCGAAACCCGAACGTCTCGCGCAACGCCGGGCTCGAGGTGGCCACGGGCGAGGCCGTCGCCTTCCTGGGCGGCGAGTACGCGATCGACCACAGCTGGTACGACGCGGCCGAACGGACGCTCGCCGGCGACGCGGCCGTCGTTACTGGGCCGATCACCGGCGAACGCCCCGGCGGGTCGAATGGCGATCCGCGCATTCCCACGAGGATGGCCGGTCGGGACGTCACCCAGTTTCCCGGATCGAACGTCGCGTTCGACCGGACCGTCCTCGACGCCCTCGACGGCTTCGACGAGTACCTCACGACCGGTGGCGCCCGTGACTGTGCCCACCGCGTGGCCGGACTCGGCTTCGAGGTCGACTGGGACGCGGCGATGGCTGTCCGGGGACCGATCGGAACCGACGGCGGCCACGACGGTCCGGAACGGGACGACCGCCACCGGGGGCTGGCCTATCGACTCGCGAAGAACTACGGCCTCTACCCGACCGTCGTCGGCCGAATCGTGCACACTGCCGTCCGTGACAGTGCGGCCGGAACGCGGCGAGCTCTCGCCGGGCAGACGCCGCCGACCGAGTGGCTCACGAACGGTCTCGAGGGAGTAAGCGACGTCGCAGCAGGTTTCCGTGACGGAATGCAAGCGCGATACGCCGATCGATCCGCGCGGCGGAACCCGAACGGCATCTCGGCCAGACACGACCGGGCGGTCATGGTGTACGACCAGCGACAGGCCGATCGCTAATTCTGTCGACCGCTACTCGGGATCGAAGCCACCGGCGAGGCGATCGAGTCCGAACAGCGTGACGGCACCGACGACTCCCCAGACTGCGAGCAGCCCCAGCACCTCCGTCGTCAGCGCGTGATACGCTGTGACCTCGTGCAACGGTGCGGGAACTGACCCGGCGACGAGACCGACGAGAAAGAGCAGCGTCGGCTCGCGGGCGTACTCGAGCGAGCGGCGGACGGCCCGTGCGATCGTCAGGAGGCCGACGAAGCCCCCAAAGACGAAGACGACGACGGCCGTTCCCGGGTCGGCGATGGCAGCGAACGAGCCGTTGCCGGAGGCGAGACTCCCGATCGCAGTGAGGAAGGCGGTGAGCTGGTCGGACATGTAGACGTACTGGCCGAGCAGGATCAGGATGAGCGCCCCCGAGATGCCGGGCAGGATCATGGCGCTGATCGCGAGCGCGCCCGCGACGAAGATAACAGCAGGACCGCTGCCCGGAAGCTGGAAGACGTCGAGACTGACGAGGACGGCGAGGGTGATTCCGGTGGCGGCCGCCACGGCGTGGCGTGCCGTCGAGACGCTGAGACTCCGGAAGAGGACGACCGCGGAGGCCGCGATGAGTCCCATAAAGAAGCCGAAGATCACGATCGGGTGGGTTTCAGCGAGCGTCGAGACCGTCCCCGCGATGAGGGCGACGGCGGTGACCATCCCGACGCCGAGTGGAAGCAGAAACTGAAGGTCCATCTCGAGGAGAGCCTCCCGTGCCCGGTCTCGTCGGCCGGCATCGTAGGCCCGGAGGACGTCGACCGCCCGGCGAGGCGTCAGGGCCGTGATCGCCGCGATCAGTCGACCGTAGAAGCCGAGCAAGAGCGCGACCGTCCCGCCGGAGACGCCGGGGAGGGCGTCTGCAGTGCCCATGCAGAGGCCGTAGGCGTAGATCCGAAAGGTTTCGCGCTGGTTCCGGACGTGACGCCAGACGGTCCGTCGCATCGTCACCGACCGTCACCGCCGGCCGTCCGCCCGTCGCCACAGCCACGGTTCCGCATCATAGATAGGCAGAATGCCACCACGGCCATAAAAGATTCCACCTGTTGCAGCGAGCAACGAAGCCACTCGGCGTGGTCGGACCCCAGACACGACGGTGGGGTTAACTGACGCCGGGTCGGAGTCAGGATATGGCCGAGGACGGCCCGGGACGAGCCCGCCTCTCGGAGGACTGGCACCGGGTGTTGACGACGCGTGCGGCGGTGGTGCTCGCGCTGATGGTCGCCGTGCTCTCGGTAGCGACCGCCCTCGTCAACATCGGGGTGGACGCCACCGGCCCGCTCGAGCCGTACGTCCCCCACGCCGTGCAGGATACGGCCAGTTTCACCGGGGCCGTAACCGGGTTCATGATGGTCGCCAGCGCATTCTCGCTGCGTCGGAGACTCCGTGCCGGCTGGTGGGCGACCGTGCTGTTGTGTCCGGCGACGGCTGTCCAGGGACTGTTACAGTCGAGCCCGTACTCGTTTCCGCTGATCGTCATCTCGTTGCTCGCGATTCCGGTGCTCCTGTTTACCCGGTCGCACTTCGACCGGGACCTCTCGCTGACGACGACCCAGATCGCTGCGGGTGCAGCCCTGATCGGCGTGCAAGCCTACGGCACCATCGGCGGCTACACCCTCCGGGACGACTTCGAGGGAATCGACACCATCCTCGACGCCTTCTACTTCACGCTGATCACCTCGAGCACGGTCGGCTACGGCGACATCACCCCCGAGACCCACTCGACGGAGGCAATGCTGTTTACGATGTCCGTGCTCGTTCTCGGCGTGGCCAGTTTCGGTTTCGCGATCGGATCGCTGGTCGGCCCGGCGCTCCAGAGCCGCATCACCAACACACTCGGACGAATGACCGACTCAACACTCGACCTCGAGACCGAGCACGTCCTCGTGCTCGGCTACGGCAGACTGACCGAACCGATCGTCGACGAACTCGAGCGCAGCGGCCGGGAGTTCGTCGTCGTCACCGACGACGCCGACGCAGCAGAGACACTCGACGACCGGGGAATTCTCGTCGTCACCGGCGACCCCAGCAACGAGGCCCCGCTCGAGCGCGCCCACGTCGACTCCGCAGGGGCCATCCTCGTCGCGACCGACGACGACGCGACCGACGCACTCGCGATCCTGACCGCCCACGAACTCGCCCCCGACACCCGGCTCGTTGCCGCCGCGACAGACCGCGAGAACACGCGAAAGCTCGAACGCGCAGGCGCGGACGTGGTCATCAGTCCGGCCGTCCTCGGCGGGAGCCTGCTCGTGCGCTCGGCGCTCGGCGAGGACGACTCGGCGCTGCTCGAGGACCTGCTCAGGGACTGACACTGGCGAAATAGAACGCGAGACGCGATCTGTCGAGCGATGAGGTTATGTCCCGGATCAGAGGACGATACTCTTCGTGCGCATCAACTCGTGGATGGCGGCGTCGATCCCCTCGCGGCCGATGCCGGAGTCGCGATTGCCGCCGAAGGGGATGTCGCCGAGCCCGTGACTCGGCGCGCCGTTGATCCGGACCGCGCCCGCGTCGACGCGGTCTGCCACCCGCATCGCGCGGTCGTAGTCGCTCGTGAACACAGCCGCGTCGAGAGCGAGGTCGGAGCCGTTGGCGATCTCGAGGGCCTCCGCCTCGTCCTCGAACGTGGTGACGGCGGCGATGGGGCCGAACTGCTCTTCGTGGACGATCCGGGCGTCGTGGGGGACGTTCGCGAGCAGCGTCGGCTCGACAAACTGGTCGGCGAGGTCGTCTGGGACGCCCTCGGGTGCGCGACGTTCGCCACCCCGAATCAGGTCGGCCCCCTTCTCGACGGCGTCGTCGACGAGCGTCTCCACCCAGTCGGCCTGCTCGGGGCTGATCAGCGGGCCGAGTGCAGTCTCCTCCTCGAAGAGGTCGCCGACCGGCCAGGCGTCGAGTTCGGCCTCGAGTGCGTCGACGAGCTCGTCGTGGACGGACTCGTGGGCGAGCACGCGCGAGACCGCAGAGCAGCGCTGGCCCGCGTACTTGACCGCCCCCTTCGCACAGTTGCCCGCGACGTCGGCGAGGTCGGCGTCCTCGAAGACGATCGCCGGCGCGTTACCCCCGAGCTCGAGGTGGAGGGTGACGATGCCGCTCTCGCGGGCGACGTGCTTGCCCGCGCCGGAGGAACCGGTCATCGCGATGGCGTTTACCCGGTCGTCGCCGGCGAGCACGTCGCCGATTTCGCGTGCCTCGCCGGGAACGAAGTTGAACGCGCCCGCGGGGAGGGCTGCAGTCTCGTCGATCACTTCGGCGAGGATCGCAGCCGACACCGGCGTGTTGCTCGCGGGTTTGCAGACGACCGCGTTACCCGCTGCGAGTGCAGGCGCAACCTGTAACGCCGTCGTGGCCAGCGGGTAATTGTACGGCGTGATACAGAGCACCGTCCCCACCGGCTCGTGTTTGACGATCGCCTCCCAGCCCTCGTGGCCGGGCGTCGAGCCCTCGCGATACTCGCCTTTGCTAACGACGTTGCGGGCCTCCTCTGCGGCGCGGTCGAACCGATCTGCGGCCTGTTCGACCTCGCCACGAGCCGACGAGATGGGCTTGCCAGCCTCGCGGACGATCACCTCCGCCAGTTCCTCCCGACGCTCGCGAATGCCGTCTGCGATCGCCTCACACCAGCGGGCGCGCTCGACGATGGTCGTCTGCCGAAGTTCGGGTTCGGTGGCGTTCGCCGCGGCGAGGGCGTCCCGCGCTGCCGCCGGGTCCGCCGCCGCCACTCGAGCGAACGAACCGCCGGCCGCGAGGTCAGCCACCTCGATCGTTCCGCCGGTCTCGGGCTCGCGCCACTCGCCGTCGACGTACAGCCCTGCTCGGCGCTGTGCGGCTCTCGTTGCCATACTCCCCGTAGAACGCGCAGCTTCAAAATATTTACTCATATAAGAAAAAAGAACCAGTCTCGAGAAGCGGTGGAAACGGCGAACGACTGGAGAGTGAGCTCTCGTAATACCGAAACTAATTTTTCTCGATTGGAAAATGTTGTTTCGGGTTAGAAAACGCTTATGTGGGTGGCGATCGTATCGATCAGATACGATGAGCACCCAGAAGACCGTCCGTCAGCCCGCAGACGTCGTCGAAGAGAACGCCCTTCGACTCGACCAGGAGAAGGCCGAACAGATCGTCGACGCACTGAACACCGAACTGGCGAACTCGTACGTCCTGTACCACCAGCTCAAGAAACACCACTGGGTCGTCGAGGGTGCGGAGTTCCTGCCGCTACACGAATTCCTCGAGGAGGCCTACGAACACGTCGAGGAGGGCGCAGACGCCATCGCCGAGCGCGCCCAGGCACTCGGTGGCGTCCCCGTCTCGGGGCCGACGAACCTCGAGCGACGTGCCACCGTCGAGTTCGAAGGTGAAGACGTCTACGACGTCCGCACCATGTTCGAAAACGACCTCGAGATGTACGGCGACATCATCGAATCGATGCGCGACAGCATCGAACTCGCCGAGAACCTCGGCGACCACGCCACCGCCGAGATCCTCCGTGAGATCCTCGTCACGCTCGAAGAGGACGGTCACCACTTCGAACACTACCTCGAGGACGACACGCTCGTGCTCGAGGAGGCGACGAAGTAACGCGACGACGGCAGCGACGAGCGGACGATCCGGGTTCGGCAGGGCTCCCGTTTCGGCAATTCTTATAGCCCCGTGGGATATGATACCAGTATGGAAGACATCTTCGTCGCACGAGTCATGTCGACGTCACTGAAGACGGTGTCGTCTGACACGCTCGTCGAGGATGCCGCAGACGTAATGCTCACCGACGAGGTCAGTTCGGTCCTCGTCGTCGACGATCAGGGTGGACTCGAGGGGATCTTGACGTCGACTGACTTCGTCGATATCGTCGCCAAGAGCAGTCCAAAAGCGAAGACGACGGTCGAACGCTACATGTCGACCGACGTGGTGACGGCGACGGCACAGGAGTCGATCCGCGACGTCGCAGACACCATGATCGAACACGGGATCAAACACGTCCCCGTCGTCGACGAGGACGAGGGCGTGATCGGCATCGTGACGACGACGGACCTCGCGTCGTACCTCTCGCGAGTCCAGCGGCCGAGTCCAACCTGAGAGGGACTGTCGAGCCCCAGTCCATCAGTCGCCAGAGATGGCGTTTTCAGCTGCAAAATGCGGAACGTCGAGGGTCCGAGTGGATTCTCCCGTACGATCCAGCAGTGAGACTCGGCGAAAACCGCGTTCTCAGTCGCCGTCCGTGTCGCCGGTGGCGTCCGCGCCGTCGCTAGCTGTCTCCGCACCGACGTCGTCGTCACCGTCCGAGTCCGCGTCTTCGGAACCGTCGGCGTCACCCTGACAGAGCCACTCGCGGACGATTGCCTCGAGGCTCGCGGACGTGAGGTCGGCGACGTCGTCGCGTTGCAGGCTCACCTGGTAGATTCGCCCCCCGTTGATCGCGGTCAACAGGAGCGTCGCGACCATCTCGGGGTCGACGTCGCGGAAGTCACCACGTTCGATCCCCTCTTCGACGATGGCGACAACGGTAGCCACGACCGTCTCGTAGTTGCGGCTCAACTGGCGGCGAAACTCCTCGTTGTGGGGCGCCTCGGAACGGACCTCGAGCATCGCGGTCGTGAGTTCCCAGTGGTCGAACTCGCCGCGTTCCGGGGGGCCAAAGAGGAGGGTGTCGATCAGCGACTCGAGGCGTTCGCGAGGTGCCTCGTCCTCGTCGATGGCGATGTTTCGCTCGAAGGCGTCCAGCAGGTACTCGAGGAAGGCGACGAGCAGGTCCTCTTTGGTGTCGTAGTGGTAGTGGATGACGCCTTTCGTCTTGTCGAACTCGTCGGCGATGGCCTGCATGGTCAGGTTGGCGTAGCCGTGTCGACACAGCGCGCGGTAGGTGGCCCGCATGATCGCCTCTTGCGTGTCGACGGGACCGTCGCCGTCGTCGTCACCGCCACCGTCACCGTTTGCCCCCATGTCACATTTGTCGTCGTAAAACCGAGAGAAAAGGATTTGGATATCGGAACCCCGACCCCCGCTCCGTCACTCGGTCGGGCGCTTCTCTTCGACGATCTCGAGGACCTCCTCCGGCGAATCGATCCGGTAGGAGACCGCGGGGCCCTCCTCGGCCCCGAAGGCGACGCCGTGCATTCCGACGTCGGCGGCTCCTTTCACGTCGTGGTCGTACCGATCGCCGATCATGAGCGAGCGCGCGGGATCGGCGTCGGCCTTCTCGAGGGCCGTCTCGAACATCGCCGGATCGGGTTTGGTGCGACCGACCTCCTCGGAGGTAGTGATCGAGTCGAACACCTCGCGAACGCCGAAGCGCTCGAGCATCTGCTTGCCCGCAGCGTCGTCGACGTCGCTGCACACGCCGACGTGGATCGGTCGCTCCGCGAGCGTCTCGATGGTTTCGACGGCACCCGGGATCGGCTCGATGGCAGATTCGACGTGTTCGTCGAAGGTAGGTCGCCACTCCTCGGTCAACACCGAGTCGCCGACCAGTTCCTCGACTCCGATCTGGTAGGCCTCCCGTGCGGGCCGGAACGTCGTCCCGTCGCGCTCGCGGAAGTGGTTCCCCACGGCAGTCCGCCAGACGTCGACGGCCTCCTCGACGGAGTACTCGAGGTCGTGGTCGTCGACGAGGTCCGCGACGAACGCGGCGTGGGCCGACTGGACCGATTCGAGTTCGAGGACGACGCCGCCGATGTCCCAGAAGACGGCCTCCCAGCCGGTATCGATGCCGCCGTCGGTGATCGGGACTCGTCCACCCCGTCGGTCGACACTCGCGCTCGAGCCGTTCGTCCAGCCGATACTGCCGGTTCCTGTGGTGTCTCGAGGTAACCTCGAGTCGGTCGTATCCGGTGAGTTCGTCATTGTGTATCACGTCGTGAGTCGATCAGTTAGGTGGTCCGGCTCCGGCAGGGGCGAATCCGGATTATCGGGTGAGCCCACTCCGGATCGATTCCGAACCGTCCTGACCAGCGTCGCTGGTCACCCGTAGCCACACACATTTATTAACAGTTGCTGCTAGACATCCACTGTGAGGAAACAATGGTAACGAAACGCCAGCTTCGAACACCAGTTGCAGGTGATCTCGCGTGAGTACGGATCAGTTCAGCGTCGACGGCGACGTCGCCATCGTCACTGGCTCCTCGAGCGGGATCGGGAAAGCGATCGCCGAACAGTTCGCCGACGACGGCGTCGACGTCGTCGTCAGTTCGCGCGAACAGGAGAACGTCGACCCCGTCGCCGAGGCGATCACCGACTCCGACGCCGAGGGCGAGGCACTCGCACTCGAGTGTGACGTCACCGACCGCGAGGCCGTCGACGCGATGGTCGAGCGGACCGTCGAGGAGTTCGGGGGCATCGACGTCCTCGTGAACAACGCCGGCGCGTCGTTCATGGCCGACTTCGACGACATCTCCGAGAACGGCTGGAAGACCATCGTCGACATCAACTTGAACGGCACCTACAACTGCACCCACGCGGCCGCCGACTCCCTCAAAGACGGCGGTGGCGCAGTGATCAACTTCGCGAGCGTCGCCGGCCAGCGCGGGTCGCCGCTGATGAGCCCCTACGGTGCCTCGAAAGCCGGCGTCATCAACTTCACGACGACGCTCTCCCACGAGTGGGCCGACGACGACGTTCGCGTCAACTGCATCGCCCCCGGCTTCGTCGCCACACCCGGCGTCGAGAGTCAGATGGGCGTCTCCGCCGACAACATCGACCGTGAGGAGGTCTCCCGACGCATCGGTACCGTCGAGGAAATCGCCGACGTGACCCAGTTCCTCGCCAGTCCAGCCTCGTCGTACGTCGTCGGCGAGACGATTACCGTCCAGGGCGTCCCGCAGATCTCCGAAGAACACGACGTGTAATCAGTTCGATTACTTCGAACGACTTTCGTTCCCCAGAGATTGTCACTTTCGCCCCCATATCGCCTCTAGCGTCTGATATCGACATTTCGGCCGAGACAGGGTGGATTCGCGCTCGTCCGAAAAACCGTATCAGGATTCCAGACCAAACTGTTTTGGAAATGTGCTTAACCCGGTAGCGCCGGTGATTCCGGGTATATGAGTTCGGACGCGCACCTCGGCGGTTCCAGCGAGCTGAGTTCACTGACCGGCGTTCCGGCAGAGCGGTACGACGTCCTTCGACATCCACACCGCATCCGACTGCTCGAGGTGCTCGAGGAAAGCGACGGCCGACAGTCCCTCACCGAACTCACGACGGCGCTGCTCGACCGCGAAGACGACGACCCGGGAGACGGCAAGCGCCGCCACGAGATACGGATCGAACTCGTCCACAACCACCTGCCCCGACTGGCCGACGCCGACCTGATCGACTGGAACACCGAGGATGGCGCTGAACTCGTCGCGGAACCACCGGTCTGCCCGTCGGCGCTCACCGTCTTGCTCGAGAACGATCACGACGTCGAGGACCTCGTCTCACAGGTCCTCGATCCGGTTCGCCTCCGACTGCTCGAGGAACTCGAGCAGCGAACCGGCCCGCACACGCTCGAGGAACTCGCCAAGCGGCTCGCGACCCACGAGCCGGCGGCACCGCCCGACTCCGAACGCGCGAAGATCGACCTCCATCACTCACACCTGCCCGCCCTCGCCGACGTCGACCTGCTCGAGTACGACCGCGAGGCTGGGCTGATCGAGTACGAGAGCCACTGAACGTCGATCGAATCCGATCGGACGGTGGACGAACATCGAAGTGAGCGTCGTCAGTCGGTGTCACGACGCTCGGCACGTGACTCACACCTCGAGAGCGGCGAGTTCGTCTCGAGGCAGGGCACACCCTGCCAGTGCAGCGACGGCGACCCCGGCTGTCGAGGTAAGAACCGAACGGCGGAGCATACGACACCTTGCTACGCGACGGTCAACAACGGTTCGGCCGTCGTCACCCTCGAGAGGCACCGATTGCGGCCGCTCGGTTACTGGATTGGCAGTCGTCGACGGTGGCGACGGTACGATCCAGAGAGACAGACACTCCACCGGAGGGAAACGTGTTTGTGGGGCCGCTCTGATTGCAGTGTATGAGCGATCTGGGCGATTTCACCGACTTCGACGCAAACAGCGGCTCCTCGGGCGACGGGTCGGTCGATTCGGATCACGGAACCAGCGATGGGGCTACCAGTACCGATCCCACCGACGCGGCGTCGGCTGCAGACGCAGACCGGTTCGACCGTCCCGACGTCGAACGCGCCGGCGAGGACGTCGGCATCGGCGCACTCTGTGTCTCCCGTGGCCTGCGCGTCGCCGAGGACGAAGACGACACGACCCTTCAGGCTTACGTCACCCGCGGCAACCGGTCCTCGATCCGCATCGGGAGTTATCTGCTCGCACCCTATCCCGACGGGGCGGCTACCGCCGCCAGTCAGGAGCGTGCCGGGAGGCACGCGAACGGCGAGACGCTGTTCTGTCGCATCTCGGGACTCGAGTACGCCCAGCTCTACCACGCCGACGACGCGACCGAGATCCACGCCCGTCGGGCGATGCGCTCCGATGGCATCGAGGAAGCCGACTACCGGTTTCTCGCGACGCTCGAGCCCGTCGCGATCCTGTACGACGACGATGGCGAACTCAAACGGCGGATGACCGACCGGGTCCCCAAACCCCAGACGGTTATTCGAACCGCCGACGACACAGAACAGATCAAGACCGGCCTCAAGATGCCCGAGGATGGCGTCTTCCTCGGTCACCTCTCGGTCGGTGGCGAGAAGGTCAGAACTGCGGCGAGCCCACCGACGATCGACTACCGACTCAAAGACGACTACGACGCGGGCGATCCCCTGGTCTTCCGGCATACGCTGGTCGCCGGCGGCACGGGTTCGGGCAAGACCCACGCCGCGAAGAACGTCCTCCGGCAGTACCTCGATTCGGACCTGACCTACCCGATGGAAGACGGCCGGGACGTCCAGCCCGCGGTCGTCCAGTTCGACCCGCAAGACGAGTACGCCCAGATGCACGACGACAACCCCGACCTCGACGGCGACTTCGCCCGCCGACTCGAGCGCGAGGACATCGCCTACGGCGGCGTCGAGAACACGACCGCATTTATCCCGAAAGTCGGGGACGCGACCTACGCCGCGAGCCACCACCGCGCCGAGCAAGTCGAGTTCACGATTCCGTTCGCGATGTGCCGAACCCGGCCGTGGCTCGTCTCCGGCGGCTCGCTCAACGACAATCAGTACGGCGCACTCACCTACCTCATCGACCGCTTCTTCGAGCAGTACGGCGACGGCGGCACTTACTCGGCGTTCAAATCCTTCCTCGACGACCCGGCGCTCCGGGAGGAACTCGACGAGTCCGGGCGGGTCCACGAGGCGACCTACGACGCCGTCCGCCGGCGCGTCTTCGGCTTCGATTCCGTCTTCGATCAGGACGCCCGCCCGATCACCGACCTGATCCACCAGTTCGTCCGCCCCGGTGGGCTCTCGGTCGTCCCGACCTACCACGTCAACGATTCGCGAGCCACGGAGGCCGTCGTGCTCGCGCTCTCTTCCCTGCTGATCGACGAGAAACTCTCGAACGATCCGACCTACGACCGGATCAAGGAGACGCCCCTCATTCTGGGGATGGACGAGGCCCACAACTTCCTCACCGACGCCGACAGCGTCCAGGCACGCAAGGTCATCACCAAGTTCACCGAGGCCGCAAAACAGGGGCGGAAAGAACGGCTGGGCCTGTTCCTTATCACCCAGGACCCACAGGACATCGACGACGCCGTCTTCAAGCAGATCAACACCACCGTCGTCCTCAACTTAGGCGACGAGGACGCCATCAAGAGCGTTAACATCCCCAGCAACCTCGAGTCCAAGGTGCCGTACATGGAGAAAGGCCAGATGGTCGTCTACTCGCCCGATAATTCGGAACCCGTGGAGTTGATCGGCCTCTCGAAATGTCTGACCCGTCACGGGCGGGAGTGATCGATTCCGGATTGCGTAGCGGTCGAACGGGTATCGTGGGTCGTCAGCGACACCAGTTCACCCGGGCGGCGGAATTCTTTTGTGACGATGCGGTATCGATTCACGTATTGATACGAGCGACGAGCGTGCAACCGCGCTCGCCACGCTCGAGGATTCGCTCAGTCGTGATCCGGACGTCGAGTTTGCCGTGGCGTTCGGTTCGCAGGTCTCGGGCGATCCCACCCGATCGTCCGATTTCGACGTTGCCGTCAAATTCGCGAAGAAGTTGTCACCTCGAGAGCGATTTCGAAAGCGGTGTTTCCTCTCCGGGGACCTCCAACGCGAGGGGGAACCGTTCGTCGATACTTCAGATATCGAAGAACTTCCGCTCGAGGTCGCCGCCGACGCCGTCGATGGCTCCTTCGTTTGCGGTGACGAACAGGCGTTTCGGCAGTTCAAATCTGAGATCGAAACTGAATTTTCCGAGCGTCGATCCGACATCCGTCGACACCAGCGCGACGTTATCGATCGAATCGCGGAGCGTGGCTTGCGTGGCTGACGAAGGAGTCGTCGCGGTGAAACTCGAGCAGATCGAACAGTACCACCGCGAACTGAAAGAAAAACAGGCGACACTCTCTTGCCAGGACCTGCGCACGAATACGACCGAACAACGCGCTGTCGAGCGAATGTTTGAGAACGTGATCCAGGCGTGTGCCGACCTCGCCCAGCACGTCGGCACCCACGACTTCGGGTACTATAGCCACGTCAATCGGGTGGGTGAGCGACGCTTGTTTATCGTCATCAGTTGTTTTCTCGTCGAGGAGATGCGCTGCATCGGTCGAAAATTCGAGTTCTGTCTTGAGTTCGATGTCGCTTCCATCGGCCGTGAGTACGACATCGCCGTGGACGGTAGCCAGTAGGTCTCGATCAGGAACTACCGATAAGCCGTCTCTATCGTGCGATTTTTCCCTAAATAAAGTCGACCAGCCACAACGACTTATTGAGTCAATTCCCACATCAAACATCATGGGACATAAAATCCAATAGTAATATCCAAAAGATATATATATACATATATATATAGATAGATAGAGTTTTGAAACAATCATGGATAGAAGAACTATCTTGCAATCGATTACTGCAAGCATCGCAACAGGAACGGGCATCGGCAGTGTGAGTGCTGAATCTCCTGGAAGGAAGTCGGGAGATAAAACGTGGAGAGAATTAAGGGGAATAGAACATAAAAGGACACTCACTATCATTAAAAACGATGGTGATGTGAAAGAGCTTGTAGACAAAGTTGCTGACGACGGTTGGGAACCAATGTGGGGTGAGACTGTTGTTTACCGTACATCGCTTGAAATCGATGGCCAAGAAGGAACATCCGATTCAACCGCTGTGCCCTTCAAGCATGAAGAGGACTTAGCAGATGAAGAAATGTTTTTAGTTTGGCTCGGTAACAGTACCATTAACGTGGATGAGGGGGCTGCACTCCATCATTTGGAATATGATGCTGGGCAGCTTGAAACTTTCTCGGATGTAAAGACCAATGAAGGTCCTTCCACAAATTTTGAACGATCTACAGCATATACCATCTCCGAAAGCGGAATCGAAGCTGAAATCACTGATCAGGATGCTGAATCCACTGATATTCCTGAATTGTCAACTGCATCAACCGGATACTGCACGGTTAATGTATGTGAAACCACCTCAGGCGATTGGGATACCGCATGTATTGCAAGACTCGCCTTAGCAGCTACCGGTTCAACACTTGGATGCCTTGGATCAGCAATAAAGCCATCCCTAATCGTTGCCTGTGCGATATCTGTTGGACTGACCGCTGATCAACTAGCCCAGTGTTCAGGCGTATACGACGGCTGTCAGGGGGGTGGGGTGCAAGAGATGACCATTGAACAGGAATGGCTTTGGAACTATGCAAGTTGGGCACCCGGCCAACATGCTAGCGCCAACCCATGTAACCGATATGCTCCTGGGACCGGTGCCTATATGCCAATCCACGAAGACGACATTGATGATGCACCAACTCGATAGTATTGATATAATTGAATAAACGGCAACCTCCGTCACATATTGTTATGAACCGTTTTTATTGGAACTTGATGATCGGGTTATTTATGTTCTCATACGGCATTCTTGAATTTACGCTCTCGTGGACAGAGGGGAGAACAATTCGGGGGATTTTAGCCGGTATACTCGCCATGTACGGATGCGTTCATATTTGGCTTACGATCAAAAGTTGAGTTCTATTCGGCATTGTTTAAACGCCCCACTTCATCGCCTGCTGAATCGCTGGGTTCAAATTCGACTTTGCAGACGAAGCGCAGTTCCCACTCGTCGCTGTTCCAGACGGCACAAACGTTCTGTACTCGGGTAAATTCTGAGAGGTCAACGTCTGGACGGGTCAGATACTCACAGAGGATGAAGTCAGACCAACTCTCTGTGAGGTTTGACCCTTTAGCGTGAGACCGTCGGTCTCACGGACCATTCGAACGGGCGCATAGCGCCCGTGAGAAGAAGCCGGGGGGTTTGCCTCTGGGTATTTCTGTCGCAGGTCGAACCACGACTGGAACGCATCAGACAGTTCTTCGATGACTTTCTGTGCTCAAAAATCTTCGATTTCTGAGGACGCCGTGAACGGTGGACTTCTCTCGCTGTTCAAAGATAGGCTACAGCGAGGTGTGCGAACTGCTCTATAGTAACAACTGAAACTGTTTGCACACCGATCGCACAGCCGTCGTGCGATCGGGTGCGCACTGACTTTCAGTGGCTACTATAGAACGACCTCTCGGTTTACGATGCCTACAGCCAGCAAATTGCCAAGTGGATCCAAGCCGACTACAAGCGTTCCGGATTCGAGAATTCCTAATTATCCCTTCATCCGCTTGGCCAAAACGAGTGACTGGCCGGCCTCTCGAGGTGTCTGACCCGGTACGGTCGGGACTGAGCGGTCTCGAGCCCGCGACGAGAGAGCACTCGGTCGGTTCCCAACGTTTTTCGTAGCTGATTGATACGATACGAACGATGTACGACCTGATCCACCGGTTCGCGCCCTCGAGTCCCGCCGGTCGGACGGCCGTCGCCATCGTCGCCTCTCTGGTGGGCGTTCCGGCGGCGGTGCTGGGACTCCTGATGGTGTTGGGCGGGGGCGGGCTGGCGGGGCTGGCGTTTCTCTTCGTCGGCCTCGCGACGCTGGCCGTCGCCGGAACGCTGACCCTCGGCGTCGTTCGTCAGGCCAACGCCGCCCCCGACGCGACGCCGCTCACCGCGCCGCGAACGGACAACGACGGTGGGAACCGCCCGGGGAGGCGGAGACGCCGGTCGAGACGATTCGGCGCCGCTACGCGACGGGCGACCTGAGCGACGACGAGTTCGCCCGGCGCCTCGAGCGACTTCTCGAGACCGACGAACTGGGCGACACGACTCGCGAACCCGAACGAGAACTCCGCTGAGGTCCCGCCGGTGAGCCCCTACGAGCGATCGAAGCCGAAGCCTTTTCGCGCCGTCGAGCCACACTCGAGGTAATGACCGGAGACGACCCACTCGAGGAGTCCGCGTCAGGGGAACCGCGTACCGACGGCGGGACGGAAGCAGGCGCTGATGACGTCGCGCTCGACCCCTGGGGCTCGTCGACCGTCTCCGACTACCGCAAGCTCTTCGAGGAGTTCGGCATCGAGGAGTTCGACGAGATACTCGAGGAGGTGCCGAACCCCCACTACCTGATGCGCCGCGGGGTCATCTTCGGCCACCGTGACTATCGCCCGGTCGCCGAGGCCCTCGCAAAGGGCGAACCGGCGGCCGTCCTCTCCGGGTTCATGCCAACCGGCGACCCCCACATCGGCCACAAACTGGTCTTCGACGAGATCATCTGGCACCAGCAACAGGGTGCCGAGGCGTTCGCCCTGATCGCCGACCTCGAGGCCAACGCCGCTCGCGGAATGAGCTGGGAGGAAATCGACGAGCACGCCCGGAGTTATCTGCTCTCGCTGCTCGCACTCGGATTCGATCCCGAGAAAGGGACCCTCTACCGCCAGTCGGAAAACCGCGAACTGCAGGATCTGGCGTTCGACCTCGGCGCGGAGGCGAACTTCTCGGAGTTCCAGGCCATCTACGGCTTCGACGGCGAGACGAGCGTCTCGCACATGCAGTCGGTCGTCACCCAGATGGCCGACATCTGCTACCCGCAACTCGAGGAACCGATCCCGACCGTGATCCCCGTCGGCCCCGACCAGGACCCCCACGTCCGGCTCGCCCGCGACCTCGCCGAACGGATGCGCTACTTCAAGGTGAGCGAGGCCTACGCGAGCTTCGAACTCGACGCTGACGAGCGCGCCCTCGTCGCCGAGTGGTACGACCGGCTCGACCCCGCCGAGTTCGACGACGACGACCTCCGCTGTGTCCACCTCGCCGAGACGCTCGCGGAGACGCCGCTGTCCGAACTGGAGACCGACGCGGCCACGCTCGATTCCGTGCTGACGAAACTCGAGGAGGCCGGCATGGAGCCGCTTCGTCCCCGCGTTCGCTTCTTCGACCGCCGGGCCACCGACGAGGCCTTCGAGGCGCTGATCGACGCCATCGAGGGCGAAAAGCGCGTCTACGAGGGCCACGTCGACGCCTTCGACGTAGAGCGCGCCGAAGCCGAGGAGCTGGCCCTCGAGGTCGAGGTCGCAAACGGCGGCTACGGCTTCCGCCCGCCGTCGTCGATCTACCACCGGTTCATGACCGGCCTGACTGGCGGCAAGATGTCCTCGTCGATCGCCGCCAGTCACATCTCGCTGCTCGACGACCCCGAGGAGGGCTACGAGAAGGTGAAGTCGGCGACCACGGGCGGGCGCGAGACGGCCGAGGAACAGCGCGAACTCGGCGGCAAGGCCGACGAGTGTCCGGTCTACGAACTGTACGCCTACCTGCTCGCGGGCGACGACGACGAGTTCGCAAAGCGCGTCTACGACGAGTGCGTCGGGGGTGAACGCCTCTGTGGCGGCTGCAAGGAACAGGCCGCCGAACTTATGCGCGAGTTCCTCGCCGAGCACCAGGAGAAACGCGCAGAAGTCGAAGAGCTACTCGAGGAGACGGGGATCGAACTCGAGTCCTCGCGGCGTCGGTAACGGCGCTGACCGAGCGCCACTATTGCAGGCGACCGTGACCCGTGGGACCCCATCGCAATATTTTTGGCCCGGCCCACGTACGTTCGACCGATGACGACCGAATCCCACGAGAGGGAGGTAGACGGCGTCGACGTTCGAGTACGACACGTTCGCCCGGGATTCGGTTTTGTTTTCGATCGGTAGCCGGATCGGTGGACCCCCCTCGAGCGCTCGAGGGGGTGAAACCGTCTGGATCGACAGGTCGGCTCCCGCATTCGGCCGCCCGTGGCGGTTCGAGTCGGGAGCGAGTCGGAACCGCTAACTGACAGCCCATCAGCCTTCAACACAAGCGAATGCAACTACCAGAATCACAGGTCGCGGTGCTCGAGGCCGCGAGCGCCGACGAGGCGACGTCCGTCGACGCCCTCGCCGCGGCGACCGACCTCCCCCCGGAGACCGTCACCGGGGCCGCCTTCGAACTCGAGGAGGAGGGACTGCTCGCCGTTTCCGAACGCGTCGACGAAACGATCACGCTCACCGACGAAGGTGCCGGATACGCCGACACGCAATTGCCCGAGGTCCAACTGTACCAGACCGCCCTCGAGGCCGGTGCTGACGAACAAGCGGCCCAGATGGGACAGGTCATCGGCCAGTCCGGACTCGAGGGGCCACAGGTCGACATCGCGCTGTCGAACTACGCCCGGAAGGGATACGGCGCGATCGACAGCGGTGAAATTACGGCCGACCCCGACGCCGATCCCGGCGCTGACGCCGAGGCGAACGCACTCGAGGCCCTTCCAGCGGCGGAGGACGCGCCGATCGACAGCGTCGACGTCGGTTCGGAGACGCTCGAGCAACTCGAGCGCCGCGGCCTCGCAGAACGCCGGGAGTCGACCGTCCGCGAGGTGACGCTGACCGAACGCGGCGTCACCGAGTTGATGGCCGGCCTCGAGACCGCCGAGACGGTCGGGCAGGTCACACCCGAACTCATCACCAGTGGCGACTGGCAGGACGTCGAGTTCGCCGAGTACAACGTCGAGGCCGACGCCGAGCGCTTCGAGGGTGGTAACGTCCACATCCTGCGCCAGACCGCCGAGCGGGTGAAAGACGTTCTCGTCGGCATGGGCTTTCAGGAGATGGAAGGCCCGCACGTCGACGCGGACTTCTGGATCAACGACTGCCTGTTCATGCCACAGGACCACCCCGCGCGCACCCACTGGGACCGGTTCGCCCTCGAGTCGCCGACCCACATCGACGACCTGCCGGACCAGCTCGTCGAAGACGTCGAACGCGCCCATCGCGAGGGCGTCGGCGCAGACGGCGAGGGCTATCGCTCGCCGTGGGACGAGGACTTCGCGCGGGCGCTGGCGTTGCGCGGACACACGACGTCGCTGTCGGCACGCTACCTCGCCGGCCACGAGATCGGCGAGATCGAACCGCCAGCGCGGTATTTCAGCGTAGAAAAGGTTTACCGGAACGACACGCTCGATCCGACTCACCTGCTCGAGTTCTTCCAGATCGAGGGCTGGGTGATGGCTGAAGATCTCTCGGTGCGGGACCTGATGGGAACCTTCGAGGAGTTCTACGCCCAGTTCGGGATCACGGACATCGAGTTCAAGCCCCACTACAACCCCTACACCGAACCGTCGTTCGAACTGTTCGGTACCCACCCGACGACGGGAGAACTGGTCGAAATCGGCAACTCGGGCATCTTCCGCGAGGAGATGTTAGAGCCGCTGGGCGTCGAGTGTGACGTGATGGCCTGGGGACTGGCCCTCGAGCGTCTGCTGATGCTCATGTACGGCTTCGAGGATATCCGGGACATCCACGGGACGCTGTGTGACCTCGAACTGCTGCGGAATACGGAGGTGACCTACTGATGCCCACGGTCGACATCGACCCCGACGAACTGCGCGAACTGACCGGTGCGGAGGCGAAAGACGACGATGAACTCAAAGAGGACCTGTTCGGCCTCGGCCTCGAGTTCGAAGGCCTGACCGAAGACGGCACGTTCGAACTCGAGTTCGCGCCCGACCGGCTCGATCGGCTCTCCGTCGAGGGTGTCGCCCGCTCGCTGCGCTACCACTACGGCGATTCTCGCGGGGTGCACGTCCCCTCGACGAACGACCCCGACTGGACGATTCGCGTCGACGACTCCGTTCCCGAGGAACGGCCCTACGTGACGGGCGCGGTGATCCGCGACGTAAATCTGGACGAAGAGAGTCTCGACTCGCTCATCCAGCTCCAGGAGAAGCTGCACGCGACGATGGGACGCAAGCGCGCGAAGGGGGCGATCGGGATTCACGATCTGGCAATGCTCAAAGGGACCGCCGCGACGGAGGGGACCCCAACGATCGAGTACGTCGGCGTCGAACCCGACGGCGAGACGTTCGTCCCGCTGGACTTCGACCGGGAGGTCACGCCGGCGGAGGTGCTCGAGGAACACCCCACCGGTCGCACGTACGCCGACCTCGTCGAGGAGTACGAGCGCTACCCGGCGATCTACGACGACCTCGGGCTGTTCTCGTTCCCGCCGGTGATCAACGGCAAGCGTACGGAAGTCACGACGGGCTCCCGGGAGCTATTCGTCGAGATGACCGGCACCGACCAGTGGACGATCGACAAGATGCTGACCATCGTCTGCTACGCGCTCGCGGCCCGGGGGGCGACGATCGAACAGGTTCGGATCGAATATTCGAACGACGAGATCGTCCGTCCTGACTTCTCGACGAAACAAAAGACGGTCGCCCACGACCGCATCGAGGCCATCCTCGGCATCGGGCTCGCACCCGACGAGGTGATCGACCTCGCCGAACGCTCGGGTCTCGAGGCCGAAAAGCGCGAAGACGAGGAGGAGAATCTCGTCTACGACGTCACGATCCCACCCTACCGCGTCGACGTCCTCCACCCGCTGGACGTCATCGACGACCTCGGGCGGGCCTACGGCTTCAACGAACTCGAGCCGAAGTACCCCGACGTCGGCACCGTCGGCGGCCGCCACGAGCGCTCCCGGCTCGAGCGGTCCGTCCGCGAGCAACTCGTGGGGCTGGGCTTCGAGGACCTGCTGAACTTCCACATGATCAGCGAGGCGGAGAACTTCGATCGGCTCGGGATCGCGCCCGACGACGACGTCTTCGGTGCTGGCGACCCCCCGACGATCAAAGGGCCCTACAGCGAGGACTACACCATGCTCCGGACGTGGGTGACGCCCTCCTTGCTGATGGTGCTCGAGCGCAACACCCACCGCGCATACCCGCAGGACCTCGCCGAGATCGGCTTCACCGCCGCCCTCGACGACGCCGAGAATACGGGCGTCGGCGAACGACGTCGCGTCGGGGCCGTCCTCGCGAGCCACGACGCCGGCTACGAGGACGCCAAGGCGCGTCTGCAGGCGCTCTGTCGGCGGTTCGACGTCTCCCTCGAGACGCCGCCCACCGAGCACCCGACCTACATCCCCGGTCGGACGGCGAGCGTCGTCATCGGCGGCGAGGACGTGGGTGTCATCGGCGAAGTCCACCCGAAGGTGCTGGTGGAACACGACCTCGAGGTGCCCGTGGCGGGCTTCGAGTTCGATCTCGCGGCGCTTCGCTGACCCGGCTTCTGTTTTCGACCGCTTACACTCGCCGCGTCAGGTGGTCCCGCACGGCTCGCTGACAGTCCGCACAGGCTCGCTCGAGGCGCAGCGTGGTCGACAACACAGGATACGAGACTGGGAACTCACAGTAGAGGTAGCGAGTGACCGAGCGCTGCCGGACACCAGCGCTGGCGTGATGTGAGGCAGTCCGCTGGAGCGTCGACTGGCGCTTCTCGAGCAGTCGCCGGCAGCGCTCGCGATGCTCGGCGAGGGCCTCGTGGCGTTCCTGGAGGTCGTCGAACCCGAGGTCCAGCAGCGGCGTCTCGTCCGCACGACAGAGCCATTCCGTAATCGAGTCGACCGTGGTCGCCGCAGCCTCGAGCGACTCGGCCTCGCGAGCGACTGCTCGCTCGAGGGCCAGACACTCGTCTCGGCGGTCGGTCGCCGCGGCGAGAGTCGCCCGTTTTACCTGTGGGGTGAACGCGCTCTCGGTCTCGGCGGAGAGCGCCACGGCCACGTCGGTTCCGAGCTCCTCGGCGATGGTCTCGAGGAGCGGTTCGGGCTGGTCGATGTCGGCGACGCTGTAGGGCCGGATCGTATCGGCGAACAGGTCACGAACCTGCTCACAGCGGTCGTCAGTCTGGTCGCCGCCCCACTGCGATCGCGCCGCGAGGACCACACCGCCATCGGCGAGCGGCGGCGTCCCCGCGGAGCCGGGTGGGCTCACCGGCGATAGCTCCCGGACACCGGCTGCGAAGCGCTCGATCGCCGCCAGATTCCCCTCGAGGTGGTCGCGCTCGTCTGCGACGCGCTCGGTCGCCCGGTGGATCGGCGTTCGAACGGTCACGGCTCACACCCCGGCGTCGCGCGAACGATCCCGTTCGCAGCCGACGGTGCCGTCGACGAGACGACGAGTCGCCACGATGCAGACCGGTCGGCCACTCGTTCGACGCTCGAAATCGCGAGGCCGTCACCCGGTTGCCGTCGGAGCAACTCGAGGCCGAGCGGAAGCGTGACGAGTCGATCCGCCGAGCGACCGAAGGCGTACTGCTCGAGTGTGACGCTCCAGGAGCCACGTCTCGACCCGGTTGCTGGCGTCGGTTCCAGCGAATAACCAGTGACTGCCGCGACGGCCTGGAGTCGCGAGAGGGTGGCCTCGAGCGGCGGCCCGGTCGGCTGGGACGATGGAAGCCGTGTCGCGGCAGACTGGAGGAGTTCGAGCTGTGCTGCGGGCTCGAGTGCCGTCTCGAGTTCCGTCGCCATGCTCTCGACGAGCGTGAGACACAGTTCGTCCGGGTGGCTCGTCGACTCGGCGACGTCGAAGTAGGTGTCCATGATCGCCCGTTCGACGTCGGCGTGTGACGACGCCGCGACGGCCTCAAAGACCGCGCCAGCGACCGCGTGACAGAAGTCGATCGTCGACGGCTCAGTGCACGTGTCCGACTCGATCGACCGGCCCGTCTCGGGGCTGACGAACCCGTCGGCCCCGACGCCGTCGTACGGACGCTGGCAGGCGATCACGTCGTAGTACGGAAGCTGTGGATCGTACCGCCTGAGCGCCGCCCGATACTGTTCGGTCGCTCTCGCGGCCGCGCGGGCGGTCGCCCGCGTCTCGAACGTGAGTCCCGCTGCGGGAACGGGACGTTCGCCCGTTCGCCCACAGATGAGACCGTATTCGCCCGAATCGCTCGCGAGCGATTCGACGTACCGCCGGATGTCGTCGAGTGTCGCGCCGACCATTTTAGGCCACCCTAAAATCCGAGAGCTATTAAATTTCTAGGTGTGCCTAAATAGGGGGAAGGAACGGCAGAGGGCCACCGGATCCTGGAGCGCTCGAGCAGAAGCGTGGGAGAACGACTGCGTTCACGGAGGAAGCGGCCTCGAGGTGCTGGTGCTGGCTTTGAGTTCGGCTCGAGGCGCTGCAGTAATCGGCGCCCTTCCGCATTCTCGAGACTGGGGACCGTTGTCTACCGGGGAACCAGCGTATCGTACCGCGAGCGACCGAAGTGAGCGAGCGGCTCTTTTTAGTCCAGATTTTTGCGCTCAGCGCGGGACCTCCGGTCCCGCGAGCCGTGCGAACGGGCACTCTGTGCCCGTGAGCAGAGAGTGGTTCGCTCGCGGAGAGCGAACCCGAGGCGTAAAAAGGTGGGTTCTAGAATTCGTGTTCTACGTCATCTTCGTCGGCTTTCTGGATGATGATCTTCCCGTCCCGGACGCGGACGAAGACCTCGTCGCCGATATCCATGCCCGCGACTGCGAGTTCGTCCTCGTGCAGGTTGAGGTGGACGTTGTGGTAGTTTCCGTCTTCGTCTTTCGCACCGCTCGGACTCAGCTTCTTTTTCCGTACCATCGCGGGATTCTACGTCGAACTTCGCCGTACCATATACTTAAGTGTTTTCTACCACAGAGCAAGCAAGCGGACGGGCCCGTTCCGGCCTCGTGCCCGGAATCGACACGCTGAGCGGATAGTGCGGACTGATTGGAGGTTCGACCTACATAAATATACCGGCGCCCTCGGTCGCTTTTCGGGGATATCTTTATGTCGGGCCGTGTGCTGAATTGACACGGAGGCGAAACCATGGTACGTGAAGACGGTAAGCGAAACTTCGCACTGCGCGAGTCGAACGGGGAAGAGTCGAGCGTCTTTTCGGGGAATACACCACGCCAGGCGGCGCTGAAAGCCGCCCGGCGTCTCGAGCCGGGCTCGAGCGAGGACGACGCCGAGCGTGTCGAGCTCAGGCTCCGAGAGAAGGGCACGGACAAGGTACACATCTACGACGGCTGGGCGTGGGAGCAGACCGCGCCGGACGACAAGCCGGACTGGATGCCCGACGAGATCACCGAGGCGAACGTCTCGAAGAAGGGGATCGAACACCTGGACGAGTGACCGAGACGATTCGTTGTTCTGTAACCGGCGTGAGAGAGCCATCTCCGGTGACTGCGCCGGTCTACCGGTGATCCGATCACTGGCTGACTCGCGCGTACCGCCAGGCCGCGAGACCGTCTGCGCGGGGTTCGGACTGTTTTCTGCGATCGTCGTCGGACGGTTCGAGTATCGAGCAGGCTGCAAGGGAGGTGCCGGTCGCTTTCGAATCGAGTTGCGGCGTGAAACGGAGAGACTGAGACGAAGGCGTGATCGGGCGAGAAAAAGACGGCGTCTGTCAGCCTGCGGCGTCGGGTTCGGCACCGTCGACGCGCTCGAGGGAGCCGACGGTGTCGGTCGTCCAGCCGGCGTCGGCGAGGTCCTCGAGCGCGTCGGCGTTCGTCAGGGTCAACACGCCGAAGGCGGTGACGAGGAGGATCTCGACGTAGACGACGGCGACCTGGCCGACGAAGTCGGTCGCGATGAGCCCGAGTCCGTCGGCAGCGACGAGCCCGTTGACGACGAGACCGATCCAAGCGAGGACGACGAGGTACTTGAGCTTGTCAAACAGCAGTGCTCGTGCGTCGGTCGTTGCGGTCGCCGACTCGGTGTACGGCCCGAACAGCAGGTAGATGCCGGCGGCGAGCAGGGCGAACGGGACGAGTGTCGCGAGCAGCCCGAGGATGCCATCGAGGAACCAGGCGATCAGGGTGATCCAGACTCGGCCAAGGACGATTCCGAGGAGCGTGAGGAACAGCGTTCGGCCGACGCCGGCGACGGCGGCGAGCACGTAGACGATCGGCACCCACATCACCGTGTAGCCGATGAACCGAAGGAAGTCAGTCTCGACCCCGAACTGCGTCTCGACTGGCGTCATCAGGAGGTACGCAATCGCCATCGCACCGGGTGCGAGGACGATTGCGTAGCCGAATCGCCGGCAGCGAGCCGGAAGCGACCGCGTCCACGCGAAGAGCGCGACCGTCACGGCGACGAGAACGAGCCCAGAGAGTTCCAGCATATACGTATCCATGAACTCGATCATGGCCGCTTACCTCCATCTGTGCTCACGGCGGCCTGTGGCCGCCGGGACTCGCGGTCGATCGTGAACGCGTCGATCAGCTGACGGAGGTCCTCTGCGTCGTCGCCGAGGTCGGTCGCGGTCTGGGAGACGGAGTCGACCGTCGCGCTGGTCTCCTGTGAGGCAGCAGCCACCTGCTGAGCCTTGTCGCTGGTCTCGTCTGCAACCTGCCCCACGTCGTCGACGATGACCGACAGCTCCTGGGCGGCATCGGCCTGATCGTCGGCCGTGCGAGCGATCTGCTGGATGCTCCCGTCGACGGCGTCCATCTCGGTCGCGATCGTCTCGAGTCGAGACTCGAGGTCGTCGACGACGGTCGCCGTCTCCTTCATGCTCGAGTCGACCTCCGAGATTTCGTCGGCGGTCGTCTCCGTCCGGTCTCTGATCGACTCGAGGGTGGTCTCGATGTCGTCGACGGCGGACATGGTCTCTTCGGCGAGGGACTTGATCTCGTCGGCGACGACGGCGAAACCGCTACCGGCCTCGCCCGCCGTCGCGGCCTCGATCGAAGCGTTGAGTGCGAGCAGGTTCGTCTGGTCGGCGATATCGTCGATGAGCGCGATGATCTCCTCGATCTGTTCGGTCTCGTCGGCGAGCGCATCCGCGGTGTCGACGACCGTCTCCGTGTTGTCGACCAGTTCGTCGATGTTCGTCGCCACCTCGGAAGCGGCCTCCTGTCCCTCGTCGGTCAGCGTCGCGACCTGTTCGGACTGGTCAGCGATCTCGCTGGTGGTCGAGGCGACCTCTTCGGTCGCGGCGGACAGTTCGCTGACCTCACCGGCAGCGTCGTCGAGGTGCTGTGACTGTTCGGCTGCACCGTCGGCGATCTCTTGCACCGAGGAGGCGACTTCCTGGCTGGCCGTGCGGATCTCCCCACTCGAGTCCTCGAGTTCGATCGAGACGGTCTCGACCGTGTCGGCGGCATCTTTCACTTCGGCGATCGTCTCGCCGATCCGATCGAGCATCTCGTTGAACGAGGTCGCGATCGCCTCCATCGCTTCGTTGTCGACCGACGGGTCGAGTCGTCGGCTCAGGTCACCCTCTGCACACGCGTCCATCACTTCGGAGAAGTGCTGGGCCTCCGCGACGAGTTCCTCGTTCTGGCGTTCGACCTCTTGACGGGTTTCCTGGAGACGCGCTCGTTCTTCCTCGAGTTCGTCCGCACGCGTTTCGGCCGCTTCCTGGGCCTGCTGGGCCCGCTGCTGTTCGGCCTCCAGGTCCTCGAGGGTCCCCTCCAGAGAATCACGCATCGTTTCGATCGAGTCGTAGAGACGGCCGATCTCGTCGACCCGGTCGCTCTCGAGGTCGACGTCGAAGTTTCCGTCGCCGATCTCTTCAGTGCGATCGCTGAGTCGGCGCAGCGCCAGCGAGACGTTGCCACCGAGGACGATGCCGAGCAGGCCGAGGTTCATGATAAACACGACGACCAGCCCCGTTATCGCGGAGATGGCTCGCGTTTCGGCTTCGTCTGCTGGTCCCGTCGTTGCGTGAGTTCCGAAGAGAACCGCGAAGGCGAGCGTAAGGACGAGAACGCCCCCCACCATCGCGGCGATCTTCGCACTGTACCGCCTGCGTATCCGATCCGGAGTGAGTGTATCGATCACCATACGTTACCCGACCGAACGATCCCACCATCGCAGTGAGTTTCGGCTAGTTGAGACGAGTGTCTTGAATCAAGATAATAGTTATCGCCGATTAGAAGAGGACGAATCCTGTCCCCAGACGGAGTATTAGTCCATGTGAGTGGATTGGACCTCTCGTGAAACAAAAAACCGAGTCTTGGTTTGTAAGGATTTAGACACGGAGATTTAGCGGCAGCCGACCGTTCGATTAGCACCGGGGCGAGTCGAACGACGCCGGCCAGTCGGAACCCGACGCGCTTTTGCCACTCTCGCCGTTACCACGTGTCAATGGCTATAGTGACACTCGGTCCCGAAGGGACCTATTCCCATCGTGCAGCGCGAGCGATCGCTCACGGTGACGAGATTACCTTCCGCCAGTCCGTGACCGCGATCGTGGAAGCCGTCTCCGGTGGCGAGTGCGACCGCGGCGTCGTCCCGATCGAGAACAGTATCGAGGGATCGGTCACCGAGACGCTCGACGCCCTCGCCGACCACGACGTCGCCGTCGTCCGCGAGGTCGTCACGCCGATCAGACACGCCCTCCTCGCCCAGGGCGAGAGCTTCGACACGATCGCCAGTCACTCACAGGCGCTCGCACAGTGTCGCCCCTACCTCGAGCGGGAGTATCCCGACGCCACTCTCGAGGCCGTCGCGAGCACGGCCCAGGGCGTCGAGTTCGCCCGTGAGGACCCGCAGGTCGCGGGGATCGGACACCCGGCGAACGCCGAGAACGGACTCGAGGTGCTGGCCGAAGACATCCAGGAGCAGGATTCGAACGCGACCCGATTCTTCGCGATCGCACCGGCCGATCAGCGGTCCGACGGTGGCGGCAAGACCACTCTGGTCGTCTACCCGAACACGAACTATCCCGGGCTCTTGCTCGAGCTGCTCGAGCCGTTCGCCGACCGGGACGTCAACCTCTCTCGCGTGGAATCACGGCCCAGCGGCCGCCGCCTCGGCGATTACATGTTCCACGTCGACGTCGAGGCCGGACTCTACGAGAGCCGGACACAGGAGGCCATCGAAGAGCTCGAAGCGCTGGCCGAAGACGGGTGGGTTCGACGGCTCGGCTCCTACGACACCGAACACGTCGTCGAGTGAGGGGTCAGGGAGGGTAATCCGTGAGAATAGGCGTCGTGGCAGGTATCGGACCGGTGTCTGTGGCGGGTCCAGTCTCCTCTCGCCGAGTGGAGACGGTCGGGCAGGAGAGAGCCCCGACGAGATAGTTAGACCACGAGCTACGGGCTGGCCGATGGCGGGACGCGTCCACGCTGGCTACCGAGGTCGGGTCGAACCCGAAATCGGCGACCAGTTAGGCGTCGACGTACTGGCGCTCCCACTCCCGGCGGCGCTCGATCGCCTCGAGTCCGTCGTCGGTGATCGCGTAGTAATTCGTTCGGCGATCGAGTTGTCCCTTCTCGACGAGCTCTTTGTTGACGAGCGTGTCGAGATTCGGGTACAGGCGACCGTGATTGATCTCGGCGCTGTAGTAGGTCTCGATCTCGCTTTTGACGTCCTGGCCCGACGGTTGATCGGCCCCGGCGATCACGTAGAGCAGGTCTCGCTGGAACCCGGTCAAATCGTCCATGGTTCACCCATGTGACCCGCCCAACCGTTCGGCTATTTGTTATCTACGGCGTATCGACCCCCGAGAGAGCGTTTCAGACGGCCAATAGGCCGTTGTGGCCGTCGTTACTATCGCCAGTTCACCCGAGGGCGCGACGGTCGGGTGTCGGCTGTCGGCCGACGACTGAACCCGGTCACGATCCGGCATGCGAGCCGCTACCCGATACCCCCCTCGAGTGGAAGCTCCGTAGCTCTCGAGCCGATTTCGATCGGTTGTCGATCGGGCGTAAGTCGAGCCTTTCGTCCACCACTCGCGGCCGTTGTTCGCGCAGTAGTGGCCGCCGATTCGTCGATAATCGGCTGATACTCGACGTCAGGTCGGCGCGGACCGGTCTCGAACGGTTTACGTCAGTCCGATCGCTATGCCTGCAGTATGACGAGCGGAACCTCTCAAGAGGGCGTCCCGACGATCGCGCAAGTTGGCCTGATCGGCCTCTTCGTGACGGCGCTGGTGACGGCCCAGCTGACGGCGTCGAAGGTGCTGGCGTTCGAACTCCCGGTCGCGTTGCCGGTGACGGGTGCGGAACTGGTCCTCCCGGGGGCTGCACTGGCGTACGCGCTGACCTTCCTCGCCAGCGACTGTTACGCGGAGCTGTACGGTCGACGAGCGGCCCAGATCGTCGTCAACGTCGCCTTCGCGTTGAACTTCGTCGTGCTCGTCCTCGTCTGGTCGACGATCGCCGCCCCGGCAGCGCCGACCAGCGTCGACCCCGGCATGTTCGAGACCGTCCTCGGCGCGTCGACCAACATCGTGATCGGGAGCCTGCTCGCCTACCTCGTCAGCCAGAACTGGGACGTGGTCGTCTTCCACCGAATTCGTGAGTACACCGGCCGCGAGAAGCTCTGGCTTCGCAACGTCGCCTCGACGGCGAGCAGTCAGGCCATCGACACCGTCATCTTCGTCGCGATCGCCTTCTCGCTCGCGCCGATGGTCGTCGGCGTCGGTCCCGTCCTCCCGGTCGGGGAACTGCTCGCGCTCATGATCGGCCAGTACATCCTCAAGTTGCTGATCGCACTGGTCGACACACCGATCGTCTACGCCATCGTCCACCTCGTCCGGACGCGCAACGGCGAAACGACAGCAGACGTCCCGGCCTGATCTGGTACCGCCCCCGTTCGTCGTCGAGTCATCGTCGACGACCGGACCGCCGAACGTTTTGTCTCCCGCCCTCGAGACTCCGGCATGGACGAACGCGTGAGAGAACACGCCGAGGTACTGGTCGACTGGAGCGCGCGCGTCGAACCCGGAGACGACGTCGTCCTCTCGGTGGGGCCCGACGCCCACGAACTGGCGGTCGCCGTCGCGGAGTGTCTCGGCGAGCGCGGCGCGAACCTGCTCGCGACGTACAGCTCCGGCGAGGTAACGAGAGCCTATCTCCGTGCTCACGACGGGGACTTCGCCGAACCGGATCACGAACGCGCTCTCTACGAGGCGGCCGACGTCGTCCTCTCGCTCGGCGGCGGCCGGAACGCGAGTGCGACCGCCGACGTCCCCGGCGAGACCCGACAGGCCTACGCCACCGCTCGAGCGGACGTCCGGGAGGCCCGCTTCGACACGCGCTGGGTGTCGACGCTCCACCCGACCCGGTCGCTCGCCCAGCAGGCGAACATGGCCACCGAGGAGTACCGCGAGTTCGCCTACGACGCCATCCTGCGCGACTGGGAGTCACTGGCCGAGAAGATGGCCCGCGTGAAAGACCGACTCGACGAGGGCAACGAGGTGCGTCTCGTCTCGCCCGGGACAGACCTCACCATGTCCATCGACGGGCGGACGGCAGTCAACAGTGCCGCCTCGGTCGCTTACGACTCCCACAACCTCCCAAGCGGCGAGGTCTTCACCGCGCCGTACGCCACCGAAGGCGAGGTCACGTTCGACGTTCCGATGACCATCCGTGGCGAACCCATCCGCGACGTCCGCCTCGAGTTCGAGAGCGGCGAAGTCGTCACCATCGAGGCCGACCAGGGCGAGGGCGTCATCCGGGAAATCGTGGAGACCGACGACGGCGCGCGCCGACTGGGCGAACTCGGCATCGGGATGAACCGCGGCATCGACCGCTACACGAACACGATCCTCTTCGACGAGAAGATGGGCGACACCGTCCACCTCGCGCTCGGCCGGGCCTACGACGCCTGTCTCCCGGAGGACGAGTCGGGTAACGAATCGGCCGTCCACGTCGACCTCATCACCGACGTCAGCGAGCAGTCCCGGCTCGAGGTCGACGGCGAGGTGATCCAGCGCGACGGAACCTTCTGGTTCGAATCGGCCGAAGACGACCGGTGAATCCGTTCCGTCGCTGGCACATAGCGGGCGGTAAGCGATGCCTAGCCACACCGTAGGCAGTCCCCAACGCCGGAAGTCTGTGGATAGTAATGTGACCGGTCGACGACCACTCGAGTACCGCCCGTGACCGGTGGCGGCCAGTAACCGGTCGGGGCGTGACGCTCGCCCCTCCCCGTTCCCCGATTCCACAGTTGTCTGCCCGCCCGGCCGGAGGCGGCACGTATCCGGCATCCCCGTTTCCTCGCGGCCGTTTCTCCTCGAGCGACCGGTCTCCGGTCGACGCGATCGAATAGCCGTTCGCACCGAGCTACGAGCACTCCTGCGAAGGAGCCGACGATCGATCGTCAAACCGCGTGACCGTCGCTCGAGACGACGGGTTTTTGCGGCGTGATTCCAGTCACGAGTCATGGACGACGAGACGATCGGGGTCGCGCTCGTGGTGGCCTCGGCTATCGGGTTCGGAACGCTGGGGATCTTCGGGGTGCTCGCCGCCGAGGAAGGACTCTCGATCCCGACCGTGCTCGCGTTGCGGTTCGCCATCGCCGGACTCGTCGTCTGGGCCGTCCTCTGGCTCCGCGGACGGCTTCGACGGCTCCGCGGGCGGATGCTCGCGATCGCGTTCGCGCTGGGGGCGGTCGGGTACGCCACCCAGAGCGGGCTCTACTTTCTCGGCCTCGAGTTCATGACCGCCGGGATGGTCGCGATCGTCCTCTACACGTATCCGGCGTTCGTCGTCTGTCTCGTCGCGGTCGCCCATCCCGACCGCGTGACGACGACTCTCCTGATCGCCCTCGGCCTGTCGATCGGCGGGGTCGCGCTCATCACCGGTGCCGACCCGGCCGGGGCCGACCCGCGGGGCATCCTCGTCGTCCTTGGCGCGGCGCTCGCGTACTCGCTGTACATCGTCGTCAGCCAGCGCGCGCTCGAGACGGTCGACGCCGAGACGCTGACGGCGTTCGTCCTGCCCGCTGCGGCGATGAGTTTCGTCCTCTTCGGCGCTGGGACCGACACGCTGGCGCTGCCGTCGACTGCCACCGCGTGGGGAGTGACGCTTGCGATCGCGGTCGTCGCGACAGCGATTCCCGTACTCACCTTCTTCGCCGGAATTACGAAGGTCGGAGCCAGCCGGGCGAGCATCATCAGCACCGCCGAGCCCGGCGTCACGGTCGCACTCGGTGCGCTCGTGCTGGGAGAGCCCGTCACGGCAGTCACGATCGTCGGGGGTGCGCTGGTCGTCACGGGCGTCGTCCTCATCCAGCGCGAGGGCGGGTGAGCGGCGAGCGTCCGCTCGTGCCGATACGCTCTCGAGTCTCGAGCCCGAACGCCGGATATGGACGAGGTGCTCCGGGCGGGCGCCGCCATCTACAACGCCGGGTACTACCACGCGGCCCACGACGCCTGGGAAGACCACTGGCTCGAGCTCGAGGCCGGCACGGAAGACGAGCGCCTGCTCCACGGCCTGATCCAGGTCTCCGCGGCGGTCCACCACGCCCGCGAGCGCAACTGGGAAGGGACCGTGGGGCTGGCCGAGAGCGCCCACACGTATCTCGAGGGAGTCCCCGACGACTACCGGGACGTTCGCCTGCCGCCGATACGGGCGTTCCTCGAGACGCTCGCAGCTGACCCCGAGGTCATCGACCGCCGCCAGCCCGTCGCGCTCGCGGTCGGGGGCTCGGTACCGACGCTCGCCGATCTGGGACTCGCGGGGACAGCCATCGCGGCCGTCGTGCTCGCCGAAGAACTGGGGTACGACGAAGCGCCAGTCGAGCGGGCGCGTGCGTACGCGACGGCAGACCTCGCTGCCGGTGACGACGACAGCCGGTTCATCGCGTTGCTGTTCGACTTCGTGCGCGAGTCGGCGAATCGGGGAGTCGTCTACCAGCGACTCGAGGGACACGTCGAGCGCCGGGACTCGAGAGAACGAGACGTCGAAGGGTTGTTCTGATACAGACCGATAGCGCATACCTCCGTCTTCAGGCGCGGGAGGAGGTCAATACTCGTGCTCGGCCGAGTTGTCCCGGGGCTCGTAGCCCAGCACGTCTTTCGCGCGCTCGATCGAGTAGTACTTGCGGTCGTTGTCGGAGATTCCGTAGACGATCTCGTAGTCGTAGTCGGCGCGGATGCAGCGATCGAAGAGGTGGGCGCAGTCGCGATATGAGAGCCACATGGCCTGGCCGCGCTCGTAGTCGATCGGCGGGTGGCCCTTCGTGAGGTTGCCGATGCGGACGTTGACGACGGAGATGCCGTACTCGTCGTGGTAGTAGCGACCGAGGGCCTCGCCGGTGACCTTCGAGACGCCGTAAAGGTTCCCCGGCCGCGGGAGTTCGGTCCCGTCGAGACAGAACTCGTCGTTGGTGCGGTACATGTCAGGCGTGCGCTCGTCGGTTTCGTACCCACCGACGGCGTGGTTCGAGGAGGCGAAGGCCACCTTCTCGACGCCAGCGTCGACGGCCGCCTCGTAGACCGTCTGGGTGCCGTCGATGTTGTTCGGCAGGACGCTCTCCCAGGCGGCGGTCTTCCGGGGGTCACCCGCGAGGTGAATCACCACGTCGATTCCCTCCATCGCTTCCCGGACGGCCTCCTCGTCGGTGATGTCTGCGACGACGAACTCCCCCGGTTGCTCCTCGGTCGGCGGGTCACGATCGAGCAAGCGCCACTCGTGGTCGTCTGCGATCCCGCCGAGGATCGCCTGCCCGACGCCGCCCATCGCCCCCGTGAGCAGGACCGACTGTGCCATTCTCGTGTGGAGGCAGGCACACCGACGATAAGAAGCATGCGATTCGACGAGCGATTTCGCAACTGCAATACAAATCGGGCGCGACGAGAACACATGAGCGATCGCGACCCGACGCCCGCAGAGGCACTCTGCTTCGAGGCCGGCATCAAGTTCGGCACGCTGTACCACCAGTTCGCCGGCACCCCCGTCAGCCCCGCGAGCGCCGACAGCCTCGCTACCGCCATGGAAGACGCCATCGAGAACCAGCCCCACTGCCGATCGGTCACCGTCGACGTCCGCCACGACGAACTCGAGGCTGCCGTCGCCGACGGGGCCGCAGAGTACGTCGAACTCACCGGCCGCTTTCTCGAGGTCGAAATCGTCGTCGACGAGAACGAGGGACTCGAGGTCGTCACCCGGATGGAGATGGACGGCGGCTATCCACTCATGACTGTCGAAACGGTCCGTGAGACGTCGGCGGGAGACGCCAGCGACCGATAGACACGGGTTGAAATTATCCTGCAATCCCGAGAACAGAACTATTAAATTATCTACGTTGGAGTTCCGACGTATGTTGTCGATCATTGCGAGAGGAACGTCGCTCGCGGTCGTCACCGTGCTCGTCGTAGGGCTGTTCGGTGGCACCGTCGCGACCGTTGGCGCACAGGCAGGCGGATACACCGCCGACTCCGAGATTACGATCACGGTCTCCGACGATGGTGAGGTCGAATCCGAACACGTCGTCTACGAACTGCCGGCAGAGCTCTATCAGGGAATGGAGATGGCCGCCGGGATGGACGGCCACGACAGCGTCGCCGACTACTTCGGCTCGATGGCCGTCGAGACCAGAGCCGGCGTTGGGGACTACGAGAACGCCGGAGATTACGAGAGCGGCGACAGCTACGTCGTGGAGTTGACCCTCGTCGATATCGAGACCGACGACCTCGAGGACGTCGAGACGTCGGTCGCCGACGACGGCACCGTCTCCGTCGAGGTGATCGCCGCCGAAGACCCCGTCTATCAATCCGACGCGATGGACGAAGAGACCATCGCGGCCACCGGCGAGTACAGCCTCGTCGTCGAGATGCCCGACGACGTCAGTGAGACGAACGCACTCGAGACGGAGGGGCAGGTCGCAGTCTGGCACCTCCACCAGGACATGCCCGACCGCCTGACCGTCGCGTCCGGGCCGGGCGGCGGTGACGCCGGTTCCGGTGGCGACGCGACTGACGCCGATGACGGTGCGGACGCGTCCGAGGAGGACGGACTCCCCGGCTTCGGGGTCGGTACCGCGGCTATGGCCGCCGTCCTCTGCAGTATTGCGCTGGTACTCGATCGTCGACGCTGAGCCACAGTCGCAACGTTACGACCACGTCGTCATCATCACTATAGTAACAACTGCAACGATTCACACACTGATCGCCGATCCGTCTGGCGGTCAGGTGTGCACTGACGTGCAGTGGCTACTATAATCCGATCGAGTACCGTTTCGAAATCGAACCGACGTTCTGCCTGCTCCGACGCTCTCGAGCCAGTTTTCACTTTCACTTTCGGGCGACCTTTTAACCCTCGTGGCGGTGAACCGACGACTATGACGCAAGCGACCCTCGGCGACGACGAACTGTTCGGCGAAGCCGCCAGCGAGATGCGCGAGGACGTCGAATCCTCGCTCGAGGCAGGCTGGGCGGCCCTCCCCGAGGCAGACGACGTCTGGGAGACCGACGCCGAGAACGTCCTCGGCGTGCTCAACGGCCTCAACTCGGCGCTCGACGCTGGCGACGCCGAGGACCACCTCCGCGATGCCAAGAAGTGGTTCACGATGGGCCAGCGCGCCGACGCCTTCGACGACGCCGACGACTTAGAGGCAGAAATTCTCGACCTCGAGGAGACGATCGAGACCGTCGCCGACGCGGGCGAACAGGTGAGCGAACTGACGGCAACGATCCCCCAGCTTCGTGGAACACTCGAGGAAGCAGGTGCTGCAGACGCTGACGCCGATGCCGACGAGACAGACGCCGAGAGCGATGCAGAACCCGATCCGGACGCGGACGGAACCGCGGAAGAAGCAGACGCCGACTGATCCGATCGGGCCCAGTCGTCACAGATCGCGGTTCCGACGGGGGCCACGACCCCGGTCGAGATCGCTCTCCCACTCACGAGCCACGATCGCCTCGAGCAGCCGCTCGAGGGAGTCGACAGCCAGTTCGAGTAGCTCGTCGCCTCGCGCTGCCGACCCGTCCCGCGGGTCGCCGACCACGCCGTTTTCTGCAAACGCTGCCGAGTCGTAGGCCAGATTGACGTGGCTGACCCACTCGCCCCAGCCGTCGGCAGCGCCGGCGCTCGCCTCGTCGATCCGGCCCTCGCGAACGAGGTCGGGATCGATCGCCCGAAGGAGCGCCGTCTCGAGCGGGCCGCCGTGACCCATGTCGCTCGAATGGTCGCCGACGGCGTCGAACCAGGTGAACGGGACGGTGTAGGCGGTGCCGTCACGGGTGAGCCGCGCGCCGACCTCCCGGAGCGCGTCGACGTTGCCCCCGTGGCCGTTGACGATCACGACGCGGTCGAAGCCGTGGTGGGCGAGACTCTCGATCGACTCGCGGACGTACCGGCGGAACGTCTCCGGGGAGACCCACATCGTTCCCGGGAAGTGGCGGTGTTCCTCGGCGATTCCGACCGGGATGGCCGGCGCGCGGACGACGTCCTGGTCGACGCGCTCGAGCGTAGCGTCGGTGATCGCCTCGGCCGTCACGACGTCGGTCCCGAGGGGGGCGTGCGGGCCGTGCTGTTCCGTGCTGCCGACCGGCAGGATCGCGAGGTCGGTCTCGCAGTCGGCGACGTCCGTCCAGGTGGCCGCCCTGAGGTCCATGTGGCTCTCGAGGAGTGGTCGGGCCTTGTAACCATCGTCCGTGAGTGCCACAGCGGTATTCCCGCGGCGCGCCACGGCAGGCCGAAGACCCTTTTGCTGGTCCCCCGACCGCCCACACATGACCGACGACTCTCGCACACTCGGCGTCGAACTCGGCGACCTCGAGGACCAACTCGAGTCGGCGGCGTACCCGCTCGAGCACGACGAGTTACTCGACGAATACGGCGACGCCGAAATCGAGATGGACGACCACGAGACGACGCTCGAGGAGCTGATCGGCCCGTTAAACGAAGACGAGTACGGCGGCTACGACGAGGTCGAACAGGCGATCATGAACATGGTCGGCGACGAGGCGATCGGACGGAAGAACTACAGTGACCGGACGCCGCCAGCGAGCGGTGAGCAGCGTCAGGACGAGGGGGCACCGGGGCAAGACGATCAGCGAGAACAGCAGTCGTTCTAGCGGTTAGAGCCGACCGTTCGACTCACTCAGTCGTCGTCCCCGGCGTCCGCGTCCACCTCGACTTCCGTCCGCGCCTGTCTGCGCTGGGCACGCTCGATGAACTCCTGTGGGAGGTCGTCGATCTCGCCGGCCTGTACCCCCCAGAGATGGGCGTAGAGGCCGTCTTCCTCGAGCAGTTTCGCGTGGGTGCCGCGTTCGACGATCCGTCCGCCCTCGAGCACGAGGATCTGATCGGCCCGTTGAAGGAGGACAAATACAGCGGCTACGACGAGAGCAAAACCACGATCATGAACATGGTCGGCGACGAGGTGATAGGTCAGAAGAACTACAGCGACCGGACGCCGGCCGCGTCCGGTGAGGAGCGACAAGATGAGGGGACGCCGGATGACGAAGGACACAGAGTCCTGAAATTATTTTAGCAATCAAATTCGGCATTAATGGAAGAAATTGTGTATAAGACACTGATAGGCCGAGACCACCGACTATAATAGATAAATCCATTCAGCTCTGGTTAGGATGCCAGATTACGTCAGTTCAATTATTGGCTTTCAACATCCGAAACCCTACCGGTCAGTATACCAATAGCATCTTCTACAATTTGTGGGTTTTCACTGAAGCCTAAACACACTTCACCGGGAACAACTGGTATGTCAGTGCAATTACGGGCCCACCTGAATGTAAACTGGACACCTAGCTCACGGTCCCCGGTATCACCCTTCTCGTGATCAAGTCGGCTCACAGAGATTCCGTCTTGGAAGGCGAGCACTGCCAATGCCGCGGCGACTATGTACCCTTTTGGACCAAATTTTGTTGCGATAGTTGCGGCACCACTTTCGAGACCAATACGCCCTAACATTACCTCTTGAGCTAACTGGGTATTATCATAATCCAATTTGATCAGGTGGGTTTGCCAAGGAGTTCCAGATGTACTCCTATCATCTGAAATGTAATTTTCGTTTCCACTACTGTGTGGTGTTAAACCTTGGTATTGTTTCTCTTCTAACCCCTGTTCAGTGGGAACTAAGATTACCCCGTTATCCTTTTCTTCAACATCAATGAGACCATTTTCTTTTTGTTTGTTTACTTGCTGTTCAATTCCCTCCAAGTTGTTTTCACTCTCTTCTTTGATTGATTGCTTAAATACAAGCTTGCTATCTTCCATTTTGAAAGCTGGTTCCTCATCTTCTCCAGAAAGATGTTCCTTTTTTTGGTTCGGTCGACGCGGCCACTGACGGGATTCCAATTAGCGTAACTGATCCTGCCGCTACAGACAAAATTCGTCTTCGATTCATCTTTGTTTTGTGGGACCTCTTTTTTCTAACCATCCATACCAATATCCTATGGTTATAATTATAATAGTTTCTATTAACTATTTAGGTGTATAGAATATAATATTTGAATTATGGTCCCCCATAGTGCATTGTTGATTTCGATTGTAGCTCAAATAGCGTGTTTGAGCGGGGCTCGCTCGGGTTTTGGGCATAACTACCGCCGTAGTTGAAACGCTCTGAAATACGGTGTCAGTTTGTTCTTGGAGATTCCTCGATCTAGCGAGAGCCGCCGTCGCGTCAGCGACGCGTGGCCCTCACAAGTGTTGACGTGTGTTTCATCGTCGGTGTATTCGCCATCACCGTGGACGACGTATTCACGGTTGGATGCGTCGTCCTCTTCGAGCGGTTCGTACGCTCGAAAGCCGTTAGTATAAACGGTGAGCGACTCCTGCTGAGTATTGGCCAGCAGGAGTCAGATCGTCGATTCGTCGGCAGCTTTTGCTGGGATTACGTACCGTTGGTCTGTTCCGCGACCAGCGAGAATGAACGGCGACGACCTCTCGAACCGATAATCCAATCGAATGCAATCGCACCCCGACACCTGTTAGGGTGGTCGGGGTGCGCTCGTCTCCCAAACCTCACTACAATTCACGTCCAAGGTTTTTCTGAGCTGATCGGCGAGTTGCGTGAGCACTTCTCGCCACTACCTGCTCGTCCCTCAAACTCTCATCTAGACAGTGCCGTTGCGCCATACTACTAGTTTGACAGCGATAGAGTCTCCAAAGAACAATATAGCAATTGACACCCGATTTCTAATAAACCAGCGGAAGAATAACACAACTATTTCATTCGTTAGATCTGTCATTCAGTAATTTACTCAATATAATCTATTCGCAATATATGATGCAGAGGGAGAAAGTGAGTAAATGAAAATGAGCGTCACGACAAAGGTTGAAAATGCATATCCCAAACTACCGGTTATTATATATCCATAACCTAAGATAATTAAAGACCCAGTGGAATAGACTAACAGATATACATCCCCCAAAATACCAAGCCACTTGATCAATATTATAGTAAATGTATAGGACAGAAATATATTCATTATTAATAATTCAATATTGTTTTGATCGTATGACCGATACCCAAGACCAATAGTCAGTATTAGAAGTGAGAGCATAAGTAAAATCCCAGCATATTCAACGACCGATTTATAACTTACCTTATTGTTAACCACCATTGTAATTACCCTCAACGTATTACACACCCTTGTATCAATTAAATTTTTGTGTCCCCTCTGAGTTTGCTTTCGAGGAGCGTTTTGCACTGTTTAGATGAGAGTTTGAGGGACGAGCAGGTAGTGGCGAGAAGTACTCACGCAACTCGCCGACCTGGTCAGAGAAACCTTGGACGTGAATTGTAGTGAAGTTTGGGAGAACGAGCGCACCCCGACCACCCTAACAGGTGTCGGGGTGCGACTGCATTCGATGGAATTGGCGGTCCGAGAGGTCGTCGCAGTGCTCAACTTACTCGGTATTGACCGTTCTCACGGCGCAATCTGGAATTGGACGCACAGATTCTCGGAGCACAGAGCGACTCTCCGACGGCATAGCCGTCGCGCATCGCGGTCAAAGAAAAACAGATTGTGGTAGACGGCAAGAGAAAATGGCTGCATGCTGCGCTATCCGCCATGATTTGAATTGCTTTTTCCAAAAGAACCGATGGTTAGATGGGGTTTTAAATCGAAATCACACGGCCAGAAATAGAGGTTTGGGGATTTGAACCAGAGCGTTCAATTAGTTTAGTCGTACTGTTTCGCTTCCGTCCGCGCCTGCCGCCGCTGGGCACGCTCGATGAACTCCTGTGGGAGGTCGTCGATCTCGCCGGCCTGTACCCCCCAGAGATGGGCGTAGAGGCCGTCTTCCTCGAGCAGTTTCGCGTGGGTGCCGCGTTCGACGATCTGCCCGCCCTCTAAGACGAGGATCTGGTCTGCGTCCTTGATCGTCGAGAGGCGGTGGGCGATGGCGAACGTGGTTCGGTCTTCGGTGAGGTCGTCGATCGAGCGCTGAATGAGCATCTCGGTCTCGGTGTCGACGTCGCTGGTTGCCTCGTCGAGGACGAGGATGTCGGGGTCCTCGAGCACCGCGCGGGCGATGGCGATCCGCTGGCGCTGGCCACCCGAGAGTTTGACGCCGCGTTCGCCGACCATGGTGTCGTATCCATCGGGGAGGTTCTGGACGAAGTCGTGGGCCTCCGCCGCTCTGGCGGCAGCCTCGATCTCCTCGCGGGAGGCGTCGAACGAGCCGTAGGCGATGTTCTCCTCGACGGTCCCGTAGAAGAGAAACGACTCCTGACCCACGTAGCCCATCGACCGACGGAGACTCGAGAGCGAGACGTCCCGGACGTCCTGCCCGTCGATGCGGATGGTCCCCTCGTCAACGTCGTACAGCCGCAAGAGGAGTTTCAGGACCGTGGACTTCCCGGCGCCCGTCGGCCCGACGAGCGCGACCGTCTCGCCACCGTCGACCTCGAAGGAGACGTCCTCGAGGACGGGTTCGCCGTCGTCGTAGGCGAAGCCGACCCGCTCGTAGGCGACGCGGCCCTCGTAGACCTCGAGTTCGTCGGCGTTGGCGTCGCGCTCGATCCGCCCCTGTTCGTCCATCAACCCGAAGATGCGCTCGCTCGAGGCCTCGGCACGCTGGTACATGTTGATGACTTGCCCGAACTGGGCCATGGGCCAGACGAGTTGCTGGGTGTACATGATGAAAACGACGAACGTCCCGACGGCGAGTTCGCCCGTGATGGGACCGGGGCCGGTCCCGGTGAAAACCCAGTAGCCACCGACGAGGAAGGTGAGGACGAACCCGATCCCCGAGATCAACTGCAGCCCGGGAAAGAACTTGATTCGCAGCCAGATAGCTCCCCAGTTGGTGTCGTAGTACTTCCGGGAGACGTCCTCGACGCGACCGGACTCGAAAGACTCGGTGTTCGAAGATTTGATGACGTTGATCCCGCCGAGGTTGTTCTCGAGTCTGGAGTTTACCTTCCCGACCGACGAGCGGACGGCGGCGTACTTCGGCTGGATCTTCTTGACGAAGAGGTAGGTGAACATCGCGATCAGCGGGACCGGGGCGAGCGAGACGAGTGCGAGCTGGGGCTCGAGCCAGAACAGCAGGACGGTGATGCCGACGACCATCACGATCAGCCGCGTCGCGGAGTTCATCCCCTCGTTCAGGAAGCGCTCGAGCTGGTTGACGTCGTTGCTGAGCACCGACATCATCTCGCCGGTCTGCTTGTTCGCGAAGAACTCCATGTCGAGACGCTGCATCTTGTCGTAGGTGGCCGTCCGGACGTCGTGTTGAACGCTCTGGGAGAAGGCGTTGAACCCCCAGTTGCGTAGCCAGTGGAATATCGCCCCGAACGCGAACGAGCCGGCGATAACGACGACTACGAACGTGAACTGTCCCATCTCGGTCGTCGGCAGCCACGCTTCCGGCAGCGCCGACAGCGGCACCTGTTCGGCGAACGCGGCGTCGGAGAAGACCGCGTCGATCGCTACCGCAAGCATCAACGCGGGGAGCAAATCGAGCGCCCGCGCGAGCACGCTCGCGATCAGTCCGATCGACACCGAGAACCAGTAGGGACGACCGTACTCGACGAGGAGTCGGCGCATGGGACTCTCGACGCTGTCCCGTTGCTCCTCGAACGGATCGTCTTCGTCCCAGTCGACGCCATCCATTGTGGCTCGCTCCGGGAGCGCCACCAATAAGGGTTTTCGAGGGGGAAGATTCCGTTCTCAGACCGGGGCGCGACCGATCGACTCGAGACGGGCCGAGAGCAATCACTCGAGTGGGGCCGGTTCCGACGGTCCTCCTCGAGAGACGAGCGATACAGAGCTGGCTCACCAGCTCGTTACTCCTCGTAATCGATTTCGAGCGTATCGCCGACGGCCATCTCGGTCTCGTTCGCGTAGCCCCGTGGCACCTCGAGCACGTACTGGGCATCGCCAGTGTACCGGAGGTTCTCGCCGTCCTCGCCGGGTTCGGGTGCGCGAGCGTGCTGGATCGACGTGATCTCGCGATCGGCGTCGACGAAGACGATGTCGATGTCGAAGTCCATCTCGCGCATCACGTACGTCCGCTCGTCTTCGTCGTCGTGGACGAAGAGCATCCCGTCACCGGGCTCGAGCGACTCGTGGTCGCTCAGCCCCGTGTACCGTTCTTGCTGGGTGTCTGCGACCTCGACGTCGACTTCGGCTTTGAGGTCGCCGTCGTCACCGAGGACGCGGACGTCGGCTGCGTCGTCACTCCACGGGGCCGAAACAATTCCAAGCTGGAAGACGGCCGCCACGAGGATCGCAACTGCGACCACGAGGAGGAGCCCCTTCCAGACGCGCTCGAGGACCATGCACCCCGGTGCAACGCGAGAAAGTAAAGGTTATTCGCACGGGGAGACTTGGTCCGGGTACGGGCTCGTGGTCTAGCTGGTCATGACGCGGCCTTTACAAGGCCGAGGTCGGTGGTTCGAACCCGCCCGAGCCCATATTTCTGCCGCGAACAACTCGTGAGCGGCAGAAATTTGTTGCGAGTGGTGGTTCGAATCAGGGAGGAGCTTTCTCCGACCGTGGTTCGAACCCGCCCGAGCCCATTTCCGGAACGAACGAACGTGAGTTACAGGTTCGAACGAGGATCGATCGTTCGATTCAGTTTCAGCGTCCTAGTGGCCAGAAACCGACGCTAATCAGTGCTTGAGTCGGGCCACGTTCTCCTTGAGCTGACTGATGAAGCCGTCGCTCGAGTCGTCTTCGAGAGCGGCGTGTAACGTCGAGTTTTCTGGCTCGTCCTGGACGACAACTCGCAGGTACGGCTCGAGTTGATCGAAGTTATCGCCCAGGACGACGGTGTGGTTGTCCTCGTCGTGGTCGACGACGCCGGCGTCCGCCAGCTTTGGCACGTGACACTGGACGGAAGAGACGTAGACGCTCTTGTACTCGTTTTTTGCCACCTCGTCTGGTGGCACGTCGTGTTCCCAGCCTGCGATCTGCTCGGCCAGCGTCGACAGCTCGATCGGGTCCTCTCGTCCGCGGAGGGCGTACAGCAGGTACCGACGGCGCCGGTTGGCCAGCAGCTCGAGGATGGTGTCGGCCGAGAGTTGCCGACCGCCACTTCTCGAGGCTAGTGACTCCATAACAGGGAGTAACTTCCCGACGCGCAAAAGGGTGTCTTGAATATCCACAAATCCAACAGTCGGCGGGACGGCGTGGAATCGCGCGGCTGTATCCTCGGGTTACCACGCAGGTGCAGGCACGGCGGGATCCACCCGGGCGACGAGTACTCCCGACCGATTTCGATGCGACGACGAAACCGCCATCTCGAGGCGACACAGTGGGATGCTGTCGTCCGATCGTATCGGAAACTCGAGTCGTCTCGATTCGAAATCCTTTTTTATACCATGCACGGAGTGTTAGATGCGCCGCCTTAGCTCAGACTGGGAGAGCACTCGACTGAAGATCGAGCTGTCCCCGGTTCAAATCCGGGAGGCGGCATGTTTCAAACCCGTGAGCGTAGCGAACGGGTGTAGGGACTGACGTCGAACGGATTTGAACTAGAGACGTCGCAGCGCGAGCGAAGCGAGCGACCGTCTTCGCGTGGTTCAAATCCGGGAGGCGCATTTTCTCGCGAACCAGGCGCGAGCGGTATATTGTACGATTCGTCCGGATTCGAACCGAGTAGCGCACAACGACGTGAACACGTCTCGACGTGGTGCGAATACACGGTGGAGATCGTCATCGTGTAGCAAGCAGTGCTGTTTTGTCCGCCGAACGCAGGAGTGCGGCCGTATGACTCGCGCTGACGATATCGATCTGACGGAAGAAGAACGGCAGGCACTTCACGAGCTACAACTCGGTGTCGAGCACCTCTATCGGGGATACGGAAGCCTCCTCGACTTCCATCATGCTATCGGCCGTGGAATGGATCATCTGTACGACGCAGAGGAAATACTCAGGAAAGCCGGACACGAGGAGCGAGCGGACCTGCTGCGCGACGAAGCGCTACCGACCGGTATCCTCGAGAATATGTGGACCTACGAAATCGTCGAGTCGTTCAAGCGCGATTTTTTGACCGAGGTAAGCGGATTTGAGCGGGACGTCCGAGAAGACCTCGCAGACGGGAAAGAGCACATCACAGAACGCAGACAACAGGCGAGCTGGCGTGACCGGGCCGAAAATCGATACGAGGAGTGACCGTAACAGTGAACCGTACTGCCGTCCGAAATGTCGAGAGACGTCCTTTATCCCGGCAGGTGAGGTGGATTCGAGAGTCCCGTTCGACATTCGTTTCACCGAAGTGCCCATGTGAAGGCGCGAGAGTCGCCCCTGGTCCCGCGAGCGTTGCTCGCCAGGTTTGAATCGGGGGAGACGCTTGCTCGGACCGTGGCTCACATCTGGGAGGAACTGTTATCCACCTCGAGAGCCGGCGGCCTGTTTCCGGAAGCGACTCGAGCGGGAGGTCACCACAGGTCCCGCGTTGGGCGGTCAGAAGCCGCCTCGAGAGATCAGTCACGACCTGACGACAGTCAGTGGTCTCGAACTGTCCGGCGTGGATAGATAGCAACTGGGAGTGGGTCCCACGAGGGGCTGAAACGTGTGGGCACAATGCTCGAGCGCTCAATGCCGCCCACAGCGGAACGTCCCCCGCTCTCGTACTATCCGACCGTCGCGTATCGGCGGCTCAGCCACTACGCCGAGAAACGGCTCCGGGGATATACGGATCGAGGACCTCTCGAGTGCGCCGCCGAGGAAATACTGCGTGATGGTGCCAGACGAGGGTTCAGCGCCGGGAGTCACTTTCCGGGCGTCTGGCCACGAGACCTCTGTTTCGCGGCCGAAGGAGTCACAGCAGCGGGATTCGAGGAATCGCTCCGGTCGGTTACCGAGCGGATGCTCGACGCGATCGATACCACCTTCTATACCGACTTTCACGCGGGCGGGAACGTCGCCACGCCCGCCGAGGGTGTCGATACGTTTCCGGCGCTCGTGATTCTCCTCGAGGTGGTGGGCAGACTCGAAGCCCGTGCTGCCGACGTCCGGTCGATGGCCGCCCTCCATAGAGCGCGATTCTTCGACGAGCACACGCCATCGTGTCGGGAGCAGGGAGTTCCTGGTTCGATTCGGCGTCGGGGCCGCGGGAAGCCTACAACACCGCGATGCTGCTGGCTGCCGTCGAGCGACTGGAGCGACGCGGGATCGAGACGACCTACACCGGCCACTCGGACGCGATTCGCGGTGGACTCGTCTCACAGCTCTGGACCGGCGATTACTTCGCCGAGCGGCGGGGATCGCCGGTACTGGCCTGTGATGCCAACGTCGTCCCGCTGTACTTCGGACTCGTCGACCAAGAACGGGCCGACCGAATCGCAGACTCGATACAGGTGCTCGAGACCGAGTGTGGGACGCGACTGCGCGCGAAGCCGTTCGCTCCGACGGCGGTGCGCCCAGTCTTTCTCGCCCACCGCGATTATCACGCGTGCATCTGGCCGTGGAACAGCTTTGCGTACGCGATTGGGCTCGCCCAGTACGGGTACCACGACCGCGCCTGGCGGGAAGTGAACCGAATCGAACGCCAGCTCGAGCGCTACGGCACCTTCCTCGAAGTGCTCACACTCGAGGGGGAGCCGTACCTAAAACGGGGCTACGCGAGCGCCGAGGAGTTCACGGCCGCGGCTGCGCTGTGGATGGAATTTCACCGGCGATCTGGCACGCTCACGCCCACGTCGTCGAGGGAGAGCCAGCGTTCCGGTCGGCGGTGCTAACGGACTGCTATCGACGCGAAAAAAGCGGTGTGAAACCGGGTGGTCCGGTGGTCAGTGATCGATTCGCGAAGACGGTTCCTTACTGACGGCGGAGTGCCAGCATCGCGGCGGCAAGCAGTGCGACGACAGCGACGGCGAGGCCGAAGCCTGGGACGCCGTCCTCGTCGTCGTCAGTCGGCTCGTCGACGCCGTCGTCAGCCGGCTCGTCGACGCCGTCGTCAGCAGGTGCGTCGTCATCGGTACCGTCGTCGTCAGCAGTGTCGTCGGCACCGTCATCAGCAGGCGCGTCGTCGCCATCGTCGACCAGTTCTTCGACGAAGATCCCGTCGGCGTCGTCGACGGAGCTACCGTAGACACGGAAGTCGAGTTCTGCTTCGTCGTCTTCGTCGCGCTCGCTGAAGTCGACTTCTTCGCTCTCGAAGTCGCCGTCGGAGTTGATCTCGGCGTCGACCGTGTGCAGGAAGCTGTCCGTGTCACCGGCGTTGGTGATGCGGATGTCGGCTTCCGAGCCGGGTGCGACGTTGGTCTCACCCGTCACGACGGCCGAGTCGCTGGTCTCGAGCTGGACGTTGTCGTCCTCGTCTAAGTTGTCGAACCAGACGTCTCGGTCGACCATCTCGAACTCGGTGCTCACGGATTCGGTTGAGTCTGCGGCGAAGTACGGGAACGCCGCTTCGTCGGTGTCACCGTCGCCGGCGCTGTCACCAGCACCGCCGGTCCAGCCGTCGCCGGCGAAGTAGAACCGGTCGTCCTCGTCGGTCTCGTACTCGATCACGGCTTCGAAGGCGTCACCGTCTTCGTAGCTGCGATCGAACGCGTTCGAGGAACTCGTGTCGACGACGATGTAGAGTTCGCCTTCCTCGTTGTTGGCGAAGACGATCACGTCGTCATCGTCAGCGTTCTCGAAGTCGACGTAGTTCGGGTCCTGGTTGCCGACGCGGTCGTCGCCTTCGATTTCGATGGTGACGCCCTCACCGTCGAGCTGGTTCAGCTCGTGGACCGTCTGCGGTTCGAAGCCGTCCTCGAGTGGGTCGTACTCGTCTTCTTCGAGTGCGATCATTGCACCGAAGATCCCGGAGGCTTCTGCGCGGACGATGAGACGGTCGTCCTCGGCGATGTCGGTGCGCTCGGTCATCGTGGCTTCTTCGTCGTCGTCGCCGAGCAGTTCCGCGAGGTCGTGCTCGTCGGCGCTGTCTTCGGGTGCGACGAGGGTCGAAATTTCTTCGACGCTCGGGGTCGTCAGGTCGACGGTCGCGGCGTCGAGTTCGTTGTCGACGTCGGCCTCGCCGTCGTCGGCGACGAAGTGGCCGTCTGCGCTGCGAAGCGGGTAGTCGGTCGCCTGCAGCGGGCGGACGAGCTGGTCGAACGCCGCGCCTTCCTCGTCGTCGGCGAGGTCGAGTTCGTCGAGGTACTCGTTGAAGCTGATCGTCTCGTCGTCGTCGACCTCGTCCTCGTAGAGGACCAGTCCGGAGAACGCGCCGCCGACGTTGGCGGAGTCGGTGTCGCGGGCGTCCTCGTCGGCATGGTCGACGAGACTGACGACGTCGTCGTCGTCGGAGAAGACGGCGTGGTCGTGGCCAGTCCCCATCAGTCGGGTGTTGAGCGTCAGATCGACTTCGCCGTTGTCCGAGTCGTCTTCGATGTAGATGAAGTCGACGTAGCCGCTGTCTTCGTCACCGAACTGCAGGTAGGCGTCGTCGGTGTCTTCGAGGTCCACGTTGACGTGGATGATGTCACCAGCGGTCTGGCTGTAGACGCTCTGGTCGAAGTCGGCCGTCGCGTCGGATTCGGTGACTTCGACGTCGACGGAGTCCGAAGCTTCGGTGTCAGTGACGTTGAAGTCGAACGTGTACTCGTCCTCGTCGATGCCGTCGAAGGTGACGTCACCCTCGACGTCGCCGCCGATGAGGAGTGCGACCTTCTCGTCGCCGTCGAGGTCGTCACCGTCGGCGTCCTCGTGGTAGAGTGCGACGTCGAAGTCACCGTAGGTGTACCCGTCGTAGTCGTCTGGGTCTTCGTCGACGCCGATGTAGTAGCCCTCGTTGTAGACGGCTGCGGCGAAGTCCTGTCGGTCACCGATATCGTCGTCATCGTCGATGGCGTCGCCGATCGTGTCGTAGTCGTCGAAGCCGGATGCGTCTGCCTCGTCAGTCGTGAAGATTGCAAACAGCTCCTCGGCGTCGAGGTCGCCGTCGGCGCTTGCGTTCACGTGGTAGCTTCCGCGACGGGAGTCGAACTCGACTTCGGTGTCAGCGTCGGGCCCCGAGTCGGTGACCGTGGTGTCGTCGAAGTCGACGTCGAGGTCCTGAACGCTCACTTCGAAGGCGTCGCTGCTCGAGAAGTCGTTTCCGAGCCCCATCGCGCTGCTGTCGACGAAGTAGTACTCGTCCTCGAGGTCGTCGGTGTCGATCGGAACGACGACTTCGTCGGAGCTGATGTCATCGTGGCTGTCAGCACCGACGTCCTCAGCGAGTGCCGTGGACAGTTCCTCGTGGAAGGTACTGTCGTCGTCACCAAAGCTGTCGACCTCGCGGAGTTCGACGTCGTCGCCGACGTCGTGGTTGTCGTCGATCAGTTCGCCGTACGCGACGACGTCCTGTCCCTGCCAGACGACGCTGCCGACGTGGTCGTAGTTGATTCCGTCAGCGACCTCGGCCGGGGGTTCCTCGACGGAGACCGTCTCGGTGTCGGTCTCACCGAGGAACGAGGCCTCGATTTCGAGGTCCTCACCGGCGTCGTCGTCGGAGACGTCGTAGGTTTCCTCGATGTCGCCGGCGAAGTCCTCGCCGAACGTTCGGTCCTCGTCGAGGAAGATGGTCTCGTCGTCGACGATGATCTCGACGTCACCGGTTACGTTGTCGTCTTCGTTGTTTTCGAAGGCGACGGTGACATCGAGTTCGTCACCGGCGCTCGGTTCTGCTGGGTCGACGTCGATGATTTCGACGTCGACGTCTACGTCCTCCTGGGCTGCCGTCGCGCCCGCGAACGCTGCGGACATCGCGACGACAGAGAGGACCATCATCGCGGCCAGGAACACGGCACGTCCCTGTTCGCGATATGACGTTTCGCTCATGTTGTCGTTGAATTTGGGGTTGGGGTTGGTGATTAGCGGGCGATCCATCTGTGGAGGCGGTCGTCGGCACTCGTCCAACGGCACGTCACGCGCCGACAGGGCCACCCGGGAAGGGGTACTCGAGTGGTCTTTCACCGCCCGCAATAAGTCTTCTGTTATTACATATTTACTATAAAATCTATGTTCTGTTCGGAGAATGTATTTAAGGGCGAGATTGGAAGGCGAGTCGAAATGAGAAAACGGCGTCCACGGGCAGTGTAGAGACTCGCCTCGGAGAAGAGACGGTAGACACCACAAGACTAATTTGAATTGCATATCCAGGTGCGAGCGTGGGTGCACGTGGTGTACCCACTCGCTCAGCAAAACGGGGTTGGGCGACCATCACGCCGTCACGGCAGGGCCTCCGGGAAGAGTTCGTTCCTCCTGTGACGGCGTTTCTGGACGAAATCGGCGTCTCCAGTGCCGACAGTGGAGGCAGCTACGGTCGGTCGGTGGCGGTTTTTCGAACGGCGAACTCACCGTCGACCTCGAGAGGGGCACAGTCGAAGACGCCGGCTTCGCAGAAGTAGCCGAGGGCGTACTGGACGGCACCGTCGACGGCGTCGTGGTCCCGGAGGTCGGATTCACAGATCGGGTCATCGAGGTGGGCGTAGAGGTCGTCGAGCGCGACGCCGGGGTCGATCCGGACGGACCGGCCGTTGCTGGTGGTGTATCGGCGACGTGGGCGGTCCTCGAACTGGAATCGGTCGACGACCCACTCGGTGCCGCCGGGACGGCGCTCGTAGACGACCGACTGGTACTTTCGCAGACGGCGTTCGCCCAGAAAGTGGAGGATCCAGTCGTACACCTCGCGCGGAACCGACGACTGGACCACGTCGGGGTTCGAGACGTCGATTGCCTCGAGTTGCTCGCGGTTCTCGGCGACGAACCGGCGTGCAGCGGCGCGTTCGTCACCTGCGAGGTAGTAGATGGAGGTGAACTGGCCGCGGTACTCGGGCGGGACGTCGCTCGAGCGGTTCACGCGCAGGACGCGGAGGGCGGCGCGTTCGTCGGGGGACAGCTGTGCGCGATCGATGTCGGTCCGGGGGCGATCACACAGCCGCTCGTATGGGGCGGTCATCGGCACTGGTTGTAACCTCGATTGGTAGTAACTATAACACTTCGACTTAACGCATTCTGTACTCGAAATTATATTATGCATTTCCCAGTGGTTTTATCCATAGGCTCGATGGTGGCGAACGAAGCGTGAGGGGCGAGAATCGTAAAAGAGAGCCGATAACGAGTGAAACGGAAGACCGAACGGGAGAAATGACGGGACGACGCTACCTGACTTTCTCGCCGACGTCGGCGTCACCGTGGGTCGTCAGCAGGTCGGCCTCCTCGCCTGCAGCCAGAATCATGCCGTTGGACTCGACGCCGAACAGTTCGGCGGGTTCCATGTTCGCGAGCAGGACGCACTTTTCGCCCGGCAGTTCGCCGAGGTCGTGCAGTTGCTTGATTCCGGCGACGACCTGGCGGGTCTCGAAGCCGATGTCGACCTCGAGGCGAGCGAGGTCGTCTGCGCCGTCGATGCCCTCTGCGGTCTCGATTCGACCGACCCGGATGTCCAGGTCCTGAAAGTCCTCGAAGCTGATACGGTCCTCTGCGAGCGGCTCGAGGTCGGCTGCGTCTGTCATGTCGTCGGCTTCGTCCGCGGCGGTGTCGTCGCTTTCGGTTTCATCGTCGTCACCGTCCGCAGCCGCGGCGACGCGCTCTTGGAGTTTCGCGTTGAGTTCGTCGACACGGTCGTCTTCGATCTTCTCGAAGAGTTCACCGGGTTCGTCGAAGTTCCGTGGTGGCGCCTCGAGAGCGTCCTCGAGGTAGGCGTCGGCGATCTGGTCGTCCTCGCCGAGCTGTTCCCACAGGTTCTGGGCCTTGTCGGGCGTGATCGGCTCGAGGAGGACGGCGACGGCCTTGGCGATCTGGACGCAGTCGCGGATGACCTGCGCGGCGCGTTCGGGCTCGTCGTCGGTGAGCTTCCAGGGTTCGTTGCGCTGGATGTACTCGTTGCCAAACTGTGCGAGCTGGGTCGCCGCCTGACCGATCCCGCGGAGGTCGTAGTCGTTGACGGCCTCGCGAACCTCTTCGATCGCGCCGTTGATCCGGCTCTCGACTTCCGCGGAGACGGCTGCGTCGGGCGTTCCCTCGTAGTTCCGGTAGGCGAAGAGCAGCGAGCGGTACCAGAAGTTGCCGACGGTGCCGACGAGTTCGCCGTTGACCTTCTCCTGGAAGGCGTCCCAGGAGAAGTCCACGTCCTGCTGGAGACCGCCCGTGGTGGTCAGATAGTACCGCAGCAGGTCGGGATGGAAGCCCTCCTCGAGGTACTCTCTGGCCCAGATCGCCCGGTTTCGGCTGGTCGAGAGCCCCTTGCCATTGATCGTGATGAAGCCCGTCGCGGCGACGGCGCGCGGCGCGTTGTAGTCGGCGGCCTCGAGCATCGCGGGCCAGAAGATAGTGTGGTGCTGGATGATGTCGCGGCCGATGACGTGGACGATGTCGCCGTCCTCGCGCCAGACTCCCTGCCAGTCGTACTCCTCGATGCCGACGCGTTCGCTGTACTGCTTCGTCGAGGAGATGTACTCGATGGGTGCGTCGACCCAGACGTAGAGCACGAGATCCTCCCCCACTCCGGCGGTTTCACCGCCTTCGTCTCGTTGCTCCTCCGGAGCAACGCTCTCCCCGGGATAATCGATCCCCCAGTCCATATCGCGGGTAATACACCAGTCCTGGAGGCCGTCCTCGATCCACTGGCGGGGCTGGTTGCGCGCGTTCGAGGTTCCCTCGAGGCCGTCGAGAAAGTCGGTGAGATACTCCTCGAACGCCGAGACCTCGAAGAACTTGTGGGCGCGCTCGCGGTACTCGGCGGGGTTGCCCGTGATCGTGCTCGTGGGATCTTCGACCTCACCCGGCTCGAGGTGGCGCTGACAGCCCTCGTCACACTCGTCGCCGCGGGCAGCCTCGCCGCAGTAGGGGCAGGTGCCGACGACGTAGCGGTCGGGGAGGTACTGGTCGGCGTCGGGGTCGTAGGCGACCTGGATCTCCTTCTCGTAGACGTAGCCCTCCTCGTCCAGCGTGCGGACGATCTCCTGGGTGATCGCGGTGTTCGTCTCGTCGTGGGTGTGGCCGTAGTTGTCGAAGTCGACGTTGAACTGCGGGAACGTCTCCTCGTACTGCTCGTGCCACTCGAGGGCGAACTCCTCCGGGTCGACGCCCTCCTCCTCGGCGTTGACGGCGACGGGCGTGCCGTGCATGTCGGAGCCGCTGACGTAGGCGACCTGCTGGCCGAGCGTGCGCAGTGCGCGCGTGAACGCGTCCGCGCCGATGTAGCCACGGAGGTGCCCGATGTGCAGGTCGCCGTTGGCGTAGGGCAACCCGCAGGTCACCACCGCGGGGCGGTCCGTCGGGAAGTCGTCTGTGCTCATACTCCCACACTGTCGCTGCCGGGCGTAAAACCCGCCGGTTTTCGTTGCAGGCGGCGTCGACCCACCGCGACGGGCCGCTGGCTCGACACTCGACGATCGCACTCGACACTCGAGCCGTCGTCACCGCTCGCGGCCCACTGTGTCCTCTCGAGTCTCCGACGCTCCGCCGTCAAGTAAGCGAACGCTACTGGGCGCAAACGCAGATTGTCGCCGGAGACGGTCGTGTGACATTTTTCCACCTGGTCTCGAGGGGTCGGATGATGGGCCTCGCTGATTCGCCTCGTGAGACGTGGGCGACGCGCCTCGGATTCATCTTCGCGGCCGTCGGGAGCGCGGTCGGTCTCGGGAACATCTGGCGGTTCCCGTTCCAGGTCGGGCAGGAAGGCGGCGCGGCGTTCCTGTTGATCTACCTGCTGTTCATCGCCCTGATCGGCTTCCCCGCGATGCTCGTCGAGTTCGTCGTCGGCCGGTACACCGAACGGAATCCCGTCGGCGCGCTGAAAGCGGTCGGCGGCGGTGCCTGGAAATACGTCGGCTGGGTCTTCATCGCCACCGGTTTCGTGATCCTCTCGTACTACAGCGTCGTCGCCGGATGGACGATCCGCTACGCCATACTGGGGCTCCAGGACGGCTACCTCGCCGACGCCGGCGAGGCAGAAGCCCAGTTCGTCGACCTCGCGAGCGGGCTCGACGCCATCCTCTTGCACGCCGTTTTCATGGCCATCGTTATCGCCATCGTCGCCTACGGCATCCAGCGCGGAATCGAACTCGCGGTGAAGGTGATGGTCCCCGCGATCATCGTCATCACCGTCGGTCTGGCGGTCTACGCCTTCACGCTCGAGGGTGCGAGTGAGGCCTACACCTACTACCTCTCGCCCGAGTGGGGCGTCATCGCCACCGAGTGGACGAGCATCCTCCCCTCGGCGGCAGGGCAGGCCTTCTTCACGCTCTCGCTGGGGATGGGCGTGATGATCACCTACGCCTCCTATCTCGGCGAAGATCGGAACCTCGCCGAAGACGGCGCGATCGTCATCGGCTTCGACACCCTGATCGCCTTCGTCACCGGCCTCATCGTCTTCCCCATCCTCTTCACCGCCGGCGTCGATCCCGCAGATCCCGGTGCCGGTGCCATCTTCGTCTCGCTGGCGGCCGCCTTCGGCGACCTCACGCTCGGCTGGCTCGTCGGCTTCGTCTTCTTCGCCACCGTCGCCATCGCCGCCCTCTCGAGTGCCATCTCCCTGATGGAGGTCGTCGTCTCCTACGCCATCGACGAACGCGGCATCCAGCGCCGGAACGCCGCGTTCGTGATCGGTGGCGGAATGTTCATACTCGGGATTCCCTCGGCGACCGACCTCGTGTTGCTCGACCTCTTCGATCTGTTCGCCGACCAGATACTGCTCGTCTTCGGCGGCCTCATGCTGATGATCCTCGTCGGCTGGGCCCGGTCGCAGATCGCCGTCGAGGAACTCTCACTCGGGATCGGCGACCTCGGCAGCCTCGGCACCGCCTGGATCTGGGCCGTCAGGATTCCCGTGATCCTCGTTCTGATCGTCGCGCTCGTACTCGGGATTCTGGAATACGTCGACTTCCTCACCGGACCGTTCGCGGAGTGGGTCGGGGATCTCTGAACCACCTCGGCTATCGTAACAACTGCAACGATTCACACACTGATCGCCGATCCGTCTGGCGATCAGGTGTGCACTGACGTGCAGTGGCTACTGTAGTCGCCTCTCACCCCTATCGAGGTTCTGTCGGAATCGGGTATATTATGTGAACTACCCAACCCTACCGCGCTCGGGCTTACCCAGCCCTCGCTTGTCGAGGATGGGGCTTCCTGTTTCTGTGTCGGAACTTGCAGGAACAGATCCCACAGTGGTTCCAGACTCCGCAGGCGATTTCCCTTTACGGGCAGTTCGGAGTGTCCCACTCCTACCGATTCGACACCCGGCTACAACCGCCGTTGCAGGCTTCTTGTCACGTTTGAACAACGCCGGAAGCATGGTGAGCGCCTTACTTTCTGGTAATTGTGGGGGAATTTTGGGAAGTATTCTCGAGCGATTCCTGGCCGAGGTGTATCGAGACGGCGACGCAGAACCCATCCACCTCCCGAATCGACTAGTCGACGCTCCAGACGTCCACCAGAATGCCGAATCGACCGCCGAGGAGGGCTATCACGCCGAGGCCGCCGAAGACGACGACGGCGACAAGCGTCGCCATCCCACCGAGGTCGAGGATAACGGCGACGGCGGCGACCACCCAGGCGAGCCAGCCAAGCGCTTCCCACGGCCGCCCACCGTAGAGCCGCCAGACAGACAGCGACAGCAAGAACCCACCGAACGCTGCGGTCACGAGCAGCGGCTCGAGTGCCGTCGTCGAGAGGGCGAGCAGCGAGATGCCGACGATCGCAACCGTGTCGATCCGGTCCATCGACTGCAGGAACTCGGCGTGTGGGAAAACGTGTGTCGGTTCCGCGTCAGGGCGACTACTGGCCGCCGCAGGTGTCGACTCCCAGCAGCGAGTACAGCGGACACAGTCGCATCGTTCCGGTTCCCAGTAATACGAGCCCGACGAGTAGCGCACCGACGGCAGCGGTCGTTCCGACGGCAATCACCTCGAGAAACGCTACGAGGCCAACGACGACGAGGACGACGCCGAGTGCGACTCGAACCAGGCGGTCGATCGAACAGACGTTCGGTTCCATGTGCGAGGACACCGCCGTTCGGGCAATAGGTCGACTGGTTCGGTTCTCGAACCAGCGAGGGAAGAAAACCACGACGGGTCGCAGGGTCCGGTGATCGCTCAGTCGTCGGCGACGACCGGCACGCTGGCGCGCACCTCGAGTCGGTCCAGATCGGCGACGAAGGCAGCGAGCATCTTCCGGGTGACGTGGGGCATGCAGACGACCCGGAGTTCGCCGGTGGCGGTCCGGGAGATGCGCCAGCCACGCCCACGGAGCGCGTCGAACGTCGACCGGGGGACGTCCGCGGCGACGAGCGGCAGCGTGGGATCGACGACCTCGTAGCCGCGCTTCTCGAGGGCGTCTGCGAGCCACTCGGCGTTGTTCTGGGAGCGAACGTACTGGGTTCGGTAGCCGCCCGGCCACAGCTCCTCCATCGCGGCGACGGCGCTGGCGACGCCCGCACCCGACCGGGTGCCGGTCAGGGTCGCCTGCGAGGTCGACTCGAGATAGGGCGTGTCCACGGCGAGTTCGTCCAGCAGGTCACTCGAGCGGACGAGCAACCCGCCGGCGGGGACGGCGGCCTGTCCCATCTTGTGGGGGTCGATCGCCATCGTGTCGATCGGCGCGTGGGCGAAGTTCCACTCGTAGTCCGTAAAGGGGAGGACGAACCCACCCCAGGCGGCGTCGACGTGGCAGGTCGCGCCCACCTCGTGGGCAATTTCGGCGAGTTCGGGGATGGGATCGACCCGGCCGTACTCGGTCGTGCCGGCGACGCCAACGACGGCGGCGGTGTCGTCGTCGACGCAGGCCCGGACGGCCTCGAGGTCGGCCCGGTGGTCCTCGTCAGTCGGCACGATCCGCAACTCGATCTCGAGGAGGTCGGCCGCTTTGCGGAAGCTGAAGTGGCCCGACTCGGGCATCACGACGTTCGGCCGGTCGGTATCGGCGCGTTCGCGGGCGATCCGCATCGCCTGGATGTTGGCTTCGGTCCCGCCGCTTGCGAGGTAGCCCGCAGGCTCTTCGAGACCGGCGATCTCGCCGAGGATAGCGATGGCGTCGTCCTCGAGTGCCGAAATAGTCGGGTAGGTTCCGGGGTCACCGGGATTGGTCGCGAGAAACCGTTCGGCCGCCTCGCGAGCGACCGGGTGTGGCTCCGTGCACATCGAGGAGAGCACCCGATCGAACGCCTGCGGCTCCGCTTGCATACCACGGGGAAAGATCATCAACGGCTTAGTACTTGCGTTTGTCCGTCGCATACTGGCACGGAACCAACCGACGCGGAGCCCAATTCGGCCTGTCAGAACCGATGTCCCATCACGGGAGCCCACAGCAACGCGATCACGGAAACTGCCTCGCAGGGAAGGGGCCACAGAAATCGAGACCCTGAAAGCTCACTGCCGGGCGCTCGAGACGAACTCCCGGAGGCCACCGTCAGCCTGATCGTAGCGTGCCCAGAGGAACAGCGCTGGCGGGAGCGCGACGACGGCCCCGACGAACGAGTAGAACACGCTGAGCGCGATCAGGAGCCCGAAGTCCCCGAGGACGGGCGTAATCGCGAACGCGAGCGCGCCGGTTCCGAGCGAGGTCGTCAGCATGCTGCCCGCGAGCGCGCCGCCGGTCCCCGACAGCGTCGTGGTGAGCGCGGTGAAGACGTCTGCATCTTCGCCGTACTCGTCCAGGAATCGGGCCGTCGCGTGGACGGAATAGGCGATTCCGACCCCGATGGAGATCGAGAGGATCGTCGCCGTCATCGCGTTCAGCGGCATCCCCAGTGCGCGCATCGTCCCCAGCAGGAACGCGACGGCGATGGCAATCGGGAAGACGTTCACCACGCCGAGCAGGGGCTTGCCGTCGAGGATGGCATACGAGATGACGAGGAACACCGCCGAGAGGACGATCGCGAGGACGAGGCCCTGGATCGCCGACTCGAAGATGATGTCCGAAACTGCATCGAAGATCACGACCATCCCAGTCGCCGTCGCCGTGTAGCGGAACTCCTCTGCGAACTCCGCGCCATCGGCTGCGACTTCCTCCTGCGTCGCGCTGGCGTCGATCGAGTACTCGACCTGCACGCTGCGGCGATCCTCCGAGAGGTACTGTTCTGCCTGTGGCCCCGCTGGCGAGGCGAACAGTTCGTCGTAGATCCGATCGAGGTTCCGGTCGGGGATCCCGCTGCCGCTACGGTCGTTGCGATCGACGAGTTCGCCGAACTCCGGATCTTCGGCCGCATAGGACTGGATCACCGTCACGATACTCTGGGCGTCGGCCGTCCCGCCCGGCCCGACCGCGAGGCTATCGGTGGGCTCCTCGTCTGGCGCCACGAGCGCCTCGAGCGCGTGATCCTCCTCGAACGGCCCTTCGACGTATATCGTGATCGACTCGTCTTGATTCGCCTCGAAATTGTCCTCGAGCGTGTTGATCGTCGAGGTGACGGTGTACTCGCCGGGGGCGAACGGCTCGGGGATGTGCTCGACGTACCAGGCTTCCTCTTCGGGTGGGAGGAAGTCCTCCTGATCGAAGCTGGTGTCGACGCCGGCGCCGTAGAGCCCCATCCCGCCGCCGACGAGGAGGAGGGCGACGACGAAGACGACCGGCGCGCGCTGGCCGACGATGGCCGAGATCGAGAGGGCGCGACCGAGCGAGGAATCCTCGGAGGCGATCGGCGTCGAGTTGAACTCGGGGACGCCGTAGCGTTCGCGAAACTCGTCGACCTCGAGTTTCGCCGCGGGGAGGAAGAAGCCGAAGATGAGGAAGGTAAAGACGATGCCGACGCTCGA